>JBJXGN010000130.1:0-19043 GCA_046160585.1 Kofleriaceae bacterium
CCCTGAGCCGCCGCTCCAGACCGCGAAATCGTCCCCAGGCCCCAGCGACCTACCCCTCGCGCCGTAGGTCCCCGATTTCGCGGAACCGATCGGCGCCGACAGGGTACGGGGGCGCTGCACCGGTTACCGCTTTGCAGCCTTTGGCGCCGTCCGCACTACCTTGGGTGCGGCGGTCGGGCTGAACGCGAAGCAGGTCTCGATCGGCTGGTCGCCGTTGTGGGCGAGACACATCGTGGTCCTGCCGTTCGCGGTGACGAACCGGGGCGATGTCACGTCGGCCGGTACGCACGCTGCCTTGGGGGCCGTCGACTTCGGTGCGGCCTCCGACCGAGCTCCCACCACAGAAATCAGAATCGCACCGACCACGAGGGGGAGCTTCGTTCTCATGGGCAATCAGTCTATGACGTGCACATTCGCGCGCGTTCGCATCGATGATCTCGAGATCATCGCGACCAGGACGTGGCTGCCGCTGCGAAAGTAGAGCGGACTCTCCAGGTCATCCCTGGGGCCGCTCTCCACGGTGCACAACCCGTGGAAAACACTTTCGGTCGGGCCGGTGAGGAGTCGGCCAGTGTCTCGTGCGCGAAGGGGGACTCGAACCCCGTGAGAACGACCCACGAACAACCAGAGTCACGTGGCCTTGCAGTCGTCATCACGGGTTAGCTCGATCCTCCATCCGGTGTCGTCCGGGCTGATCCGTCCGGATCTGGTGCAGCGTGACAAACTTTTGCCACGCTGAAGCTCACGCTCGGGCTTCAGGGCCGTTCCTCCAGCGGTATCGCGCTCCAGTGGCGAAAGTTCATGGTGCATTCCACGGGCTCGGTGCAGCGGCCTTCGAACTCCAGCCCATGGATCGATGCGGCACATCCGGTGTGATAGTCGAGCGCGTCGCCGGACAAGTCGCCGACCAGCGTGTACCCCGAGCACTCGAACTCGACGTGACATCCGTCTTGGTAGACCTGGCATCGCCTCGGGTTGATCGGACTGCATGTGTTGCGGAGCTCCCAGTTGCCACCAATCCAGATGCACCCCTCGGGAGGTCTCGGGGCAACACCGCCCGCAACGAGCACCGACGACCTCGTGTAGACGAGACCTGGATCCAATTGTCCGTTGGCCTCGGCAAATCGAAAGTAGTGCGTGTTCATGGTTTCACCCGGCGTCGCGAAACGTCCGTCCCCATCGGCGTCTACCAACCGATAGATCTTCTCCGTCGAGATAGAGCCATCTGCGAGCACATCGAGATACGAGACGGCGTACCAACCGTAGTCGTCGGAACCCCACAAATGCTCGAGCTCAGTTTCTGTCAGCGCGTCGTCGCCGTTCGTGTCCCGTGCACCATACAACGCCGACTCTCGACCGAACCCTCCGCCCTGCGTGAACAAGACCCTTCCATCGGGAAGGGCACCAACGCTACTGAGCGTGAATTCGAGGTTCAGCGTTCCCGACGACGCCGCGTCGAGCATCAGGTGTGGCGTGCCATCCCTGACGACGTACAAGCCGCTGTCCACGACGAACCAGACCGCACCGGTAGCATCGACAGCCATCCCGCCGACGAATTCCGAGAACGTGAAATCCGCCTCCACGGAAATCTCACCAGCGTCGCTCGCGTCCCCATCACCGTTCGCATCGAGGAGCTTGAAAATCGCTTGTCGATACGACGGCTGCAATTGCGATACGACGTAGATTGCCCCGGCCGGACCTCGGAGGATCTGGTCGATGGACGACATGGCGACAGGCCAAGCGCCGTCGAACCAAACGCTTCGTTCACCTTCGTCAAAGATTCGATCGTGGTCACCGTCCCGGAACAGCTCCAGGCGAGGTGCACTCGAACCGAGCGCGGCGATCACCGACCAATCGTCGATCCCAACGAGCTCCGACACGACTGCCGCTGCCGCAAGCGTCAGCTCATCGGCTTCGTTGGTATCGCCGTCACCATTCAGATCCTCCAGCCGATAGATGCCTGCGCCGTTCGCGAGGAAATGGACGAGCGGCGCACCAAACGAAACCGGCAGTCCACCACTGCCCGCCAGTCCACCGTCATTCGTCGGAGGATCACCGCAGGAGAGCATCGTCGTCGCTAAACAGGCAAGCAGAACGATCTTTGAAGGGTTCTTTGCCATCTTCCGCTCCTCCGCAAACCCATTGCTCCGATCGTGACGGCTCTCGATTCGTGCATTGAAGTTCACACAACGTGCTATCCGTCTCTCCACGATAGGTACTCCCAATGCAGGACTCCCATCCGATCCGCTATTCGCTCGAATGCATCCTTCGTCTGAGCGCCTATCAACAGATAGCCATCAGGTTGCATGACGACAATTCCGCCCGACTCGCATCGGATATGCGCACCGTCGGTCTGCACCATAAGTTCTCCAACTGACTCCAGGTTAGCAATGGGTTCCGCATTCTGACCGTCGTCAGCGGTCCGAATCCCGACGGCCGGCAACGCTCCAGCCGCTACTTTCCAACTCACGAGGAAACACGCAAACTCTGAGAATGACGCAAATTCTGGCACATATACTTCGCGCCCATTCTCGATTTCGTACGACAGCACTGGAGGGTCTGGAATGTGACTATCCCCAGCGATTGCCCAATTCGTCACTCCTTGCTCTTCCACGCATATTTTGAGCATACCATCCAGTATCTCGAGCTCCTGTATATCGACCATGCGACTTCCGTACTCATGCATCGCGTGTTTACCAAGTTGACGATAGAGGGTTCGGATTGCATTCGGAAGTGAAGCCTTCATTCGATGTTCGGCTGTCAAGATCTCCTCTTCGCTCACGCCATCGCTTGGACGAAGTGGACCAAAAATCGTCTGCACGCACCTAACCACATGCTCAATAGTCATCATGTTGTGTCCCGTCTTACTGTTCGAGCCGACTGCCGCCCTTGCTGGTCCATGTCTTGAGAGCTCCCGTCGCCTCATCGAACCACGTGTAAGTTGCCTTCGATCCGGGAAGGCTTCCAGTAAGCTTGTTGAGCGCGTTCTTACAGAGGTTGCAGGGCGGCAGAATGCCGTCGATGGTTAGCGTCTCGCCCGGTCGGACACCCGCCGTGCGCGCAATGCGAGCCTCGGTGTGAACCGCAAATCGCGACAACCATTTCCCGAGAAGCTTTTCTGCTTTCGTCATTGGCCGACTAATGGCGTTGCCAACAACACGTGTCGTATTCTCAGCGGTCGTCACAGTGAACGTTGCGGAATGCGGCACTTCCGATTTTGCTGCGCCCCCGCCACCTTTGACCACCATTCCCAGGATTAACGTCGAAGCCGCAAAAGTAGAGTACTTCTTGACTTCATCCCAGGTGGATGGTCCAGGATGGGTCTGTACGTTTGGACCCGGTGCCCAGGCTTCATTACAACCTAAGAGACATACTGTGTGATACACGGCGCCAACGACTGCCTGCGATACTGTTCGTCCAACGGCAGAACCGCCATTGCTGAACGAAGCGGCGAGTGTGCCTCCTAGTCCAAGCGCCGAGGCTGATGGCGTACCCGTCCGCGCAAGTGCGGCGTTGCTCTCCTGTTGCATCCGGACGGCACCTGCCCGGTCGGCAACCACCGGAAGACCGGGTTGACCGGCATTGGGGCCGTATTGTTCGGGAACAAATTCATATGTCTTTCCGCGTTTCCAGATGAAGTCTCGACCGTCTGGATCTACCGCCGCGACTGGATTGTGGCCGGAAAATGCTTGTGGCGAAAACGTTATCGGACGGCCGACCAGCGTCCCTGGTCCGGACATGGGGGCTGTAAGTTGGGGATCGATGCCAAGCCATAAACTTGTTCTTGGATCGCAGTGCCGCTGACCGAAATCGTAAAACCCAGTCTCTGGATCGAATTGCTTACCGTTGAATAGATAACCGGCAACGGGTTCTTTAGGACCTGATGCCATCCAGATTTGCCCATCTGGGAAGTAGTCGTGCGCGTCGTTGAGCGTCCCGGAAGCCGTCGTAACAGCTCCGCTTGAACCCAGATGATCCGCGTGGAAGTAGAACGGCGTTCCAGGCTGGTTCGGCAGGCTCGGCGCTGCGACGCTTGAGTAGTTTTTGAGTACTGTCGCGACGCGTGCGCCGCCCGCGAACACGTGCTTCTGTCCCTTGTTCGCCTGATCGACATCGTAGAGCGCGCTGGCGAGGACGGTCGTGCCACCCTGGCCGTTGCGAATCACGCGCACGCCGGACGCGTCGTACACGTTGCGCTGGTTCGTACCTTGCCCGGTGACCTGGACCATGCGGCCGTCGTCATCCCAAACAAAGGTTCGATGGGATCCGGTGCCGACCTTCTGCTTGCGGACGAGGTTGCCGGAAGGATCGTAGGTCAGATCTTCGTCGCCGACGCGACTCGGAAGATGTGGCCTCGAAGAGTAGGTGTACGTCGACGAGAAGTTCGTGTCGTTCGGCGTCTGCGGGTTACCGCCGTTGTTGATGATCAAGTGTTGGAGTTGCTTGCTGGCGATGTTGTGGCTCGGCGAGTACGCGAACTGAAGATCGTACGTTGTCGTCTTGTTCGAGGAGTACGATCCGCTTCCGACAGCGCGAACCAGTCGATCGACGCCGTCGTACGTGAACGTTCCGACGGTGTCGCCGGGAAGATGGCCGTTGTTCGGTCGCGTCGGCAGTGCGTTCTCGATGCGCGTCGGGTTGCCGACCGGGTCATAGGTGTAGCGAACGTCCTGCACGCGCGTCGCCGATGGCAGCGTTGTCGTGGCGGTAGCGAGCCGGACGCGCAGCGGGTCGAAGTTCCACGTCGAGATCACGCCGTTGCCAAAGCGCGTGCGGGTTCGGTTGCCAAACACGTCGTATTGCAGCTGGTCGGCGTACGTCTGCGTCCATCCTGAACCCGCGCCAACGACCGACGCGAGAGTGCCGCTCGCGTCGAAGCTGTTCGTCACTTGCTCGCCATCCGGGTATGAGAGGCGTAGCTGGCGACCGAGCGAGTCGGTCGTGAATTTGAACTCGAAGAGTTTCGTCGCGCCGGGCGGCGCCGGGTCGGTCACTGTGCGCAGCGTGCGACGGACCTCGCCCATTGCGCCGTACGTATGTTGCTGCGACCCGCTCTCGTCGCGCACCTCGATGAGACGACCGGCACCGAAGTTTGGCGCGCCCGGCGATCCATAGAGGAACTGGACGTCGGTCTTCGACGGGTAGTCGACGCCGCGCAGGCGATCGCGCTCGTAGAGGAAGCGGACCTGCGCCCCGAGCGCGCGATGGTTGGGCTCGATCAGCGAGATGCGATTGCCCATCAGATCGAAACGATCTTCGATGAGGCCCGTGTCCGGGTTGGCCATCGAGGTGCGGAGACCGCGCAAGTCGTAGGCGAGTTGCGTCTGGGTTCCCTCGGCATCGACGATCTGCGAGAGCTCGCCAGTGGCGAGATAGTCGTAGCGATTGACCGACGACGTCGTCGCGGTCGGGTGCTCGACGAACACACGCGTGCGCTCGAGGTGGTCGGCGAACGTCTCCTGGCGATGGCCGTTTGCATCGATCGTCGTCGCCTTGAACAGGTTGCCGTCGGGCGTGGGTGCAATCTCGTAGATCGCACTCTCGATCGCACCGTCGGGGTGTGCGGTCGCGGTGACGCGATCGAGCGCGTCAAACGCGGAGTGCGTCGCCGGCGTTGCGATCGGCGTGACGAACGCGGTGCTGGTCGTGGATCCCGCGGTGAAGAACGGGTGATACGTGGTGACCATGCGGCCGACAGCGTCGTGGGATGCGAACCCCGTCGTCGTCATGCCTGGGGTTCCGTTCACGACGGCCGTCTTGCGGAGCTCGATCGCCGAACCGGAACCGTCGACGAACGTCACGGTGGTCACGGGCGGCGGCACCGGACCGGTGTAGTCGGCGGGTGCCGACGCGCGCATCACCGAGACGGCGCGCGGTGGCGACGCGGTTGGCTCGTAGCTAAGGGACACGCCTGGCAGGCTGGTGTCGTAGGGACCGTGGACCGCGACAAGCCGTCCGAACGGATCGAGAGTGCGCGAGAGCTGCGCCTGGTTGGTGTCGATCTCGACGAGCGCGGTCCCGAACCGAAGGTCGTAGGTCGCGGTGGAAGCATAGCCAAAGCCATCGGTCACGGCCGTCGGGAACATCCGCGTCGTCGGCTCGTAGTCGACGTGTACGGTCTGCGACTCGCCGCTCTCGTTCGGCGGTGTGGTCACATCGACGAGGTTTCCGAACTCGTCGTATCCGAGTGTCGTCGTCGCGATGCCGGTGCCCGTGTCGACCGAAATGCTCGCGAGATCGCCGAACGCATCGTACGTGCCGGTCCGTGCACGTAGGCGCGAACCCGTGGCCGATCCAGCACGGACCTCCAGCGAGGTTGACAGGCCGAGGATCCAACGGGACGGATCGTTCTGATAGGTCGCGCTCGCGTAGAGGCTATCTGTCGTGATGGCGTCGTCGCCGTCGTCGATGGAGGCGAGCACGTTGCCGAACCGATCGTGCGCGAGATCGCGGGTCGTATGGATCTTGGCGAACGTTCCGCCTTCGGTGCGCTCGTCGTCCTCGCGAACGGCCACCACAAACAGTGGCGTGCACGCCTCGGTCGAAAGCAGCGCGTGAAGGTCGGCGAGGCAGTCCGCGGCTGGACCGATCGGTGCCTCGCTCGCATCGAGCGTCGAGCGGACGTCGTACTGGGTCCGCTGTTCGCTGAACGACGCGCCGAGGCTATCGCGGCGCGTCTGCCGGGTGACACGACCGTTGAGCGCGTACGTGGTGTTCTCGTACGCGGTCTCGATCGTCAACCCGTCGGCGCGGCGCAACGTGACGCTGCCGAACCCGAAGAACTCCTTCTCGCTGCGATCGTAGCGACCATCGGCGTATGTCATCGTCGTGACGAGGTTCGGGCTCGCGAACGACGCCCCGAGGTCGACGCCGTCGTCGACCTCGACGCGCGAGAGGACGAGCCGGCCGTGCGGATCCGCGACCGTGTTGCCTACTCGCGAGTAGGCAAGCGTGAAGCTGCCGCCGAGTGGGCGATGGACCTTCGACAAGAGATTTGCGCGGCCGGTGATCTTGTTGCGCTTTACGTAGACCCGTGGCGTTCCGCTTCCGACCTCTTGCCGGAGCACGTGCTCGGGCGCACCGTCGCCGTCGAGGTCGATGAGCGCGAGCTCGAACGTGTCGCGATCGACATTCGTGCCGTAGTTGGCGTTGACGGTGACCGGCGTGCCCGGAATCGGGATGCTCAGGGAGTCGCTGTCCGAGGTACCGCGCGAGAGGCCGGTGCCCGCAAGCACGTCGGCCCCCGTGATCTCGATCGAGTCGGGCAATCCGCCGAGGCTCGAGAGCGGCACTTCCCACTCGGGTGTTGGCCAGACGATGGGTGGCCCAAAGTCGCTGCCGCGATTGAACTGGACGTGAAACCTCTTGTCGCAGTCGCTGTCCGGGTCATCGCAGCCGCCACCCTTCACGAGTAGATCTGGGAGGCCGTCACCGTTTAGATCCGCCAGTTGCCGCGTCGTGCGCACCGCCGTCTTCGTCGTCGTGTGCGACGTCGAGTAGAAGAACAGGCCGAACGACCTCGTGATGTGCTGCGTGATCGTCGTGTCGTGCGCGAGCGCGTCGTCGTGACTCGCGAGGAACGAGAGAGAATCCTCGCGAATGCGAAACGTATCGATCCGGGCGTTCGCGAGGATTGGATCGATCGCACCGAACGTCTCCTCGGTGCCGAACCGTCGCCCGAGGTTGTATCGGACGCGGATCGCGTTGCCGGTGCGGCGGACGAGATCGGGTAGCCCATCTGCATTGAGATCGATGAGATCGTGCGTGGTCCGGCTGCGGTTGAGCGAGTAGCCGGTGCCCACCGAGAAGCCCAGGCTCGTGCTTTGGTTGTAGATCTCGCCACGGATCGTTCGGCCTTTGGCCGTGCCGATCGGCATCGCGAAGCCACCGTTGATCCCGATCGAGTAGTCGAAACTGTCGCGTCGGCGGAAACCATCGCCAGTCCCCAAGCTCGTGACGTTCTCGACGGGACCTACCCCCGTGCCGAGCCGACCGAGGAACGTGTCGTTGCCGGCGAGCACGTCGAGAATTCCGTCGCCGTTCATGTCGACCGCATCGGAGCTCGTCCGTGTGTCGCTCGTTCCCGCGCTCATCTCAAGTCCGAGGCCGAAGGGATCCGGCAACAGCTGCAGGTTCAGGCCGAAGCCGAGCGACGTCGTCGCGCTGAGGCGGAGATACTTGTGGGTGAGGCCGCCACGCTCGCCCGGTTCTTGGCTCGCATCGTAAAGACCGAGGACCCCTGCGTGCATCGCCTGCGCGGAGACGAATGCCGCTGAGCTTGTCCCGACCCATGCCGGCGCGTTCGCCGGTGGACCGGAAGCGAAGCGAGCGGTCGGCGGGATCGCGGTGCGCACCAACTCTTCGAGCGCGTCGTCGGTCAAAAGGAAAATCGTTTGATACGCCGAGAGGAGCGATGCGGGCGCTAACGGCTTGGCTTCGTTCCAGATCGTCGCGAAGAAGCCGCGATAACCACCGACGAAGGCGGTGCCGTCGAACGACGTGGAGCCGTCGAAACGCGAATGAACACGCGCGCTGAACGCCGGACCGCCCGCATAAACACCGCTCACCGTCGGCGGAACGAACGTGAACCCGAACCGAACCACCTCGATGCTGACCGACTCACCCGCCGTGACCGTCGTCGCGGACAGAACGAGCGGGTTACACGAGGCCACGCGACAATCGACCTGCTCGAGGAGTCCCTGGCGATCTGAGCGCACCGAGACGAGTGCGTCGTTGCCAAGCAGGATCGGGTTGAACAACAACACGCCCGCCTGTGATGCGACGAGCGGGCGCGTTGGCGCGGGGACGATCGCATGCGACGGCCCTAGATCGTCGGGAAGCCGGACCTTGGCGATCACGGTTGGATCCATCGTACAGACGACGTCGGTCGCCGCGGAGTTGTCGAGACGACAGACCTCGTCGTACGCGAGGAACGGCTGTCCGAACACCGGTGCGAGCGAGACGTTCGCCGGATCAAACGAGAAGTCCGACTCCACGCGGACGATCAGCGTCTGCCCGACGATCACCGGGAACGTCAAATCGATGTCTTGCGTCGTCGATGTCGCTGCGCCGAGCGCGATCGTGCCCGAGAGGTTGGTCGCGTCGGTGCCCGTCGCATTGCATGGTGCGTCGAGGTCCGGCACGAAGCTCGGCGTGACCGCGGGGAATCGCTGGACGCACGCGCGGAGGTCGGCGACCGAGGCGGTCTTGCCCAACCTCGCTCGGAGCCGCAGCGTTCCGCTGGCGGGCACGATGACGTAGGCCGGAGATCCGGCGAGGCGGAAGTCCTCGCGCGAATCGAACGAGTAGATCGGTGCGCCGCTCGGCTCGCGCGCCGCCGTCGGATCAGCGATCGGCGCGCACGTCGGATCGCAGACCTCGTCGTACGTCACACTCCAGCGCGCATCGGCAAGATCCGTGAACGTCCCGTCGGCCGCGATGCCGTCGTCTGCGCCGGTGCGAAGGCGAAGGTACAGCGATTCACCTGCGACGACGTCGACACCCGTGCTCGACAACAAGCGCTCGGTGGTATCTGCGGGCGCGAAGGTCTCGGAGTAGAGGAGAGAGTCTTGGTGAACCAGGTCGACGGCGAAGCCATCGACCCCACCCGCGTTGACCTTGCGCACCGTCCCCGTGACCACGACATGCCCCGTGAACGGCGCGACCCAGCGTGTGACCGGATCGCCGAGCACGAGCCGACTGGATAGATCGTTCGCAATCCCACCGAGCAGCGGATCGCGCCGCGGATCGATCGCAGCGGTCGCATCGAACGGAGCGTCCGTGAACACCATGTCCGCGCCCGATGGCTGGCCGAGAAGCGCGCCGCCCGCACGAAGGTAGTCGACGAAGCCATCGCCGTTGGCGTCGGTCAGGAACCGGCTCGCCGACGTGGCCTCGCTGCGATACGTCCCCGAGACCCCGACCGGGCCCGCACCGATGTTCGCACCGACGTTCCAAGCGAACCGACGCTCGTGGCCCATCGCCGAAAGGCCGACGAGCGAGCCAGTGCTCGGCGCGAACAACGTGAACGGGTTGGTTCCGGGTCGCCACTGGTTGTACAGCGCGTAGACCTGATCGCCGTCGGCATAGACCTGATCGGGGAGGCCATCTCCATTCATGTCGTAGGTTCCGACCAGCTCGTCACGCCCGCCGGTCGTGAGCCCGAACGAGACACCCGCGGAGATGTCGTCGGTGATCTGCGCGGAGATCCCGAGGCCGCCGCTCGCCAGATCGGTAAACCCGGCATGCAGCGGTTGCGACGCCACATCGAACGAGGCATCGATCGACTTCGCGATGGTGTCCTCGAATCCTTCGTCTTCCTGCCCGTACTCGAAGCGGTGCTCGTGGAACAGCGAGCTCGCACACGAGGGCACGGAGAAGGCATTCGTGCTCGCCGCACATCCCGCGGTCCCGAACACTTGCGCACGTGCGAGCAGCGTCTTTCCGAACTGACCGGTCTCGTACGTGAACACGTACTGCCGGATCAGATTGCTTCCGTGGCGGACACGGATACCGCGAAGCAGGCGCTTCGTGACGATCTGAAAGCCCGCGCGGCCCGAACTGATCGGATCGAGCCGGGTGCCGTCGTCGAGATCGAGCTCCACGATATATGTGGCTGGCAGACTTGGGTGCGAGGTGTACGTGATGCTCGCGGGGTAGAGTTCGCGCGCGGGCTCGCCATCGTTGTCGACGTCAGCGGCGTACAGGAACGTCGTCGTGTTTCCGTGAACGTCGACGACCTCGCGCAGCGCGAACCGGAAGATGCCGCCGTCGTCGTAGCTCGCGAGATTCGCGCCGGCACCGCCGTACACGAAGCGTGTGCCTTCGCGATCTCGAACTTCCCACGTGTAGTTGCTAGGACTCGAGCCGCAGCGCTGGATATGTGCGAACCCGCCCTCGATGCGCGGGCGGAACCGTCGGCCGCGAACACCCGACGCGCACACGGGACCGTCGGTCTCGTCGGTCGGAACGATTGCATCTCCGTCGAGTAGATATCGTGGCTCCTTCGCGCGCGGATCGCCCGGCGGGAAGTACGTCGGTGTGCCCCACCGTGTATCGATCTCGATCTTCGAGATTGATAGGTCCCAGCCCAAGCCCATCCAGCCATTGCCGCTCGCGCTCCCGTAGCTCACCGCGAGCGACGGAGAAAACGCGCCGCGCCCTCCGGGCAACCGGATCGGCAGAGACGTTCGCGCATCTCCCGTGGAGGTCGCGCTTGGCGCATCGATCAGATCGATGTTCGCGCCTGGCGATGCAGCAGCGATCGACGACAGCGCAGTGGGATCGATCGACAGCGGCGTCGGGTTCTTCGGAACCGCGAGCACGGCATTGATCATGATCGTGAAGTGGTCGGTGCTGCTCCGCGCGATGCGTTGTCCGACGTCGAGGGCCGTACGCGGCAGCTTCTGCCACTTGCGGATCTTCTCGTCGAAGAAGTACGTGTGGACATCATCGACGCTCATCCCCTCGGGAATCAGCGAAGGGTCGTACGGAATGATGACTTCCACTGCGCGAGCAAACCGCTGACCGTGCGGCAAGAACTCGTATGCGTGTCCCTTGGGCCCCGTCACGTTGATGAGACCGTCGTCGAGCGGTGGAACCCGATCATCGCCGAGGTGTCGGATCGACACGTCAGTCGCCTTAGCGAGAGCGCCTGGCGCGATGTCGATACCGATCGCCGATCCGAGCCGGATCTTGGTCGGAGCGTCACGTTCCGCGCGGACCAACGTCTGCTCACCCTCGCGTCCGAACTGCGCCGCCTGCGCCGTCACGGCGACGTTCGTCGACGTCTTCGTTGTCGGGTCGCTTCGCTCGACGGAGCGATCGACATCGAGCGCTACGTCGGTGGTCGAGGAGGTCCCGTCGGGAAAGCGTCCTTCGACTCGCACGGTCCAGGTCGCCCGTCCCTCGCGCTTGAGCAGCCCTCCGAACTCACCAGTCAGCGAGGCGTTCGGCGTCTCGTCGAGAGAAACTCGGATCGCGCTGGTCATCGCGTGCGGACGAGCCACGAACCCGCCGACCCACGCGACATCCCCGAAGTGTTCGCGCGCGCTGGTCACGACGAGGCGCGGCCAATCGACGCGCTCGTGCGTACCCGAGCCGACCACATCCAGTGTCGCGATGTGAGTGGCAGAACCAAACGTCATCGCGATCGACCGACACGAGGCGGCGCCACCGCCGAACTGGACGGCGAGCGATCGATCGATGCGCTGCGCACGCGCGACTAGAGTCGAGCGCACGCCAGTGTGGTCGAGACAACCGACCTCGCTCGGTGTCGCCGTTTCGGCGTCGAGAACGATCGCATCGGGCGAGACGAGGCGGGGCAGATCGATGGTCACCGTGCCGCCGGCTGGGACGTCGAGCCCCTCCTTGCCGAGCTCGTCGATGCGCGATGTTCCGACACGCAACTGATCGACGGGTACGCGCCCTCGATCGAGATCGCCGACGATCCGGAGGTTCTCGATCGTCGCGCCCTTCTCGGCATCGCCAGGGAGGCAAAGGGTCACGTCGTTGTCGCCGACACGAAGGACGTCGGGATCGATTTGCTCGCGCACGGCGTGGGGCGCGCTGCTCGGCATCCACGCCCCGCCGTACTGCGCGCGGCCGTTGATCGAGCGCTCGACCGAGAAGCTTTGGAGGGCACCGGTCAGCTGATACTCGAGATACGCGCGCCACAACCCCTCGGGCCGATGCGCGAGCTTCACGGACAACTCGGTGCAGCGATCCGGAAGGACCTCCACCCGGTCCACGGAGGTCGACGTGACCGTCGTCCTTGCGTCTCGATCATCCAGCGCCCAGATCTCGATCTCGGGGATGGAGGTTCCCGTCGTGGCACCGACGTCGATCTCGAGGAGCGAGGTCGATACGACCTCCGGCAGCGCCAGCGTGTGCCAGCCGGCTCCGAGACGCGACAGATCCACCTCGATCCCGAGTGGAACGTGGCCAGGTCCGTAGACGCGCAACGATCCCGTTGCGGGACCGAACACCTTGATGGCGGCGAGATCCTCGACGCGATCGAACAGCGCGATCACCGGCGTGGTGGTGGGCTCGAAGCGAGAGCCCGTGCTGCGGTCGAACAGGCTCCACGCCCCGTCAGTGGACACGCTGATTGGTGACACCTTTGCGAGGACAATCGGCTCGTCCGCGACGCTCCCCGCCCGACAACCCGCGACCAGCAACGACACGACAAGGATCGACCTCATGACGCCTCCCTACTTCAGTGAGCGGTCGATGCTAGGGAAGCTGCTGCTCGGGCGTCAAGGAGCATTCGGTGACGCGACCATCGACACCCTGCCGCAATTTGCGACGTTGATTTAGGCCATCGACAGTGAACGAGTCCGCCGCCGTTCGTGGGCTCACGGCCCGAGCGGCATCTCCGTTTGTGCGCTCAGGAACGAGGCCGGTGTGCGGATCTTGATCGGCAGGTCCTTCAGCTCGAGCAGAAACTTGTCGAGCGTCACCAACGTGGCGTCGCGATGGATCGCGATCGCCGCGATCAGCGCGTCGTACTTGACGTAGTGCTCTCGAGCGCCTGCCACTTTCGATGAATCGATGAAGCTCTGGGGAAACGTGCGCGCGAGAATCCTCGCCGTCTTGTGCGTGAACGACGCGATCTCGATTCCACGCACCATCGGAGGTTCGGTCGTTTGATCTCCGCGGATCAACTCGGCGAGCGCCGGAGCAGGAATGAGAACCTTCGCGCCGCGGCTCACGCGCTCGCGGCTGAGCAATGCCTTCCACAACGCCATCGCGATCGGTGCGTCCGGCCGATGCGATCGTTGGCGCAACGCGAGCAGCATGACTCCGGCATCGAGTGCGCAAACGTCGGGCAGTTGCGCCTGATCAATCTTCGCGACGGCCAATGAACGCCTCCACACTCTCGTCGTTCCAGCCCGAACCATTGATCTTGAACCATCGCTCCCACGCCTCGGCCGGTTCCTCGTCGGTATTCACCACGGCAAAGCCAATCAGCTGACCATCCTCGATATGGCCGTCCGCGGTGCGGATGATCGACGCCTCGATCTCTACCTCTCGATAGAGATGCGCACCCAATTCACGCGAGAGCTCCTCGGTGCACGGCAACGTGAACTCGCGCTCGCCCTCGGCGCTGAACCGCACCGCCGGCGTGACTCCGCCGGCACGGATCGGTCGCGCGCGAAGCGTGGTGAGCTCGCCGACGGGTTCGGATAGCGCAGGTCCTGCATCGGGTTCCAGCTTGCGCTGCCACCGCTTTCCAACCTTGATCGTCGCCGAGACGTTTGGGGGAAGCGACTGCAATGCAGCGCGAATCCGTTCGACGACCATCGACGTCCCCTGCAGGCTCGCGCGCGTGAGGAGTGCAGTGCTCAGTTCCTTTGCCGCCTCGATCGCGGGTGCAACTCGGTCGACACCAATTCCGATCGCTACGCATTCGTCGCGAATCGTCACGCCCTTCAGCGTGAACTGCAGCTCGCTCGCCTTCGCAACAGCACGCAGGCCTTCGACGTAGGCGGCGGCGAGGGTCAGGATCGCTCCGGGGTCAGCCGTCGAGGGATGCCACCCGCCACCGTCGACGCGCAGCACGATCTCTTTCGCGCCGGCATCGGCTGCATCGCGTTTGGAGCCGCGCTTGGTCACACGCGAGATCGTAGCGCGCTTGATCGCCGAAGTGGAAAAAGACGCGGGCACGGCCGGTTCGTATACCGCGCTCCCCTGACGACGAACGCGAACGATCCCGTGCCTCGCGCGAACGCCCAGCCTCTCGGCATCTAGTACAACACCCGACCTCGCTACGGCTCACGCGCCGTCTCGTACAACACGAGCGCTCGGGTCAGCTCCGATCGGACCTGTTCGACGAGTGCGGGCGGTTCGACGGCTCGCGCGTGCGGCCCCCACTCGAGGATCCACGAAACGATCGGCGCGAGACTCGGAGCGCTGAACGTCAACCGTACGCGTCCGTGAGCGACCTTGGACACGCTCTGCGTCGGATGCCACTCGCGCGATGATACGAGGTGCGCTTTCTCCGCGCTGAACTCGACTATCACCGTGTGTGGCGCGGCGCTGTCCGGCAGATGCGGCCCGAAGGCGCCCGTCAACACATCGCGGAGCTTCGTATCCGGTGGGATCTGGAATGAATGTGCCTTCTCGTACTCCGCTTCCTCGAAGCGCTCGATCGCGAACACGCGGAGCGGAGCCGTGGCGACGTCGTCGGACGCGACCTTGAGCTGTGCACCGATTGCATAGAGACCGTGGCGATACATCGCGAGGCGAAACGGTGCGAGGTACCCCGCACGCACGCGTCCACGTGCGTCGGCGTAGCGGTAGCGAACGAGGCGACCGTTGATGATTCCACTCTGGATCGCGTCGATCACGTCGTCCTTGCCCGCGTACGACTTCGTTCCGTGGTCCGGCATGTACACGAGCTGTTCGCCATACGCGTTCAGCTCGGCGCGTTCCTTGCCGCTCATGCGCTGTTCGAGCTTGGTCAATACGCTGAGCACGTCTTCCAATAGCGGCGTGTTCCGGAAGACATCGAACACCCGGCGCACCGCGAGAAGCGTGAATCGTTCGCGCTTGGTGATCGCGACCGGCGAGTAGTTCCGTTCCGCGGTCAGTCGAGCGAACACGCGGTTCGCCTGCTTCGTGATCTCGACCTCGACACCAGCATCGGCCAGCTCGGCGAGGTCACGGCGAACCGTGCGTTCGCTCGCGCCGACCGCTTCAGCGATCTCGTTCACCCACCGGCCACGCTTGAAGCCGCGGAGCGCGTCGAACACCCGAAAGGCGCGCGCGACCTGGCCGAAATCACCCTTGCGATACACGTGGAACCTCGGAGGTAGTAGGCGGCGAAGCGTCGCCGGAACGCTTCGTGAAGGGTTCACGCAGGTCTTCGTAGAGGCCTTCCGTGAAGGTTCCAACTGGGCTTCTCACCCCGCTTATCCTGCCCGGGATCTCCTCCTCCGCAAAGGTTGCCGACTACCTCCCTTAGGTTTGTGGGCATGACCATCGCGACCGCGCCCCGACGCGAAACCCATCCGCCGCTTGCCCGCGACCCCGCGGGCAACCTCCTCCCTCTCCCCGCTGGAACGGCTGCGTTCTGTTTCTCGCGCGAGACGGCTGGACGACCTCGCAAGCTCTGCGGACCGGACAAGAATCCGCTGCGCTTCCCGCTGCACACGACCGGCGAGGACCTCGTCGAGCTCTGTGGCGTCGGCGTCTATCGCGTGTATGCGCTCGACCAGCTCGGCGAGTCGCTCGCCGACGAGCACGTAGCCCGCTGGGACCTCACACCACCAGCGCGTGAACATCGCAACGCGGCGCTAGATCCGATGCTGGCTTTGCGCGCGGATCGCACGAGCAACACGTCCGCGACGACGCTGCACACTGATCTGCGGTTCGCACTCGAGACGATGGCGCAGATGATGCGCACGAACTCGGATGCGTTGCGGCTCGTCGCCGAATCGCAGGTGGACCTCGCGAAGACGATCGCTACGGTGAAAGGCCTACCGCGAAACGCGGCGCGGTATCTGCCCGCGACCGCGCCGGCCGCTAACGACGACGCCACGGACTCCGACGAGGACGATGACGAAGAAGAGGAGGCCCAGGCAGCACCCACGAATCCCTACGATCTCTTGATGCCGTTCTCCGAAGCGATCGCGGGGAAGGTCGCGGATCTGATTCCGGGGTTCTTGACTGCAGCTCCGGGCGCCGTGACGTCGAAAATCGGCGATGCAGTCGAGTCTGGCGAGAGCAAGCCGTCGGCATCGAAGGCTGACGACCTCGCGAGCCGCGGATTCGAAGCGCGTGATCTGTTCGATCTCGACTACGCGCATCGCAAAGGCGAGGCGAAACGCGAAGCGAAGAAGGCTACGGCGCACTCCACGCCACTCCAGGCGCGCGTGATGAAGGACCCGGAGCTGCTTCGCCTGGTGATCGCGATCAAGAAGGAACTACCTGCGGAGGAGACCGCGATGCTGCTTTCCGCTGCAGCAAAGTGGCCCGAGGCCGCTCAGACAAAGTTCATCGACACGATCAGGCCGCTGGCGGTGGACGAAGCGCTCGTCTATTGCCGCGAGGTCATCGCCACGATCCGCGAGCACGAACGCGGCAGCGAGGGTGCTGCGTGACCAACCGTTCTCGAGACACGACCGAACGAAGAGGAGACAAGCGATGAAGGATGGATGGCAGCAGTTCAAGGTCGCTGCATCGGCCGAGGCGGACCGACTCGACGCGCAGGCAGAGTCGACGAAGCTCGCCGCGAATGCAGCACGCCTCGTGGCGCAAGCAGAGGATCCAGTCGACGGCGTGTTCGTGTTCGCCGATCTGGTTCGACTCCAGCTCCATAGAGACGCGGGGAAGCGAGCGCGGCGAGTCGGTGGCAAGCAGCCCGCACCGCTCGTCCCCGTGTCGAAGCTGATGACAGGTTTCCTGCAAACGCTCGACGAGAAGTTCGCCGCCATCGGTGGTGCCCTCACGCCGCACGAGCGCGAACGACTCGTCCGCCTGACGCCGAGTTTCGTGGCGGCGGTGCAAGACGAAGATCCGGATGTCATGGCAGCGGTGGGAACGCTCCTTCTCCAAGAGCCAACGATTGTCGCTCTGTGGCTGCGCGCGAACCTCGATGTCATCGAGCGGCGGTTCGCGTCGTGAAGGCCGTGGCCAACGCAAACCTCACGACGGCCACGATGCAGATCGAGCGCGCGACCCCGTCGCGTGAATTCTTGGAACGGCAGGCGTTCGAAGCGTTCCGCACATTCGTCGTCGCCTTTCAGCGGTTGATCGATCAGCCGATCGCGCCGGCGGAACCAGCACCGCTGCCGACCAGCGGAGAGAGCGACGTGATGACCGCCGACGAAGTAGCGGCGTTCCTCGGTGTCGATCGAAACACCGTGTACGACTTTGCCGGTCGCGGCGTGATCCCGCATCAGCGTCTCGGCAAGCGACTGCTGTTCCGGCGAGGGGCGGTCGTGTCATGGTTGGACTCGTCACTATGCAAGGCCACGTCGACTCGGAAAGCAGGATAGCTATGCCGGTTCGACGTACATCAGACGGGCGTTGGCGATACCGCCACGTGGTTCAGAAACTGGACAGAACGCGCGAGCGCATCAGTGGCTCGGCGCCCACTCACATCAATACCAAGGTCGCCGCGGAGCGCGCGATGCTCGATCACATCGAGCGCGTGTTGCATCCAGACCGCGCGCCGACGAGGAAGGAGACTCCGACGTTCGCGGAGTGGTTCGATGGAAAGTTCTGGCGTGAATGGGTGGTGGGCAGGAAGAACAAGCCCACCGAAGTTCGCTCGAAGAAGATCATCTACGAGAATCATCTGAAGCCCCGATTTGGTGCGATGCAACTCGACGAAATCACGTCGGAGGTCGCTCAGCTTCGCGCGGATCTGGTCGCGATGGAGCTGAGCGAGAAGCGCATCAACAACATCCTCGCGGTCCTCTCGAAGGCATTGAAGTACGCCGTCGACTGCGAGGTGCTGACCAAGTCGCCCAAGATCGGCATGTTCAAGGTCGAGCGTCCCGAGATCGTGGCGTGGGACTTCGCGCAGTACGCGCGTCTCCTCGCAGCTGCGAAGCTCGAAGGGGAGGACTGGTACGCCGGTGTCTGTTTGGCCGGCGAAGCTGGACTCCGTGTCGGTGAAGTCAAAGCGCTTCGCTGGCGGGAAGATGTCGATCTGATCGCGAAGACGATCACGATCAATCAGCAGACCTGTAACGGTGAGACGACCACGCCGAAAGGCCGAACGCGCCGCACCGTGCCCATGACCACGACGCTGTACGAAGCGCTGAAGCGGATGGATGTGATCCGTGAAGGGTTCGTGGTGCGGAACTTCGATGGGTCCGCGAAAGGCGATGGGCAGTCAAGCTGGGTGATCGGGCGCATCTGCCGGCGCGCGGGGCTACCGATGCGCTACTGGCACACGCTGCGACATAACACCGAGCCCTTGATTATTCGGCGTCGCTGGCCATCCGTGGGGCGACTCCGACGGTGGAGTCAGGAATCGAGCAGCCAGAGCTCGGCATTATCCAGCAAGTTTCTCTGCAGCGAAACGCGCT
>JBJXGN010000131.1:0-29668 GCA_046160585.1 Kofleriaceae bacterium
CGCCACGCGCTGAAAATGACTCCGCTGCCGTCGCCCAGCCACGCCACCTGACCGATGCTTGACCAGGTTTGATCGCCAATCGGTCGAGCCGCTCCGTCTTCGACATTCACCGCCAACACCTGAGCTATTGATTCGCCCGGAGTCACTGACCCAGCAGCAACGGCTATCGTCCGCCCATCGGGCGACCACGAAGGCCCCTGAAACGACAGCGAATCAGGCCGTTTTTTCGTCAGCTGCTTGCGGTCTTCAGAACCGTCCAGCTTGGCAACGATCAATGAAGCTTCGCGTTGAGGCGGGTAGTTGCGGACAAACGCGAAGTATTCGCCGTTTGGTGAAAACGTGATTGGACTGTCCACGTCGTCACGGGCGAAGCATACACGCGCGCGCGGCCGTGTCTCGTCGAGGATCACGTCACGTTACGGACACGCGACGGCGGTTTTTGCGAGATTCAGAGTCCGAGTCAGCGTCATTCCCAGGGCCGGGACCGAGAACACGTCGTCGTTGATGTAGCAGTCGGTGCCGCTGCGGCCGCGCACGTGGATGCGATAACTCCCCGACGCAACGTTCCCCACGCTCAGCACCTGATCCGCATAAAGACACGCTCTCGTCGCGGGGGTGGCGCAGTTGACGACGTACGTCCCCGCGGTTCCCATCGCGCCGGCCGACACGTTGAACGTCACCGCCGAGCAGCTAAGGTCGCTCGTCTTCTCGAGGGTGATCGTGAATTGATCGATGCCAGCGCCGCCGTTCGCGACCGTCTCGCAGTTGCCCGCGGTCACGCCGAGCGCGGACAGCGACAGCGCCAGGTTTCCGGTCGCGTTGACCGCGAACGTCAGCGGCATCAGCGCCGTGTTCTGGTTGCTCTTGATCTCGATGTCCTGGCGCGGCGCAGTCTTGATCACCGGCGAGGTGGACGTCGAGCCATTGAGCTCGAAGTCGATCTGGTAGTTGCCGGGCGCGATGCCGGGCGACGTCCCCATGCCGGTGTTGCAGCTGAACACCTCCGTCGATCCGCCTTGCACTGCCGGGTTGCGCAGCACGGCGGTAACCGTCTGCGCGCCGATCTGGTCGCACGTCACCGGCGCGCCACCCTCGTCGGTCACGGTCCACGCGAGCGAAAATGTCCCTGTCGGTGGGGGCGAGTCCGGCCCCGGAGCATCCGGAAAGCCACCGCCGTCTCCACACGCACTAAGCAGAAACGAAGGTACGAAGAGGCGCCGGATCATCGACCCACATCTTATGCCGCGCCGAGGCCCACCGCGAGGCTACCGACGACCGGACGCCCTGCCGTTACCTGACCCACCGGCTTCCACATCTCGACGAAATGACAGGGTTGCTTGACCATCCGATGGGTGTACGGCGTCGTGGTGCCGTCACGATAGCCGAGGCTGCGGTACCAGCGCCCCAGCTCTTCTCGCAGGTTCACGATCTTCAGCGTGACTTCGCTCGCACCCATCGCCTCGGCCATCGCCTCCGCGATGCGCACGAGTCGGGTCCCGAGGCCAAGCCCCTGCATGTCCGCCCGGACCGACAACATCCCGAAGTAGAGGGCGGCGTCCCGACGCTCCAGATACACCGCGGCCGCGAGCCCGGTCGCGTCCTCGAGCACGAGGAAAACGCCCGTGCGCATCATCTGGGCGATCTCGTCCGGGTTCGTGCGATCACCGTCGACGAAGAATCGTTCGACCTGGTAGCAGTCGTTGACGAGCTCCGAAACCGCCGCAGCGTCTTGGGGGCTCGCGCGGCGAACCGAGATGGCAAGCGTGTCCACGGGTGATCGCGTACCAGAATGGTCCGACAGTTCCGGGCGGAGCGCCACTTCCCAAGAGATCCCGCCTTTGCCACCTCGTGGTTCGACCTCGTTCGTTACACCTTCTGTGATGCGTCTACTGCTCGTGATCGGGGTCGGGCTCGCGCTCGTGGCATGCCCCCCCCCTGCACCGACGACTCCTCGCCCCGTCGCGGATCCGCGCGCGGGGATCGACCCGATCAACCGCGTCAACGTCGCGCAGCTCCGCGCGCACACGCAGACGATCCTCGGCGAGCTCGTCGCGGCGCTGCCCGACGAGCGGCGCGCGAGCGTCGCGAACTACGACCTGCAGTTCGACAACGCGCTCGGCGATGTCAACGCGTACGCGACCTGCGGCGAGGGCGGCGCGCCGATCGTGGCCGTCAGCGACGGCATGCTCCTCATCGTGGCGCACCTCGCGATGAGCACCGCCACCGACCAGGTGTTCGAGTCGGAGAAACGCAGCCAGTACCTCGACTGGATCTCCGAGCACGGCGTGAAGCCGCCACCGCCCGGGTTCTACGCGCCCGCGTATCACACGGACCGGTCCAAGGTCCTGCGGCAGCGCGAGCTGTTCGACGAGCAAGTCGCGTTCATCCTCGGCCACGAGCTCGCGCATCACTACCTGGGCCATCTCGGCTGCGGCGAGCTCCAGCTTGGTGTCCTCCCCGACGTGCCGATGTTCGAGCAAGCGGAGGAGCTCTCCGCGGACGTGGCCGCCGTGAGGAATCTCCTGACCGCGGGCAAGCGCCGCGCGGGCTACGAGTGGACCGAAGCCGGTGCGTTGCTCGTGCTCGCAGCGTTTCACGCGCGCATGGAGATCACGGTGCGCGCTGTCGTGTTCGCGTTCGAGCGAACGCATCCACTGCCCGCGCTGCGCATGCCGCTGATCACCACGACCGCCGACCTGTGGAAGCTGACCAGCGAGTACACGCCGATCTGATCGCCGTCGACGCTCAGTTGAAGCGCGGTGCGGTGCCGAGCGCGTTGCGCGGGTGCAAGCGCTTGTGACGATCGGCGAGCACGACGTGCACCAGCACGATCACGGTCCCGACGGTCACGTCACTGACGGCTTTCACCACTCGATCTGCCAGGTTCCACATGTCCAAAGCTCCACTCGTTGTCCCGAACCCCAGGCTGACAGCGACCCGCGACGGGCGGTTCACATCGAGGTGACGACTCGAACAACTTGCCATCACAACACTCGATGTAGCAACGGTATTTCCGTACTGGATGGGGTAATCGTTTCGCACCTCGAATCATGTGAGGTAGCTCGCGCGTTGAAACTGCTGTGTCTCCGATCGCGATGATGAAGTGGCTCTCGTTGGCGCTCGCCGCGTGCTCGAGCCCCTCCAGCGCAGCTCCCGCGGGGCGGGCAGATACGTCCGCAATCGAACGCCCGGCATCGCGCACTGATCGCCGTACACCGACAAAGACAGCCACGATCGAAATTGGTGACGCTACTGCAACAGCGCCGATCACGAAGGTCCGCATCGCCACGCTCGTGATGGACGCTCCCTCGCCATCGTCCTCCGCGTCGCCCACTGCGACCTCCCGCGCGCGCGTCGCGACCGATCGCCCGGCGTACGCACGTGCGGATCAACGGGTCATGCTCTACCCCGTGATCGACGCGGGCGGCGTCGTCTACTCCGACGCCCCCACGCTCGAGCTCGCGGGCAAGCGCGTCACCGCGAAGCCGCTCTCGCAGGCCCCGCACGCGAAGCTCGCGTGGATGCGCATCGAGCCGACGCAGAACAACATCTCGAACGGCGACGGCCCGACGTTCCACTACGAGGTCATCGAGTACGCGACCACCGCGATCGACGTGCGTGGCAACGATGGCGGTGCGATCGTCGCCGACGTTCGTCCGACGCTCACGCCTGATCACGGCGACGGCGTCGGCACGATGCGCTACCAGCTCGTCGCGACGCAGGGCACCCCAGACGCCGTGCGCACGATCGCGTCGTCCGGCAGCGAGGCGCGTCGCGGTCGCGCATCGGGCGGCCTCACCGACGCGGTCACGCGCGTGACGATCCGCAAAGACGACACGTACCTCGGCTACCTCACCGAGATGTTCAACCAGCCGTACATCTGGGCGTCGGCCGGCCCGACGGCGAAGTCGCACCAGAGCGAGCACCTCGAGGGCTCCGACTGCGCCGACTTCGTCGTCTACGGCGCGCGGCGCATGGGCGCAGACATCCCGTACATGTGGACCGGCGGTCTGCCCGCCGTAACCAAGCTCCTCGGCGGCGGAGCGCGCAACCCCGATGGCGTGTATCGCGACGCGAAGGGCACGCCAGTGCCGTACACCGTCGCCGGTGACATGGTGCTGTTCCCGAGACACGTCGGCGTGCTCGTCGAGGATCGCGGCACGATCGGCGTGCTCGACGATCAGGACCTGATGATGCACACGCTGTTCGACTCGCCCAAGACCGAGCCGATCGCGGACTCGGGTTACGCCGATCGCCCGCTCGAAGTGCGCCGCTTCAAGGCGAAGCTGCCCGCGACCAAGGCCGTCGCCAAGCGCTAGCGCGCTGTTCAGACGACGTCTTCGTCGGCGTCGACGACGAACGACACGAGGCCCTGCGCGATCGCCGGATGGAACGCGGTCGAGTGCGCGGGGAGTCGATCGTTCACTTCGTCGACGTGAGTGATCTGCTGCAGCGTGAGCGGGCGCGTGATCAGGGCGACGCTCGCGCCCTTACCGAGCGCCGCGATCGCGGTGGCCGCGTCGCGCTCGACCACCGAGGTCCCGCTCCCGAGGTGTTTGCCGACGAACAGGTGTTCGATGACGAACGGATCGAGCTTTGCGACCGCGCGTGTCGCCTTCACACCTTCGTTGGCGGGGCTGACGTCGGGCGACAGCGTGAGCTTGTGCGCGTCGGGCTCGTTCGCGAAGATGACGGCGAACGCCGGCTGGTGCGCCACGGTGTTGGTGAGCGCCGCGTGCACCTTGCCGAGGTCCGTCGCGCCGCCCGCGATCGTTTCGACAATGAAGTACTGCTTCGCTCCGGCGAGCACGTCGGCGGACTTCGCCGTCGAGCCCGTAATCACGCGATGTGCGGGCGCAGAGACGAGCCCCGAATCGTCGAGAGAGACGACGTACGCCAGTGCGTAGTTGCCCGACGAATACATCGACAGCGGCGACTTCGCCCCGAGCTCGTCGCGATACGCGAGCGCGGCTTCGTACAGCGCGTGGCCCTCGAGCAAGTGCAGCTTCTTCGGCGTGAAGTAGCCGCGCAGCTTGCCGATGAGCTCCGCGCTGTTCGAGCGCCACAGCTTGTGGTTGGTCCCGTCGGACGTCGTGACGTCGAGGAGCGGCCGGCCGGACTCCACGCCGCGGAACAGGCGTTCGACCTCGCTCGCCGGGTCGCGCATGCCGCACAACAACGCTTCGGTGTGGCCCTTGTTCGTGCGGAGGCGTGTGAGGTGCTGCTCGCGATCCGCGGGGGCGACCGCCTCGTGACCGCGGATCTCGCCGTCGACCCAGTCGTGAAGGCGGACCGCGCAGGCGAACGACTTGCGCGTGAACATGCGATTCCCGCCGGCGAACGTCTGGTGATAGCGATACACGGCGCGACTTTGGTCCCGCGTCAACGAGCCATCCGCGAGCCCCTTCACGAGATCGAGCGGCTTGGCGACGACCTCCGAAACCTTTGCTTGCTCGGGGACGACTCCACGAAGACCAGCGACATGCGGCATGGTCGCGAACGTATCACGCGCGACGACGTCATCGACCTCGCGCGCCGATATCGCGACGCACCTGCTTGCCGGCGAGGTCGATGCGATCGACGGCCGCGTACGCCCTCGCACGTGCCTGCTCGACGCTCGGCCCGAGCGCGGTCACCCCGAGGACACGGCCTCCCGCGGAGACGATCGCATCGCCGTCGGCCCGCGTCCCCGCGTGGAACACGACCACGTCGTCGCCAACCGCGTCGAGGCCACCGATGACATCGCCCGTACGCGGCGTCCCGGGGTAGCCCGCGGCCGCGACCACGACACACACCGCGACGCGCGGATCGAAGGCGAGCGTCCCCGACGGCAGTTCGCCGCGCGCGGCACCGAGTAGCGCGACGCCGAGGTCGCCCTTGGTGCGCGCCATGATCGGCTGTGTCTCCGGATCGCCGAAGCGGCAGTTGTACTCGAGGAGCCACGGCACGCCTGCGGCGTCGACCATGACACCGGCGTACAGCACGCCGCGATAGTCGATGCCGTCCGCGGCGAGGCCGCGCACCGTGGGCTCGAGGATCTCCGTCGTGATTCGCATCGCGAGATCGTCGGAGATCCATGCGGGCGAGACCGTGCCCATACCACCGGTGTTGGGGCCCGCATCGCCATCGAAGATCGTCTTGTGATCCTCGACAGGCGGCAACACCGCGAGCCGCTTGCCGTCGGTGAGCGCGAGCACGCTGACCTCGCGCCCCGGAATGCACGCCTCGATCACCAGGCATGCACCGGCGGCCCCGAAGCGCCCCGCGAGCATCTCGCGCGCGGCGGCACGCGCCTCGTCGCGATCCTTCGCAACAACGACGCCCTTCCCCGCCGCGAGGCCATCCGCCTTGACGACGACCCGACCGCTCGCGATCGAGGCCGCGATGCGATCGATCGCTGCATCCGCTTCCTCGACGCTCCGCACGATCGCGAACGGTGCGGTCGGGATGTGATGGCGCGCGAAGAACTCCTTGCTGAACGCCTTGCTCCCCTCGAGCTGCGCGCCGGCCGCGCCCGGCCCGAACGTCGCCATGCCCTTTTGGCGCAACTCGTCGGCGAGCCCCGCGACGAGCGGCGCCTCGGGACCGACGACGACAAGGTCCACACCTTCGTTCTGCGCGAGCGTCGCGATCCGCGAGTGGTCATCGAGGTTGACGGCAAAACACGGCACGAGCGCCGCGATGCCTGGATTCCCCGGCGCGGCGATCACTTGATGCCCGTTCTCGACGAGACGCCACACCAGCGCGTGCTCGCGACCTCCGCTGCCGACGACGAGGATCTTCATGCGCGAGGTATACCGCCAACGCCGCTTTCCATCCGCGATGCCGTGCTTATAGTGCGGACGAACCGGGGATGGTGGACGTCAAGCAGCAGCTTGCGCTCGCGGCGGTGCAGGCGCCGATGGCGCCGCGTCGCCTGAAGAACAAGAGCGCGACGTGGTTTGTCGCGTACCTCGTCGCGTGCTGCGTCGTGCTCGGCATCGTGGCGTCGCTCGTCGCGAGCCACCGCGCCGACCTCCTCGACCTCGCGATGGTCTACCTGCTCCCCGAGGAGTGGCACTTCGCGTCGAAGCTTCTCGTCGACAACTTCTTCGCGGCGCAGGAGCGCCTCGTGGTCACGAACGCGGCGATCGTCGCGAGCCTGCTCGTCGTGCAGATCACGCTGTTCCCGCTCAAGGAGCGCGTGTCGCTCTCGCTCGAGCAAGACAACGCGCTGACCGACGACCCGATCGCCGAGCACCCGCTGTGGTTCCAGGCGTGGGAAGAAGTGAAGCTGTTCGTCGCGATGCTCGCGGCGCAGGGCACGATCTTCTGGATCGGCTACTCGCAGAACGGCGGCCGCCGCCTCCTCGCGACCGTGCTGTCGTTCGTGGTGTTGTTCGCGTCCGTCGGCATCGACTTCCTGTCCCCGATCCTGCAGCGCCACAAGCTTCGCTACTCGGTGATCCTGAAGTCGCTGTTCGCACACCCGTTCCTGTTGTTCACGTTCGGCGCGCTGTTCTCGCTGCCGGCCATCATCGCCGGCGCGATCGCCGCGGATCATCCGACCTGGAGTTTCGGCACGCAGATCGGCGTCGTGTTCGGCGCACAGATCGTAGGCATCGCACTCGCCGCGATCGGCGGCACGATCGCCGCCGCGCCGCTCGTCGCCGACGCGAAGGCGCGCAAGCCCTCGCACACGATCGTCCGCGTGCTCGCCTGGGCCGCGCTCCTCGGCGTCGTCGCGTGGAACACCCAGCGCTTCGCCGTCGTCGGCACGTCGCTGCATCACAAGACGCAGGTCCTGAAGTGCCGCTACGAAGTCGACTGGAAGAGCTTCCAGGGTGACCTGCCCGGCAAGGCCGAGTTGATCGCCGCCGCGAAGAAGGGCGAGATCACGATCTCCGGTGGCTTCACCGTCACGATCACGAACCCGACGTCGATCGATGTCGAGATCGAGGACAACCGCCTCGAGCTGCGCAACAAGGACAAGCTCGTCGCCAGGACCGCGCTGCCAAGAATCCGCGTGCCGGCGAAGAGCGCGGCGACCGCGGACGTCACGTTCCCGCTGACGATCGCCGTCGGTCAGGTGTTTCGCATCCGCGAGCTGATCACGACGCAGGGCTGGTCACTCACCCTCTATATCGAGGTCACCGACGGCTTCGAGTTTCCGATCTACATCCTGACCGAGTGAGCTTTCCGGTGCTCGGGGCCATCACGTTGGAAGCGCTGACGAACCCCGCGGAAGCCCAAGGGATCGCGAGCGTTTCAACTTTGTTAGCAACCGAGGGAACGCGTCCCGGATAGGGGCGCACATGTCGAGCTCAACGCCTTCCAAGCTTCACGCCTCTTTTCCCACGGTCCTCGAGCTCGGCAACCGCCGCTCGCTCGAGGTCTCTCGCACCGTCCCCGCCGGAAACCTCGCGCTCGGTACCAACCCGCCGGGCACGAGCGCGCCCATCGGGCCGATGGTCGTCGACGCGCACTTGATCGCGATCGGCACGCCCACGCCGGGCTCGGTCATGCCACACACGGCCGCCGCGCCCGTCCTGACACCCGAACTGACGTCCGGGCCGAAGACCGTGTTCCAGGGCGGACACGGCTTCGTGCCGCCGAGCCGTCCCGTGACGAACGCTCCGCGCGCGTCGATCGCGCTCGCGCTCCTGCTCGGTCTGTTCTCGCTCGTGATCGCACCGCTCGCGCCACTCGCATGGCTGTGCGCCGCCGAGCAACTCGACCTCGTCGCGCGCGGCCTGCGCCGCCCGACCGGCACGCGCTGGCTTCACGCCGTGCAGGGCATCGGCATCGCGATGACGATGGTCGCCGTGGCCGCGACCGCGTTCGGCATCACGGTGATGATCGCGCGCTGGATGCACTGACAAGCTGCAGGCAGCGGCGATCCCCGCTCGAGCAAAGCAAACCAGTCCTGGGATCAGTGCCGGAAGTGGCGCATGCCCGTGAACAACATCGCGAGCCCGTGCTCGTTGGCAGCGGCGATGACTTCCTCGTCACGCACCGAGCCTCCCGGCTGAACGACCGCGACCGCGCCCGACGCGGCGAGCACGTCGACGCCGTCGCGGAACGGGAAGAACGCATCCGAGGCGACGACGGCGCCCTTCAGCGCGGCGCCTGCTTTGCGCTCGCAGATGCGCACCGAGTCGACGCGCGACATCTGTCCCGCGCCGATCGCGACCGTGACGCCGTCCTTCGCGAACACGATCGCGTTCGACTTAACGTGCTTCGCGACGCGCCACGCGAACGCGAGGTCGGCGCGTTCCTGATCGGTCGGCGCCCGCGACGTCGCGACCTTGGCGCTCGCGAGCTCGACCATGCCGTGATCCACGCTCTGCACGAGAGCGCCACCCGCGATCGTCCGGATCGACCACGCGAGCTCGCCGGTAGGCGCCTTCCAGTCGCCGGTTGCGGCCACGAGGCGTAGGTTCTTCTTGCTCGCGAGGATGTCGCGCGCGGACGCCGAGTAGCCCGGTGCGACGACGCACTCGAGGAACGTCTCGACGAGCGTGTTCGCGAGGTCTGCGTCGACCTCGCGGTTGACCGCGACGATGCCGCCGAACGCGCTCGTCGCGTCCGCGTCGCGCGCGCGCTTGTACGCGGCGGCGACCGTCGCGTCGATGGCCACGCCGCACGGGTTGTTGTGCTTCACGACCACGGCCGCCGGCTCGGAGAGCTCGAGACACAGGCCGAGCGCGGCATCGAGATCGAGGATGTTGTTATACGAAAGCTGCTTGCCGCCGAGCACCTCGGCCGTCGCGATCGTCGGGCGCGTGGTCGGGGTGCGCCCGAGTGGCGAGCGCGAGTCCGCGTAGAACGCCGCGCCCTGGTGCGGGTTCTCGCCGTAACGGAGCTCGTACAGGCGGCGCCACTGAACGCTGAGCGTATCCGGCAGCTCTCGGCGCGACGGCGCCTGCGTGCGCGTGTGGGCGGCCGAGTCGTCGATCGACGACAGGTACGCCGCGATCGCGGCGTCGTACGCGGCGGTGTGCGAGAACGCCTTGCGCGCGAGCGCGAACCGCTGCGCGGCGGAGAGGCCCTCGGGACTCGTGAACGCGCCGACCACGATCGAGTAGTCATCGGGATCGACGACGACTGCGACGCGCTCGTGGTTCTTCGCGGCCGAGCGCAGCATCGACGGCCCGCCGATGTCGATGTTCTCGATCGCCTCGTCGAGCGTCGTCGTCGGCTTCGCGATCGTCGACTCGAACGGATAGAGGTTCACGACGACGAGGTCGATCGGCGTGATCGCGTTTTGCGCCATCTCGGCCTGGTGCTCGGGCGTGTCGCGACCGAGCAGCCCGCCGTGGATCTTCGGATGCAGCGTCTTCACGCGCCCGTCGAGGATTTCGGGGGCACCCGTGTGATCGGACACCTGCTTGACCGCGACACCGGCTGCGGTGAGTGCAGCCGCGGTTCCGCCCGTCGAGAGAATCTCGACGCCGTGCTGGGCCAGCACCCTGGCCAGTTCCACGACGCCGCGCTAGTCGGAGACAGAGATCAACGCACGCCGGATCATGCCGGCGTGTGTACCACCGATCAGTTCTCGTTCAGCTTCTTCGCAGCGAGCAAGTCCGCACCGAGCTCGTCCTGCGACGGAGATCCCATCTTCAACTTCAGGAGTCCGCGCACTTCCACCTGGCGGATGCGCTCGCGGGTCAGGTTCATGATCTCGCCGACCTCCTCGAGCGTGATGCCACCGCGCTCCGCCACGTCGAGAGCGCACGTGTGCTTGAGCTCCCACGGCTCGAGGTCGGGGAAGTTGATCTTGATCGACCCGGTCTCCGGGTTGATGTCGAGGTACAGGTGATGCTTACAAGCCACCCACGGGCACGGCCGCATCTCTTCCTTGCACTCCGCGCGCGACGTCGGACGCGGGATGTCGACCGGCGGGTACATCAGCGCACCGACGCGAAGCTCCTCGCGCGTGAGCCGCTTCATCGCGATCGTCTTGCTGCGCGGGCGCGTGCGACGACGGCGCCGCCGGATCTTGCGGCTGACCTCCGGAGCCTCGTCGGACGGCGAGACCCCGTCGTCCGAAAGCTCGTCGGCCTCACCCTCGTCCCCCTCACCTTCGTCGAGGGTCTCGTCGAGCTCGTCGTCGTCGTTCATGTCATCGCTCATCGGATCTCCTTGGTGCTGGCAGGTGGCAGTTGTGCGGTTCGCGCGACAAACTTGTGCGTTCGCTAGCTCGCGCAACTCAGAGCAGGTCTTCGGCGCCTTCCGCGGCGCCAGCGAGTCGGAGGCTGTCGGTGCGAGGCGCCGCAACACGGCGCGCGAGATCGTTTAGGCGCTCGACGAGGTCGTCCCCGTCGACACGTGCGTCGGCGAGCTGCTTCTCGAGCTCGCGCTTCGCCTTGGGATCGAGCAGCGAGAGGTCCGCGCCGAGGCGGGTCCACAGCTCGGCGAGGTTCTCGGCAACACCCTCGACGAGATCCGTGAACAGGAGGAACTCCCCCTGGATCTCTTCGATCGTGTGACCGGCCACCATCAGCTGCTTGACGGTGTTGATGCGGCGGACCGTCTTGGACGGATACACGCCGAGCGAGCCGCGATGCTTGCCCTTGCGACCGACGCGTTTGCTGCGCGGCAGGAGCCCCTGCTGCACGTACTTACGGAAGCTCGCCTCGGAGAACTTGATCCCGCGGCTGACGAAGACGTCGACGATCTGGACGGCGGTGATGCCGTCGGGGTACTGCGCTTCGATCGCGCGGAGCTCGTCCTCCTTGAGGATGCTCGTGTGCGAGGAGTCCGAGCGTGCGGAGCTCGCGTCACTCGCATCGTCATCGCGGCGCTGCGCGATGTCCGCGAGCACCGGACGGCGATGCGCGCGGAGCGGCACGACCGTGCCCGCGTCCCCCGCGTGTGCTGCCCAGCCTCGTTGACCTTGGAACAAAGGACTCCCTTGCGATGCAAAGCGACGTGACGGCCTGACGAGGCACGCACCGCCAGTGCGCTGCTCCCTCGAGCAGCGCAACAGCAAGCCTTCGTGCATGACCCCGTCTCTGCGCCGTCCACCTTCGTGGGACGCTGGAACATCCAGTGTCCGACTAGGTATCGTGACGATATTCGTCTGAATGTAATCGGTCAACAAGAGTGCATCGACAACAGTCAACTTTTTGCCTGGGACTCTGTTCAGGTCCGGATTGACCGTGCGCGTGTGTAGAGGCGAACGTGCTCCGCTACATTGGCGACCGAATGAACCGCATCGCCGCTGCACTGATCGCGCTCGCGCTCCTCGGCGCGATAGCGATCGGCGTCGGTGTCTTCGTTGGTGAATCGCACGCCGAGCTCGAGAACAGCGTGTTCACATCGCGGGCGAATCGGCTGCGGATGGTGGTCCCGCGCGGCTGGCGCGCGACCGATCAACCGAGCTACCCCGGTCTCCTTCTGTGGATGTTGCGCAGTCAGCCGCCGGGTCAGATGGTGCTGACCGCCGAGGCCTTCACCCGCGAGCAGTACTGCTCGTGGCCGATCGCGTGCCGCACCAGCCCCGAGAGCCTCTCGTCGAAGTACGCCTGCGCGCTGCGCACGAAGCTGCAGCGTCAGCGCATGCAGGTCGGCCCCGTGCAAGCCGGCCCGAAGGACAACGAAGCCGCGGGCCTGCCCTCGGTGTGGTTCGAATACGACGACGGCAAACGCTTCCTCCGCCAGGCGGTCGCCGTGGGTGGTGATCGCGCGGTCACGCTCGTCTTGTCGACGCAGACGAACGAAGCGCGTGCCGCGCACGTGCGTCCATTCGAACAAGCGCTTCGCACGCTGCGCCCGCTCACCACCGACGAAGCGTCGACGATCGAGCCCGACGCCGCGATCGTCCAGACACCGACCGATGGCGCCGTCCTCGACGCGACGACGATCGATGCGGGCTTCGAGTCTGCGCCCGCACCGAAGATCAACCCCGTCGGTCCCTGCCCTTCGTGATCACTCCTGCTCGGTGCCGGCGAGGTAGCGCCACGCCGGACCGAGCATGCGCCACCGTTCGCCGTCCCAGTAGAACATGTGGAACTTGGTCCCCCTGTCGGCGCCGGGCTCGACGGTCTCGACCTCGTAGAACGTCACGCCGGGTCGAAGGAGCGGCGCCAGCTTCTGTGCACCGCGCGGAAACTCGGACGTGACGATCGGCGTTCCGCGCGCGGCGATCTCCTCCGTCGTCGCGGCGTGCACGAGGATCTCCGTGCGTCCCGCGGGCGAAAGCAGACACGCAGCCTTCGTGTCGTCCGCCGGGATCTCCTTCATCTGCGAGACGACCTGCTCGACGAAGTCCATCGGTGCGTTGTCGACGAGCGCGCGGCGCAGCGGCTCTGCCGCCGGAATGAGCGACTCGACGATCGCCCGCCCCTTCACGGTGTCCTTCGCGTCGCACGCCGTGCGCGCCTGCACGAACAACTCGCGGAGCCCGGCGTCACCGTCCTTCATCGCGATCGGCGGCGCCGCGGTCTTGCTGCACGCCACCACGCAAAGGCTCGCGAACAACCAGCGCGCGATCGTCATCTCGACGGATACTACCGCCCGATCAGCACTTCCGTCGCGGCAACGCTCGCAGCTCCTGCCACCATCTCCGTGATGAGGCTCGGCAGCTCGCGCTGCTCGGTGCTCTCGCCGGTGGCGACCCGCTCCATCATCGGCTCCATCGGACCGATGTCGACGCAGCCGTAGGCGTGATCGCGCTTGGTGCAGTACACGCGCACGTGCATGTGATCGTCGTGGCGCGCGCTGTCGTTGGGCTGCTTCATCACGAGGCGCGCGCGCGCGATCAAGAACTCGGGCTCGCCCTTCACGAGTGCGTGCTCGAGCAGCTTCTGCGCGATCGGCTCGAACACGAACACCCACTGGACGATCGCCTCGCGCGACATGACCAGCGAGCGGACGAGCTCCCAGGTGCGCGGGATATCGATCGTGATGCCGCTGCCGTCCGCGGCGACCCCTTCCGCGTCGAACACGCGCATCGAGTCGGCCTCCATGGGCTTTCCCTGCGCGTCGCGCATGAAGAATACGAGGTCGACGTCGCGCCCGCTCTGGTGCGAGCGATGCCAGCGCCGGCCGCCCTCGCCGCCGCTCCTTGTCGACAGATCCGCGACGACGAGCTTCTGGCCCGGCGTCTGCGCGAGCTGTCGCCCGACGGCCGTGATCAGATCGACGAGCTCGTCGGTGCCGTAGCGAACGCCGCGCGTGCGCCAGATCTCCTTCGTCGTGAAGCCCTCGCCGTGGTCCGGAAGGCGGCGCCCCGCGACGAGGTAGCCACCGCTCGGCCTGCCTACCGAGATGCTCGTGCCGTCCTCGATGAGGCCGAGCTCTACACACCCGCCGAGCGCGGACACGAGTGCGGCGACGACACCGATGCGCACAGGCCTAGTATGCACGCACCGGCACGACTGGCGAAGGACTGGTTAGCGAGCGGGCCGTTGCTCGACGCTCGGAAACGTCTGCAGATCGAGCGGCGCACCGACGAACGCCATCAGGACAACGGGCTCCGGCGATAGCGCGCAAAAGCCGTCGCGCATCTCGTACATCTCGGTCGCCGGGTAGGAGCGAAGTGCGTGGATCGACGCGACGGTGCTGCGTGCGGACACCTCCCGCGGGACCGTCACACCCTCCCAACGCAGCGCGTAGAGGGCCCCGTCGGGGTTGGGGGCGAGCTCGACCGAACACGCGACATCGCCATAGCGGATGTCGCTTCCGAACAGCGAGAGCGATCTCCCGATGCAGCGCCGCCCCGCGACCGTCGCCAGCGGTGTGCACAGAGTCGCGTCCGCGGCGTCGATCCAGCGATGCGCGAACGCGATCGGCATACCCTCGGCCGCGTGGTACACGGGGCGCGCGTCACCGGTCCCCACCGAAATCGCCTCCGCGCGCGGCAACGACTCGTCGACCGCGCCGATCGCGTAGAACGCGAGCTCCGCGCCTTCGGTCGACACGCAGCTCGAGTCGATCGGGCTGCGCTCGAACGCGCGATCACCGATCGACGTCACGCGATGTACCCCGCCCTCGAAGCGCACGTGCGTCGGCGGCGGACAGGAGCGGGGATCGTTCGGCTTCACGCTGAACGCCGCGCGTGACGAGCAGGCGGCATCCTCGAAGTAGAACGCCTGCCCCTCCGTGCTCCCGCGCGTGCCCGGCAGACACGGCTCGACCATCCCGCCTCCAAACGAGCAGTCTCGAGCGCCGCCGCGCTCGTACGCGTGATGGAACATCTCGCGCGTCCCGTCGTCCGCCACGAGCGTGCGTGTCCCGAGCTGGTACGTCACGAGGTGATCCTCGAACGTCGCGCCGATGTACCCATCGAGCGGCTGGCTCTCGGTCGTGTAGTAGTCGCCTGGCGGATACTCTGCGTGGAGGCACAGCTCGCCGACGCGGATGAACAGCGGGCGCGTGGTCTCGACGAGCGCGACCGGTGTCGCGACCGCGCCGCCGCACCCGGCCTCGAGGAGCACCGCCTGCGGCGCGGTGCAGTCGCGGCACTCGTAGATCGGCACGCTGCACGCGTCGTCGGAGTAGCCCGCGAGCTCCACACGCGCGCGCGGCAGGCAGCGCCACTCGCTCCGGGCATCGCGCTGGAATTGGCAATCCACGCCGCGCTCGGTGTCGCGGTAGTACGCGATCGCGACCGCGTCATCGCCGCCGACGTCCACGATCGCTTCGAGCCGCGAGCCACTCTCGAACGCGCGGAGGTTATCCCCGCACGCTGCGGCGAGAACAACCAACGCGAACCACCGCATGTGGCGATTGTAGGCCGAAATCCGCGCGCCGCCGAACCGACGACAACGGGCCCGCCTTTCGGCGAGCCCGCAACGGACCCGCCTTTCGGCGAGCCCGCAACGTCATGGAGAACGACTAGGTCTTGTCCTCGAACTCGGCGTCGATGACGTCGTCTTTCGGCGGTGCTCCACCGTCGGCGGGGGGCGGCCCCGCGTCACCGCCACCGGACTGCTTGTACATCGCCTCGGCGAGCTTGTGCGCCGCGGCCTGGAGGTTCTCGAACGCCGTGCGGAGCTGACCCGCATCACCGTTGTCGCGGTTCCGCTCGAGCACCGACTCGGCCTCCTTGAGGGCCTCCTCGATCATGAGCTTCTCCGTGTCGGGGAGCTTGCTCTCGTTCTCCTTCACGAGCTTCTGCGTGCCGTACACGAGCGTGTCGAGCTGGTTGCGCGCCTCGATGGATTCCTTGCGCTGCTTGTCCTCTTCCTCGTGCTTCGCAGCATCATCGACGGCGCGCTTGATGTCCGCGTCCGACAGACCGCTCGACGCTTCGATGCGGATGGTGCGCTCCGCACCCGTCGCCTTGTCCTTGGCCGACACGTTGAGGATGCCGTTCGCGTCGATGTCGAACGTCACTTCGATCTGCGGGACACCACGCGGCGCCGGCGGGATGCCTGTCAGCTGGAACTTGCCGAGCGTCTTGTTGTCTTTCGCCATCGGGCGCTCGCCCTGGGTGACGTGGACCTCGACCGAGCTCTGGTTGTCCGCCGCCGTCGAGAACGTCTCCGTCTTGCGCGTCGGGATGGTGGTGTTGCGCGGGACCTGCACGGTCGCCACACCACCGAGCGTCTCGATCGCGAGCGACAGCGGCGTGACGTCGAGGAGCAGGATGTCCTTGACGTCGCCCGAGAGGACGCCGCCCTGGACCGCCGCACCGAGCGCGACGACCTCGTCGGGGTTCACGCTCTTGTTCGGCTCGCGCTTGAAGAACTCCTTGACCCTCGCCTGGACCATCGGGATGCGCGTCGAGCCGCCGACAAGGACTACCTCGTGGATGTCCTCGACCTTCTTGCCGGCGTCCGAAAGCGCCTTCTTGCAAGGCTCCATCGCGCGGGCAACGATGTCCTCGATCATGCGCTCGAACGCCGAGCGCGCGAGCTTCTTCAGGAGGTGCTTGGGCCCCGTCGCGTCGGCGGTAAGGTACGGGAGGTTGACCTCCGTCTCCTGCACGCTCGACAGCTCGATCTTGGCCTTCTCCGACGCCTCCTTCAGGCGCTGGAGGACCATCTTGTCCTTGGACACGTCGATGCCAGTGTCCTTCTTGAACTCTGCGACGAGCCAGTCCATCAAACGGTTGTCGATGTCATCGCCGCCGAGGTGCGTGTCGCCGTTGGTCGACACGACCTCGACGACCTTGTCACCGACCTCGAGGACCGAGATATCGAACGTGCCGCCGCCCATGTCGAACACGGCGATCAGCTGCTCTTTGGTCTTGTCGAGCCCGTAGGCGAGTGCGGCCGCGGTGGGCTCGTTGATGATGCGCTTGACGTCGAGGCCGGAGATCTTGCCCGCGTCTTTGGTCGCCTGGCGCTGGCTATCGTTGAAGTACGCCGGAACGGTCACGACCGCTTCGGACACCGTCTCGCCGAGATACTCCTCAGCGGCGCGCTTGAGCTTCATCAGCACGCGCGCTCCGATCTCGGGTGGCGAGTAGCGCTTGCCGCGGATCTCGATCCCCACATCGCCGTTGCCGGCCGCGACAACCTTGAACGGGACGCGCTTCGACTCCTCTTGCACGATCGAGTCGGAGTACTTCCGCCCCATGAAGCGCTTGCTGGAGAACACGGTGTTCTCCGGGTTGGTGATGGCCTGACGACGGGCGATCTGGCCTACGAGCACCTCGCCCTTTTCGTCGAAGGCGACCACCGAGGGAGTAAGGCGTGCGCCTTCCTCGTTGGGAATGACCTTTGGCTCCTTGCCTTCCATGATCGCAACCACGGAGTTGGTCGTGCCCAGGTCGATACCGATGATCTTGCCCATGACGTCTATTTCCTCAGCAGGATTGTGTGCTGGGCAACCTAAGTAGACCCCATCTGCGCGTCAAGCCTCGGCCCGGTACTTCTAACGGTCAGGTCGACCCTGGCAGGTCGAGGAGGGGCGCTCACCAGCCCCCATCGGAGCCACCGATCTTGAAGTACGCGGTCCACCCGCGCGCACCCGGCGCGGGTCCATCCTTCTTCTGAGTCCGGCCTACGCCTCCTCCGAACCCCTTGCTGGCCACCTTCTCGAAGACGTGGGCAAGCTCCTCGGCATCGAACCAGATGCCGTGCTCGCTGCAGCGATCGAGCTCCGCCCGCGGGGACTCGGTCGACTCGTCGAGCGCGATTCGCACCTCGCAGCGCACCATCTTGGAAACGCAGCGCGGACATGGGCGTTCGCCGGCTCGCTCTTTCACGAAGCTGATCTCGGGGTCGATGCTCGTCAGGTCGTGCACCGCTCCCGCGAGGTCGGCGAGCGGCAAGAAGATGCCATCGCAGGCATCGCACGCAAGCCGCTCGCGAAAGGTACGCAGCGGCTTCTGGCACGCCGGGCAGCGATGATCCGGATCGCGATACGGGTCCACTAGAAGAGCCTCTTAAGCCAGCCCACGAGTCCGGTCTTCTCGGGGATCCCGATCTCGACGAGCGCGGTCTGCAGCTCGTGCTCGTCGAACCACAGACCGTGCTTCGCGCACCGATCGATCGTCGTCGTCGCGCCGAGCTTCTCGACGACCATCGACTCCAGGCACACCGGACACGCACGCGGGCCCGGCTCTCCAGACGGCGCCGCAAGATCGTACGGCTGACTCGCCATCTCCTCGACGAGCGCCTCGAGCGCGCCGCGCTCGACGAACGCGCCGCGACACCCGGTGCACGTCCAGCGATCGCCCACGAAGCGGAGCTCGTGTTGCTCGGTCACACTCCCGCTCGCCGCGCTCGCACTGCTTGAACTCCCGACGCAGGCGGGACACGCGAGGTACTGATCGCGGTACGCGTCGACGGGCGTCGCCGTCGGAGGACGCTTGCGCTTCTTCTCGCGCCACGCGCTGATCGCGAGGCCCGCCGTCGCGGGAACGTGTTGCGGGACCGGCAGGCCATCGTTGCCGGTGCGCGCCCCTGCACCGCGCGACGCGCCGCCGTGCAGTGACCAGCGGCGTCCCACGATCGCGAACACGCCGGTGAGGACGTTCGGGCCGCACCACAGGCCATCGCGATCGCAGCGTAGGAACTTCGACTTGAGATCTTTGTCGTCGAGTGTGACCTTGCACGCGACGAGCGAGACGGTGCAGCGCGGGCACGGGATCTCGGTCTTCGCGTCGTCGCGAAACGCGATACCGAGCACTTTGCCGCCCGCGACGTCCTCGCACGCGGACTTGAAGTCGTCGGTGCCAAGCATCATGCCTTCGCATTGATCGCAAACGAGACGCTTCGCGAACTCGCGGAGCGGCGCGGAGCACGTCGGGCACGTGTTCGTGGTGCTGCGATATGCGTCGGTCATCTCGTCTCGGCGGTCATTCCGGCCCACCCTGTCCGACAGCCAGACCGCGTCACGAAATCCTCGCCCGGAACACAACGCCCGGGCGGAGGTGTCAGGCGGTCGGCTGGTTTTCAGCCTGGGCGGCCTTGGCGAGGTCGATGATGGACGGTGGCGGATCCTTGAGGGCGAGCGCCAGGACTTCATCCATGCGCTTCACGCTGAGGATCTCCATCTCCTTCTTCACCTCATCGGGCACGTCGATCAGATCCTTCACGTTCCGCTCCGGGATGATCACGCGCTTGATGCCGGCGCGGTGCGCGGCGAGGAGCTTCTCCTTCACGCCGCCGATCTGCAGCACGTTTCCGCGCAGCGTGATCTCGCCCGTCATCGCGACGTCGGGTCGCACGGGCACACCCGTGAACAGCGACACGAGCGCCGTGTACATCGTCACGCCCGCGCTCGGACCGTCCTTGGGCACCGCGCCCGCGGGGACGTGGACGTGGAGATCCTTGTTCTCGAGGAAGTTGCCGGGATCGAGCCCCAGTGCCGCCGCGCGACCACGCACGAACGAGAGCGCGGCCGTGACCGACTCCTTCATGACGTCGCCGAGCTGACCGGTCAGCGTCAACTTGCCCTTGCCGGGCATCTGCGCGGCCTCGATGAACAAGATATCGCCGCCGACCGCCGTCCACGCGAGACCGGTGGCGACGCCCGGCTCTGCCGTGCGCTCCGCGACCTCGCTGACGAACTTCTTCGGTCCGAGGAACTCCTCCACCTCCTTCGGTGAGAGAACCTCGTGTTCCTTCGCCTGGCCCTCGGCCACCTTCACGGCGACCGCGCGGAACACGCTGCCGATCTCGCGCTCGAGGTTACGAACCCCGGCTTCCCGGGTGTACGAGTCGACGATCTCGAAGATCGCTTCGTCGGTCATCTCCGCGCGTTCGTCGGTGAGGCCGTGATCCTCGAGCTGCTTGGGCACGAGGAACTTGCGAGCGATCTGCTTCTTCTCTTGCCGCGTGTACCCGGGCAGCTCGATGATCTCGAGGCGATCGCGAAGCGCCCATGGAATCGGATCGAGCTGGTTCGCGGTCGCGATGAACAGAACCCTCGAGAGATCGAACGTCACCTCGAGGTAGTGATCGCTGAACGAGCTGTTCTGCTCCGGGTCGAGGACCTCGAGCAGTGCGCTCGCGGGATCACCGCGGAAGTCGTGGCCGAGCTTGTCGATCTCGTCGAGGACGAAGACCGGGTTGTTGGTGCCGGCCTTCTTGATGCCCTGGACGATGCGGCCCGGAAGCGATCCGACGTACGTGCGCCGGTGACCGCGGATCTCGGCCTCGTCTCGCACGCCACCGAGCGAGATGCGGCCGAACTTGCGGCCGATCGCGCGCGCGACCGACCGACCGAGCGACGTCTTGCCGACGCCGGGGGGACCCGCGAGGCAGAGGATCGGTCCCTTCTTGTCGTTCTTGAGCTTGCGCACGGCCATGTACTCGACGATGCGCTTCTTCACCTTGTCGAGGTCGTAGTGATCCTCGTCGAGGCACTTGCGAACCTCTTGGAGCTCGATGTGATCTTCCGTCGAGATCGACCACGGGAGCTCGACGAGCCACTCGAGGTACGTGCGCGTGACGGTGTACTCCGCGCTGGACGGCTGCATGCCCTTCAGGCGATCGAGCTGCTTCTTGGCAACCTTCTCGGCCTCCTCGGGCATCTTGGCCTTCGTGATCTTCTCGCCGAACTCGTCGAGGTCACCACCGCCATCGTCGAGCTCGCCGAGCTCTTCCTTGATCGCCTTGAGCTGCTGCCGCAGCACGTATTCGCGCTGGTTGCGGCCCATCTCCTCTTGCACCTGCGTGTTGATGCGCTCGCGAACCTTGAGCACTTCGAGTTGGCGCGAGAGGAACTGGAGAACCTTACGGACGCGGGTCTTGAGATCGAACGTCTCGAGGACATCCTGCTTCTCGCCGACCTCGAGCTCGAGGTGGCTCGTGATCAAGTCCGCGAGGTGACCGGCCTCGGTGACGCTGTCGACGAGCGCGCCCGCTTCCTTGGGAAGCTCGGGCATGAGCTTCACGACGCGCTTCGCGATGTCCTTCAGGTTCATCACGAGCGCGTCGAGCTCGACGTCGCTCGACGTCGGATCGGGGACGCTGCGAACCTTTGCCGCGAGGAACGGCTCGGCGCCGTCGAACGTCGACACCTCGAAGCGCGAGACGCCTTGCAGGATGACGCTGAAGTTGTCCTTCGCGAGCTTGATGACCTTCAAGATGCGTGCGGCGCACCCGATCATGTACAGGTCGCCGGATCCCGGATCTTCGGTGCGCGCGTCCTTCTGGGTCAGGATGCCGATTACCGGTCGCTCCTTCGCGATCGCATCCTCGACGAGACGGACGCTCTTACGGCGACCGACGTCGATCGGAATGATCGCCCCCGGGAACAGCACGGAGTTGCGGAGCGGGAGGATAGGGAGCGTGTCCGGGATTTCAACCGGCTGCTCCCCTCCTGCCTTGGGCTTGGTCATAGATCGGAACCTAGCGAGGCGCGCTCTTACGCGTCAAGCCAACCTGCCCGTAATGACAGGAGAACGACGTGAGTCTGTCGTCGAGAGCCACCCTGCAGTGAGAGTGCACTCCGGACCTGTGACCACACCCGACTTCATCCTGCACACCAGCGTGGAAAGTTTTTCGGTTTTGGGGGCACGCTGCGACTAACCCACTGATGATGATGACGTCGAGCCGCACAGCTCTCCTCACGGCCGCCCTCCTTGCCGCGTCTGCGACTGCGGCACTCGCGCGGCCGACGATCACCGTTGACGACTCGGTGCCGTTCACCGCGGAGGAGCTCGCCGACGCCGTCGAGATCCGGGTGCGCGACTCGAGCGCGAACATCCATATCGCGCGCACCGGAGAAGCGATCGTCATCGTCGTTGGAGATCGCGCGCGATCTCTCGCGCTCGACAACACGGCCTCGCATGATCTCGCGCGCGTGGTGGCGCTCGTCATCGTGTCGCTCGCGGAGCCCACGATCTCGACGGCCCCGCTCGCCCCACCGGGCCCACCCGCGCCACCGGACCCGCCGTCGCCGCCGGATCCGCCGAGCTTCGACGACGAGGCCCCGCCCGAGCGATCGCTCTGGCTCGCGTCTGCACCCCCCGCGCGCCACGCGCTGCGCGCGTCGATCGGCTACCAGCGCACCGACGGCGGCATCTACACGACACCGTTCCTCGCGTCGTTCGCGACCACGATCGCCCCGCAGGTGCGCTTGGTGGTGAGCGGCGGCCTCGATCGCCAAGGCACGCTCATCGAGACCACGACGTCGGCGCTCGGCCGACTCGGCATCGAGGGGCGCTTCGGTGCCGTCGGCCTCGAGATCGGCGCGGCGGGGTTCGCGTTCCGTACCTGCGCCGAGGATGTCGGCACCGCCGCGGGCGGCTACGGAACTGCGCGTATCTACGTCCCGATCTCGCAGCGGGCGCACCTCGCGATCGAAGCCGGCGGCTACTACATGAACACCGACTTCGTCTCGTGCGGAGGCTTGGCGTTCGGCGACGGCGACGTGCCGATGCACGAAGTCCACGATCAGTATGCGGGTCACGTCGGCCTCGGAGTCGAGTGGGGATTGTGACCCGCCGTGCCGCCACGCCCGGCGGCACTCGTCCGGTCCCCGACGACCGCACGCTCGCGACGCTCGCCGCCGCCGGTGATCGCGCGGCGTTCGAGTCGATCTATCGCGCGCACGCCGACCGCACGTTCGCGCTACTCACGCGCCTCGTCGGCCCCGATCGCGAGCGCGAGGATCTGCTGCAGGAGACCTTCGTGCGTTTGCACGGCGCCCTGCCCCGCTACCGCGGCGACGCGTCGCTCATCACGTTCATCTATCAGATCACCACGCACGTCGCGCTCGATCACCTGCGCCGCCGCCGACCACTCGACGAGCTCGACCTCGACGGCGAGCTCGATCCGTCGGCCACGCCGGCCGATCAAGCGCAGCGTCGCGAGGAGCTCGCGCGCGCTCTGGCGATGCTCGAGAAGCTGTCTCCCAAGCACCGCGTCGCGTTCGTGCTGCGCGAGGTGCTCGGCTATTCGCACGAGGAGGTGGCCGTGCTCGTCGGCTCGTTCGCCGCGACCGCACGCATGCGCGTGAACGCCGCGAAGCGCAAGCTCGCGGCGCTCGCAGCACGAGAGGAGCAGCGATGACGCGCGATCCCGCACCACCGACGAGCGACTCGACGCGCGATCCCGCCACCTCCGTCAGCAATGCAGTTCGATCGCTCGACGCCAACCTCGATGACCTGCGACGCGAAACATCGTGGCGCGCGATCGCGGCCTCGCTCGACGGGAGGCCCGCGATCACGACCGCGCCGGCGCGTGCGTGGAGACTTCCGGTCTTCGCGCTCGCGACGATCGCGGTCATCGTCGCACTCGTCGTGCTGCCGAAGCCGAGCCGCGATGGGGGATCGAACCACGCGAACCGCGCGGACCAGGCGAACCACGGCGCGAACCGCGCAGGCCACGCGAACCACACGGGCCACGCGAACCACACGGGCGCGAGCGATCCAGCGACGACGCTTTCTGCGGCGGCGGGCGAACGCACGGTGTACGAACGTGACGGTGTGGTTCTGACGCTCGTTGGACCCGGCGTCGCCACAGTGCAGCGCGAGGTCGATCTCGTCCGGCTGAACGTCACGAAGGGGCTCGTCGTCGCGGATCGCGCAGCCAACGCGCCCGCCCTCGCGATCGACGCGGGTGACAACCGTGTCGTGTCGCGCGATGCACGGTTCGCCGTGCGCGTGGAGCCCACGATGGTCGTGCTTGGCGCTGGCGAGCAGGCGCGCCAGATCGTCGAGCGTCACGCGATCGAGATGGGCGCGACGCCACTGCCTGATCCCGTGCCGCTCCCCTCGAGTGCGCCGACCTCGGCGAGCTCGGGTTTGACATCCACGGGCACGACGACCGCACGCTCGATGACGGCGAGCCCGACGACTGCGAGCTCGACGATCGCGAGCTCGACAACCGCGAACCCGACGCGTTCGCCCGCCGAGACCACACGAGCGACGCCGTCGAAGCCCACCGACGGTGACAACGCGGCCCCCCCAAACGACCGTCGCGCTCCTCCGACGTTGCCCGACCTGCGCATGGACGCGTCCGAGCTCTATCGACGCGCCGAGGCGGCGCTCGCGATCCGCGATCCTGCCGGCGCGCGTGACTTCCTCGAGCGCTTGATCCGCGAGTATCCGAGCGACTCGCGGATCGACGCCGCGCGGTACGATCTCGCGCTGATCGCGCGCTCGTACGGACAGCGCGCACGCGCGCGCGAGCTGCTCGACGCGCTGATCGTGAATGGCACGGACGAGAACCTGAAGGCAGCGGCTCGCCGACTTCGTCCGTCGGTGGAGTGATCCGTGCCGTCGCGATTCACTTGTCCCCAAGGAACTCGAACGGATTGCGGCCGCCGGTCAGACGACCCGACGGAACCGACCGGCTGCGGCCTATGCATGCCTCGCGCTGCAGCCAGCGACGATCCGTCGAATGTGAGCGCGCCGCCATCGGCGCCAGCGGTGCGGTGCTCCACTCCGGCCGAAACGTGCCGTCGATAAAGAACGTGGTGGTACACATCATGTTCCATGTGGTTTGTCTTCGTCGGGGTCGGCCTCACGCTGGTCATCGCTGCGGGCATCTACACGCGGCGGCGCCTCGCCACCTCGATGACGGAGCTCGGGGTCCGCCCGCGCTGGGTCCGCGTCATGCGCTGGGCGAGCGCGTGGCTGTTATTCGGCTACCCGGTCATCGTCATCGTCACGATCGCGATCTCGCTCGGGCTCGGCGCCGAGACCCTCCCCCGCTTCGAGGGCAAGCTCTTGTCGTGGTTGCTCGGCGTGCCGTTCATCTGGGCGGTGCTCGTCCTCGTGCAGTCCCTGCCGTGGTTGTTCGTCGCTGAAGTCGCCGGGCTCGTCCTTGGCGAGCGTGGCAAACGTGTCCGCGCGATCGCGATCGTCGGCGTGGTCACGCTGTTCGCGCTGTACACGCCGATCCGCATCGCGATCGAGCACGGCGACGTCCGCGTGCGGCACCACGTCGTCGGCAGCGGAAGCGGCCTGCCGTTTCGCATCGCGTTCGTCGCCGACGTCCAGCAGGACGTGCACACCGACGAGGACGTCGTCGCGCCCGTGATCGCGACGATCAACAGGAGCGCCTCGGACGTCGTGATCTCGGGCGGCGACTGGATCAACAGCGGCCCGGACCACATCGCCGATGCGGCCCGCACGGCGGGCGCGCTGAAGAGCCGGCTCGGGACGTTCAGCGTTCGCGGCGACCACGAGCACTTCGCGTACATCGATCGCGAGCGCAGCGTGCGCGAGGTCGATCAGGCGCTCGCGGCCAATGGCGTGCAGCTGATCGACAATCAGGTGCGCTGGTTCACGCACGAGGGCAAGCGGATCGGCGTGCTGTTCCTCAATTACAACTACATCGTCCGCACGAAGCTCGACATGGTCGCGTCGCTCGTCGCTACGCTCGAGCCCGCGGACTACTCGATCGTCGTCACACACCAGCTCGACCGTCCGCTCGCCGCGTTGCTCGAGGGCAAGGTCGACCTCGTCCTTGGCGCGCACACGCACGGCGGGCAGATAAATCCAGTCGTCGGTGTCCTCCACGTCCCGCTCGCGCGGCTCGAGACGACCTTCGTCGACGGGCGCTACCAGCTCGGCACGACCGACGTCATCGTGACCGCGGGCATCGGCATGTCGCTCGTCCCGATCCGCTACGCCTCACCCGGCTCGCTCGAGCTGATCGAGCTGCGCCTCTGATGGACCGTGGCATCGCCACCGTGCCGGAGGGTCCCGAGGCGGACTGGGTCGAGACGCAGATCGGTCGCTACACGTTTCGGCGCCTCGTCGGCTCGGGCGGCATGGGCGTCGTGGTCGCCGCACACGATCCGGAGCTCGACCGCGAGGTCGCGATCAAGCTCGTCCCGACGGGCACACTCGACGACGAGCGACCCGTTCGCGAAGCGCAGGCGATGGCCAAGCTCGCGCACCCCAACGTCGTGCGCGTGTACGAGGTGATCCGGCTCGGCGCGCGCACGGCGATCGTGATGGAGCTCGTCGACGGCGAGGAGCTCGCGAGCTGGCAGGCGCGCGAGGGCCGGACATGGCGCGAGATCGTCGACGCGTACGTGCAAGCGAGCCGGGGCCTCGCCGCCGCCCACCGTGCCGGCATCGTCCATCGTGACTTCAAGCCGTCGAACGCGCTCGTCGATCGCGACGGCATCGTGCGCGTCACCGACTTCGGGATCGCGCGACGTGTCTCGCAGGAGGGCGCTGCACCGCTCGATGTCGCTGGCACGCCCGTCTACATGGCGCCCGAGCAGCATCGCCACGAAGCGATCGACGCGCGCGCCGATCAGTGGAGCCTCGCGTGCGCGTTGTACGAGGCGCTGTACGGGCGGCGACCGTTCGCATCCTCGGAAGGCCCGGGGCTTGCGGACGCCGTCGCACGCGGCGCGATCGACGCGGAGCCTGCGGAGTCGGCAGCTCCGCGGCGCGTGCGTGCGGCGATCCGGCGGGCACTGTCTTCGGATCCGGACGATCGCTTCGCGTCGGTCGACGCGTTCGCCGCCGCGCTGGCGACGACGCCGCGCCGGATCCCACTCGTCGCCGGCGCGGCGATCGCGATCGTGGCGATCGTCGTCGCGATCGTCCTGACTCGCAGAGACTCGGCGGTCTGCAAGGGCCTCGACGAACCGATGAGCGCGCTGTGGTCCGACACGTCGCGCGCGCAGTTGCGCGAACGCCTGAGCGCACAGGCGGTCGGGCTCCCCGCAGCGACCGTCGATCGAGCGCTGCGCGGCCTCGACGGATACGCGACGAGCTGGACGACGCTTCGCACGCGTAGCTGTCGCGACTCGCAGCAGGGCGTGTTGTCGGCGGAGCTGCTCGACGCGCGCATGCGTTGTCTCGATCATCGCCTCGCGGAAGTCTCGGGCTTACTCGAGGGTCTCGCCGCCGGCGATCCGGCGACGTTGCGCGCGACCAGCGACGCCGTGGCGCAACTGGGTCCCGTCAGCGAGTGTTTGGAGCCGGCTGCGGTCGCGCGCGACGTCAGCCCCGCAGCGCAGACCGAGATCGACGCTGCGGAGAACGATCTCGCACGCGCGAACGCCGCGATGTCGCTCGGACAGTACGAACGTGCGTTGCCGCTCGTCGAGCGCGCGATCGCGGTCGGGGAGACCACACACGCGCGGTCGCTGATCGCGCGAGCGCTCGTGATCCGCGGCGAGTGCGAGGATCGACTCGGCCGCTTCGAGGCTGCGCTGGCGACGTACCGCCTCGCGGCGCAAAACGCATCGCAAGCCCGCGACCACGAGGTCGTCGCAGACGCGCTGGCCCGCGCATTTTTCGTCGAGGGCGATCACCTCGGGCGACGCGCCGACGCGTTGAACGCCCGGCCGTTCGTGGAGCTCGCCGTCGAGAGCGCCGGGCAACCGGACGCCGTGCGCGCGGAGTGGCTGCACTTCCTGGCGATCCTCCTCTACGACGATCCGACCCACGTCGACGAAGCCGCGCGCCACGAACGCGAGTCCCTCGCGATCCGGCAGCGAACGCTCCCCGAGGGCCACGTGTACGTCGTCGACTCGATGGAGACGCTCGCGAACGTCGAAGCATCCCGCGGCAACTACGTGGAGAGCGAACAGCTATTGAAGCGGGTCCTCGCGGCGCGGATCGCATCCCGCGGCCCGAGCGACTCGATGGTGTCGTCCGCGTACAACAACCTCGGGGTGCTCGAGGTCCGGCGCGGGAACCTGGCCACCGCGATCGACTACCTCCAGTCGGCAGTCGATATCGCGAACAGCAACGGGCAACCGAATTCAGCCGCGGTGTTCAACCTCGCCATCTCGCAGCTCGATCTCGGACGCTGGCAGGCAGCGTTGACGACGTTCACGTCCGCGCTCGCGCTGTCCGAGCGGTTCGGCGCCGAGTCACGCGACGTGGCGGAGGCGGCGACGTTTCTCGGCGCCGTATCGATCGCGATCGGCGACGTCGAACGCGGGCGACCGATCCTGCTGCGAGGCGTCGAGGCCGCTCGGCGATCGCAGTCGCCGATGCTGAGTACGTCGCTCGCGCACGCCGCGCGCCTCGCGCTCCTCGACGGCGACCTGGCCACCGCGCGCGCGCTTCGCGACGAAGGCGCGGCGCTGCCCACCACCAACAAAGGGGTGCACCTCCTCGTTGCAGCCGAGCTCTCGCAACGCGATCGCGGCTGCGCGTTCGCGCGACCGATCTTCGTGCAAGCGCTCGAACGCAGCAAACATCAGAGCTTCGAGCGAACAACCGCCACGGTGGCGCTGGCAGCGTGCGAGCGCGCCGCGGGAGACGACGGCGCACGGCTTCGGCTCGAGGCCGAGCTGGCATTCCTCGTGGCCGCGAAGGCAGACGAGGTCGTCCTCGCGAAGGTCCGTGCCGCACTGGCCACGACGCGTTGATCGCGCACGTGCGCATCGATATGTCCTGCAATCACGCGTCGATGTCCGTCGAACTGAAGCCGCTCAAGTTTGTGGTTGACCAGGGCCCAGGTTTGGTCTTACCAATTGGTCTTACCACCTATGGCACTCCCCCTCCACGACCCCGACTCCGTCGAAGAACCCACGACGACCGCGATCGACGCGGTCTTCGAGAAGCTGCTCGCCGACATCCTCAAGGGGGTCTACGCGCCGGGTACGCGGCTGCCCGCCGAGCGCGAGCTGAGCCGCCAGCTGGGGGCGTCTCGCCCGACGCTTCGAGAGGCGCTGCGCCGGCTCGGTGAGTGGTGCCTCGTGGAGCCGCGCCGCGGATCGGGCATCGTCGTACGCCCGTATCGCGAGTGGTCGATCGAGGTGCTGCCGGGCTACCTCCGCTACGGCAAGCCCGAGGCGAACCAGCCGTCGATTCCACAGCTCTTGGTCGACATGCTCTCGATGCGGCGCGCGATCGTGCTCGAGGTCATCCGCCAGATCACGCAGCGGGTCCCCAAGGGTGGCACGGCATCCGCGCGGCTCGCGATGGCGCGCGCGTGGGCGATGCGTGACTCGGCGATGTACATCCGCGAGGACTTCGAGCTGCTCCGCAGTGTGGTCGAGGCTGCCAAGTTCACGCCCGGCATGTGGATGCTCAACCGCGTCAGCCACATCTACCTGGACATCGCCTCGACGTTGCGCTTCGCGATGAAGCTGCCCGACGACTACGTCCAGGTCCACACGAAGTTCTTCGACCTCCTCGAGGCCGGCAGCGCAGACGCGACGCAGCACATGACGGACTACCTCGATCGCCACGACAACTCGGTCGCGAAGCTCTTGGGGGTGCCATGAGACATCCTGTGTCAACCTTTTGCGCTTCACGCGGCCTCCTGGTCGATGAGGCGAAGGGTGAACTGGCGAGCGGCGCGATGCTTGGTCGGGTCGTACGGAGTGTGCTGCTGCCAGCATGTCC
>JBJXGN010000132.1:0-14138 GCA_046160585.1 Kofleriaceae bacterium
CGACTGGTAGGCCATAACGGCGCGCGTGATGTGGTGCCTGCCAACTGCCAGTGATTAGCTCCACACATGGTTGCTCGATCGATGGTCTTGCTCGCGGTTCTCCTTCTTGCGTGTGGCAAAGAACATCGGCCGAGTGCGGACAACCAGGCCAACGCCACGGGCGGACGGGCCAGCGCGACGCTCGATGCGCTCGCGACCGAGCTTGCGGCGATCACGGGGGATCCGCCCGCACCCACGGTCACGTTGCGGGCCGGTGTAGCGATCACCCCCGAGAACACTCTCGTGATCGCGCACGACGACCTCGCGTTCTTGCGCAAGGAGGCGGTGGGCGCCGCGGCCGTCCGCACGCCAGAGCGCGAGGTCCTTGCGGATCTCCTCGTCGAAGCACGCGGCGGCGTGTTGCAAAACCGGATCGTGGTAACCGACGCATCGCGCGCGACGGCCCTCGCGTCGATCGACAAGATCACGCATGTCGTGGTCGTTACAGAGCGAGTGTGGCTGAAGGAGCTCTCACGCCAGACGCTCGCGGTCTGGGACCGTGCGGCGAAGCGTTGGATCGGAACGCTCTGGATCACACTGCCGCTGACAACGCAGCCCGACAAGGAGATGGCGATGTTCTCGAACGGCAAGCAGGTCGGCGGGGCGTTCACGGTTAGCGAGAAACCCGAGGAACGTGCGGCGCGCCATCGCTACGAGATCCGCGGCGTCGCCAACAAGGCGATCACGGAGCGCTCGCAACAATGGATCGCGCGGGGAAGATACGAGATGCTCGGCCCACCGTTCGCGGCCACCGAGAAGCGCTACACGGTCCCCGTCGGTGTCGACAGCCCAACATGGGGCGGAGCTGATGCACATGTTGTCGTGCAGCTGTTCGCGCAACACGGTGATGCGGATGTTGCACTTCTCGTCGCGCGCATCGTCCAAGTGTACGGCGACCGCGTGCGCGTGGTTTGGCGCGACTACCCACTCGCGTTTCTCAAAGACAGCGGACCGGCCGCGCACGCCGCCCGCGAGGTCCTCGCGGCAGGCGGGCCAGACGCGTTCTGGCGGTATCTCGAAGGACTCGCCACTCGGAAGGCCACCGCCGTTCTGACTACCGACGACCTGGTCGGCGAGGCGGAGCGCCTCGGGACGGACGGCGCTCGCGTACGCACCGCGATCGAGACGCGAGCGCACCGCGCGGCGATCGATGCGGACGTCTCCGCGTTTCGTGCCGCGAAGCTCCCGACCAAGCCCTCGATCGCATCGTTCACCAACGGCTGGACGCTGTCGACGACCTCGTTTGCCGCACACGCGACACGGATCGATGCGGCGTTGAAGGATCCGCGGTGAGGCGGTAGGGTCGCCGAGTCAGAAGGTCAAGGGTTCGTGATCGCCGCCGGCGAGATCGTCGCGGTTGTTCCAGCGTCGAAGGCGGGTGACCACACGAGGATCATCCCTGCGCCGCCACCACCACCACCGCCGCCGCCGGTGTTGGTGATCGTGACAGAGCGTCCTGCCTCTGCGCCCGCGACGCCGCCGTCGCCGCCGCGCGTGCCGCCGGGGAGACCGCCGATGCCGCCGGTCGCCGCAACCTCGAGCGCCCGGCCATCTTCACCGAGCTCACCGACGTTGCCGTCATCGCCGCCGCCGGCACCTGCACCGCCGTTCGCGGCGAGCGTGCCACCGTCGAGGATCACCACCGGCGCGTCGAGCCCGAGGTAACCGCCGGAGCCGCCCCCTCCGCCGCCGCCGTCATTGCTCGTACCCGTGCCGCCCTGCCCGCCGGCGTGGAGTGTGCCGCGCACGGTGATCGAGTCCCTCGCGACGAGCTCGAGCGCTCCGCCCCCCATGCCACCACGTCCGCGCTGCGCGGTGGTGCCTCCGCCGCCGTCGCCGCCGCCACAGCCAGCGTGGACGCGAGCGGGTAGCGCGAGCGCAGCACCGGGAGATGCGCCGAGCCCCGTTCCGTCGTTGCCGCCACTCAGATTGCTGTCGCCGTCGCCACCCTTGCCGCCGGCCGCACCGAAACCACCGCCTCCCCCACCTCCCGCACCACCGACGTCATTCTCGCCGGGAGAAGGTGTCGTGCACTCCGCAGTGCCGACACCGGCACCTGGTTGTCCCGGCCGGCTGCTCACATCGATACTGCCGTCGACAACGATCGTCGTCCACGCGACGATCATCAGCGGACGGGTCCCGACCGCTCGTAGTCGCGATGTGGCCGCGACCGTGAGGTGATCGGCGACAACGATGACCAGGGAGGGTTGCCCCTCGCTTGCATGATCGACGGTGGCTCCCATCGGATCGACGAGCGTCTCTAACTCCGTGTCGTAGACGTACGTGCCGGACAGCACCAGGTCGAGGCCCCGTGGTGTCACCAGCATGCAGGGGTCGACGTGTTCCGGCCGCCACTGAGCGCAGGCGTTGGCGTCGACCATGCCGCCACCGTCGTCGACAGGCGTTACCGACACGTTGAACGAGCAGCCCGTGACCGCGACGAAGGAAAGGGCCCATGACCTCACGACGTCCGATGATAACAACGCAGGCTCGGGGTGGCCGCGCGCGAGGCGAGCCCTTCGTCGGAGCGTCTCGCCGTGCGGGATGTACTACCTGTTCGGCCTGTCGACGCGACACCGAGCTGCCGATCCGCAGTGAGTTTCTTCGGGTAGCGGGCTACGGCGGAAGCAGTTGCGCGTAACCAAGCGGTCGCTCCAGCTTCTGAGATGAGGCTGTTGGAGGCACTCGTGTACCAACCGAGAACGAGCCGCATCAAATCGACAGGCCTACCGGCCTTGTTAGGGCTGCTGCTGATGATGACCCCGGCGTTGGCCGACAAGAAGAAAAACGTTCTGTTCGACTTCTCCGGGGCCGATGCGGCAACGGAGTGGGCAACAGTGAACGACGGCGTGATGGGCGGCGTCTCCGAAGGCAAGTTCGAGATCACCGCGAACAAGACGCTGGAGTTCTTCGGAACGTTGTCGCTGGAGAACAACGGCGGCTTCGCGTCCGTCCGCACCAAGGCCAAGAAGATCGGGCTCGAGAACGGCGATGCTCTCGTCGCTCGCGTTCGAGGCGATGGCCGGGACTATTCACTCAACCTCTACATCGACAAGGTGCGGATGGCGTTTTCGTATCGAGTCGCGATCCAGACCAAGAAAGACACGTGGATCGAGGTGAAGGTGCCACTGGACAAGTTCGAGGCGACTTCGTTCGGACGCGTGGTGAAAGACGCCGGTGCGGTGAAGCCCGAGCTGATCAATGCGGTTGGCTTCCTACTGGGTGACAAGAAGACCGGACCCTTCAAGCTAGAAGTCGCGTGGATCAAGCGAGTCGGTACAGGGAGCGAATAACGGACCGATGCGCGCGATTCGTCGAGCCGAGCGATCGATCCAGCGTCGATGATCGTAACGCCGGCATGGGGCGGTACGTCGAAGCTCCATGACCAAACATCTCCTCTCGCTCACCGCCGTCCTCACGTTTGCAGCGTTCGGCTGCAAGAAGGAAGAGTCTATGAAGCCCGCTGCTGAACCGGCTAAACCGCCCGTAGCGGAGCCCGCAAAGACCGTCGAGCCCGCGCCCGCCCCGACGCCCCCTCCGCCCGCCGCGGCAAAGACCATCGTCGACGTCGCCAAGGAGGCTGGTTCGTTCAAGACATTGCTCGCAGCCGTCGAAGCAGCGGGCCTGGTCGAGACGCTCAGCGGGGCAGGCCCGTTCACGGTGTTCGCTCCCACCGACGAGGCATTCGCCAAGATTCCGAAGGCGGATCTCGACGCGCTGATCGCCGACAAAGCGAAGCTCACCGCCGTGCTCACCTATCACGTGGTGTCCGGCAAGGTGATGGCAAAGGATGTTGGCGCGCTCAAGAGCGCAAAGACGGTCCAAGGTGGCGAGGTCGCGATCGACACTACCAACGGCGTCAAGATCAACGCGGCGACCGTGGTCAAAGCCGATATCGAGGCCTCGAACGGTGTGATCCATGTGATCGACGCCGTCCTGCTGCCCAAATGAACGCCCCGACCGAAGCCAGCGGTGGTGAGCCAGGCGCGACGTCAATGCCGCTCCGCACGCGATCGAAACACTAAAGGTGGGGCGGGTCCCGCTGGCGATCGCTGTGGATCTTGCCGTCGATCATCTCGATGGTCCGGTCGCAGCTCGCCGCGATCCGCGGATCGTGCGTGACGACCAGGAAGGTCGTGCCGAGCTCGTAGTTGAACCGCCGCATGAGCGCGAACACCTCGTCAGAGGAAGCGGTGTCGAGATTGCCCGTTGGCTCATCGGCGAGCACGAGTGGTGGTCTGCGAACGAGTGCGCGCGCGATCGCGACGCGCTGCTGCTGCCCCCCCGAAAGGTTGTTCGCTCGATAGTGCATCCGGTCGTCCAGCCCGACCGCGCGTAGCATCTCAGCAGCATCGGTTCGCATCTTCGCCGTCGGCATGCCGCGATCGCCCCACGCCGGCAGCATCACGTTCTCGAGCGCAGTGAACGCGGGCAAGAGGTGATGGAACTGGAACACGAAGCCCAACGCATGAGCGCGCAACGTTGTCAGCGCGCGCTCGTCGAGCCCGGCAGTCTGCGTGCCGGTGACCACGACGCGACCCGAGGTGGGTCGATCGAGCAGGCCGACGATGTTGAGTAGCGTGCTCTTGCCGCAGCCGGATGGGCCGATCAGTGCGGTGAACGCGCCGGGCTGGAGCGTCAGGGAGACGCCGTCGAGAGCGCGCGTCTTGACGTCGGCGCCGTACTCCTTGACCAGCGCCTCGACCTCGAGGACGGCGTCAGGCATTGCGAATCGCTGTCGCAGGATCGAGGCGCGCGGCACGCCGCGCCGGGATTACTGCCGAGAGGACGCCGACACCGGTCGCGAGCAGCGATGACGTGACGAACAGCCCGACGTCGAGCTGGACAACAAACCTCGGCGCACCGCTCGGATCGGTTGCGAGTGACTCGAACAGCTTCGCGAATGCCGCGCCAAGACCCGAGCCGACGATCGACCCCACCACGCCGAGTACGCCACCCTGGATCAGAAACACGAGCAGGATGCGGCGAGGTGGCGTGCCGACAGCGCGCAAGATTCCGATCTCGCGCGACTTCTGCACGACCGAAACGATCAAGACGCTCGCGATCCCGAGCGCGACCGCGACGATCACGAAGAACTGGATCAGCGTCTTCGAGCTCGACTGCGCGGTCAGGCCCGACAGCAGGTCCGCATTGATCGTCATCCAACTGTCGGCACGCAGGCCGGTACGCTCGCTGATCTCGGAGGCGATGCGCTCCGCCGCAAACACGTCGGCGACCTTGAGCTCGATCGTCGTCACGCCGGCCGGCAGCCCATACAGGCTCTGCGCTTGGCGTAGCGAGGTCAGCACCCACGTGCCATCCACGCCCTCGTTGCCGAGCTGGAAGATGCCGCGCACCGTTGCGACGATCTCCACGCTCTCGCTCGACCGGATCCGGATCTTGTCGCCGACGGCAATGCCGAGCTCCGCGGCGAGCTTGGAGCCGATCGCGACGTCGGCACCCTCGACCTCGAACCGTCCCGCGACGAGGCGCGAGTCGACGTCGATGATCGCGCGGAACCGCTCGGGATCGACGCCCCGCACGACCACCGCGTTCTTCGCATCCGCGCGCACGGCGAAGCCGCCACCGGTCACGGTTGGCGACGCCGCGAGGACGCCCGCGATCGACTCGACGTCGCTAATCACAGCCGGCCACTGATCGATCGAGCGCAGTCGCTGGGGCCGCTCCTCACGTAGCCATGCGATCGCTTGCTCCGGGGTCGGCTCGGAGAGTGCGCGCGCCTCCTCGCGCGGCATCCGCAGCGTGATGTGCGCCTGCGAGCCCAGCGTCTTCTCGATCAAAGAAGCCTGGAGACCGCCGATCAGGGCCGACAAGAAGACCAGCACGCTAACGCCGATCGAGACCGCCGCGAGGATCAGGACCGTCTGGCCGCGGGCATCGCGCATGTAGCGCAGGGCAACGAACCACTCGAAGGGCATCTCAGTCGCGCTCCGTCCGGACCCGCGCACCCACCGCGAGCTGACGCCCATCGGGCACGATGACCTCGCCCCCTTCGGCAATGCCGGCCTCGACCTCGATCGCACCGTCGCCACGAATGCCGAGCTTGATCTCGCGACGCACGACATGGTCGTTCTCGACGAGTTGCACCCATGGCGTGGCCGTCGCCACACCGCGCACGACGCTACTGGGCACCGTCAGCACCTTCGACTTCGCGGCGATCGTGAGATCGATCGAGACCGTCATGTCCGGCTTGAGAAACGCGGGCGGCGACGGAACTGCAAGCCGCACCTCGACGCTGCCTCGCTGTGGATCGATCGCCGGAGCGATGTAGCTGACCTTGGCGTCGAACACCTGCTGCGGGAACGCATCCGCCGAGGCCTTCGCTAGCTGACCGAGGCGAATCCACGCGAGGTTGCGCTCGTCAGGATCGAACACCAGCTCGACGTCGCCATCCGCTGCGATCTCGAGCAAGGGGCGCGCCGGCTGGACCACATCACCGGGCTCGACGTTTCGGGACAGCACCGTCCCGCTCTGGAGCGCGACGTTGCGCGTCTGCTCGAGTCGCGCGGTCGCGCCCGCGAGCTGCGCCTGTGCCTGCAACAACGCCGTCAGCGCGACCCGCGAATCCGCACCCATCGGAGCCGCCGCGACCTGCTGCGCCTGCGCCGCATTCTTCTGGGCCTGAGCGATGTCGACCGCGCGACGCGCGTTTTCGAGCTCGACGGCAGGAACCGCACCCGAGGCCGCGAGCTTGGCCGATCGCTCGAGCTCGACCTTCGCGTTCTCGAGGGTGGTCTCGGCCTGACGTAGCGCCTCGGTCGCCACGATCGCGCCGACACGGCGCAGCTGATCGACGCGCGCCTGCGCCTGCTTGACCGCGGCCTCGGCCTGCGCCACCGAGGCGCGCTCCGTGGAGTCATCGAGCTGCACCAGCAGATCGCCCTTGGTCACGCGCTGGCCCGCGACCGCGCCGACGGCGACCACGAGCCCGGAGAGTTGCGCCGAGATCTGGACCCGCGTCGGAACGCGCACGCGTCCACTCGCAACGATGTGCTGTTCGAGATCGCGGCGCTCGGCGAGTACCGTTCGCACCACAGGGCCTCGCGCGCGCAGGAGCAGCACGACCGTCGTCGCGATCACGAGGACCGCCAGGATCCACACGCTCGGACGGCGAAGCAGGCTGCGCATGTCGTTCGCTGCGATGTAACACATCGCAGCCATGTTCTTCGCGGGGCAGGAAGCATCGCGATGGTTCATCGACGGAAGGCCGTTCGCGAGAGCGTCGCGCACGGTTTGCAGGCCTCGCAATGTGAAGCGCAGGAACTGCGGTGTCGACGGTGACGTCCAGAGATCTCGCAGGCATCTATCGTGCAACGCGATAGCGCGATGCCGACCTACACACGCTCCCTGGAAGATCTCCGTCTGGAAGACGTTTCCCTCGTCGGCGGCAAGACGGCCTCGCTCGGCGAGCTGCACGGTGCCTTGCGCCCGCACGGGATCGAGGTGCCGGGTGGCTTCGCGATCACCGCGGACGCCTATCGAGCGGTCCTCGAGAACGCAGGAGTGCGTCCGGTGCTGGAGGAGCTACTGGCGGGACTCGACAAGCGCGACGTCAAGGACCTGGCCGAGCGGGGGCGGCGGGCGCGTGCGTTGATTCGCGACGCCGGTGTGCCCGATCCGGTCTGGAAAGAGATCGAGCAGTGCTATCGCGAGCTCTGCCAGACGTACGGTCCGGACGTCGACGTCGCGGTTCGTTCGTCGGCGACCGCCGAGGATCTGCCGACGGCGTCATTCGCCGGTCAGCAGGAGAGCTTCCTCAATGTGCGCGGCCTCGCGGCGCTGCGCGAGGCGGTCAGCCACTGCTTCGCGAGCCTGTTCACAGATCGCGCGATCTCGTACCGGATGGACAACGCCTTCGGTCACCTCGACGTCGCGCTGTCGATCGCCGTGCAGAAGATGGTTCGCTCGGACCTCGCGTCGGCCGGTGTGATGTTCACGCTCGACACCGAGACCGGGTTTCGCGACGTCGTGGTGATCGAGGGCGCGTTCGGGCTCGGCGAGAACGTCGTCAAGGGAACCGTCGATCCGGACGAGATCTGCGTGTTCAAGCCGACGCTGCGCGCCGGTAAGCGACCGATCATTCGCCGGCGTGTTGGCGACAAGCACGTGCGAATGGTCTACGCCGAGGGCGTGTCGGGTCAGGCAACCCGGAACGAACCGGTGCCCGAGCTCGAACGCAGGCGGCTGTGCTTGACCGACGACGAGGCTCTGACACTCGCGCGCTGGGCCATGATGATCGAGGATCACTACTCCAAGCGTGCGGGCGAGCCCCGTCCGATGGATATCGAGTGGGCCAAGGACGGCCGCACCGGACAGCTCTACATCGTGCAAGCGCGCCCCGAGACGGTCGAGTCGCGGCGGAACACGGCGACGATGCAAACGTTCGTGCTCGAGGGGAGCGGCGACGAGCTGGCCGTCGGCCGCAGCATCGGCCGCAAGATCGCGTGCGGCACGGCGCGTGTCGTGCACGACGTCGCCGACCTCGCCGCCGTGCAACCGGGAGAGGTCCTCGTCGCCGAGACCACCACGCCCGACTGGGAACCGATCATGAAACGCGCAGCCGCGATCGTCACCGACCGCGGCGGGCGAACGTGCCACGCGGCGATCGTCGCGCGCGAGCTGGGCATCCCGGCGATCGTGGGCACGGGCGACGGAACGCGGCGCATCGCCAATGCTCGTTCGGTCACGGTGTCCTGCGCGGGTGGAGATGCCGGCCGCGTGTTCGCTGGCAAGTTGCCGTATCGCATCGACACCGTCGATCTTCAGGAGTTGCCACCGACGCGAACGCGGATCGAGATGAACGTCGGCGATCCCGAGCAGGCATTCGCGCTCGCCACGAGCATCCCCTGCGACGGCGTGGGACTGGCGCGCGTCGAGTTCATCGTGAACAATACGATCCGTGTCCACCCGATGGCGCTCTTGCACCCTGAGCGGCTCGACGCCGAGACCCGCCGCACGGTCGACGCGCTCACCGCGGGCTACAGCGACAAGGCCGCGTACTTCGTAGATCGCCTGGCGGAGGGCGTAGGCACGATCGCCGCGGCGTTTTATCCCAAGCCGGTCGTCGTCCGGCTGTCGGACTTCAAGTCGAACGAATACGCGAGCCTTGTCGGCGGAGCCGCGTTCGAGCTCGCCGAAGAGAATCCCATGATCGGCTTGCGGGGTGCCTCGCGCTACACGCACCCGAGCTACGCAGAAGCGTTCGCGCTCGAGTGCCGGGCGCTGGCGCGGGTGCGCGGTGCGATGGGGCTCGACAACGTGCGCGTGATGGTGCCGTTCTGCCGTCGCGTCGAGGAGGGCGAGCGCGTGCTTGTCGCGATGGCGCACCATGGATTGGTTCGCGGCGAGGACGGCCTCAAGGTCTACGTCATGTGCGAGATCCCGAACAACGTGATCCTCATCGACGATTTCTGCCGGATCTTCGACGGCATCTCGATCGGCTCGAACGATCTGACACAGCTCGCGCTCGGCGTGGATCGGGACTCGGAGCTCGTGGCGTTCGACTTCGACGAGCGCGATCCCGGCGTGCTCGAGCTGTTGCGGCTCGCGGTGACCGGCGCTCGACGAAACAGCAAGCACGTCGGGATCTGCGGGCAGGCGCCGTCGGACTACCCCGAGATCGCCGAAATGCTCGTGCGCCTCGGCATCGACGCATTGTCGCTCAACCCAGACTCGGTGGTGGCGACGCGCCTCCGCGTGGCCGAGGTCGAGCGTGCGCTGGGCGTGCGCGTGCAGGGTCGAGTGACCGCGGTTTCCACCGGCCCGCGCCGGCCGCTCGGCGGCATCGTCGTCGGGATCGATCCCTCGCCTCATTCGCGGCAGGCGCTCGATCGCGCGGTCCGGATCCCGCTCCAGATGGGCGCGAGCCTCGATCTCATCTACGCGATCGACGAGGAGCGCTACTCGGCGATCGTCGCGCATCGCGAAGGCGAGGCGAGGCAGCTGCTCGACGAGGCGCGTGCGACCGCCGAACGCTTCCTGCCGAGCGCAGGGTTGCACGATGCGGTGACCTCGTTCGCCTGGGGGACACCGTTCGCCGTGATCGCGGATCGCGCGCACCACGGGAGAGCCGAGCTCGTCGTCGTCGGGAGGCACGGAGAGCGACGGTTCCGCGATCTGGTGATCGGCTCGACCGCCGAGCGTGTCATCCGCAAGGGCTCGGTCTCGGTGCTCGTGGTCGCGACGCCACCGGAGACGGCGTATCGCCGGCCGCTGGTCGCGGTCGACATGTCCGACAGCTCGCGGCTCGCGCTCGAGCTGGCAGCGCGGATCAGTGACCCGAAACTCGATGCGATCGACGTCGTTCACGTCATCCCCATGCCGAGCCGACCGTACGTGAGTGGAGGGGAGCTCGTGCCGACGCTCGAGGGCCGCCGCGATGAGGTGGAGCGAAGCGTCCGGGAAGAGCTCCTGAGGTTTCTCGGCACGGTCGACGCTGGCGTTCGCTGGAACCTCACCGTCAAGTTCGGTGATGCGCGCGCCGTGATCCTCGAAGAAGCCAAGCAACGCAACACCGACCTCCTCGCGCTCGGCACCAAGGGCCGGACTGGGCTCGCGCGCGTATTCGTCGGAAGCGTCGCCGAGGGCGTGATTCGCAGCGCAGGGTGCGATGTCCTGGTCGCCCGGCGCCCGAAAGAGCGTTGATGGACGCTGGTCCGTGCCATGTCCCCAGCGCCGATCTTGCTGGGCAGGTACCAACCCGGCGCGGACATCAACTGTGTTCTCGACGGAGCCCCTACGTCGTCTTGCGCTGGAGGATCACGAACTCGGTGCGGCGGTTCTTCGCCCGCGCCGCCTCGTTCGCGCCCTTATCGAGCGGCCGCGTCTCGCCGTAGCCCTTCGCACGCAGCCGCGTCGCGGCGACGCCCTTCGCGACGAGGTAGTTGTAGATCGCGGTCGCGCGCTTCTGCGAGAGCTCGAGGTTCCACTTGTCGTTGCCGCGCGAGTCGGTGTGGACGCCGATCTCGACCAAGCCGATCTTGTCGTCGCGGAACGTGGCGACCACCGCGTCGAGCGTCGGGACGGACTCGGCCTTGATCTCGGCCTTGCCAACCTCGAAGTAGATCGGGTCCGTCACGATCTGCTTGGTCGTGACGGACACACCAGCGTGAGCCGTCGCGGCGATCAGGAATACGAGGACGAGAGCGCGCATGCGCAAAGTGTCATCGACGGGCCTCCCGGTGTCGCGGGAATTTTGCGCGATCAGCCGTGCTCCTCGCGAATCGGTTCTTCTCGAACCTGGAGTCTCAGGTTCAACGCAGGCTCGCAACCTTCGTGTAGCTGACCTGGACGCTGGAGGTGCACCTGTCGGCTCCCACACACGACACAGCGTCGCCCTCACCCTCGACGACACCTGGGAAGACCACGATCTCTAGCCAGCCATCCGAGGACCCCGTGAACTCGGGGAACGTCAGTGCGATGAACGATCCGTTCCACTGCACGGGAACGTCGAAGGACGCCCGCTCGTCCCCATACCTGGCGTCATACATAGATCCCGACCTGATGTCCTGGGGGTGGGACCAGGTGAACAAGGCCTCGCTGCCCGACGTGAACTGCCAGCTATCGTGCGAGACCAACTCCGCACTCCGCCATGAGAACGTGTCGACACCGTAGTGCGCGACGATGGAGGCCGACTCGTCCGAGACTTTCACCTCGGGGGCATCACCGGGCTCGGGACGATAGGCGACTTCGAGCGACGGGCGCTGGCAGTAGGCCTCCGAGAAGTCTTCCTCCGGTATCCACACCCCGTGCGATTCCATCGTTATGCGAACCCCGTTGAACGTCGCATCGAGGTCCCCGAGCGAGGCACAAGGAAACCCCGTCTGTTGGTGGAACGCTTCCACGTCGTACCGCAGCGACACTTCAGTGCCCCAATTCGGCCCGGAAGAGGCCCTGACTTGAAGACCAGGAAGGTCTGCGAGCGTCGCGGTCTGGCCAGGACGAGGATTCGAGTGGAGGCAACCGGCAACCACGATCAAGGCGAGGTAGCGCATATGCGGCGACGTCGTCGCAATTCGTGCGCCATCGTCGAACCCCGTCAACCTGCCGTCCACGCGTCGAACACCGACAGAAACCTGAGGCGAGCCTGACGCTGCTGCGACGTTCGCGACGCACGCACCCTCGCCGTGCTCCCCGTATCAACCGATCGCCACCGACGAACATCGAGTGCAAACCCGGACGCGGACTGTGCGTCGATCGAACACGGCATACCGTTGTTGGCACCTCCGATTCATGGAGCGGACGTCGTCGGAGCTCGTCGCGAGCGTGCCCGACGCGCGATGCTTCTCGCGATTCAGTGTGGCCCAGACTAGTGAACGGAATTGTCCGCCGCGCTGGATCGTCGTGCCGACATGAACAGACTCGCCGTGGTTCTTGTCGTGGGTGCGTGTTCCAAAGATCTCGTGAAGCCCGAGCCTGAACCCGCACGTCCCTCGGAGCCTGCGGTTGCGCTGCCCACACCGCTCCCCGCTCACTACGGGTCGCTGTTCGAGGATGGTCGCCGGTGGAACCTTCACATGTCTGGCAAGGACATGTCCGGCGAACCGATCTGCGGCCTCGTTCGCTGCACGGCGAAGGTCGACCATCTCGGGGCTCTCCACATCTCGAAGATACGGTGCGACCCGAAGGCTGACCTCGACGGGATCTATGTCGGCACTCCGCGCGGCCTGTGGCGCGCCACGTTTCGCGCCGATGAGAGAATGGAGAAGCCGATCGAACAGATCGTGAAAGAGGAGCCGATGATCTCGGCGATTGCGAAGACCGGCGAGGACCGCTGCATGAGATGGGATCCGTTCGAGGGTGGAGCCCACGAGATGTGCCTCGACGAACAAGGCATCTGGCTCTACACGATCACCCCGTACGGTGACGGCGACGAGCCGTCGAGCGATCAGGTCGAGTACGAGATCATTCGTTAAGGTTTGATGTCGTCGGCGGCGTCGCTCTGAGCGAAACGGTGCCGCCAGACAGCGCTGTCGAGCCTCCGGCGAGGCTCACTCGAGCTTTTCGCCAACGCGGACTACCCGACCGAACAAGCGATGGGGCGCGCTTCCGCGACGAGCGCCGCGGCCGCACCGCTGTCAGCGCCTCCGCGCGCCGGCGATACGGATCCTCGAGCACGCGACGCGCAGCTCCCCGCGCGAGGTGATAGCTCCACGTCAGGGCGGCGGCCTGGCGTCGATACACAGGGAGACCCGTCCACAAACACTCGCAGAACTCGACGTCGACGGCATCGACATGCTGCTATGGCTCGCTGCCGCATCCACCGACGGTTCGCAGCTCGCAGTGCTCGTGTCCGTTGCGTCAGTGTGGAGCGTACCGATTCCCGTCGACGGATCCGATCATCGCAAGCCGAAGAAGCTCGCGGACCGCGTCGGCTGCGCGACCGGCGGCATGCCGGTGTTCGATTAGCACGATCAGCTCTACATCGTCAGGCGTCCTTGGGGCGATCCACCGCGTCGTGCTCGAGTAGTGATCGTCGCTTCGTCGCACCGCTCATCTGATTTCTGTAGCTGCGCTTGCATCACATTCTGGGCGCGTACCGACCCACACGAAGGATCGCGTTACGGTTGATGACCCAGGGAGGTCAGATGATCGCGCGGGCTGATCTCGGTCAGCGTCGCGTGTGCTCGAAGGTGGCGGCTCGAAGCGACCGATTGCGAACGCGCGCGTTCTGGTCGTGTACTGGCTGTGAGGCGAAGAAGCAGCCGCCGTCGAGGACTAGCTCGTCGGCTTACGTACGCGTTGCGTACGTGATCGCGCTGCGCCTCTCGACGACATCTATCGCAAGGTCGGCCAGTTCGTGACCGAACATTCGCACGCTTGTCGAGCGACCCATCGCGTCGTGCTCGAGTAGCGATCGTCACTTCAGCGCGTTGACGAGATCGGTAGCGCTGGGTCGCTGACTCGGATCGAGCTCGAGGCAGCGACGAATCAGCCGGGGCAGATCGATGCCCGCGAGCAACTCGCTAGCGATCACGCCGAAAGCGTAGATCTCGCTCGATGGTTGCGCGTCCGCAGCGCACGAGATCAGCTCCGGTGCCATGTACTCGGGCGTGCCGAACACCTCGCCCGCGCGGTTG
>JBJXGN010000133.1:0-23759 GCA_046160585.1 Kofleriaceae bacterium
CACAGGTCGTCGCACAGCGTGCCGAGGTCGAGCGCCAGCGCGTTGCTCGCACCGAAATGCCGGCGCGGATCGCCTCGACGACCCCAGCGATCCCGACATCGATCCCGACGACCGCGACGACGCCCACCGCACCCGCACCGGCCGAATTGCCGGCGGTCGCGACGACCACCAGTGTCGAGACGCCGACGGTGACGCCGACGGTGACTGTGACGCCGACGCCCGCCGACATCGAGCGTGCCCGGATCGAGGAACGCGTGCTCCAGCGCGTGGCCGAGCGTGTCGGCGCGCAGCGCTTGCACGAGACCGCGCGCGCCGAGGCCGCTGTTCACGCACGCACGCTCGACGAGCGTCGCGAGCAGCCGGCGCCGATCCGTTCAACCGCCGTTCAACTGCCGGCCGAGGTCCTCGCCGCGATTGCTACGCTGCCTCCGCAGCTCGCGACGGTCGTGTCCGCGAGTGTGTTCGAGCAGCTCCGTCAATCTCCAGGGGCGGGCGGCGCTGTCCGCGCGATCGCGCAGATCAACGAAGCACTCCGCACCGCCGAGCTCATCGCTCACAGCGCCGCGTCGAACACGGCGTTCGAGCCGACGCGTGGTCCGCGCGTCGTGATGCCGGCCGGTCTCGGTGGGCTCGTGACGACAGTCGATCGCGCGCATGGCCCGACGATGTCGATGCCGATGCCGACGGCGCAGGTCGCGCCAGGTACGCCGATCGAGCGCTCGTATCGTGTGCCCACGCTGCCGTGGATCGCCCCGACGACGCCCTCTGCGATCGGTGCCTCCGCGGAACCGTCAATGCGCATGGCGCCGACCTCGGCGCTCGGTGCGGCGACGACATCCGCACCGCAGGCACTCACGCACGTCGCGTGGGCTGACCGCTGGCTCGCGCGCTTTGCCGGTGCGAGCCCGCGTTCGCTCGAGGCGATGCAGGTCGCGTCGTCGAGCTCGCCGCTCATGCAGCTCGCGAGCGCGGCGCCCGAGACCGTGTTCCTCTCGGCGCTGTTCGATGACAAGGCCGACGTGCGCCAGGTGCCGTCGGTGGCCGCAAGCTCGTCGGTGGCCGCAAGCCCGTCGGTGGCCGCGAGCCCGTCGGCGACGCAGGTGCCGGCACGTCTCCCGACGTTGATCCCGGCCGCGCCGACGCCGATCCAGCGCTTCGACGACTCCGCCGAGACGCCGGACGACGTGTTTGCTCAGATCTCCGCGGCCGCGACACGCAGCCGCAAGACGCCGGCCGCACCGTCGGCGACCGCTCCGGCGACCGCTCCGGCCGCCACGGTCACGACGGGGACGGTCGCGAACGAGCGCCCCACGTTTGCGGACCACGTTGCGCATGCGGTGCCGTCGGCTCCGCACGCCGGACTCGCCGCGCAGCTCGCGTCGTCTCCGTTTGCGCCCGCACTCCGTCACATACTCGCTCTTCCATCGGCGGCGAGCTTCGATGTTCGCGCGTTGTTCGGTGGTGGACTATCGGCGACCTACCTCGCCGGTCTGTTGTCGACCTCGTCGCACGAGCTCGCCGTGGCGAGCCCGATGCCCGCGTGGGCGCAGTGGTCGCCCGCCGTCGCCGAGGGTGCGCCGGCCGCCGAGCGCTCGGTCCCGAGCTTCGACGCCGCGTATGTCGCGCCCGACGCCGTCGGCGCGGCGGATGACTCGTCGATTGCTCCGTCGGTCGGATCGATCGGTCCATCGATCGCACCTGTGACCGGCGCGGCTGCGATTCCCGGCACGCCTGTAACCAGTGCACCGGCGATTCCCGGCATGTCTTCTGGCATCGCACCGGAGCTCGCTCCGCTGACGACGCTGCGCTCTGCGCTGTTGTCGTGGACCGCCGAGGTTTCGGCGGCGGGATCGCCGATCGCACCGACGGCCCCGACGGTAGAGATGTCGACGCAGTCGATCGCCACGCCGTCCCCGGCACGCTCGATGCTGCAGTCGATGTCCATGCCGATGGCCGGCGAGTCCGAGCCGAGCACGATTGGTGGCTGGACGTCGCCGGGCGCGATCGCGGATCGCGCGTTTGGCTACTCGCTCGCCCACGAGCGGTCCACCGCTGATCTGTCGTTCGACTTCGTGCCGCCCGAGCTCGTGCTCGCAGCGCGCGTGTACGGCCTCGGTCCGGCCGAGGCCGCGCAGGCGGCTCGCCTCGCGATCGCGGGTCCCGGCCAGCTCACGGCAATGGCGAACACGGTCGACCGCACGTTCGTGAACGCGATGGCGATCGAAGCCGAGCGTCGCGAGAATCGCACGATCACGACGGCATTCCCGTCGAGGACCGGCGACGTCGGCGACGTCAGGTCGCCCGCGATGCCGCAGGTCGTCGCGCCGAACCTCGCGCCCTCGGATGCGCCGAGCGCGCAAGCGCCGGTGGGTACGGCACCGTTCGCCCGTCCGTCGTCGGCAATGGCTGCGATGGCGCCGGTGTTCGAGAACCTCATCGGCAGCGCTTCACACAGCGCATTTGGTGTGGAGCGTCGTGCTCCTCGTGGCGCGTTCCTGTGGCCGGCGGCCACCGTGGCGGCGCTCGGGCTCACGGCGTCGACGCCCGATGGCGAGCAGTCGATGTCCGTCGCCGCGCTCGAGCTCCTGGCCGCACAGGCGGTCGCGGAGATCGGTACGTATGCGGCGCTCGACGATGGTCCGGACGCGCAGGCGACCGACGGCGAGACGAGCACCGCCGCGTCTCGCACGATGCCGGCTCTCTCGCTCGGCTCGATCGGCTCGATGCCCGCGATGACGGCGACAGCGCAAGCGGCGACGACCGCCGCACGCGCGGCAGAGTCGTCGAGCGGCGAGCCTGCCGAGGCCGAGGTGCTCGGTGCAGCCGGCACGATGATCACTGCGTCGCGTCGCGCGCGTTTCGACGCGCTCTACGTGGCGCTCAGCCAGTCGCCGAGCGGTCGCAGTCTTTCGCCTGCGGCACGCGCCGCTCGCGCGCTCGCCCTTGCGGGTCGCGGCGACGATGCGCCGGTATCGGCGGCCGAGCGTGCGGCCACCGTGTGGGACGTCCTGCCGGTCGTGTATGCGACCGAAGGCATGTCGACCGAGGAAGCCGTTCAGACGCAAGCGGAGCTGGGTGCGAACACGCCGCGTGGTATCGCGGCGCGCGCGTCGCTCCGCCGGCCCGGCATCGGTGGCGTCGCGATGGACTTCCTCTCACTCGAAGGTCCGGGACTCTCGCCGCTCTCGTCGCGGGCTGGTGAAGCACTCGCGTCGTATGTCTCGTCGGTCGCCGTTCAATCGGTGCCGCTGGGCGGAACGACGTCGACGTCCTCCATGGCGTCGTCGCCGGCGTTTCGTGCGCCGAGCGGGGCGCAAGAGCTCGTGCAGACCGGACGTCCGTCGGGACGGCACGGCGGTGGCGAGACCGAGATCCCACCGTGGTTCGAGGCCGCGGCTCGCAAGATGCTCGGCGAGCGCATGGGCACCGAGTCGCTTTCCATGGCCGAGCTCACACTCGTCAACAACGCTCCGGCGACGCAGATCGCCGCGGCCTCCAAGACGGGTCACGTCTCGGCGGCACCCACGGCGCCGGGCGCCGGTGGTGACGACCAGGGCGAGGGTAAGAAGGGCGGCGACGACGACGTCGACGCCCTCGCCGAAGAGGTCTACCTCAAGATCCTGATCATGATCGATGCAGCGCGTTCGCGTAACGGGGAGCCCTACCTATGAGTTTCGAACCAGCCAAAGAAAAACTCACCATTGGAAGCGTCGACAACTCTGGCCTTCAAGTCGAGGCGCAGTACAACCCGAAGGAGCTCCAGGTCGACAAAGTCATCCCCTGGAGTAAGGCCAACCAGTCGAACAAGACGAACGACGAGGGCATTCACCTCGAGTTCGGCGGCGCGGAGGGGCGCACGATGACCGTCGAGATGATGTTCGACGGCTACGAGACCAACTCGAGCGTCGCTCCAAAGATCAAGACGCTCGAGGATCTCGCATCCGTCATCACGGCAGCTGGCGAGAAGGAAGACGAGCGCCGCCCGCACCGCTGCACCATCAGCTGGGGTAAGCGGGGCCTGCCACGCTTCGACTGCGTCATCGAGCACATCTCGACGAAGTACACGATGTTCTCCTCCGAGGGAGTTCCGCTTCGTGCGACGTGCACCGTGAAGTTGAAAGAAGCGAACGCGGTGTCGGCGAAAAAGCCAGCGGCCACGGGCGGCGCGGCTTGATCTCTCGTTGATCTCCGTGAATGTCCCAGGGCTCCTCTCGGATCGCGCTTGGAAGTTTTCGTCTCGAAAGGGTGACGGATGCCTGATCAGAACAAAGCAGGATCACCGAATGTCGACGTCCTAGTCGACGGTGCAGAAGTGCCCGACGATCACTTCCAGGAGTACGTCGTCGAGCGCGACATGTTCCAGCCGGACATGGCGACCATCGTCCTGAACAACCAGGGCAACCGCTACACCGACAAGAAGATCGGGGCTGCCGTCGAGATCAAGGTCGGCGACGAGAAGACGTCGATCTTCAAGGGCGAGATCGTCGGCCTCGAGCCGACGTTCGGCGAGAAGTCGCGCATCACGATCCGGTGCATGAACAAGCTGCACCGCTTGCTGCGCATCCGGAAGTCGCGAACGTGGACCGACAAGACGGATAAGCAGGTACTCGAGGCGGTCGTTGGCGATGCGGGTTTGACGCTCGAGTGGAAGCACGACAAGAACATCACGTACAAGCACGTCTACCAGCACAACCAGACCGACCTCGAGTTCATCCGCGTTCGCGCGGCGCGCCTCGGTTGCCACGTGTGGTGCATCGACACGAAGGTCTTCGTGAAGGAGCCCGACTTCGGTGCGACGTGTGGCATCACGCTCGAGGTCGCGAAGTCCGCGAAGGACGCGCAGCTGATGTCGTTCTCGCCGCGACTCTCGTCGGCGGGCGTCGTGAAGAAGGTGACTGTTCGTGGCTGGAACCCGGAGAAGAAGGAGCTGATCGAAGGCAGCTACTCCAACACCAGCTCGCAGCTCGGCGGAAAACACGCCAGCTCGGCCGCGAACGATCACGGCAAGGAAGAGACGTTCGTCGCCGACCACCCGATCACGAGCAAGGAAGAAGCCGACGCGCTCGCGAAGGCGCGCATGATCGACATGTGCCTCACGTACATCACCGGCGAAGCACAGGTGAAGGGTACGGAGCCCAAGCTCGAGTTGGGTAGGACGGTCACGATCCACGCGAACGCCGAGAAGGACGACGATCCGTTCAACGGCGACTACTTCATCATGGGCGTCACGCACCGTCACAAGACGAAGGGCGAGGGCGGCGCTGCGAAGCCCGCCCACGCGGTCCTCAAACTCGCGCGCGACGCGCAGGGGCCGACGTAACCGATGCGTGCCGGTGGCCCACGGGTCGACTCGCTCGACGAGGTGCAGTATGGACTGCACTACGCCATCGTCACGCAGAACAAGGATCCAGAGAACCTCGATCGGATCAAGGTCCGCTTCCCGTGGCTAGCGAACGGCGACACCGACCAGAGCGCGTGGGCGCAGCTGCTCACCCCGATGGAGGGCAAGAAGTTCGGTTGGTACAACGTTCCGGAGATCGATGACGCCGTCGTCGTGATGTTCATCGCGGGCGACATGAGCCAGCCGATCATCGTCGGTGGCGTGTGGAGCACTCCCGACTTCTCGCCCGAACCTAACGAGGACGGCAAGAACAACTTCCGCGGGTATCGCAGCCGCAGCGGTTCGCGCTTGATCTTCGACGACAGTGGGAAGGTGAAGGTGGTGTTCGCCGATAAAACGGCAAAGAACATGCTGGGCGTCGGCGAGTTCGCCTCCGAGGGAGCGGGACCAAATGTGTGCGCGATCTACAAGCCGTCGATGTCGGGCGAGAAGGGTGTGTCCTTCTCGTCGATGGAAGGCCGGCTCGAGATCACGTGCAAAGACGGCAAGCTCACGATGACCGCCGGCAAGAACATCAAGATGAACGCGAAGACGACCATCGACGTGAAGTCTGGTGGTGACACCAAGCTCGAGGGCAGCTCGAGCGCGACCATGTCGTCGGGCTCGCCGAGCAGCTTCGACGCACCGAAGATCAAGATCGCCCCCTAGTCGGCGAAGAAGGCCACGACCCCGTGACGTTCCTCCCTATCGATCGCGTGATGCCTCTTGCTGTCCGAGCGGACAAGCTGCGTGGCGTTCACCACGCGATCTGCGTGGAAAACACCGAGGGTGATGGCAACCCCGGCTATCGCGTGAAGGTGAAGTTCCCGTGGCTCACCGAAGAGGAGAAGACGTATTGGGCGCGCATCGCGACGCCGATGGGCGGCGCCGAGCGCGGCACGTATTTTCTTCCCGAGCCGGATGATCAGCTGCTCGTCGTGTTCGAGCACGGCGACATCGACAGCCCGATCGTCATCGGCGCCTTGTGGAGCAAGAAGCAGGAGCCGGTCGAGGTCAACCAGACCGGCAAGAACAACACGAAGCTGATCAAGTCACGCGCCGGTCACCGCATCATCTTCGACGACAAGGATGGGTCCGAGAAGATCGTCATCGTCGACAAGACGCGGAAGAACAAGATCGTCCTCGATTCGCCGCAGAAGCTCGTCCAGATCGAGTGCGCGGGTGACATCGAGATCAAAGCCAAAGACAACATCATCATTCACAGCAAGGCGCTGAAGGTCGGCACGTCGGAGAAGCTCACGGGCACCGGCAAGATGTACAAGTCGCACGCGGCGTCGAACTTCACGTTCAAGTCGAGCGGCGACATGACGCTGACCGCGTCGCAGGTGCAGATCAACGAGAGCGCGTCGCCGGCGTGTCAGGTCACGGGCTCGGGCGCAGGATCGCTCGGTGGTGTCGCATCGAACGCAGCCGGCGAGCAGGTGCAAGAGCAGGCCGGTGGTGCGGGCGGCGGTGGTGCCAGTGGTGCCGGTGCCGGTGGCGCCGGAGCTGGAGGTGCAGCCGGTGCCGGAGGCGCTGCGGGTGCCGGAGGCGCCGGTGCTGGTGGCGCTGGTGCAGCCGCGGGCGAAGGTGGTGCCGGTGGCGCGGGCGCAGCGGGCGCTACAGACGCTTCGGCATCTGCGAGCGAGCAGGCGCACGCCGCCGCTGCAGGTACGGACTACTTCGGCGGCGGATCTGTCGTCGATGTCGAGGCGAAGGTCGATGTGAAGGTCGACTCGTCCGGCGTGAAGGTCACGGGCGACATCAGCGGATCCGCGGCGGGCGGAGCCCTGTCCGGAAGCGCGAGCGGAGCCGCCGAGGGCAAGGTCACCAAGACGGGCGTCGAGGGCAAAGCAAGCGGCGAGGCGAGCGGCAAGGCAGAAGCGGGCGGTGCGAAGGCGGAGGGCAAGGCTGACGCGAAGGCCGAGGGTAAAGCGGAGGTCGGTCCCGGCGGCGCGAAGGCCGAGGGCAAGGCCGATGCGAAGGCCGACGGCAAAGCCAGTGCAGAGTCGAACGGCGCGAAGGCCGAGGCGAGTGGCAAGGCCGAGGCAGGCGCCGAAGGCAAGGCAGAGGCGGGTCCCGGCGGCGCGAAGGCCGAGGGCAAAGCTGACGCGAAGGCGGAAGGCGAAGCGAGCGCGGGCGCGGGTCCTGCGAAGGCCGAGACGAGTGGCAAGGCCGGCGCTAGCGCCGAAGGTAAGGCAGAGGCGGGTCCCGGCGGCGCGAAGGCCGAGGGCAAAGCTGACGCGAAGGCGGAAGGCGAAGCGAGCGCGGGCGCAGGTCCTGCGAAGGCCGAGACGAGCGGCAAGGCCGAGGCGAGCGCCGAAGGCAAGGCAGGCGCAGGTGCTGGTGGCGCGAGCGCGGACGGAAAGACCGAGTCGAGCGCGAGCAGCAGCTCCAGCGCGAGCGCCGGTGGTGGTGCGAGCGGCGATGCTGGAAGCAGTGCGAAGGGCGACGCGGGCGGTGCAGGCGCGAGCGGTGCTGGCGGTGCTGGCGCGAGCGGCGACGCCGGCGGTGCGGCGGGCGGCGGTGCAGCGAGCGGCGGTGCGGCGGGCGGCGGTGCAGCAGGCGGCGGTGCAGCGGGCGGCGGTGCAGCGGGCGGCGCAAGTGCGAGCGGCGACGCTGGCGGTGCTGCGGGCGGCGGTGCGCCCGCAAGTGCGAGTGGCGGAGCAGGCGCGAGCGGCGGAGCAGCCGCCGGTGCGAGCTGCGACGCTGGCGGTGCAGCAGGCGGTGCCAGCAGTGCGAGCGCGAGCGGCGGTGCGAGCAGCGGCGACGCGGGTGCCGGTGCTGCGGCCGGCGGTTCAGTTGCGGGCGGGACGAGCGCTGGCCAGGGTGCCAGCGCGAGCGCGGGTGCCGGTGGTGCGACGAGCGCGAGCGCTGGATCGAGCAGCGACGGTGGATCGGTCGGTGGCGCACCGAGCGCGGGCGGCGCACCGAGTGTCGGTGGTGGCGCATCGGGCGGTCTGTCAGGTGCCGGCGCGACGAGCGGTGTCAGCGGTGGCGACGTTGGTGGTGCGCCGAGTGGCGCAGGTGCCGGCGTGAACGTCGGTGCTAACGCCGGTCAGTTCGACTCCGCGCAGAGGAGCTCGTCGAGCAGCGGCCCGGATCTCGGCACGCCGAGCGCGCCGAGTGCGCCGAGTGCGCCGAACGCGACGGTAGATGCAACCGTCGACGTGACGGTGCCGGACGCGCAATCGTCGGCGCGCGATGCACAAAGCGACGCATCGTCGTCGGCGGACGTCACCGGTGGAGCGACCGTCGAGAGCGTGGCGCGCAACGAGAGCGGCTACACCGGCCAGTCGGTCATGGCCGGCGGCGACGGTGGCGTCGCGCCGCCCTCCGATATCGCGGGCGAATCGGGCGCGCAGATCACGGCGCAGAACATCGCGGGCAGCACACAGGGCGGCGACACGAGCTACGCGCGCTCACGTGCAGGCCTCGATGTCGAGTCCGATTTCACCGATCCGCGGTCCGAGGTCGGAGACAAAGAAGTGTACGAGTTCCGCGCGCGAGACGGTGCAGCGGCGAAGGCGAACGTGGTCACGGCCAAGACCGATACGGCCGAGGCCGCGTACGCGAATCCCGAGGACTTTGCATCAGCGGAAGGACAGACCCGCATGCGTGCCGAGGCGGCCGACCGCAAGCCCGATGCGGCGGTGCGGGCCGAGGAGGGCGTCGAGACGGCCAACGAGGCGCGCGGTGTGGCGAGCAATCCGGAAGGCGCCGCCGCAGATGCGCTGAGGGATATCGCCGACGACAAAGCCGCCAACGTGAAGGCCGACGTCGGCGTGAACGTCACGACGAAGAAGCCCGACTGAAACGGCTGACCTGGTCGGGACTCCACCCCCTGACCCGGGTCGGTCCGTTTGTGACGCCCAAAAAACGTTTGAGTTGTCGTTTCGTGGCGTCGCGATTTGGTCCGCTGCTCGTTGATTGCGAGCAGCTGTTTTCCTAGGATGCGACCTCGTTCGAAGGGGTCGAAACGAAAGGATTCTCGCGGTGGACGAGGAAGCCCTCATGGCTTGGCAAGACGTGTTGGATATGGTTGCGGCGGGACGCCCGAGTGAGGTCGGTTGTCCTTTTTGCAATCATCGTCCACTCACGATCGAAGAAGTCGAACACACGACGAAGATCTCTTGCAGCAAATGCAAGAAGTTCATCCAGGGCCGCTTCCAGTAGCGAACGGAGGGGGCATCCATGAGCAACAACCGCGACTTCCTCGGCAAGGGAATCCGTTTTCCTGTTTCGATCAACCTCAACGGCGGAGTCTCGTCGAGTCAGCTCGACGAGAACGTACGGCAGTCGATCTTCATCGTCCTCGGCACAGCACCGGGTGAGCGACTGAATCGACCGCACTTCGGCTGTCAGATCCACGATCTGATGTTCGCGCCGAACAACGGCATCACCGCCGCACGCGCAGAGATCTACTGCGAAGAAGCGATCTACAAGTTCGAGCCTCGCGTCGAGTCCGTCATCGCGCGCGCGTTGGCGAACCACGACGAGCCCAACCGTCTCGATGTGAAGATCGAGTACGTGATCGCGGGCAAGCATGAGAAACGAAACCTGGTCTTCCCGTTCTATCTGAAGACCGACGAAGAAGACGAGCCGGTCGTGCCCACCAACAAGTTCTTCGACGAGAACGCCTGATCATGATCCCACCACCGAAACTGGACGACCGCACGTTCCACGACATCGTCGAGGAAGCCATCTCGATGATTCCGCGCTACTCGCCGGAGTGGACGAATCACAACCCCTCGGATCCGGGCATCACGCTGATCGAGCTCGCGGCGTGGATGACGGATCTGTTGATCCATCGGCTCAATCAGGTTCCCGACAAGAACTACGTCGCATTCTTGAACCTGCTGGGCATCAAGCTGCGCCCACCGCGCGCGGCGAAGGCGCTCACGCGATTCACGCTCGTCGAAGGCGCGACGAAGCAGCGCGTGCCGCGCGGCACGCAGATCTCGACGCCGCACGCGACCGAAGAGCACACGGTGACGTTCGAGACCGCACGCGACGTGATGGTGTCGACGGCGCGTCCCGATCGCTGCTTCTCGTACTTCGACGACTCCTACTCCGAGAACAGCCGCTTCATCGATCCGACTCCGGGCGCGCAGGATCTCCCGTTCGAAGTGTTCGCCGGTGCGCAGCGCATCGAGCGCTACCTCTACCTCTCCGATCCTCGCTTCGCGAACACGGGCGACTCCGCGCTGCTCCGCGTCTTCCTCGGAACACCAGAGCGAGGTGCGCGTGATCTCGCGCGCCTGCTCGAGTGGGAGTACTGGGAGGGCACGCGCTGGAAGGAGCTCACTCCGGCACAGATCGAAGTCGATCGCGGCGAGGTCGCGTTCAACGGTCCGCTCCGCTTCGAGCCGACGATGGTCAACCACATCGAGGGCCTGTGGATGCGCGGTCGGCTCGCCGAGGTGCCCGAGAATCCGACGGACACGGAGATCGACACGATCCGCGCGCGCGTCGAGGTCGTCGGCGATGGCCTGCTTCCCACGCAGGCGTTCGCGAACCTCGACAACAACGCGTTCATCCAGCTCGACCTCGGCAAGAACCTCTATCCGTTCGGTAAGGATCCCAAGATCGATTGCATGCTCTACCTGGGCTGCGACGAGCTCTTGCAGACGGCCGACGCGTACATCTCGATCGAGATGTTGCTCGCCGATTCGAGCGTCATCCCGCGCCCGAACCCGAGCGAGCACCTCGTGCTCGCGTTCGAGTACTGGGACGGAAAGCGCTGGCGTCACCTCGGTCGCTCGGCGCCGCGCGGTGCGCTTCCGGGCGCCGGCGACGAAGTCGGCTTCCACGACGAGACCAAGGCGCTCTCGCAGTCCGGCATCGTCAGCTTCCGTCGTCCGAAGGACATGACGGAGATCGAGATCAATGGCGTCACCAAGCGCTGGGTCCGCATTCGCATCGAGAAGGGCGACTACGGCGAACAAGGCACGTACACGCTGCAGGACGACAAGTGGGTGTTCAAAGACGATCGACAGCTTCGTCCGCCGGCGCTCCGTTCGCTCACCTTCCGCTACCGCGAGGACTATCGCGACGCGCGGTTCGTGCTCTCGTTCAACGACTTCCAGTACACGGACGTCACGGAGGTCTCGCGATCCGAGTTCACGATCTTCCAGCCGTTCCAGGCCAAGCCCGAGGAGTCGCCGTCGCTCTACCTCGGCTTCAATGCGAAGCCGCCCAACGATCCGCTGAACCTGTACTTCCAGCTCGAAGAGGAGCTCGGCCTCGGCTCGCTTCCGACGGAGGAAGCCGAGATCGCGACGACCGAGCTCGGCAAGTACGAGACGCTCAAGAAGCTCGCCTGGGAGAAGGGCCAGCGCGTCGTCTGGGAGTACTGGGACGGTCGTGAATGGGAGCCGCTGTCCGTCGACGACGAGACGCACGGCTTCACGTCGTCCGGCTTCGCCGTTTTCGTGCCGCCCGACGACTGGAAAGGCTCGAGCAAGTTCACCGAGGAGCGCCACTGGCTCCGCGCGCGTCTCGAGCAAGGCGGGTACGTGAAGCCACCGCGCATCCGCATGATCGTCACCAACGCGATCGATGCGTATAACCAGGAGACGATCCGCAACGAGACGATCGGCAGCTCCGACGGTTCGCCGATGCAGGAGTTCCGCTTCCTGCGCAAGCCGCTGCTCGAGGACGAGGTCCTCGAGGTTCGCGAGAAGCAGACGCCGAACCCGGAGGAGCTCACCGATCTCGGTCCGGACGCTGCCCGGAAGGTAGAGCCCGAAAATCCGCAGAACAACGAGCACTGGGTTCGCTACAAGCGCGTCGATAGCTTCTTCGCGTCGGGCCCGCGCAGCCGTCACTACACGCTCGACTACGTCACCGGCGTGATCCAGTTCGGCGACGGCCGGCGCGGCATGGTTCCGCCGGAGGGCAAGAACAACATCATCTCTCCGTCGTATCGGATCGGTGGTGGCTCGCTCGGCAACGTCAACACCGGCACGCTGACCTCACTGGGTCGCGCGCTCGCATACGTCGAGACGGTCGTCAACCCACTGCCCGCGTCGGGCGGCGCGGATCGCGAAACGATCGACGAGGCGAAGGCGCGCGCACCGTATACGATCAAGAGCCGCGATCGCGCGGTCACGTCGGAGGACTACGAGATGCTGGCGCTCCGCGCGTCGACGACGCTCTCGCGCGCACGCTGCGTACCGGATCGCTCCAACCGCGGCCACGTCACGCTCGCGCTCGTCCCCAAGGGCGACATTCGCGGCGACGCCATGAGCACGCGGCTCGTACCGTCGAACGAAGTGCTGCGGTACGTGAAGCGCTACCTCGACGAGCGCAAGCTGGTCGGCACCGTGCTCAACGTCGTGCGTCCGCGGTACAAGGACATGTCGATCAAGGTCGTTCTGATCCGCCGCACCGTCGGCACGTCGGATCGACTGCGAAAGGACATCGAGGTCAAGATGCGTCGTTATCTGCACTCGCTAGTCGGCGGGCGCGATGCGAAGGGCTGGGAGTTTGGACGCCCAGTGCTCAAGACCGAACTGATTCACCTCGCCGAGGAAGTTCCCGGCGTGGAGGGCGTGGACTCTCTCGAGATTCGAGACGAGTTGCGCAACGTTGCCGTCGAGCATCTCCGCCTCGACGACGACGAGCTGCCATTCCTCGTGCACGTGGGCGTCGCGGAGAAGGTGCGGGACGACATCAAGTAAGCCGATGGAGCAGCAGCTTCTCAATCGCCGTGTGGTTCGCGTGCCCGATGTCATCGGGCGTGCGCTCACCAAGGCCAAAATCACCCTCGAGGATGCCGGTCTTCAGAAGATCGTCGTCCTATATCGCGAAAGCTACGAGGATCGCGACACCGTGCTCGAGCAACGCCCGACGCGCGGTCAGATGGTCTACGAAGGCACGGAGGTCACGATCTGGATCGCTCGTCGCGGTCTGCTCGAGAACCTCCCCGCGATCTACCGCCGGTCCGACGCGGCCGGCCGCAACCTCGTGCGCGACGTGTGCTTCGTGTTCGAGCACATGTTCGACTCCGTCGACACGAACCTCATCGACGGTTGGCGATTCTACGATCCGTACGTCACGCCGCTCGACTTCCTGAACTGGCTGTCACGTTGGACGGCGTTCACGCTCGATCTCGATTGGCCGGAGGCGCAGAAGCGGGCGCTCATCAAGCGCGCCGTCGATCTGTACCGCATCCGTGGCACGCGTCGCGGCCTGACGCTGTTCCTGCGGTTGTTCTCTGAGCACGAGCCGGACATCGAAGAGAACCGGTGGCCGTTCCGCGGCTTCCGTGTCGAGCCGGACGACGCGACCGATGGTGCACGAATCGGCATCGACTCCGTGATCCTCCCGCCGGTGGATCTCGCGCACTGCTTCATCATCACCATGCCGATCAAGTTCGAGAACGTCACACCGGAGATGGTGATCCGGATCCATCAGATCATCTCGATGGAGAAACCGGCGCACACCCACTACTACCTGCAATTTGCCGAAGAAGAGGGGGACGTCGAGCTCCGCGAGTTCTTCCAGATCGGCATGCGGTCTGGCATCGGCATCGGTGCAGAAGTCATCGAGACAATCGAAGAACCTGAGGCAAAGAAATGAGCGAAGCGGCACAGCAGGGATTCAAGCGCATCAACTTCTTCAAGGGGTTCCTCACCACCGAGAAGGATTGGAACGACGCAGAGCGCTATCACATCGACAAGCGCCGCCTGCACAACAGGCTCTTGCACTCCCCGGGCATCATCTATGGCTACTCGGGCGACCTGAAGGTCTCGGCACGTGCACGTGGTGACCTCTCCGTCGAGGTGCAACCGGGCTACGCGATCGACGGTCAGGGCAACGACCTGATGATCTTCGACGCGACGATCCGCAACATCAACCTCGAAGAGTTCCGCCTCCCGCAGACGATCTACGTCGTGCTCCGCTACTACGAGGAGCTCACGGACTTCATCGCGTACAAGGAGAACCTCGAGTACAAGGGCCACCGCCGCGTGCTCGAGTCCTGCCGCGTCGAGATCTCGCAGACGGAGCCGGACATCAACCGCGAGGTCGAGCTCGCGCGCATCTATCTCGAGAAGGGCGTCAACCGCGTCCGCGACGCGCGCGACAACGCCGATCCGAAGGGCAACGAGATCGACATGCGCTTCACGCCGCGCGGCGGCATGAGCGGCTCGAACATGCCGCCCGCCCTGCGGCTACGCCTCGAAGCGCTGCTCAACACGATCCGTCGTGGAGCGATCGAGTACTCGCGCCGTGGTGTGATCTCGGCGCACGACGTCATCCAGGCGACCAACACCGCGCTGATGATGATGTACGGCAACCTGCTCGACCTGAAGAACGTCTTCGACGTGTTCAAGTTGATCGTCGATGCCGAGGGCGAGCTCGCGCTCGACGTCGACGTGCACCACCCAACGATCGCGCAGAAGAAGGAGTTCTCGGAGTATCGCCGTCAGGTCGAGATCCTTCGCGGTCTCCTCGGCGAGAACAAGAACAACATGGACTCGTACATGAATCTCTTGTCGTACCAGCAGAAGTGTACGGAGATCATGCAGTCGGCCGTCGCGGGCGAGAAGTCTGTCATCCAGGCGCCCGAGGAGAAGAAGGAAGTCGTCAAGGTCGCGGACATCAAGGACTGGGAAGGCGTCAAGCAGATGCCGACGCCCAAGCCGCAGATGGACCTCGACGGCATGACGTGGGTGCTCGTCGACGAGATCGAGATCCTGAACAAGGAGTCCGAGGACAAGCACATGTTCACGATCAAGGAGGCGAAGGACTCCTATCGTTCGCGCCAGAAGCTCAAGTACCCCGACGGCACGACCGTGGAGGACACGGGCCGCGCCCACGTCGATGGCTATTCGGAGTTCAAAGTTCTCAACATCACGCCGGGCCGACCGATCATCATCTTGCGCCGGATGGACTACGTGTATGGCGACTACGAGCTCGAGATCTCCGTCAACGGCAAGAAGGTCACCGTGGCGTCCTGCGTCGGTACCGACCGTGTTCATCGCTGGCGCAACTGGCCGGTGATGATCCCCGCCGACGCGGTGACCGACTCCTCGCTCATGTTTCGCCAGCAGTCGATCACCGCCGGTCGCGACATCAACATGTTCCACATCTGGGTGTTCCAGCCCAAGTGACACTCGGCCGATCGGGCCTCCCGTCTCGGCTAGCACTCTCGGCGCTGCACGCGTGGTAAGCTTCGGCTGCTTCGCATCGGGCGGCGAAGAGGAAATCCAACGTGTTCCTCAAATACATCGATTTCATCTTCCAGCCGTTTCGCGCCATCAAGACCAAGTGGATGTCCGCGAAGGGCGCGGTTGGCTCGGTCACGGGTGATGCGAATCGAATGAAACAGCTCGCGAACCGCGGAAAAGCGGCAGCGGGCCAGGCCCAAGGCTACGTGGGTATGGCGCAACAAGCTCAACAGGGAGCGCAGCAAATGCAGGGACAACCAGGAGGCCCCCCGGGAATGCCGGGCGCGCCGGGTGCGCCAGGTGCGCCCGCAGGTCCGATTCCAAATCCACCGATTCGCACGCAGGGCTTCTGGATCTTCGCGAAGAAGTTTTGCTCGCAGTGCGAGCAGCAGCTCGACAAGACATGGGACGCGTGTCCGTACTGCGCTCAGATCGCGCAACAGGCGGCCGTGGCGCCGGCGAAGCTCCAGGCACTCAAGACGCAAGCGTTCGTCCTCGACTCGCAGGGCGGCCCCGGCAGCATGCAGCTGTGTGGTTGGCTGATCCCGCTCCAGGGTCCGCAGAAGGGCGAGCTCTTCACCCTTCAGCCGACGACGATCATCGGCACGGATCCCAAGACCTGCGGCGTGGTTCTGCAAGACAAGTTCATGTCGAGCAAACACGCCGAGGTCAAGGCCGAGAACGGCATCTGGGTCCTTCGCGACTCGGGCTCGACCAACGGAACCTACGTCAACAACAAGCGCATCGATCGCCACGAGCTTGTCGACAACGACTTCGTCAAGTTCGGGCAGGCGATGCTGAAGTTCAAGAGCCTATGAGGACGACCAAGCTCTCCACCATCGTTTCGATCCTCGGATGGGCATCCATCCTCGTCGCGGTACTGCTCGGTGCACCCCGCGTCGCTGCGGCGCAGGGCGGTGGCGAGCTCGAAGTGTTCTTGCAGGTCAAACCCCAGGAGCAGGGCACCGCGACCGCCGGTGACGCGCCGATGATCGAAGCAACGGTCGTCGGTGGCGCGAACCTTCCGATGGATAAGTTCCTTCTCAAGGAGCCGACCGCCAAGCCACCCGTCGTCGTCAAGGCGAGCTCCAAACGCGACTTCAACCAGGGTGGGGAGACGATCGCCGTCGCACTCGTGATCAACGGTCAAGAGGTGTGGATCGGCAACGACGACATCGAAGCCGAGGACAGCCCGGCGCGTTACTTGGGGATCCTCAAGAGCCTCAAGACCGCACTCCAGGAGGTCCCATTTGCCAGCGCCGGACCCGACGGCAGCAAGGGCATCCTGATCTCCTACGCGGACAAGCCCGAGGTGAAGGTCGCGATGGGACCGCTCGGCGCGATCAACGCCGAAGCACTCGGATCGCAAAAGGACTACTACAAGAAGATCGGCACGGCGATGGTCGAGGGAATTAACCTCGCGCTCGCCGAGCTGAAGAACGTCAGCGCGTCGCGCAAGGCGCTCATCGTCGTCTGCGACGGCAACGACTCCAACCCGGACAGCGCGGCCGCCACGCTCGCCAACCTCAAGAAGGAAGCGAGTCAGCAGAACATCCAGACGTTCGCGATTATCTACAAGGGGCAGCTCTCCGATCCGGCGAACCTGATCACCAAGATGATCACGCAGACGCAGACGGTGACGAACGCGGAAGGTATCGCCGCCGCGATCAAGGCGATCTTGAGCCGCATGGCCGACCGCTACTACCTGACGTTCCCCGGCTACGACAAGAAGACCAAGCAAGGCTTCAAGTGGGACGACAAATCGCACGATCTCGTCTTGACGATCGACAAGACGGAGGCCGAGGCGGTTTCGATTACGTTGTCGCCGAAGTGGAGCCCACCCACGAGCTCGAGTTTCCCGTGGTGGATCGTGATCGTCGGCGTCGTCGGTCTGCTTCTCCTCATCGTCATCATCGCAGCGGTGTCCGGAAAGAAGGAGGCACCGGCGCCGATGCCGATGCCCGTGATGCCCGCCGTCGGTGGTCCTCCGGGCATGCCGGCAGAGCCGCCCAAACCGATGGGCCCGACGAAGACCGTCATGTTCAACGCGAACGCGAGCGAAGACGGCTTCCCGGTCGTCGGCTGGCTCGTCCCGCTCAACGGACAGGACGCGTTCAAGACGCACAAGCTGCGGTCGAGCGGCACGAAGATCGGAACGCAGTCGAACTCCGACATCGTGATCAACGACGGCTTCATGAGCACCGACCACTGCAAGATCAACTGCTCGCCGCAGGGCTTCGTCCTCGAGGACAACGGCTCGACGAACGGATGCTACGTCAACGATCGCAAGGTCGCGAAGCACGAGCTCGTCGACAACGACGTCATCACGCTCGGCAAGACCAACCTGAAGTTCAAGTCGATCACGTGACCCCAGGGATCACCTCGTTTGACCAGACTTCGTCTGTCCAATCTCGCTGCTCCCTCGGGTTCCGGGGGTTCGCGCTTGCGTGCTCACCCGTCTATGTCGTCGGGGGCTTCGGCTCGCGGACTCGCCACCCCGACAACTGCGAGCTCGGTTGGTCGGATCGACACAACCGAGCTCTGGTTTAGGCCGTGCCGCAAGAAGCTCTGATCGCGACCATCGCCGGCGGCGCGGTGCTGCTGTTGGTGCTCGTCTTTGTCCTCGCGAAAAAGAGCTCGAAGCCAAAGGGGCAACGAGTGTGCGGCGGGTGCAAGCGCACCATGCTGCCGGTCTGGACGAAGTGCTTGTTCTGTGGATGGGCACCCGGAGCACGTCTCGAGTTCATCCTCGGCCCGATGGCAAACCAGACGCTCAAGCTCGAGGGCGACGTGACGACGATCGGATCGGTCGCCGGCAACACGGTCGTCCTCGCCGATCCGGCGGTGTCCAAGAAGCACGCCGGCATCCGCAAAGTCGATGGCGTGTACGAGCTCGCAGACCTCGGTTCGACGAACGGAATCTACGTGAACGGCCACAAGGTGCCGAAGAAGACGCTCGAGCCCGGGGACATCATCCGTGTCGGTAACACCGAGGCTGTGTTCAAGCGCGACTGACGGGACCCGCCGCTAACGCGACCCTTGAACCACGCGTTCGAGGCAGAACGATCGGCACGAGCACGCGGGCGATCGACCACACCGGGCACGGTGACCTCCCCGAGGTCGTTTGTGACAGTACAAGATGACGCGATCGTCGTGTTCCCCGTCGAGGAAATGACCCCGAGAGGAGACTTCGCGGAGGCGTGAATACCAGGTAGGATGCAAGTCACCAAATGGCACGCCTCCTGTTCCGGGACAGCCAGGGCCGAGAGGGGACGGTCGAGCTGTCACCGACCGAGACCGTCTATGTCGGCCGTGGACTCGAATGCGCGATTCGCACGGATGACGGCATGGTCTCGCGAAGACATTCGCAGATCCGCATGGAGAACGGTCGTTACGTCGTCGAGGATCTCGGCAGCGCGAACGGCACACATCTCAACAACGTGCGTGTGCAGAAGCAGGCGGTCGGTCACACCGACATCATCCAGTGTGGTTCGTTGATCATCCGATTCCTCGACGAGGGCGGGGTCAACATCGTGCCGGCCGGCATGCCCCAACAGCCAGGTGCCGCACCGCCGCAGAAGAAGGGCGGCACGATGCGACTCGAGCGCAACGACGCACCACCACTCCCCGGCGGCTCGGGCATGGGCAGCAATCCACCCGGCATGGGTTCGCCTCCCGGAATGGGCGGCATGGGCGGCCCCAACGTTCCGGGCGGGTTCGGACAACCTGCGGGGTACAGTGGTAGCGGTGGCACCGGTGGCAATCTGCCGTATGGCGGACCGCCTGGTGGCGGAGTGCCATCCGGGTCGAGCGGCGGGATGGGGCCGGGCGGACTTCCGTACGGTGGCCCTCCGGGAATGCCGGGCTCGGGACCTCCGGCCGGTGGCAGCATGTTTGGCGCTGGTCGCGGATACAGCGGCGGCTCGTCCACGGGAGTCCCGGGTCAGCACAACGTTCCAGGCTCGCCGGCACACGCTGCGGCGCAGGGTGGCGGTGTCTCGGGGTACGGACCGACGGGCGTGGGTGGTGGATACGGCCCGCCGGGTGGTCCTCCAGGAATGCCGGGACATGGACCTCCGGGAATGGGTGGACCTCCCGGGATGGGCGGACCTCCGGGGATGGGTGGACCTCCTGGAATGCCCGGTCATGGCGGCTCCGGCGGATACGGCGGACCTCCTTCGATGCCCGGCGCTGGTGGCGACAAGGGCAGCATGTTCAACCGCGGCGCACCCGGGCAGGGTGGCGACAAGGTGCTCGTCGATCTCGGGCTCGAGTTCGACGCGAACAAGGCCGACAAGGAGATCCGGTCCCTCCGCGAGGAGCTGTCGAAGACGAACCAGAACTTCGAGCGCGAGGTCGCCGACGGCAAGCGCATCCGCGCCGAGGCGGCAACGCTTCGCGATCGCGTCGACGAGCTGAAGGCACAGGTCAAGGACCGCGAGGATCAGGTCACCGCGCACGATCGGGTGTCCGACGAGCTTCGCGACGAGCTGCAGCAGAACCGCACCGAGCTCACGAAGACGCGCACCGAGCTCGCCGAGCTCGCCGAGAACATGGCCGCGCGTGAGCGTCAGGCCGCGCGCGCCGTCGAGGACGTCGCAAAGGTTCGCGAGGAGCTCGAGGACAAGAACCGCCAGCTGATGGAGCTGTCGCGGACCAAGGACGACGGCTGGAAGAAGCTCAACGAGCAGCTCAACGAGATCGAGCATCTTCGCGAGGTGATCAACGAGCAGGAGCGCATGCTCGAGGAGCGTCGCGTCGGCCTGATCTCGCAGGAAGAGGTCATCAAGGAGCTGCGCGCCGACAAAGAGAAGAACCTCAAGATCCTCGCGTCGACACGCGCCGAGCGCGACGAAGCGGCATCGCAGTCGATCCGCACGAGCGCGCAGATCGCGGGCCTCGAGGAAGAGAACCGCCGGCTCGGGCGCATGCTCGTCGAGGCGCAAACAGACTCGGGCCGTGGTGGTAGTGGAAACACCGACCACATGCTGAAGCTGCAGAACGACATCAAGGATCTTCGCGTCGAGTTCAAGAAGATCGAGGGTGATCGCGATCGTCTCAAGGAGCAGTACGAGACGGCGGATCGCGATCGCACCAAGCTCGAGGGACGCGTGGCGCAGATCGAGGTCGAGCTGCAGGAGACGACTCACGCGAAGCTCGCCGCCGAGAGCGCGCGCAACGTGGCGCAGGAGGCGCTCGCGAAGTCCGAAGTCGCACGCAGCAAGGCGGCCGAGGAAGCGCTCAACGCCGCACAGGCCCGCGACAAAGCGTCGACCGGCGGTGACGACGCGCGCCGAGAGCTCGACCGCATGAAGAGGAAGATCGACGACCTCGAAAAAGCCAAGCCAAGTGCCGGCATCGATCCGGCCGAGGCGCAACGCGACAAGGAAGCGTTCGAGCGCAAGATCTCCGCGGCGGCAGAGGCGCTCCAGGCGGCGGAGCGCGCGCAGAAGACGCTGCAGACCGAGCTCGACGCCGCGAAGGTCGACGCCCAGAAGGCGCGTGCCGAGGCTGCACGCGTGCAGGCAGCGTCAGCGGCACAAGCCGACGCGCTTATCGACGGTGGCGGTGGTGGCGGTGGTGGTGGAAACGCCGCCGAGCTCCAAAAGGCCGCGACCGAGGTCTACGAGTCGATCAACGACATCTTGTCCGGCATGCGCCAGAACATGATGCTCGTGCAAGGCGAGCTACCGAACCTCAAGGCGGACAAGGACACGTTGCAAGCCGTGACCGATGCCGTCGAGGCGCTGGTGGGTAGCGCCGAGGATGCGAAGGGCGCGCTGCGCGGTCTCCGCGATCTCGCGCAGGGATAGAGCGAGGACACATGACGATCGAACACAAGCGAAGCAGCAAGGGCGAGATCGAGGATCTCATCCGCGCGCGGTACTCCCTGATCTGGATCGTCTCGCCCGAGGAAACTCGGGTCGAGGAGTCACTCCGCAAGCTCGCTGTCGAGCGCGAGATGCGGCTCGAGGTCTGGTCGATCACCGAAGGGTTCAAGACCATCGCGAACGGGCAAGGCACGCGCGACGTGAAGGATCCCATGAAGGCGATCGATCACGTCATCCGCGCGGAGGGCAAAGCGCTGTTCGTGCTGCGCGACTTCCATCCGTTCCTCAAGGAGCCGGCGGTCGTCCGCCGCCTGCGCGACGCGGCGACGGAGCTGCGGAAGACGAAGAAGAGCCTCGTCGTGCTGACGCCGGTGATGAAGATTCCACCGGAGCTCGAGAAGAGCGTCGCCGCCGTCCTCGACTGGGAGCTGCCGAATCGCCTCGAGATCGAACAAGCGGCGCGCAAGGTGTTGCCGGCGCTGCCCGTGAGCACGCAGCAGGAGATCGAGAGCGACCCGACGTTCATCGAGCGCGTCGTCGAAGGCGCGCTCGGCTTGACGCTCGTCGAAGCGGAGAACGTGTTTTCGAAGAGCGCGGTGCGCACGCACACGTTCGATCTCGAGACGATCCTCGAAGAGAAGAAGCAGATCATCCGCAAGAGCGGCCTGCTCGAGTATTACGAGCATCGCGAGGAGTTCTCCGACGTCGGCGGCATGGACATCCTGAAGGACTGGCTCGTGAAGCGCCGTAACGCGTTCAGCTCGCGCGCGCGTGACTTCGGCCTGCCGTTGCCCAAGGGCATCCTGATGATCGGCGTGCCCGGCACCGGCAAGTCGCTCACGGCGAAGGCCGTCGGCGCACTGTGGCAGATGCCGCTACTCCGCCTCGACGTCGGCAAGATCTTCGGCGGTCTCGTCGGAAGCTCCGAGGAGAACATTCGCAACGTCATCAAGACGTCCGAGGCGATCGCACCGGCGATCCTGTGGATCGACGAGCTCGAGAAGGGCTTCTCTGGAACGGGCTCGTCGGGTCAAACCGATGGTGGCACCACGTCACGCGTGTTCGCGTCGTTCATCACGTGGCTCCAGGAGAAGACGAGTCCGGTGTTCGTCATCGCGACCGCGAACAACGTGAGCGCGCTGCCGCCGGAGCTGTTGCGCAAGGGGCGTTTCGACGAGATCTTCTTCTGCGATCTGCCGGATCGCGAAGACCGTCGCTCGATCATCGACATTCACGTGCGCAAGAAGAAGCGCGACCCCGGCCAGTTCGACATGGACAAGCTCGTCGACGCCACGATCGACTACTCGGGCGCCGAGCTCGAGCAGGCCGTGGTCGCCGCGCTCTACGACGCGTTCGACAGCGGCAACGACCTCACATCTGAGGGACTCATCCAGACGCTGCGCGACATCGTCCCGCTCGCGGTGACGATGCGCGAGCAGATCGAAGCGATGCGCGAATGGGCGCGGACGCGAGCCCGTCCCGCCGCCGCCCGGAAGGGCAACACCAGCGCGGCGAAGAAACCTGGCTGGATGGCCAGGCACGGTGCACCGACGGCGAACCTCGGAGACAAGAGCCCCGAGACATCCGACGATGGCGAGCGGAAGCTAGAGCTCTGAGCGGAAGCTAACCCCCGAAACCAACGTAGATTGGACTGCCGGAGCTACGGGCTCGTCGGCGAGAAGGACCGCATGTCGCATTTCACCAAGTGCGCTCTCAAGATGACGAACCTGCAGGCCATCAAGAAGGCCCTGGCAGATCTCAAGCTCAACTTCACGGAAGAGGAGAACAAACAGGGCGTCGTCGTTCGCGGCTATCGAGGGGATTCGCTCAAGGCGGCGATCTCGGTGAACATGGGCCGCTACGACATCGGCATCATCGACAACCAGGACGGCACGTATGGCGTGACGGCCGATTGGTGGGGCGTCGAGACGACGCATGGAACCTCCGAGGAAGAGTTCCAGAACCAGCTCGGCCAGAAGTACCAGTACCACAACGTCAAGCAGGCCTGCGAGGAGAAGGGCTACACCGTCGAGGAAGAGCTCAACGAAGAGGACGGCTCGATCCGCCTCGTTGTTTCCAAGTGGGGGGCAGAATGACAAGCCCGACGAACGTCGGGCGCGTAGCACCGCCGAAGGGCGGTGCGGAGGACAAATGAGCTATCAGATCGCCGACGAACCTCACGAGTCGTCACTCTCCGCCTACGCGTGCAAACCCGACGCCCCGCTCCTCGCGATGATGATGTGCGGATCGTGGCTCGCGTGGCCGTGGTTCATCTTCACCGCGATCGCGCTCGGTTCTCCGACGAAGCGCAAAGAGATCGGGCTGTGCTTGCTCGCGATCGCGGGCACGTTCGTCCTCGGTTGGATCGTC
>JBJXGN010000134.1:0-3941 GCA_046160585.1 Kofleriaceae bacterium
GTGTGGGGCGGTCCGCCGAACGGCGGCCACACGGCGCCGATCGCGGCGAGCAAGCTGGCGTACGCGCCGCGCGGGAAGCTGTCGCTGCCGACGGTGGTGAAGCGCGACCTGTGGGAGATCGGGATGAAGAAGGCGCCGACCACGCCCGCGCCGAAGCCGGGGGGTGGCTTCGCGACGCCGCCCAAGAAGACGATGGGCGTTGGTTTTGGCGGTGGTCTGGCCGGCGGGGTCGTCCTGATGGGCATCCTGGCGATCCTCGCGCGCCGCCGCGTGAAGGCAGCGAATAAGTAAGGACGTGGGCCTCCTTACGGGACAGAGCCCCCGTGGGGGTCGTGCGTTGAAAGCATCCATGGCTTCGGGCGACGCACTCGGCAATCGCACCTGCATCAGTCTGGTCGGCATGGTGGCGCTCGCGAGCGTGATCGCGACGATGTTGTCGGGCTGCGGCTCGTCGACGTCCGAGCGCGCGCCCAAGCCCACGCCGATCCCGACGGTGGAGCCACAGATCCCGCGCGAGCCCGGTGAGATGTGGCCGTCGCTCGTCACGATCGACCGCACGGCGTTCCGCGCCCCGGACGAGGTGACCGAGGGCACGCAGCTCTCGGACGTCGACAGCTGCGCCACGTGTCACCCGGACGCGGCGGCACACTGGGGTGGCAGCGCGCACTCGTTCGCGAGCTTCGGCAACCCGATCTATCGCACCAACGTCGAGCTCCTGCGCGCGGACCTCGGCCACAAGAACAGCCGCCACTGCGGTGGCTGTCACGACATGCCGCTCATGGCCGACGGCCTCATGACGAACAACCAGCCGATCCCGGCCGACGATCTGCGCGCGCACTCCGGCGTGACGTGCAGCTTGTGCCACGGAATCCAGAGCGCGACGAAGGACGGCAACGGCAGCTACATATGGTCGCGCGCACCGATCACCGCGCCGACGCTCGGAGACGCCGCATCGATCGCAGCGCACAAGGCGCAGGCGAGCGCGAAGGCCGGCGCCGAGATGTGCGTGAGCTGCCACCGCGGCTTCGTGTCGGCGGACATGGACATGCCGGTGCACCTGACGGGGCTCGACGAGTCCGGCATGTGGCGCAACTCGGCGTGGGCCGGCAACGGCATGAACCGCGTCGACAAGGTCGAGGCGAAGAACTGCATCGACTGTCACATGGAGCGCGAGCCGGCCAGCAAGGACGAGCTCGGCGCGAAGCACGGCACGATCGCGTCGCACCGCTTCCTCGGTGGCCACACGTGGATGGCGTCGATGCGCGGCGACACGGATCACCTGAAGCGGACGCAGGCCAAGCTCGAGGGCGTCGCGTCGATCGACGTCGCTGGTGCGCGTATCGAGAGCACGAGGGGCGCGACGTGGCACCTGCCGGCCGACGGTGCGCCGGTGACCCCGGGCTCGCGCATGTCGATCGATGTCGTGCTGCGCAACCTGTTGGCCGGGCATCGGTTCCCGGGCGGCGTGCTCGACATGCAGGACACGTGGATCGAAGTCGAGGTCCTCGATGCGAAGGGTGGCCGCATCGCCGCGTCGGGTCTCGCGCACGAGAAGGACCCCGATGATCAGGAGGCGCACGTCCTGCAGACGCTGATCGTCGACGAGAACGGGGACGTCCTCGTCGAGCACGAGATGTCCAAGTTCCGCACGCAGATCGCGACCCAGACGCTCGCCGCGCGCGAGGCGCAGGTGACGCGCTACGCGTTCGAGGTACCCGCATCGTTGACGACGGCGCAACTTCCGCTCGTGGTGAACGCGCGCCTTCGCCACCGGAGCCGCACGCTGCACATCCAGGCGGCGGTGTGCAAGACCGCGATGACCGACGCGGGCAAGGCGTTCCTCGTCGGCGCGAAGGGCGCGCGCGACGTCGTCCTCGATCCGTGCAAGGTCCAGCCGATCACGCTGATCGCGCAGACGCAGGTGCAGCTCGGCGCGGGCGCGAAGAGCTCCATGACACGTGCGGCGTGGGAACGGCAGTACGAACACGGGATGGCGCTCGTGAACACGGTGACCGAGCGCCTCGACGAAGCGCGCCATGTCCTCGAGTCCGCACTCGCGGGCGTGCCCGCGTCGACGAGCCCCGAGGGCAAGCGCGCGCGCGCGATGGTGCTCGTGCAGCTCGGTTGGGTCGCGAGCAAGCAGGGCAGGGTCGACGACGCACTCGCGTTCGTGGCCGAGGCCCGCGCGTTGTTGCCGGCGCCCGGCCCCGCGGTGCTCGACGCGATCGCGACCGATGCGCTCGCGCGCGTGTGGCGCTGGGAAGAAGCGGTCGCTCCTGCGAAGGCGTGCGTCGAGCGGGCGCCGGGCAACTCGCAGGCGTGGGTCATGCTCGCGCGCGTGCTCGGATCCGTCGGCGACGATCGCGGGGCGCTCGAGGCCGCGACCAAGGGCCTCGAATACGCACCGCGCGATCAGGACCTCCTGCGCAGCCAGGCCACCGCGCTCGCCGCGCTCGGCCGCCCCGAAGCGAAGGCCGCGCTCGACGCGTTCGAGCGATTCCGCTCGCCCGATCAGTCGGCCGACCTGCGCATCCAATGCGCCGCCGACAACGTGCGGTGCGCGCGCGACCGCGAGCTCGGCCACACGATCGTGATGACGCAGACGCCGCCGAAGCTCGCCGCGCGCTGATCGCGGTCAGCGACGCGGAAGGCCGGCGTTGGCGAGGCGCACGCGATAGAGCCCGTTTTGCGCCGTGATGTAGAGCGTTCGGTGATCGGCGTCGCCGAAGGCGCAGTTCGCGGGCTTCATCGGCGTGGCAATCGCGCCCCAGCGCGCGCCATCGGGCGCGAACACCTCGATGCCCGCGTTCGACGTGACGAACACGTTGCCGCCGGTGTCGATCGCGAGTCCGTCGGCGCCGCCGGCGGTGTCGGCGAACATGCTCCGCGCGCCGAGCGCGCCACCGGGCATGACCGGGAACACGTAGACGTTGCCGTCGGAGGTGTCCGCGACGTAGACGCGCGTGCCGTCCGGGGCAAGGCCGATACCGTTGGGGCGCGACGCCGTCGGGCCCATGTATTCGGCGGTGAGTGTCGTGCCCGACAATCGGAACACGCCCATGAACCCGAGCTCGGAGGGCTCCGTCAAGCCGTAGGGTGGATCGGTGAAGTAGATCGTCCCGTCGTCGGCGACCACGACGTCGTTCGGCGAGTTCAAGCGCTGGCCGTTCAACATCGTCGCGATGTCGACGCCGCCACGGGTCACCGACCGCGTCCCGTGCTGCGCTGCGATCACTGCACCATCACCGTCGGTCGCGAGGCCATTCGAGTTCCCGCTCGGCATGCGATAGATGACCGGCGCGCCTCCCCCCGGCGTGTATCGGTAGATCCTGTTCGCGGGGATGTCGGAGAACACGAGGTCACCCTCGGCCTCGCGCCACTGCGGGCCCTCGACGAACGAATAACCGCCCTGCACGAGCTCGACGATGCCGGCGCCGGGGAGCGGATCGAACGCCGGCGCATCGGCGACGGGGCCATCGCCGACGCCGGTATCGGTGATCGCGACGTCGGCATCGTCGGGGTTTCCATGCTGGAACGTCGTGTCCCCGAGCTTGCACGCGCCCAGCGTTGCGAGCACTACCGCCACGGACCGCATCGTTCGAGCGTACACCGATCCGCCCCTTCGACATCGAGGCGACCCGTGACGACGCCGCCGCCGAGTGTGACCGCGATGCCCCGTAGCGGCCGCTCCTGTACTTGTTCGCGACGACTCCCCGCGCGGTATGCGATACTGGCTCACTCGGAGTGAGCCGATGTCTCTGGACCCTCTCGTTTGGTTGCAAACCCTCGTGGTCCTCGGCGGCCTGGTCGGGTGCGATCGAGTCTTCGGACTCTCACGCGACGAGGAGTACTGCGGGAATGGTCTTCTTGCCCAAGAGGAGGATTGCGACGACGGGTCCAACGCCGCCGGTGATGGCTGTGGGCCCTCCTGCGAGATCGAG
>JBJXGN010000135.1:0-94820 GCA_046160585.1 Kofleriaceae bacterium
GTCAGTTCGAGGGGCAGGGCGGACGCTCGGCGATCTCGAGCGAGGCGAGGTACAGCTGGCCTCCGATCGTCTTGAACCCGAAGCGATAGTCCCGATCGTGCGACACGCACGCGGTGCCCGCACACCGCTTGAAGGCACGGGACAGGTCGTCGACCTCCGGCATGACGATCTCGTCGCGCGGAACGAGGATCACCTCGCGGGCGGTGCGCGGGTCACCGTCGCCATCGGTGTCGACCTCGGCGAGCGCGTCGTACGCGATGGTGATGCGCTCGAGCCCTTTGACCGGAACATAGCCCGCGAGGAGCGACGGCTCGTCGTTGCCCTGCAAGGGCTCGTACGCCGCGAGCACGCACAGCGCGCGCATCATCGCCGCAGGAGACGTCGTGCGCGGGCGCACCGGGACGAAGCGCGTATCACCGCGCTGCGCGAGCGCGCGGGCGGCGTGTGCGGCGACGACGCAGTCCTTCGACTTTGCGGCGGCTCCGAGCGCTGCTTTGGTGTCCTTCGCGAGCGTCGTGTCGGCCGTGGCGAGCTCGTCGATGGCTTCGACGCGCGCCTTCGTGTGCATCTTCTCGTCGGCGATCGCGGCGAGAAACACGGCGCGATGCCCCTGGGCCGACAGGATCTCCATCGCGCCGTCGATGTGGAACTTGGTGGCCGCCGTGATCACGTGCGCCTCGTCGAGCTCGCCGAGCTGGCCGTTGGCCACGTCGCGCTGGCCCGCGCGATACGCGCGATCGATCAGCTCGAGCCGCAGATCCTGCTCCGACGTCGGAATCGCCTCGAGCGCGCTCGCGACGAGCTCGGACTCCGGCGGCGGGATCGCCGCGATCGCACGCAGCGCGTTCATCACGCCGGGCACGTCGTCGTCCTCCAACTGCCCGATCGACCACATCGCCAACATGCGTCGCAGACACGGATCGCTCGCGGTCGCGTCTGCCTTCGGTGGATCCACGTCGAGGACCAGCGGTGCGCACTCGGCCGGAGGCGGTGGCTTCGCGCACGTGAAGTTGCCCTGCCCCAGCATCCACGATCCGAGCAAACGTCCCTGCGCGACGGGAATCTCTTCGAGCTTCTCGCGCCAGTCGGTGCCCGTCGGCGCGATCAACGTCCACACCGCCGCGATCTCCGCGTCCGTGGACAGGGGGGTGTTCGCCCAGTCGATCGCGAGCAGCGGCTTGTCGGGCGTACCCTCCAGCTCCTCGAGCGGCTGCACCGGGGCGTCGCTCGTCGAGCCCGTGGGGTCCACGGTCGGTGTTGTCGTCGCCTGGGGCGTTCCGCCACAGGCTGCCACCGAGGCAAGTAGTGCCGCGCTCCTGAATCGCGATCGAAAGGTCACGTCTAGTAAGACCCGCTCGTCGTCGGGCGGTTTCAGCAGAAGTATAATGTGCGCACGTTCATCAGGAGACACGAGATGAGGACCTTTTCTCAGATCACGGTCGCGATGCTGACGATGTCCGTCGCTGTCGCGCAGCCCAAGGCCCCTACTCCTCCCGCAAAGGATACGAAGGATACGAAGGATACGAAGGATACGAAGGCTCCGGCAAAGGATGCGAAGGCTCCCGTGGTCGCGCCACCCCGCGGGAAAGTCGCACCACCGGCAGTGATTCCGACCGTTCCGAACGAGCTGATCGACCTGGCGAAGGCGCAGAGCGGCACCTGGAAGTGCAAGGGCGAGTCCTTCGAGCGCGATGGCTCGAAGAGCCCGATCACCGCGACGAACAAGGTGAAGGCCGACCTCGACAAGTGGTGGCTCGCCGAGACGCTCGACGTGAGGGGCATGAAGATGGGCACCTTCAAGATGACGACCTTCACGACGTTCGACGCTGCCTCGAAGAAGTGGCGCCGCATCGCCCTCGACAGCTGGGGCGGTCAGATGGTCGGCACTGCGGACGCCGCGCCGGTCGGTCAGCCGATGGTGTTCAACCTCGATTCACTCGGACCGATGGGCGCTGCGCAGTTCCGCGACCACTCCGATCCGTCGGACCCGAAGGCAGGCCTCAAGGTGTGGGGCGAGATGTCGACCGACAAGGGCAAGACCTGGAACAAGGCCTACGAGATGGTCTGCAAGAAGTAGCGATCGCCGCGATCGCGGGCGGCATCTCATATTCGATGATCAAGCTCTCACCCGTGGCTCTGATCCTGCCCCGCCGGAAAAAACGGGACGACTGACTACTCGAGTAGCCACCAACTTCTTCAAAGATGTTGCTCGACTGGTGCGCGCAAACTAGATACACGAGCGCCTCGATGAAGGCCTATCTCTTGATTGGTTCCATGCTCGGTTCCGCACTTGGCTGCGCGACCGCGCCGGAAGAAGACACGGAGCTGGCAGGACCGGCCACCGCCGAAGCGCTCGACGACATCAAGGCCGACGGCGGCGAGCTCAAGATCCGGGCGGGCAACATGACCGTGTGGGTCGATCGCGACGTCGTCGTTCGGCGCGAGAACAACGCTCCGGTTTTGGTGGTTCGCGGACGCGCGTCGCGCACGCTCACCGGCGCATTCTCGTTCGTGCCCGACGATGCCTTTGGTGAGGCGCGGCTTGTCGGACCGCGCAGCTTCGAGGTCAGGCTGCGGGCCGGCCACGAGATCAACTCGATCGCATCGGGTCTGCCGCTCTTGGTCGATCTCGATGCCGGCAGCGATCCCGACACCAACTACACCGTCAAGCTCGATCTGCGTCCGAGCCTCGCGAAGTTCCAGGGCGCGTCGTCAATCTTCATCGCCAGGACGATGCGGCCGATCTTCATCGGGAGGGACGAGACCGATCCGTTGCGCTACGCGGCGGACATCTCCACCACCGCTGCACCGCTCACCGTCGCGAACGGCGGCAACGCGAGCGTGGTGCCGGCGAACGGCGGCTTCGATGTGCTGTTCAGCTACAGCGATCTCGAGGCGGCGTGGAACACGGGAACGAAGGTCGCCTTCAGTGCGGCTGGCAAGACCAAGAGCGCCACGGTCGAGGCCCGGATCACCAAGCTCGCGATGACGACGGAAGATCCATACGAGGCGTTCCCACCCGCGCGCTGCAACCAAGAGGCCTACAACTGCTCGCTCGAGTTTCAAGGGGTCGACCTGCAGACCTGTGGCGACTACCGGGTGGTGTCGGACTGCGTGTTCGGCGACATCTGCGAGATCACCGAGAACGCCGCGCCGCTCTCGATCCGTCCGCTCGGCCTCGACTTCGTGTGGCAGAACGCTGCGGAGGCCTATCGCGAAGGCTGCACCAACGGCGGTACGTGGTGCTCGCTCGGCGAGATCGACGCGTTCTTCCTTCCCGAGTGTCTCGTGGAAGAGCCGACGTTCGAGCAAGTCGTCGCGCAGGTGGCCGCCGCTACCGACGACCAGGACTTCGCGGCCGGACCGTTCGCGGGTGGTGAGGTGCTCGGCCGGACGACCGTCCAGGGCACGCCGACGTTCTCGAATAGCTACTCGGTCGGCGCACCGCTGTTCCAGGCGATCGATGCGCACATGGGCAGCGGCGAGATTCGTGCGTGGCGAGTGGTCGAAGAGATTCCCTGCCACAACTGCACCGAGTACCGATACAAGCTGTTCATGTGGTGGCCGGGAGCGTTCCGTATCGTCGCGATCACGGGCAGGTTTGGCCATGACTAGACAGTCAGCAGGCGCATCGGTGGGCGTTCACTGGCTAGGCCTCGCGGTCGTGCTCGCGGTTGCGGGTTGCCTGGGCAGCTCTGACGACAAGGGCACCGAGGAACCGCTGCCCGACGAAAGCGCTGCAGATTCGTTCCGCAGCCCCACCGAGCAGGGTGGCATCGAGTTCGGCGTCCCTGCGATCGCCCGACTCACTGCCGCCGAGCGGTATCACGCTTGGACCTTCGAGCTGTCGGGCTCGGCCCGGGTCGACATGACCACGAGCTACGCTGTGCTCGGTCAGCACCGAGTCGACACCGTGCTCTATTTGTACAAGGAAGGGACGACAGGTTGGGGCTCGTACGTTGCCCGCAACGATGACTACGGCTCGACGGTCTACTCGCAGCTGGTGCGCGAGCTTGGAGCCGGACGGTATCGCGTGCTGGTGAAGGGCTACGCCGCTACCACACGTGGTCGATTCAAACTGACCACCAACTGCACGGGCGAAGGTTGTGTTGCCACGTGCCTGTTCGGGGACACGCCCACGGAGATGCTTGGCGCAGGTTTTAGCAGCCTGAGTTTCACTCGGATCGAGAGCGCTAGTGGGCTCTCCGCGGCGTTGCAAGAACAGGTAGTCGCGGCTGCCCGGCTCGCCGATTCGACGGTGATGACGCCAGCTGCGGCGATCGCACTCGGCGGCTTCGTCGAGCGCTCCGAGATCATCCGCGATGTCACCGGCACCCCGTACGCCTTGATCACGGTCCCGGTCGGCGGAACGACCGGCGCGCTGTTCCGCGGCGGTACCACGACGGTCGCAGCCGAGGTGCGGAACAGCGCATTTGCTCGCTGCCACGAGCGGCGGCTTTCTGGCGGTGCACAGATCGGCGAGGACTGCGGTCAGTGCGCGAACGGGCTGGTTTGCCTCGGTAAGGTCGGCGGTGTGGGCACGTGTGTCCCCGAAGTCGAGCCCGAGGGAGTGGGTGCAAGCTGCACGTCCGATGCGGAGTGCCCGACCACCGAGCTCGTTTGTGGCGGACTTGGCAACACGCCACGGGAAGGCATCTGCGTGTCCAAGGTGATGCGGCGGCGATTCGACGATGATGCCGTCACGCCGATCAACGGCGACTCGACGCGCACGATCGCGGTCTACGGACTGGCGACCGTCGCGATGGATGTCGCGATCGCGGCGAACATCGTCAACGTCGTGCCCAGCCAGACCATCGTTCGGTTGACCAATCCGGCCGGTACCGAATCGACAGTGTGGGACGGTCCGGCGCTGTTGGCAGGCAACCCCGACATCGACAGCGACAACTTCATCGAGTTGATCCAGTACGTCGACGGGTTCCCGGGAGACGAGTCGGCGAACGGGACCTACGCGCTACGCGTCAACTCGATCGCCGGTGGCGAGGTTGCCGATTGGCACCTAACGATCACCAGCCGATTCGATTGAGCGGACGTTTCGTGGCATGCGATGCACGTGCTTGACGGTGCATTCTCGAGAACGCGCAGCACCTTTGCGCGTCCGTGCCGTGCGCTTCGCCACGAATCGCGATCTCGAGGCGGAGATGGTGCGCGGCGCATTCCGCGAGGGTCGCTTCTATCGCCTCTCGGCCGTGGATGCTGATGATTCCACCGCGGCGCGAGCGCTGAGATCCAGCCGCTCGCGCGCATGTTCATCGCGAGGTTCTCCTGCATTGTGGGTACGCCGCACGTATCGATCTCGGACGCAGGTTGCATGTGAACCATCAGGTGTCGTGGGAAACGACGACGTCGAGGTACCGCTCCAGCAACTATTCGTGGACTCCTGTCTTCGAATAAAGGATCGCGGCTCGGCATTCGTGTTACGTCGAGTGACGGGTATGCGCGCTGCGATCTTCACGAGCAGCCCATCATTCCCGTCGTCGCAGATGAGCGTATCGCGTCGACATGGCGCACTCTCCTCAAACTAGTTCACGAGCTGACCGAAGTCGGCGTCCAAGAACTGCTCGGGCTGTTAGAAGACGTCGCCAGTGCGGACGAGGAGATCGGCGTCGGACTTGCGGACGTTCTCATCACGTTCATCCGAAGGCGCTCGCAGAGCTCGTTGTATGACCTGAATCGCATCGTTGACGAAGGATCGCGGCTCGGCTCAGCCGCTCAGATCGTCGTCGAGCTCGCGAGGATCTCCTCGCACAGCGTCGCGTAGTCCATTCCGATGCTCTTCGCGATCTTCGGCAGCAGGCTCGTCGCCGTCATCCCGGGCAGCGTGTTCACCTCGAGCACGAACGGCTCGCCCGCGTGCGTGATACGCAGATCGGGACGCGCGTGACCGCTGCAGCCGAGCGCCGTGTATGCGGCGAGCGCGAGCTCGTGTGCACGTTCGATCACCGGAGGCGGTAGCTCGGGCGGAATGAGGTACTTCGTGTCGGTGCGTTTGTACTTCGCGTCGTAGTCGTAAAACTTCGTCGCGGGGCGCACCTCGACCGAGCCGAGCACGCGGCCGTTCAGGATGCCGACGAAGACCTCGGTGCCCGCGATGTAGTCCTCGACGATCACCGGCCCGTGAAACGTGCGCGCGAGGGCGAGCGCGGCGGGCAGCTCGTCGGGCTTCTCGACGATCGACACGCCGACGGAGCTGCCTTCGTTCGCGGGCTTCACGACGAGCGGATAGGGGATGGTGATCGCGGAGTCGTTGCCCGGCTCGTGCGCGAGGAGCTGCCAACGCGGCGTGGGGACGCCGTTGCTCTCGAAGATTCGCTTGGAGACGACCTTGTCCATCGCGAGCGCGCTCGCGAGGACACCCGACCCGCTGCACGGGATCCCGAGGCAGGCGCACAAGCCCTGGACCGCGCCGTCCTCGCCGTACGTGCCGTGCAGCGCGTTCCACACGACCTGGGTGCCCGCGTCCTCGAGGAGGCGCGGGAGGCTCGGGCCGGACAGCTGGGCGATTGGGCTCGGGGTCGCGGCAGCGGGGCACCAGTCGATTCCGACGACATCCCAGTGTTTGGACTGCAGGGCCGCGAGAACGCCGGCGCCGGTGTTCAGCGAGACCTCGCGCTCGGCGCTGAGGCCGCCCATCACGACGGCCACGCGCTTGCCTGCGAACGTATGCGGCATGACTTCTTCTACATCGGCGTCTTGGTACAAGCCACGGCATGAGCAACAACGGTTGGGACGTGGCCGGTTCGGTAGCGAAGCGCGCGCTCGAGGAGCTGAGCGGCGGGTTGATCAAGGAGCAGAAGGGTTGGGACCCGGTCGTGCCGCCGGATCTGCACGTCTCGAGGCTGCCGCCGGTCGCGGCAGATGGCACGTGTGTCTGCATCCAGTGCAGTCAGCGGCGGCCGTACGCCGAGATGACGATCGCGAGCGAGATGTACTTCTGCCCGCCGTGCTTCGCGTTGCGGACCCGCGTGCAGGCGCAGGAGGCGGCCGCGGGTGTCGATGTCGAGAACATCAAGATCGGTCGCGGCGTGGGAGCGTTCTTCCTGCGCCTCGGCCTCGCGCTTGGGGCGATCGCGCTCGGGATCGTGGTCTTCGTCGTGTTCTATCTCTGACCCACCAACGACCGACCCACCGTCTTGTGGGCGAGCTCGAGCCGCGGAGCCTTCGGTCAGGGCGTAGTGACCGGCGGAGCGTTGGAGGTGTCGACGAGCTGGTTGTTCACTTCGTCGCGAATCGTAACGGGGCGATGCTGGCGAGCGGCGTGCGCGAGGAGCGCGCGAGGCTCAGCGATGTAGCTGAGCTAACGTCCCCTACGTCGGCTCGACTTCCACACGAGGGAGAGCGTCCCACCGCGATCCCCATCGATCGAGCGGACAACTTGCGCAGCAATGCGAAGTTCGCGGCTCCGCGAGACCGTGCGGAGTTGGAACAGTTCCTGAAACTCGTTTCACATAATGCGCTTCGCTCTCGCTCTGGTGTGCCTGGCCGGTTGTTCCGCGACGATGGATGGCACCGCCGGTGGCGGGGATACGTGCGAAGGACCGCTCGGGCCCGCGCTCTCGATCAGCCAGATCGATGCGATGGCGGCGTGCTGCTTCGCGGAGGGCGGCGAAGGGCACTGCATGCCGAACAGCAATCTCCCATCGGAGCTGATGCCGTTCGTGGCGGCGTGTGACTCGGCGAGCTCGTGCATTCCGGACTCGTTCCTCAAGACGGGCGCGTCGCAACCGCCTGCGTCGTGCACGGCATTCGGCGGTGATGGCGTCTGCCTTTCGATCTGCGTCCCGCAGGTCAACGAGAACGCGGGCCTGCTGCGCAAGGACACGTGCGCCGGCGCCGACGAGCTGTGCGTGCCGTGCATCAGCCCGCTCGACAACATGCCGACGGGCGCGTGTGATCTGCGCGAGCTCGCGACCTGCGACGGCGGCGGCAACAGCAACACGAATCCGCCCGCGAACAGCTGCGACGATCCGAACACGTGCAACTACGAGGCGAACTGCCCGCCGGTCCTCGATCCCGCGCCCCTCACGGCGTGCGCGCCCGATGCTCACTGCGTCGACGCGGCGCTCGTGCCCGCGAGCTCCGCCGCGCAGCTCGCGAAGTGCGCCGATCCGACGAAGCTGTGCGTGCCCGATATCTTCATCAAGACGGGCGGCAAGTTCACGCCGTCCACGTGTCGCTCGGTGAACGACGCCGAGGGGCGCTGCCTGTCGCTCGCGCTGCCCGACGTGAAGTCGCAGGAGGGTCTCCTGCCGCAATCGACGTGCGCCGCGACGGAGCGCTGCACGCCGTGCTTCTCGCCGATCGACGGCACCCCGACCGGCGCGTGCAACCAGGCGTGCGACGTGGGTCCGACGGAGCCCGCGAAGACGTTCACCGCGTGCTGCGAGGGTCGCGGCAAGTGCGTCGCCGCGACGTCGATCCCCGACGACAGGGAGGGCAACCTCGACAATGGCGACGAAGCGTGTGTCGAAGATGTCGAGCTGTGCGTCCCAGATCAGATCTTGAACAACGGCCCGTTCACGACGTGCACCGCGAACAGCTTCATCCTCGGTAGCTACACGGGCGTGTGCCTGTCCGACTGCCTCGACTTCGGCATCCAGGGCATCGCGCTCGCGCGGGGCAGCTGCATGAACGACCACAAGTGCGCACCGTGCACGCGGAATGGCGAGCCGACCGGTGCACCGGGCTGCCCGCCCTGATTTCCGCCGGTTGCTGCAGATCGGAGCGGGCTTCCTCCTCGATGAATGGGCGCAGGCGCGATACGTTCTAAGGGTGATGTCCCGCCTGGCCGCCGTTGGACTTGGACTCGCGCTTGCGGTCAGTTCACCGCCGGTCGCGGACGCGTGCGACGAGTTCATCATCGAATCGAAGGTGTTCGAGCACGCCTCGCGCGGGGGAATCCTCGTCCGCTACCACGCGAGCCCGACGAAGGGGCCGGCGTACGCGGCGCCACTCGTCAACAAGAAGTGGAAGTTCAAGCTCGCGAACAAGCGCGCGATTTCGCCGAAGGCGAAACTGATCGCGCCGGGCCTCGCGGTACTGACGCTGCCCAAGGGCGTGCCGGCAGGCGTGCTGGTCGACGGCGAGAAGCGCGTCGCGGAGCTCGACGCGATCGGCGACGACGAGCCGCGCCTCGAGGAGCCGGAGGTCCGCGCGGTCGTGTACAGCTCGACGGGCGGCAAGTCGCCATCGACGCGGGTGACCGTCGATATCGTCGGATCCGCGCCGCGCACCGCGGTTGCGATCGTGCTCGCGAACGCCGCGGGTGAGCCGATGACGTTCGGAATGATCGATCCGGGCAAGCCGCTTGTCGCGTTCGAAACCAAGGACTGCACATTGATCCCACCGGGGACCCTCGAGCCGCGCGTGGGGCAAAGGGTGAAGGCGTTCTGGGTCGATCAGTTCGGCCGCGTGTCGCCGCGCTCCGAGCTCGTGAAGATCGTCAAAGAAGCGCCGCCCGAGAAGGCCGGCAAGGAGCGCGAGTGATCGTTCTTCGAGAATCGGTGTCCGAGGCTCTCGAATGGCGACAGCGCTCGGCCGCTCGGACGTCGAGCGCCGCGGCCATCGGGCCTGGAACTTGGACGTCGCTCCTCGCGGCCCTCGGGCGTGCAACTGCTCGGATGTCGATCGCCGCGGCGCTTGTCGTCGTGAGCGCGAGCTCACCCGACGCCGATGCGAAGTGCGCCCGGCAGTTCCTCTCGCCGATGGTGCTGCCCGATGCGCCGAACGGCGCCATCGTGATGCTGCGTTCGTCGTCGCAACAGGGCAGTCGCGAGGACATCGTGAAATGGACGCTGCGCGTCGACGGCAAGGATGTCGCGCCGGTGATCGACGTGCTCGCGCCGGGGCTCTCGGTGTACCGCCTGCCGAAGAGCGTCGCGGCGGCAGAGCTCACCGACGGAACGTCGACGCTCGCGAAGCTCACGGCGAGTGCGACCGCCAAGCCGCTGCCCGCACCGAAGGTGACGGCGGTGCGCCACGCCTCGTCGCGCGGCCCGCGCGGCGGTAGCTCGCGCACGACCGTGTCGATCACCGGCGACGCGCCCGCGGATGCGATCGCGATCGTGATCACCGACGCGAAGGGCAAGCCGCTCTCGTATGGACACCTGACAAGCGGTGCGGGTCTCGATCCGTATTATCGCGGGCGCTGCGGGCTCGTGCCGAACGGCACGGTGGAGCCTATGGTCGGGCAGTCGGTGCGGATCTTCTGGGTCGACAAGTACGGCCAGGCGTCGGCAACGTCCGCACCGATCAAGGTCACGAAGAAGCCTGAATGATCGTAGCGAGAACAGGTGATTGGAGGCGGGGAATCTCGCCTCAACGGGGTGCGTTTATCTGGTAAGAAGCGCCGACCCATGTTTCGCAAGCTAGACACCAAGATTCACTTCGTCGGCATCGGCGGCATGGGCATGTGCGGCATCGCCGAGGTGCTCGCGAACATGGGCTATCGCGTCTCCGGCTCGGACAACAACGAGACCGAGATCACCCGCCACCTCGCTCGCATCGGCTGCACGATCGCGCGCGGTCATCGCGCCGACAACCTGGGCGAAGCGGACGTCGTCGTCGTGTCGAGCGCGATCAAAGGCTACAACCCGGAGGTCGAGGCCGCGCGCGCGCGGCAGATCCCGGTGATCCCGCGCGCCGAGATGCTCGGCGAGCTGATGCGGATGAAATACGCGATCGCGGTCGCGGGCGCGCACGGCAAGACGACGTCGACGACGATGATGCACACGGTGCTCATGGCCGCGGGCTACGATCCGACGGCGGTGATCGGCGGGCGCGTGAACTCGCTCGGTCTCGCGAACGCGCGCTGGGGCAAGAGCGACTACCTCGTCGCCGAGGCCGACGAGTCCGACGGCTCGTTCCTGACGCTGTTTCCGACGGTCGCGATCGTCACCAACGTCGATCCCGAGCACCTCGATCACTACGGCACGTACGACCACGTGAAGAAGGCGTTCACGGACTTCTGCAATCGCGTGCCGTTCTACGGAGTCAGCGCGCTGTGTATGGACAACGCGGGCGTGCGCGAGATCCTGCCGAACCTGACCAAGCGGTTCACGACGTTCGGCATCACCTCGCAGGCGACGTATCGCGCGCGCAACGTTCGCCCCGACGGACTCTCGACGAAGTTCGTCGCGTGGCGCCACGCTACCGAGCTGGGCGAGGTCACGTTGCCGATGCCCGGCGCGCACAACGTGCTCAACGCGCTCGGCGTGCTCGCGATCGCGGACTTCATGGGCATCCCGTTCGAGACGTACGTGAAAGCGCTCGCGCAGTTCGAGGGCGTCGCGCGTCGGTTCACCGTGCGTGGCGAGGTAGGCGGCGTGACCGTCGTCGACGATTTCGGTCACCACCCGGCCGAGGTGAAGGCCACGCTCGATGGTGCGCGCACCTCGTTCCCGGGGCGCCGCATCATCGCGGCGTTCCAACCGCACCGCTACACGCGCACGCGCGACCAGCTCACCGAGTTTGCGCGCGCGTTTCACGACGCCGACAAGGTCGTGGTCTGTGACATCGCAGCCGCGGGCGAGAAGCCGATCGAGGGCGTGACCTCCGAGGTCGTGGTGCGCAATGCGCGCGACGCGGGCCATCGCGACATCTCGTACGTGGCGAAGCGAGAGGATGTGGCCACGTGGCTCGATCAGCACGCGAAGCCGGGCGACTTGGTGATCACGCTCGGTGCGGGCAACATCCAGCTCACGTGCAACGAGATCATCGCGCTGCTCGAGAAGCGCCTCGGCGCCGCGACCAAGAAGAACCTCGTCAAGATCGACGAGTCCAGCGCGACGGTCGCGCGGTGATGCGATCCGTGCGCACGACTGGGCGGTGGACTTCGATCGCGTGCGTGATCTTCGCGCTCGGCGCATGCAAGCAGGCGAAGGAGCCGACGCCCGCGAGCGAGCTCCTCGCCAAGGTCCGCGCGCTCGCGGCCAAGGCGTGCGCGTGTCCGGATCGCGCGTGTGTGGAGCCGCTCCTGCGCGAGTGGAACTCGCTGACCACCGCGATCGGCGAGGGCGGCAAGGTCAGCGGCGGCGCGTTCACCGAGGAGCAGGTCCAAGGCCTCGTCACCGAGGACGAACGATTCATGAAGTGCGTCGCCGCGTATCAGTGAGGACCAGATGAAATCAATGTGGATCGTGGTAGGGCTCGCACTCGCGGGCTGTGGCAAGAAGGACACCGCATCGGGCACTGGCTCGGCGAGCGGCACTGCACCTGTGGGTGCGGGAAGCGCCGTCGGCTCGGGCTCTGGTGCGGCGCCCGTGGCAGCGACCTGCGATCTCGCCGGTGGATACCGCGTGCGCTTCACGTCGAACGGCCAGGAAGGCTGGTGGTTCCGCTTCACGGTGAGCGGCGAGCTGGCCACGCTCGACGAGCCCGCGGAGGTTCTCGCTCTTCCCGCGGGGCCGCTCGAGCTGAAGACCGACGTGGCGAAGTGCTCGCTCGTTCTCGGTGCGAAGAGCACGGCCGTGGGTGAGGCGACGATGACGCTCGCGCTCGATCCGAAGACCCACGCGGTCACCGGTACGCTCGCGCGCACCAAGTCACACGACGAGAAGGAGAAGTCCACCAGCGTCGTGGGCGTGTTTGATGGCGCTGCGGTGAAAGGCCCGTCGTGCGTTGTCGCCGGCATCTACAAGATCGGTGTCGATCCGAAGGTGAAGTGGAAGAACAAGCTGCCCGACGACGACCGCGATTGCGATGATCGTTGGATCGACACCTTCGTGAAGGTCGAGCCGTACGGTGCCTCGGTGGCGATCTCGAACCGCGACTTCGACGCGCCGTACGGCGAGCGGTGGGGCAACGACAAGGTCTCGAAGATCGACGAGTGCAACGCGAACCTCGATCTCTCCGGCGAGGGTTTCGAGATCGCCGCGAAGGTCACGTTCGCAGCCGACAAGATCACCGCGACGGCTTCGAACGTGAGCGTGCAGGTCGTCGAGGACGGCGACGACGGCGAGAACCTCTGGGACTGCGTCGCCAAGGACGCTCCTCTCGTGTTCACACGCGTCGACAAGAAGTAGCTCGTGTCGGCGCGTGACGACCTCGCTTCGCCCGGCCCGCTCGGAACAACGACACGTCACGACGTTCCGCTGGCGCCGCTGACCACGCTCGGCCTCGGCGGTTCTGCGAAGCGTTACGTACGCGTGACCACGATCGACGAGCTGCGGGACGCGCTTCGAGGTGCAACACGCGAGGATCGCGTAGCGAACAAAAGCGGCGCGGCGAACGAAAGCCGCGCAGCAAGCCTTGGCCCGGCAGAACACGTTGGTCGTGCGGCGAGCGTTGGCAGCGCGTCGAGCAGTCGGGAACCGACGTACGAACCCGTGTTGATCCTCGGCGGCGGATCGAACCTGGTCGTTCGCGACGGCGGTTTCGACGGACTGGTCATCCACATGGCACTCCCGGGCGTTCGCATCGAGCACCACGGGGATCACGCAGAGGTGATCGCAGCTGCCGGCGTCCCGTGGGACGACTTCGTCGCCGAGATGATCGCGGCCGAGCTCGCCGGCCTCGAGTGCATGTCGGGAATTCCGGGCTTGGTCGGCGCGACACCGATGCAAAACGTCGGCGCGTACGGCCAGGAGGTCGCGGACACGATCACGCTCGTCCGTGTGATGGATCGCGAGACGGGCGACATGGAGTCGTTCGAGCCGGCCGCGTGCAAGTTCTCGTATCGCTCGAGCGTGTTTCGCGGCAGCGATCGCTGGGTCGTCGTCGAGGTGCACTTTCGTCTGCCCGTGTCCACGGAGTCGCGACCGATCCGCTACGCGGAGCTCGCAAAGGCACTCGGCATCGAGGACGGCGGCACCGCGCCGCTTCAGGCCGTGCGAGACACGGTGATCACACTTCGTCGTGGCAAGGGCATGGTCGTGGATCCGGCAGACCCCGAGTCACGTAGCGCGGGCTCGTTCTTCACGAACCCGATCGTGTCGACCGCGCAACTGGCCGAGGTGCGAGCGCGTGCGGCAATGCGAGTGCCCGATGCCACGATGCCGACGTTCGCGGCCGATGGCGGTAATACCAAGCTCAGCGCGGGCTGGCTGATCGAGCGCGCGGGGTTCGCGAGAGGCACGACGCGCGGCAACGTGGGCATCTCGAAGAAGCACGCACTCGCGCTGGTCAACCGCGGAGGCACGACGGCCGAGCTGCTCGCGCTCGCCGCGGAGATCCAGGCAGGGGTGCTCGACGTGTTCGGTGTCGAGCTTCTGCCCGAGCCGATCATCGTCGGTCACTAGCGCGATCGCGGTCCCGGTCTTCGACGTCTCTCGCGTCGTGTCCGAGACTTAGTCCGAACGTCGGCCGGTCGTGTCCGTCGTGCGGACATCCCGGACACGCACGTGTGTGATCTCGTCGAGTTGCGATGGCTCTCGACTTGCTTGACCGATTCGGTACCCTCTCAGGAGACTGCATCGTGGCCGACGCTGACCTCACCCTCGTCATCCTTCGCGACATCCAGGACAAGATCTCCCTTCTTCACGGTCGAATGACTTCGTTGGAAACGCGTACGGCCTCCTTGGAGGAGAAGCTCGACGTGAACAACGAACGCCTCTCGATGATCGAGCGGGCAACGACGTTCTGCGCGGCCCAGATCAATGTCATGCGCCGCCACATGGGCATCGAGGACAAGAAGACCGACGACGAGATCCTCGATCTGCAAGTGCGTGTCGCGAGGCTCGAAGATCTCGTGAAGCCGTAGGAGCGCGTCACTGTTGTGAGGTGGCCCAGTCGACGACCGCGGCAGCGGCTCCCGGTTTGGCGAGCGACTTCATCGCAGCGCCCATCTCGGCGCGCTTCGTCGCATCGGTGATCAGCGGCGCGAGTGCGTCTGCGAGCTTCTCGGCGGTGAGGTCCGCTTGGCGAAACATCAGCGCTGCCCCCGCGTTCGCCATCTCGCGCGCGTTGAGCTCCTGATGGTTGTCCGCGGCGAACGGGTACGGAATGAACACGGCGGGTTTGCCCGCGATCGCGAGCTCCGCGACGGTCGTGGCGCCCGCGCGGCCCACGACGAGGTCCGCGGTCTGGTACGCGGTCGCCATGTCCTTGATGAACGCACGGCAATCCGCGGTGATCCCCGCATCGGAGTAGCGCTGCTTCGTGACCTCGAGGTCCTTCTCGCCGGTCTGGTGGACGATCGCGAGCGAGGTCGTCTTCGCGAGCTGTGCAAGCGCGGTGGCTGCGAGCTCGTTGACCGCGACGGCGCCGAGCGATCCACCGGAGACAAGGATGTTCACGGTGGGCGAGGGCGGCGGTGGCGTGACCGCGAGCAGGCGCTGAAGTAGATCGCGTCGCACCGGGTTTCCGGACATCACGATCTTCTTCGGCTTGAAGAAGCGCTTGCTCTCGGCGAACGAGAGGAACACCGCGCGCACCCAGCGACCGAGCAGCTTGTTCGTCAGGCCGGGAATCGAGTTCTGCTCGCAGATCGCGGTGGGGATGCCGCGCAGCTTCGCCATCAGGACGACCGGGCCAGAGGCGTAGCCGCCGACGCCGATGACCGCGTCGGGCGCGAACTCCTTCAGCACGCGCCGCGCTTGCCACAGAGCGCGCGGCAGGCGAAATAGGCCGCGGATCGCGCCGAGCTTGCCGACGGTCTTGAGCCCCGAGACCTCGATCTTCGTCAGGTCCCAGCCGAGGTCGGGCAACACGCGCGCCTCGATGCCCCGCTCCGTGCCGACGAAGCGGATCGCCGCGTCCGGATCTCGCGCACGCAGCTCCTCCGCAATCGCGACACCCGGGAACAAGTGGCCCCCGGTCCCACCGCCCGCGATGAGCAGTCTCACGTCGGCCTCGCGGTTCGCGCTGTGGTCCGCGTGGCGGTTCGCGCCGCGGTCGGCCTCGCGGCTCGCGCTGCGGTCGGCCTCGCGGCACGAGCGATGGTCGATCCTCGCAAGGGCATCATGATGCGCGCGCATAGTCGGGCGCGTCCGTCATCACACGAACGCGCACACGTCTACGACGCGCGAGCTCCCTCGTTTGTTCCGCCGGCGTGGCCTTGCGCTCCGCGCGGCGGCCGACGTTGAGCAGGAGCCCGACGAGGAACATCGTGACGACGAGCGAGCTGCCGCCGTACGAGACGAGCGGCAGCGTGATGCCCTTGTTCGGCACGACACCAAGCACGACGCCGACGTTGAACAGCACCTGCACGCCGAACAGCATGGTGATGCCGAACGCGAGATAGCCACCGAAGACGTCGCGCGCGCCAAGCGCCGCGCGAACACCTCGCCACACGAGGAGCACGAACAGGAGCAGCACGGCGATGACGCCGACAAAGCCCATCTCCTCGCCGATCGGCGCGAGGATGAAGTCGTTCTGTCCTTCGGGCAGATAGCCGAGCGACTGGTGCCCGTTGCCGAGGCCCACGCCGAACACGCCGCCCGAGCCCATCGCGAGGCGCGCTTGAAGGAACTGATACGCGGTGTCCGACGCGTATGCCTCCGGGTTGAAGTACGCGAGGAAGCGCTGCAGGCGCCACGGCGTTCCGATGACGAAGTGATAGGCGATCGGCGCCGCGCACAGGATCGCGAGCAGGATGTACGAGATGCGCGTGCCGGCCATGAACAACATGCCGAGCGTCGTCAGGCCGAGGACGACCGACGAGCCCAGGTCGGGTTGCTTGAGCAGCAGCACCATCATCAAGCCGCACACCACGAGGTGCGGGACGAACCCGACGGTGAACGTCTTCACGCGATCGGCTTTGCGACCGAGCGAATACGCGAGATAGGTGACGAGGCCGAGCTTCGCGATCTCGACGGGCTGGAACGTGAACGGCCCGAGTGGGATCCAGCGCGATGCACCGTTTCTTGCGGGCGCGAACAGCGCGGCGCAGAGCAGCAGCAACGAGAGCGCGAGCAGCGGGTACGTATACGCACGCAGGCGCCGATAGTCGAACCGCGCGGCGAACCACATAGCCACACCGCCGAGGGCGACGAACACGATCTGGCGCTCGAGGTAGAAGAACGCGTCGTGGTAACGCGTGAGTCCGTCGGCGGCGGTCGACGCGTAGATCTCGATCGTGCCGATGCCGAGCAAACCGAGCGCCGCGAAGATCAGCCATAGATCGTACGGGCGCTCCGGGAGCGTCGCGCTCGGATGCTGGACCGCGATCACCTGGGCGGCCGCGGGCAGCGTCTCGTCGCGGCGCGCCTTGGGCCGGAGCGCGGCGAGTCGGCGGAGCAGGGCCATCCCCCAATCCTCGACACATCCGACGGTACGGAGCCAGTTTTCTGCCCTGGCTGTGGACCCAGCTCCTGCCCTACGGGAATTTTGCCCAGACGCCGGTCGCCGCGTCGAACCGCGAGCCTCGGACGACCTCGCAGATCTGGATCGAATACGTCGAATAGAACGTGTCGCGCCCCTGCTGCTGGGCGCGTCGGTGCTCTGGGTGGTCCCGCCACGCGGCAAGATGCTCGGCGGTGTCGAACTCGATGATCGCGCACCGCTCGCCGTCCTCGGCCGTGAAGTCGGTCGTCGAGATCAGGCCGGGCATCGTCAGGGCGAGCTTGTAGATCTCGTCGCCGCGCACGTTGTACTCGGCCTCGACGCCAGGCCGCAGCCGCGAGCGAAACACGATCACGAAGGACATGTGCGGACCTTAGCGCAGCGTGCTCAGTCGAGTCGCCACCACGTCTGGCCGTCGAACTTGGACCGCCGCTCGCAGGTGTCGCTGATCTTCGTGAAGCGGATGCCGATCTTCGAGATCACGACCTTGTACGTGCCGGTCTTGGTCGCGTTGGACTCGGCGCACATGCCTTTGCTCGCTTCGATCGTGAGGGTGTCCTTGTCGATGGTGTACGTGCCGGTGCCGATCGGCGGCTCGACATCGAACTGCATCCGGTTCGTCGCGATTCGATAGCCGCCGTCCGGTTGGAAGCGGATCGCGGTCTCGCCGTCGGGTTGGTGCCGCTCGTACGACCCGGCGACCAATTCGGTGTTCGGTGGTTTGGGTGGAATCGGATCCTTGGGAGGACAGCCGGACGTGGCGACGACGACACCGAGAAGAAGGACGGCTCGCACGGCCTGACCATATCGCACTCGGGAAACCGCGGTGGTACCCGATCCGACTGCCCTGTAACTGAAGGCGTCGAGCGCTACACGTCGAGTCGCTTAGCGCCGACGGCGCTGACCGCCTCGCGAAACACGCGACCGCGGTGGCCATAGTTCTGAAACATGTCGTAGCTCGCGCACGCGGGTGACAGCACGACCGCATCGCCCGCAGCGCACATCTCGGTCGCGCGCCGAACGGCGTCGTGCATGTCGGTCGCGTCGACGACGCCATAGGTCACGCCGAACTTCTCCGCCGCCTCGCGGATCAGCGGCGCGGCCTTGCCGATCAGCACGATGCCCTTGCACGTGTCGAGCGCGTCGAGCATCGGGACGTACGAGCCGCCCTTGTCGACGCCGCCCGCGATCAAGACGAGCGGTCGCGGGAAGCCGCGCACCGACGCGGCGACGGACGCGACGTTCGTGCCCTTGCTGTCGTCGTAGTAGTAGACGTTGTCTCGATCGCCGACGAGCTCCATACGATGCGGCAGCGGCCGGTACGCACGCGCGCCGGCGCGAACGGCGTCGATCGACACGCCTGCGCGGCGCGCCGCGAGGTACGCGCACATCGCGTTCTCCATGTTGTGATTGCCGACGATAACGAGATCGGCGACCGGATACCGCTCGGTCGCCGCGGGGCCGTCGAGGCGAAGGAGGATCTCCGAGCGATCCTTCGACAGGCACGCGCCGCGATCGACGTCCGCGCCCTTGCGCGAATCGAACGTGACGAGCCGCGATGGAATCCCGCGTGTCTCGCGCATGACCCACTCGTCCGCGGCGTTTGCGATCGCGAGGTCGTCGGGACGCTGGAAGTCCCAGATGCGGCCTTTCATCTCGGCGTAGCGCTCCATCGTGCCGAAGCGATCGAGGTGATCCTCCGTGATGTTTGTGAGCACACCGGCGTTGCTACGGAAGGTCGAGCAGTTCTCGAGCATGAATGCGGCGACCTCGACGATGACGAGGCCCCCCGCAGTGTTCGCCGGATGGTCGACCGCGTCGATCATCGGCATGTTGCCGAGGTTGCCGCCGCAGAACGTCGGGCGCCCCGAGGCTTCGCACAGCTTGCCTGCGAGCGCGGTGGTCGTCGACTTTCCGTTGGTGCCCGTGATCGCGATGATCTTCGCGTCGGGGTGCAGGAAGCGATACGCGAGCTCGATCTCCGCGATCACCGCGATCCCCTGCGAGGCGGCCGCGCGTGTCTCTGTCAGCGACGGCACGCCGGGCGACATCACGACGAGCTCGGCTGCGAGGTACGTCGTCAGATCGTGGCCACCGAGCTCGAGGCGTACGTTCGGCACGTCCTTTAGCTGCTTCACGCGGTCTTCCAGCTCCGACGCCGTCTTGCCGTCGGTGACGATGACGCGCGCGCCGCGCTTCGCGCAGAACTTGGCGACCGCGACACCGGTTTGCGCGAGTCCCGTGACGACGACTGTCATTCCATCTAGGGCGTCGAGATCCATAGTCACCTGAACTTCAGCGTGCCTAGCGCGACGAGTGCGAGCAGCGCGGACACGAGCCAGAACCGCACGATGATCTTGGGCTCGTCCCAGCCCTTCTTCTCGTAGTGGTGATGGATCGGCGCCATCAAGAACACGCGTTTGCCGACCATCTTTCCATCGGGGCCGGGCTTCTTCGTCGCCTTGTAGACGCCGCGCTGGATGATCACGGACAGCGTCTCGACGACGAACAGGCCACCGACGATCAGCAGCACGAGCTCGTTCTTGGTGAGCACGGCGAGCATGCCGATCGCACCGCCGAGGGCGAGCGAGCCGACATCGCCCATGAACACCTGCGCGGGGTACGCGTTGTACCAGAGGAAGCCGATGCCTGTTCCGAACAGCGCGGCGGCGAAGATGGCGAGCTCGGCCATGCCGTCGATGTGCGCGACGTGCAGGTACTCGGCGATCGTAACCTCCTGCGGCGGGCCGTCGCCGCCTCGGAACAGGATCGTCGTCTCGACGCCGGCGATGTACGCGAAAATCATGAACGTGCCTGCGTTCATGATCGAAGGACCGATCGCGAGACCGTCGAGGCCGTCGGTCAGGTTGACCGCGTTCGCCGCGCCGACGACGACACACGCACCGAGGCAGCAGTAGAACCATGCGGGCAGCACGACCTGCTGCTCGTAGAAGTTGGTGAACGGGACCTGGAAGTGGAGCCGCACGTCGGGCGGCATCAGATCCGAGTAGAACAGGTACGCCATTGCGGCGCCGGCGATCAAGAACTCGAGCCCGAGGCGGAGGCCGCCGCTGATGCCCTGCTTGTTCTTCTTCGCGACCTTCTCGTAGTCGTCGGCGAAGCCGATCGCACCGAACAGCACCGTGACGCTCAGCGCGAGCCACACGTAGTGATTGCGGAGGTCGCACCAGAGCAGCGTCGACACGGCGAGGCAGAAGACGATGAGCGAGCCGCCCATCGTCGGTGTGCCGGCCTTCTTCTTGTGGGTCTGCGGACCGTCCTCGCGAATCGTCTCGCCGATCTGGCGCGACTTGAGCCGCTCGATGAACCAGGGGCCAATGATGAACGAGAGCAGCAGCGCGGTGATCGCCGCAGCGAGGAGGCGCGTCGACGTATAGCGGAAGACGCGCAGGAAGCCGAGCTCGTCGGCGCCGAACTCGTAGAGGAGGTGGAACAGCATCTACGCCTTGGCCTCTCGCATAGCGTCGAGCACGCGCTCGAGCTTCATGCCGCGCGACGCCTTCAGCAGGATCCAGTCGCCGGCCTTGCTGCGCTCGAGCACCTGCTTGGCGGCGTCGGACGGGTCGCTCGCGTGGTCGCCCGCGATGCGCTTCGCGAGCTCGCCGAGCGTGACGACGCGGACGCCGAGCTCGCGGGAGATCGCGCCGATCTTGTCGTGCTCCGCGTTCGCGTGATCGCCGAGCTCGAGCATGTCACCGAGGACCGCGAACGCGTGACCGTGCGCGCGCTCCGCGAGGGCACGAAGCGCGGCGGCCATCGAGGCGGGGTTCGCGTTGTAGCAATCGACGATCACCTTGCGGCCCGCGACCTCGACGACCTCGCCCCGCATCGACGGTGGCTTTGCGCGCGCGAGGCCCGCGAGGATGTTGCTGATCGATGCGCCGGCTGCGTGTGCCGCAGCGATCGCCGCACACGCGTCGAGTGCCGCGTGGCGTCCGACGAGCGACAGCGTCAGATCGTGGCGCGTGCCGAACACGTCGAGCACGAGCTGGCCTCCCGCGTCGAGCGGCGCGTATTCGACGAGCCGCACGTCGGCATCGCGCTCGCCGAACGTCACGTGCCGCGCCTTGGGGCGATGTGCGCGCGCGTGCGCTTCGAGGCGGTCGTCGTCGGCGGGCAACACGACCGTTCCACCGTCGCGCAGGCCCATCCAGATCTCGGACTTGGCTTTCGCGATCGCGTCGGTGGATCCGAGCAGCTCGATGTGCGCCGAGCCCGCGTTGACCACGACGGCAACGTCGGGCTCCGCGATCTTTGTCAGGTACTCGATCTGCCCCGCGCCGCGCATTCCCATCTCGACGACGCCGAACGCGTGGAACAGACGCAGCCCGAGCACCGTGAGCGGCAGACCGGTCTCGTTGTTGAGCGAGCCTTCCGCGGCGTGTGTCGGTCCGTCGGCGGCGAGCGCCGCCCGCGCGAGCTCCTTCGTCGTGGTCTTGCCGGCCGATCCGGTGATCGCGACGAGCTTGCCGGGCCACGCACGCCGGTGCGCGCGCGCCATCTTGCCGAGGGCGATGCGCGTGTCCTCGACGACGATTCGCGGAACCGCGACGTCGACGTCACGCTCGACCATCACCGCGACCGCCCCGGTCTCGACGGCGTTGGCGCAGAACGCGTGTCCGTCGTGCGTCTCGCCCTTGATCGCGACGTACAGCGATCCTGGCAACGCCTTGCGGCTATCGATCACGACGCGCGACACCGCGACGTCCTTCACGACGCTCGTCGATCCCGCGTCGCGCGCGAGTCCCGGCAGGAATCGCACCTCGCGCTCTGTGATCGCCTCGGCGGCGACCTCGCGATCGTCGAAGTGGTGCTTCGTCGTGCCGATGATCTGGTAGTCCTCGTGGCCCTTGCCAGCGATCACGACGACATCACCGGGCGTCGCCTCCGCGATCGCCGCCTTGATCGCCGTGCGCCGATCGGGTTCGACGAGGAACGGCCGCGGCACCCCCGGCAGGATCTGATCGATGATCGCGCGCGGGTCTTCCGTACGCGGGTTGTCGCTCGTGACGACCGCGAGATCGGCGAGCTCCGCGACCGCGGCGCCCATCTTCGGACGCTTCGTCGGATCGCGATCGCCGCCGCAGCCGAACACGCAGATCAGCCGCCGCGCGGTCAGCGGTCGCACCGCCGACAGAACGTTGCGCAGCGCATCCGGCGTGTGCGCGTAGTCGACGAGCACGTCGAGGTCCGCATGCCCGAACGACGAAAGCCCGACGCGCTCGACGCGGCCGGGTACGCCGCGCAGCTCCGCGATGCCCTTCGCGATCGCGGCGTGCTCGAGCCCGAGCGCCTCGCCGATTCCCACCGCGAGCGCGAGGTTCTCGACGTTGTAGTGCCCGATCAGCGGCTTCGCGATCACCGACAGCTCGCCGCGCGGCGTCGCGATCCTCGCCTCGATGCCGCGCACCGTCGACGTCTGCTCGACCACGCGAATGTCGCCGTCGTCGTCGCCGTCGCTCTTCGCGGTCACGCGCAGCACGCGTCCATCGTACGCCGCGCCCATCGCCGGCCCCTTCGGATCGTCCACGTTCACGACGGCCGTGTTGTTCAGGTGATGCGTGAACAACCGCTTCTTCGCTTCGAAGTACTCGGCCATCGAGCCGTGGATGTCGAGATGGTCTTGCGTCAGGTTCGAGAAGGCGGCGACCTGAAACGTCACGCCTGCGAGGCGGTGCATTGCGAGCGCCGCGCTCGACACCTCCATCACGACGTGCGTCACACCGTCGGCGACCATCTTCGCGAACGCCTCGTGCAGCACCTGCGGCGTCGGGGTCGTGTACGGCGCGTCGAACGACGTGCCCTTCCAGCGATACGTCACCGTGCCGATCACGCCGGGCTCGTGGCCCGCGGCGCGCAGGATGCTCTCGACGAGGTACGTCGTCGTCGTCTTACCGTTCGTGCCGGTAACGCCGACGAGCGTCATCTTCCGTGCGGGATTGCCGAGCGCGTTGCCGATCATCACGCCGAGCGCGTCGGCAGAGCTCGGCACCTTCACGACGACCGCATTACCCGCGGACACCTCCCGCTCGACCACGACCGCGGCGGCGCCTTGCGCGACAGCGACATCGATGAACGCGTGGCCGTCGCTGCGGATTCCCTTGACCGCGACGAACACGTCGCCGGGCTTCACCTCGCGCGAATCGCTGCGGACCGCGCCGGTCTCCACGTCCGCGTTACCGGCGATCTGTGCGCCGGACACACCGTCGAGAAGCTCGCGCAGCGTCATACGTCAGGTAGAACGCGCAGCCTCACCGATTTCGTGCATCCGCGCAAGCTTCGGACGGCTGTAGCCGATGGAGATTCCGAGGAGAATTGACGCCACCACGAAGTGGTGACCGACGCGAAGCGGACGGGCTCGCCCGAAGGGCGAGGCGTCAATAACGTCGGGGTTGAACGACCCCACGTACTTCGCGCACCTCGGGGGCGAACGCTTCGGGTGTGAAGCGAGGTTCGCATCGCTTCACGCAGTGGTAGCGTCGTCCTCGTGCGAGTCGCGACGCTCGAGGAGTTCCTCGCCGCACCCGTCGGGCGGTGGACGCACGCGCCGCCGCTCGCCGCGTGGGTCGCGACGCCCACGCTGTGCGGCCTCGCGTATTCGGGGTTCATCTCGAGCGCCGAGGTCCCGCGTCTGCGCGAGCTTGGCACGCTGCCGTTTCATGCCGCGTTGCAGCGTCCGTACCGCGCGATCCTCGACTGCGGAGCGGTGACGGGCGTCGACACGGCGGCGTTCGCGTTCCTCCTCGAGCATTCGCGCGAGATCGCGACGACGCCGGGACTTGTCGAGTGCGTCGCGTACGTGCGCCCGCCGGGGATGGCCGCGGCGATGGCGGTCGGCGTGTTTCACGATCACCTCGTTGCGAGCGTGAACCTGAAGTTCGTCGAGACGCTCGCCGAGGCGATCGAACACGTCGGCGGCGAGGCTCATCGCGAGGCGATCGAAGCGACGGTCCGCGAGACCGAGGACTCCGCGCTGATCGTCGCGCTGCGCCGCATGCTCCTCGAAGACCCTCGCCGCACGCTCGATGCGGTCGCGCGCGAGCTGAAGGTGAGCACCCGGTCGCTGCAGCGCGCGTGTCTCGCGGCGGAGACGACGTTTCGCGACGAGGTGGCCAACGCTCGTTTCGCGTTTTCGGAGCAGCTCCTGCGCGCCACCGACGACAAGGTCGACGTGATCGCCCGGCGTGCGGGGTACGCGTCGTCGGCCGCGTTCGCGCGACGCTTCCAGCAAATACACGGAATCACGCCGACGCAGTTCCGCCAGAAGAAATAGCGCCTCACGTCTCGACCACATTCGGGCGGGATTTCGTGTGCACTGACTATTCGAAGCGCAACGTGATCGCGCCGACGGCGTCACTCGGGCCCGGTGCCGGCGTCTGCTCGACGACGCGCCCCGTACCGCGACTCTCGACGGACCAGCGGTTCGCGCGCGCGACCTCCATCGCCTTCGCGTAGCCCATCGCGCGGAAGTCGGGGACCATGACGGTGTTCGGGCCGAGCTCCGGGGCGGGTGGCGGCGCAGGCGCGACGGCGCTCTCGACGACGAGTCCCTCGCCGAGCACGACGCGCGCGGGACCGCGCTTCGACGCGGGAATGGTGCACGTCTTCGGCGTGGGGTCGAGGTACGGGTTGTGCGTCGGCGGCATCGTCGGACACTGCAGCGTCGAGCCGGGCACGCCGAGATAGCGCAACGCTTCGCTCGCGATGGTCGCGAACACGGGGCCCGCGACCTTGCCGCCGTAGTAGTCGCCGCCCGATGGCTCGTCGATGATCACGACGATCGCGAGCCGCGGATTGTCAGCGGGCGCGAGGCCGGCGAACGACGAGAGGTACTTGTCAGGCGCATACTGGCGCGTCGCGTGATCGTACTTGTGAGCGGTGCCGGTCTTGCCCGCGCAGCGAAACCCGGGAACGACGAGGTTACCGGCGGTGCCGCTTTCCCTGCCGCCCTCGAAGACGGTCGCGAGCATCTTGCGCATCGCCTCGGCGGTCGCCGTCTTCACCATCTGGCGGGGTTCCGAGTGGGGCGCGTACTTCACGGTGCCATCGCGATCGACGACCTTGTCGACGATGCGCGGCTCGCGATAGACGCCTCCGTTTCCGACGGCGGCGAGCGCGGCGGCGATCTGCAGCGGCGTGACAGTGAGGCCGTAGCCGTACGAGATCGTCGCGAGCTCGATCTCTCGCCACGTATCGCCGCGCCGGATCGTGCCTGCTTGCTCGCCGGGAAGCTCGATGCCGGTCTTGGCGCCGAAGCCGTACGTCTTGAGTGCGGCAAACAGCTTCTCGCGTCCGAGACGCTGCGCGATCTTGACGGTGCCGACGTTCGACGAGCGCTTCACGATACCCGCGACGGTCAAGTACGGATCGTGGTGCACGTCGCGGATCGTCTTCGGTCCGACTTGATACGAACCACCGCCGGTGTCGAAGCCGGTCTCGGGCTTGACGATCCCTTCCTCGAGCGCCGCGAGGATCGAGAAGACCTTCATCACGGAGCCCGCCTCGAACACGTCGGTGACGGGCTTGTTGCGCGCGCGCGTCGCGGCGTTCGCCTCGTTCGAGTTCGGGTCGTACGACGGATAGCTCGACATCGCGAGCACGCGGCTCGTCGCCACGTCGAGCACGACCGCGACACCGCTCTTCGCTTTGTTCGCGTTGATCGAGTCGAGCAGCGCCTGGTCGGAGATCGCCTGGATGCTGCGATCGAGCGAGAGCTGTACGGTCGCTCCTGGCTCGGGCTGCTCCATGCCGTCGGCGAACATCTTGCGTCCACGCGCGTCACGCACCGCGTGGCCGTTGCCGCGCGTGCCCTGCAGCAGGTCGTTCATCGACAGCTCGATGCCCTCGAGGCCGCGGCTGTCGATGTCCGCGCGTCCGATCACCGGACCGCCGATCGTGCGCCCGGGATACCAGCGGCGCGGCTCGCGCTCGACAACGATCCCCGGCAACTTCGCCGCGCGTACCGACGCCGCGATCTCGCGCGTGACATGGCGATCGAGCCACACGAACTTCTTGTCACCCGCGAGCTTCGCTTCGAGCACACCGGCATCCTCGCCGAGCAGCTTCGACAGCTTCTCGGCAGTGTCGGCGACATCGTGCACCTCGCGCGGATTCGCCCAGATCGAGTCCGCATCGGCGCTCACGGCGAGGGGCCGGCCGCGCGTGTCGATCACGTCGCCGCGGGGCGCGGGGATGTTCACCGCTGCGCCGTGCTGGCGCTCCGCGAGCTCGCGGTAGTGATCGCCCTCGTGCACTTGCAGCGCGTAGGCGCGCCACCCGACGCCGAGGAGCCCACACGTGACGAGCGCACCGACGACGTATGCCCGCATGCGCGCGGCGTGCGGGATCCCCGGAGTCATCGGCTGGAGCTTGGTCTTCGGTGGGTCCGAGGCGGTCATCGAGCCGCCACCTTCTTCGGGCCGGCAATACGAATCTTGTCGGGAGCGACGGGCGCCATGCCGAGCTGCGTCGCGAGCCGGCGAATGCGATCGGGCGCGGTGTGGGTCGCGAGCTCCAGCTCGAGCTGGCGCCGTGTCTCGCGCAACTTGCGCACGTTCTCCGACGCCTTGGACAGCGAAAGGCCAAGGCGCAACACCTCGTGTTGCCTGGTCACTCGAATGACGCCGGCCGTCACGAGCGCGATCGTGATCACGACCATGGCCACCACCCCGAGCCGGACCGAGGCGACCTCCCCGTCGGGTCGCTTGAAGATCCGGTAGACCGAGCGGGGTGACGTCATTGGCGTTCGCCCACTACACGCGGGTGACTCGACGGTGGCAATTTTTTCGCCGCGCTCCAGAATGGATCGTGGTCCGAGTCGTCGTCAGTCTCGTGCTCGCCTCGGCGGTGATCGCACCTGGCTGTACATCCACGCAGGCTCCGATCGCACGGCGCGTGGGCATGGTCGCCTCGATCGGCGGGGTGGTCGGCATCACCGCTGGCGCTGCGGCAAGCGCGGTAGCCGAGACAGACACCCTCGTCGGCATCTTCAGCGTGATCTCCGCGATCGGCATCGGCCTCTACGCCGCCGCCGAGCTCACGGATCCGCGCTACGAGATCGTCCCGGAGACTACCGCCGAGAAGCATCAGCGCTGGGCGCGCATCCTGACCGAGCGCGCCTTTCGCTACGCGCGCGAAGGAAACTGCCCGCGTGTGCGCCGCGTCGAGAAGCGCGTGCACTTCTACGATCGCGCGTTTCATGACGGCGTGTTCATGCGCGACGAAGCGATCGCGAAGTGCATGAGCTCTACGGGTGCTGGCGATCCGGTTCCCGTGGAGCTCGACGGCGACCCGGCCGAAGCCGCAGACGAGGCGGAGCCCGGTGGCGAGTTGGCGCCGCCCACGCTCGCGCCGCCAAGGCTCCCACCCCCACCCGTACTTCCACCACCGAGCAGCGTTCGCGATCCCGCCGAGCCGGAGTAACTGTCGCGCGTGCCGCGCCAGATCCGCCATCGCCCATGCTCGACCGACGGTTACGTTCGCGTTCCTTGGTTTGGACGCAGTTGCCGGCACTTGCCACCGTGTTCACGCGAAGCTCACGCGCGCGCCGCGGCCCGATCACGCGAGCGGGTCCTACCGTGACACCATGCATCGGAATGCGCTTCGCTCGTCGGCGATGACCTACTCGAGCGGGATCCTCATGGCGCTCGGCGGCGTGCTCTTCCTCGTCGACCAGACACAGACTCCGCGGAACTGGCACCTGTTCCTCCTCCCGTCGATGTTCCTGATGGGGCTCGGCGCGCTCCTCGCGATCGCGAACGCGGTCGTTCATCGCCGCTCCGCCTGACGCATGCCCGGCGCACGCGGTTTACGTTGCTTGCGGTCGTTGACCGGGCGCGCCGAGTCAGTCGTCGAAGCGCGAGCGCCCTACCGGCGAGAGTCCAGTGGCGGTGGCCGGCACGTTGGGGGCGGCGGTTCGCTCGCACACGCGCAACCGCGCCGATCGCGCGCGCGGATTGCGCGCGACCTCCTCGTCGGACGCGACGACGCCCTTGCGCGTGATCAGCTCGCATACGGCCTCGCTGCGCTCGCCTTCCTTGGCCGCGAGCGCGTGCGGTAGCGACGAGGTCCACGCGAGATCGCGAAAGCGGTTCTTCACGAGGCGATCTTCGAGGGAGTGGAACGAGATGATCGCGCAGCGACCACCGGTCGCGAGCAGGTCCGGGAACACTGCGAGGAACCGCTCGAGCTGATCGAGCTCCGCGTTGACCGCGATGCGAAGCGCCTGGAACGTTCGCGTCGCGGGGTGGATCTTGGATTTCCGTTGCTCCACGACCGGGATGCCTTGCGCGATCACGGCCGCGAGCTGCACGGTGTCGGCGATCCGATCCTCGCGCAGCGCCTCCTTGATCAGCCGCGCGATCCGCTTCGCGTAGCGCTCTTCACCCAGATCGAAGATCAGGTCCGCGAGCTCGGAGTCCTCCAGCTCGTGAAGCAGATCGAGCAGCGTCGGGCCGCGCGTCGGGTCCATACGCATGTCGAGCGGACCGGATCGCGTGAACGAGAACCCGCGCTCGGGATGATCGAGCTGCGGCGAGCTAACCCCGAGGTCGAGCAGGATCCCATCTACCTTCTCGATGCCGAGGTCCCGAAGAACCCGTGGAATATCCACATAGTCGGCATGAACGAGCCGAGCTCGGTCGCCAAACGTATGTAGTCGTGACCGTGCCGCGTCGAGCGCCAAGGGATCCCGATCGATCCCGATCAATGATGCGAGCGGAGCCCACTCCAAAAGCGCGCTTGCATGCCCTGCTCCGCCGAGCGTTCCATCGACATAAACGCCGTGATCTCGCGGTGATAAGTGTTCGAGCACCTCGGTCGGGAGCACCGACGCATGCTCGAAGGCCGTCACGCGGGACGAGTATCATCAAATCTCTGCAAGGATGCAGAAATCTTGCGGTCTCGTCGCAATCCGTGTGCAAATAGATGTAAGCAGAACTCCGACGTTGGCTTGACGATCCGGATGGTGTCTCGTATAACCCTTCGACTAAACCCAGCGAGATAACAGGTGCTTAGGTACAAAGAAACCGAAGACATCGATGCGCGCTTCAGCGAAGTCGAGCGCATCGTCACGGCGTGGCGCGCGCGCGTCGCGACGTCGAACCCTGTTGCTCGCCAAGAGTTCAACAACCGCCTTCGCATCTCGCTCATCCACCACGATGCAGCACTCGAAGGCGAAGTGCTCTCGTACAGCGAGATCAAGGCCGCGGTCGATCCGAGCATCATCAGCGACCCGTCCTTGATTCCGTCATACGAGGAGATTCGTCGCTTCGATGACGCGTGTAACTTCGCGGCCGAGCAGGCGGCGAACAAGAAGAAGCCGTTCAAGCTCGACACGGTCCGCGAGATCTATTCGATCCTCGCGCCCGACGAGAAGGCGAAGGGTCTCCCGTTCCGCAAGGAGAACCCACTCCACCGGCTCTACTACCACGACATCGCTGCGCCCGAGAAAATCCTCCCCGGCATGCGCAAGTTGGGCGAGTGGATCGACGATCCTGGAAACAAGCACCTTCACGTGATCGAGAAGGTCGCGACGCTCCACTCGAAGTTCATGGCGATCTTCCCGTGGGCCAAGGAGAGCGGCCGGACCATTCGCGTCGCATCGAACCTCCTGCTCCAAGAGGGTGGCTATCCGATCGCGATCGTTCACTCGATCGATCGCCAACGCTACTACGAGTCGCTCCGTGGCGATCACATCGGTCTGACCTCGCTGTACCTCGAGGCCGTGCAGACCACGGCCGAGACCGAGATGCGCGTCTACGACGAGGCCCAGAAGAGCCCCGCCAAGCGCCGCTCGAAGAAGTCGTCGGCGCAGGGCTAACTCGAAACGAGCCGATCGAGTCGACGAGGCTCGACGAGATCGTGCTCGACGAACCGCCCGTGTCGGCTACCTTGGTGGCCTTGGACTTCGGCCATGCAGGACCTCGTGATCACTCCACGTCTGACGATCCCGTCGGGCGAGCTCTCGATCGCGTTCGCGCGCGCGGGTGGCTCGGGCGGACAGAACGTGAACAAGGTGTCCAGCAAGGTCGATCTTCGCTGGAACGTCGAGACGTCCGCCGCGCTGAATGAAGACGATCGCGCATGGCTGCTCCAGCAGCTGCGATCGCGCTTGTCCAACGACGGCACGCTGATCGTCACCAGCACGCTCACGCGTGATCAGATCAAGAACCGCGCGGACGCGGAGTCCAAGCTGACGCTCATCGTGCGCGCGGCGATGGATCGGCCGAAGACGCGACGGCCCACGAAGATGTCGAAGGGTGCGAAGCGCCGGCGCGTCGCGGCAAAGCGGATGAACAGCGAGAAGAAGGCGAACCGCTCGTACCGCGACGACTAAGCACCGTCGCGGGCCTAATGTTCATCGTGTTGCGGGTCGCGCTCCGCCGTCCAGCGCAGGACTCGTCGGTGTAAACAGAGCGGGCAGCTCGCCCGTGCAGCGCGAGGCGTCGCCCACGTGATCCAGCGCGAGGCCAAACGCGCGCGTGATCGACAGCCACAGATCGTTGGTCGGGCGTCCGCCAAAATCGAGCAGGCGCCCACCCGCGAGCTGACCGCGCGCGCCACCGAAGAGCTGGATCGGCACGCGATCGAACGTGTGGTAGCCGTACCGCATCTCGCTCCACACGACGACGAGCGTGTTGTCGAGGAGGCTGCGACCGTCGACGTCCGGCGTGTCGCGCATCGTGCGCAGGAACGCCGCGAGCTGTTCACAGTACCACGTGTGGATCGCAGTCTCGTCCGCGACAAGGTCCGTGCCCGCGTGGCTCAGCGAGTGCGTGTCGAGATCTTCGACGCCCGGGATGATCTTGCTGAAGTTCACCGCGGACTGACCGCTCGCCCATCCAAACGTCACGATGCGGGTGAGGTCGATCTGGAATGCGGTGCGCACGATGTCGAGATGCGCGCGGCCCAGCTCGCCGTGATGCGCATCATGCGCGCTCGGATCGATGGCGTCGAGGTCGCGTACGTTGCGCTTGAGCGCCGCGAGCTCGATGTTCTGCATGGTGCGATCGAGCGCTGTCTCGAGCTCGCGGATCGCCTGTGTGTGCCGGTCGAGACGCTCGCGCTCGTCGGCATCGAGCTGCGGGGTCATGCGGGCGAGCCCCGCGCGCGCGAAGTCGAGCACGCTCTGCCGGCGTCGCCGCACGCGGGCGAGCTCGCCCGGCGTGAGCGGCGTGTCCGACAGACTCCCGAACAGCCTGGTATAGGCGGCGAACGGCCGGTGCTCGGGAGCCATCGGCGCGCCACGGCCGGCGTACGACTGGATGCGCGTGAACAGATCTTGGGAGCGGCTGTCGGCCGCGAGCTGGAGCGAACGTACGGGAGCGGCCACCCCCACGTCGGGATGATTCGCGAGGATCTGATCCACCGAGATGCGCTCGGCGAGCGGGACGGTCGTTGCATCGCCCCGGAACGGGACGCCGCCGGTGGTGAACGTGACGATCGCGTTGCCGTGATCCTCGCCTGGCGTGTTCGGCTGCTTGGGGATCGTCAGTCCGTCGACGATGACCATGTGTTCGCGCAGATCGGCGAGCGGCGCGAGGATCGGCGACAGCGTGAACTCGCGCGACGTCGCGCCGCGTTCGCAGTCGTAGAACGCGGGCTGCGTCCCGATCGGCTTGTGCACGACCAGCAAGCGCAGCGGCGCGCGCCGAGGATCGGTACGTGCGCCGCGCGGCAGTGCGAGTGCGGCCAGGCCTGCGCCGAGCCCTCCGAGGAACGTACGGCGCTTCACGGTGCGCCTCTCCGCGTGAACGCCGGCGATGTCGCGATCGCGCGGAACACCTCGACGAGGCTACGGTCACTCGCGTTGAAGCGGTCGTAGATGTGGTCGCGCGTTCCATCCATCGTGCCGAGCGTGCGGCCGAACGCATGGTGCGCGAGTTGATCGATCACGCAGCGTGCGACGTGGTCGCTGTCCGCGAGTGCGCGGGCCATCTGCATCGCGTCCTCGACATCGATGCGCGCAGTCGCAATCGTGACAGAGGCATCGTCATCGACGGGAAAACCGGCGGCGTCGTTCTTCCGGTGGCGGCCGATGCCGTCGTACGCATGGAGCGCACGGCCGGGCGGATCCATCGTGCGATGGCAGGTGGCGCAGTAAAGGTTCTGCGCGCGGTAGTACCCGAACTGAGACTCGGTGAGCTTGCTCGTGAAGCTACTCACCGCGGCGATCGCGGCGGCAGGCGGTCGGCCGAGCGGCTCCTCGCACAACAGCTTGTTCGAGACGAATGCGCCACGCGCGATGATCGATTCGGAGCGCGCGCTCGCGAGGACGGAGAGGATGCTCGCGTGGGTCAGCACGCCGGCGCGCTCGCGCGGATCGAGCGTGACCTCGACGAGCTTGTCACTCCGAATGCCTGGAACGCCATAGATCGAGCCCGCGAGCGACGCATCGATGAACGTGCGCGAAGATGTGAGGAGCTCGCGCAGACTTCCGTCGCGTCGCCACATGACGTCGTGCACGAACGCGCGCGTCTCGGCCAGCATGCTGGCGCGCAGCTCGGGTGTCATCTCCGGGAACAGCGCGGCGTCCTTGCCGGTGGTGAGAACGCGGTGCACGCCGAGCCAATCGAGGATCACACCGTCGAGGTGGGTTTGCGTGCGCGGTAGATCAAGCAGCCGGTCGACCTCGCTGGCGAGGCTCTCGGGGTCGGTGATCGAACCGTCGCGCGCCGCCAGCCACAGTTGGTCGTCTGGGACCGAATCGTAGAAGAAGAAGCCGAGCTCGGTCGCGAGCTCGTAGGGCGACAGTGTCGGCGCGCTCACTTCGGTGCGATACAAGAACTGCGGCGACTGCAGCACAGCTTCCACGACGAGCGAGAAGCCACCTTCGACGGTCATGGCCGTGAGTGACGTGCGCTCGTCGTCCTCCAGTGGACGGCGGAACGCACGCTCCGCGAACGCGAGAGCATCTCCGCCGCCGACCTGCGCGGCCACATCCCGCGCCATCGCCTGATACCGGGACAGCTGCGCGGCATCGACCGAAATGACATCGGGATAGATGAACTGATGGGCGCGCGCACCCGGCGTCTCGATCGGCGGGACCGCGATCGCCCGTCCGAGTAGATCGTGGATCGCGTTCTCGATCTGCGCGTCGGTCAACAGCCGCACGCGTGCGGGGAAAACGTCGCGATCGCTATGCTCGAGCGGCGGCACACGATCGTTGCCGCATGCGGCGACAACGAGGCAGGCAAGGGCGAGCCGCACGTCGCAATGGTGCGCTTCGATCCTCGAAGTTACAATCAAGGATCGGCCTCCTGCACACGGCCCGCCCATGCGCGAGCAGCGACCTTAGAGCGTCTGCGCGATCGCGACTACGTGCGTTGGTGCGGCCACATGCGGTGAACGCGCTCGGACAAGCTCTCGGCCACCGCGGCTTGCACGATGCCCTGCGCCTCGTTTTCGGCGCACCACGACCGGTACTTCTCGAGGTGGCGCGGGTTGGTCCAGTATGCGGCGAGCCCGATCGTGTCGAACTCGTCCTTCGGATAGCGGCGCCCGACGCCGATCGCGCGCAGCGCATCGTTGATCGTCGCGTGATCGCCGCTGAGCCGCTGCGCACCCTGGAACGCCACCGCCCACTGCGCGCCGTTGTGGTGGCTCTTGTTGTTGTCGTATTCGGTCTGGATGATCGCGAACTTGGGATCGGTCTTCTGCGTCATGTCACGCACGAACTGGAGGAGCACCTTGTCGCGCGGGAACGTCGCGGCAACGTGCATCGGCACGTCGAGCTCGCCGCCGATCGACGAGTTCGCCGCCCAGAACGTCGAGTAGTAGTGGTCGATCGGCATGACCGACACGTTCTGATACGAGGCGATCGCGCGCAGATCGATCTTCCCGGCGATGTCCCGATCGTAGTTTTCCACGATCACGAGTGCACAGATGGCGTGACTCACGACGGCCAGCATAGCCAAGCGATCGCCAATCTCCGCGTGGGATCCGCACAAACGTCTCGACCAAGATTTCGGTAAGGTCGCTTTCAGCTACGCGCGAGATCGATCGTGGCGCAACCTCGCAGAGCGCGATCACGCGTGAGCGGCATGCCATTTCATGGCCGAAATCATCGGACGGCCCTACGCGCGGAGTCGACAGCGCGTTCGTCGAGAGGACCCACCCGATCCTTGTCGTCGGGTCCGCGCCGACCCGCGATCCGTTTGTCGACGACGTCAGATCAGCCGATTGCGCGTGGCGCGCGGGTTGCTGCATTGGACCCACACCTATGAAGCCCATCAAGATCGTCGTGGCCGTCGCGGCCGTTCTCGGAATCCTCGCAACGTTCGCTCTCCCGTACATCTCCGTCGAGGGCCTTTCGATGAAGTTCTGGGACTTCCGCTCGCTGCCGGAGGGCTTCGCGACAGGACTCCTCAACGGACCGAAGCAGGTCTACGTGGCGCTCGTCGGCTTCCTCCTCATGGGCACGGTCGCCGTGCACGCGATCGTCAACGGTCGCTTCGCGCGCTGGGCGGGCATCGTGGGCGCGGTCGGTGGTCTGTTCGCATTCGCGACCGAAGGTGTGCGCAAGGGACTCTCGGGTGCCGAAGGTATGAGCACCGCGATCGGCGGCAAGCTCCTGTTCATCGCGGCGGCGGTCGGCCTCGTCGCGTCGATCATCGGCGCGGTCAAGCCCGAGACGGGTCGCTCCTAGTCACGAACGGGTCGTTCAGCTCGCGCGCGTCACGGACGCCACCACTCGAACCAGCGACGGCTCTTCTTGTACACGTACACGTTGAGCCGCGTGTAGTAGAGCCATACCCAGAACGCCACGAGATAGAACGGCCCGAGGATCCCGCCGACGGCGAGACCGATCAGCCCACCGGTTCGCGTGTCACGTCCGGTGTGCTGGTGCATGAACGCGGTGCCGAACGCACCGACGACAGCCCAGAACAGCGACCACCACGTGAACCACATGATGGTCGCAGTCTACCGCCTCGTGCGAGGCGGCGCCGCTTAGTAGCGGTAGTGGTCCGGCTTGTACGGACCGTCGACCGGAACCCCGAGGTACTCGGCCTGCACCTTCGACAGCTGCGTCAGCTTCACGCCGACCTTGCCGAGGTGGAGACGCGCGACCTTCTCGTCGAGCTTCTTCGGCAGCACGGAGACAGTGCCGACCTTGAACGACATGCCGGTCATCGGATCTGCGCCGGTCTGCGCGTTCGCCCATAGCGCCATCTGCGCGATGGTCTGGTTGGTGAACGAGTTCGACATCACGAACGACGGGTGACCCGTCGCGCAACCGAGGTTGACGAGGCGACCACGCGCGAGGAGCGTGATGCGCTTGCCGTTCGGGAAGATGAACTGATCGACCTGCGGCTTGATGTTCTCTTCCTTGATCTCCTTGTTGTTCTCGAGCCACGCGATCTGGATCTCGCTATCGAAGTGGCCGATGTTGGCGAGGATCGCCTCGTCCTTCATCGCGATGAAGTGCTCGCTGCGGATCACGTCCATGCACCCCGTCGCGGTGACGAAGATGTCGGCCATCGGCGCGGCGTCTTCCATGGTGAGGACTTCGTAGCCCTCCATCGCCGCCTGCAGAGCACAGATCGGATCGATCTCGGTGATCAGCACGCGAGCGCCGAGGCCGCGCGCGGCGTGCGCGCAACCCTTGCCGACGTCACCATAGCCGGCGATGACGACGACCTTGCCCGCGACCATGACGTCGGTCGCGCGTTTGATGCCGTCGAACAGCGACTCGCGGCAGCCGTAGAGGTTGTCGAACTTCGACTTCGTGACCGAGTCATTGACGTTGATGCACGGGAACAGGAGCGAACCCGTCTTTGCCATGTCGTAGAGGCGGTGCACGCCGGTGGTGGTCTCCTCGGAGACGCCCTTGATCTCGGCGGCGATCTTCGTGAAGCGATCCTTGGAGGCCGCGAGCGACTGCGTGAGCACGTTGAAGATCACGCGCATCTCTTCGTTCGTCGCCGTCTTCGGATCGGGCGCGACGCCCGCCTTCTCGGACTCGACGCCCTTGTGCACGAGCAGCGTGAGGTCACCACCGTCGTCGAGGATGAGGTTTGGACCCTTGCCGCCCTTGAACGCGGTCAGCTGCATCTCGATGTTCTGCCAGTACTCCTCGAGGTTCTCGCCCTTCCACGCGAACACGGGGACGCCCGCGGCGGCGATCGCGGCCGCGGCCTCGTCCTGCGTCGAGTAGATGTTGCACGACGTCCAGGTCACCTCGGCGCCGAGGGAAACGAGCGTCTCGATGAGGACGGCCGTCTCGATCGTCATGTGGAGGCAGCCCGCGACGCGCGCGCCTTTGAGCGGCTGCGCGGTCTTGTACTCCGCGCGCAGCGACATGAGGCCGGGCATCTCCTTCTCGGCCATGCGGATCTTCTTGCGGCCGAGCTCGGCCAGGGTCATGTCCTTTACCTTGAACGCGGGGAACTCATTGCGGGTATCCATGGTGTCTCTCTCTTGTCGTTAGTTGGTTCGTGCAGACGCCTTGCGAGCGACGGCGAGTTGAAGCGGAAGTGGGTCGAGACGTGTAGGAATCGGATCGACGGCGAGCACGTCGAGGTTTGCGGCTTCGAGGTAGCCGCGCAGCTTCGCGGGCTCGAAGCCGAGCCACACGTGGCCCTGCTCGCGCAGCGCTTCGTCGTCGTGCGGCAAGTGATCGACGACGACGAGGTGACCTCCGGGACGCACGAGGCGCGTCGCCGCAGAGATCGCGTCTTTGGGACGCGCCGCGAAGTGGAGCACGCGCGCCATCACGACGAGATCGGCACCACCGCGTGACACGATGTCCTCGGCGAGGCCCGCGTCGTCGACGTCGCCTTCACGCAGGCGAACGTTCGGCAAGCCCCAACTCGCGATGCGCGCCGCGCAGCGAGCGAGGCGTGCGGGTGAGCGATCCACAGCGACGACGCGATCGTAGAGCGGCGAGAGCAACGGCAGGAGCGTGCCCTCTCCCGTGCCGACATCGATGGCGAGCGCGTGACCTGGTAGCAACGGCCCGATGATCGGGAGCCACGCGCGCAGGTCCGACTCCGTGGGTTGGGGCTCGTGATCGGTCGCATCGAAGAACCGACGTGACACTTCTTCACGCGACGCGACGACAGACGCGACTTTCGCGAGCGAGCCGTCCTTGGTGCACAGCGACCGCCCCTCCTCGAGCGCCGCGGCGATCACGGGGTCGACCTCGATCGTGGAGCCGTGCGGGATCGCGCGCACGTCGACCGAGCTTCGGAGCAACGTGCGCGTTCCGTCGCGCCGCGCGGCGAGCAACCCGACCTCGCGCAACGGTTGCGATTTCTTGGTGATCTGCGGCTGGCTCTCGCCGAGCAAGGTTGCGAGCTCGCCGACCGTCAGCTCTTCCTCTGCGCACAACGCGAGCAACCGCAGGCGGTCTTCATCGCCGAGGAGGCGGAAGAGATCGGCACGTGCGGGCACCATAGAGCTTCTTATATTCCATCATGCGAATGATGGCAAGTGCTATGGAAAGGCTAGTGGTCCAAGGTGGTTGTCGGAGGCTCGTACAGGTGAGCTTTGCGTGAACGGTTTGACTCGCCAACCCGCGGGGCCTAGCATCGGTCTTAGACAGCAATGTCGGAGGGATCGGACGGCAAGCGCCACGGATCGAGTGGCAGCCAACCGGGGCGGCCTGCAGCCGACACACCGAATCGGCTCGTCGTGCGCTCGCTCGACCCGTCGAGCGACTCGGCGATCATGGGCAGCGACACGGCGGTCGCGGTCGCGCGCAAGAACGTCAGTGACACGTCGACCTCGCAAGACACGCAGGCGGGTGAAGAACCCAGCACGAACCACTCCGGCAAGACCTCCGTCGAGATCGTCGGCACGACGCTCTCGGAGCGCTATCTCGTCACGAAGAAGATCGGGCAGGGCGGCATGGGCGCCGTCTACGAAGCCACACACACGCTGATCGGCAAGCGCGTCGCGGTGAAAGTTCTGCTCGAGAAGTACGCGCAGCGCGAAGCGATCGTGAAACGCCTCAAGCAGGAGGCGCAGCTCGCGTCGTCGATCGGCAACGAGCACATCATCGACATCACCGACTTCGGCACGACGCAGGACGGCCGCACGTTCGTCGTGATGGAGTTCCTCGAGGGCGAGTCGCTCGCGGAGTGCCTGTCGCGCGAGACGTCGCTCGGCGAGCAGCGGATCCTGCGCATCATCTCGCAGGCCGCATCCGCGCTCGCCGCCGCGCATGCGAAGGGCATCGTTCATCGCGACATCAAGCCGGAGAATCTGTTCTTGCTCCGCCGCAAGGACAACGACTTCGTGAAGGTCGTGGACTTCGGCATCTCGAAGTCGCTGCGCGCGTCGAGCGAAGAAGAAGAGACCACGCGCCTCACGCAGACGGGCATGGTGCTCGGCACGCCGCTGTACATGTCGCCCGAGCAGGCGCGCGGGGACGAGGAGCTCGACCATCGCGTCGACGTCTACGCGCTCGGCGTGATCATGTACGAGTGCTCTACGGGACACGTGCCGTTCGTCGGCAACAACTACCTCTCCGTCATCTCGCAGGTGCTCAACGAGGATCCCAGGTCGCTCCGCGAGCAGAAGCCCGAGTTCTCCGAGGAGTTCGAGGCCGTCGTCGGCAAGGCGATGGCCAAGGACGTGAGCGAGCGGTACGCGAGCGCGAACGACATGCTCGCGGATCTCAACGCGCTTCTCGAGGATCCGACTCACTCCACCGAGCGCGCGAAGATCACCGGACCGCGACGCAGGCTCGGGAAGAAGCCGGACGTCTCCATCCGGTTGATCGCGTGGATTGCGGGCATCGCAGTCGTGCTCGCGGCGATCGTCTTCAGCGTCACGCAGCTCGTCAGCAGCTCGAAGAAGAGCAACGGCGAGGGTTCCGGATCGCAGGTGATCGTGACGCCCGCAGCCGTCGATGCGGGTGTCGCGCTCGCAACCGATGCGGCACCTGTCGTCGAGCCGGTGAAGAACGAGGTCATTCAGGTGCGCATCGAGTCGACGCCGCCGGGAGCGGTCGTCTATCTCGACGGCTTCGAGCAGACAGGCACGACGCCGCTCGACGCCGAAGTCGTGAAGAAGGACAAAGACATCAAGCTCACGGGCCAGCTGGAGGGCTACAAGGAGTACGAGCTCCAGTTCAATCCGCTCACGCTCAAGGCGGGCAAGGACGGAACGATCATCATCCCGTTCAAGCTGCAGAAGGCCCCGAAGGGCACGAAGTTCACGCGTCCACCGAAGCCTCCCGAGGCGGGTAGCGGTACCGGCAGCGGCACCACGCCCAAGGACAAGACGGGTGGCGAGCTGGGTGGCGATCCCTACGGGACCGGCGGTACCGTTCCCAAGCCGTGAGGGTTACCGCCGCGATCGCGCTCGTTGTCTCGACGGCGCTCGCGCACGCGCAGCATGCGCCTCCTGCGCCCGCGCCTACCCCCGTGCCCGACGGGGATGCGCCGGAAGATCGTACGAACGACACGGGCTTCATCGGGCAGAAGGTCACGACGCTCGAGATCGATGACTGCAAGCACGTCGATCCGTCGCTCGGACCGGACGTGCTGCGCAAGCTCGCATCGGAGCACTACCAGCGCGGCGAGACGCTCTACATCCAGGGCGAATACGACAACGCGGTGAGGGAGCTCGTCACCGCGTATTGCCTCGTGCCGTTCTACGTCGTGCTCAAGGACATCGGGCAAGCGTACGAGCGCAGCCTCGAATACGAGAGGGCGATCGGCTACCTCGAGCGCTACCTGTCGACGATGCCCGCCGACGCGAAGAAGCTGAACGCGTGCGCGCCGGATCCGAAGGACGACAAAGAGGTCATCCGCCGCCGCATTCGCGTGCTGCAGAACCTCCCGTCGCGCGTGTACGTCGGCACCACGCCCGGCGGCGCGCGCATCACGATCAGCGACATCACCGGCATCAAGGCGCGCGCGAAGGCCGGCGAGCAGATCCTCATCGCGGGCGGCACCTACGACATGCAGGTCGAGCTCGACAACTACGTCACGTACAACGAGAAGATCGATGTTCGGATCGGCAAGCCCTACACGTTCTTCGTCCCGCTCCAACCCGAAAAGGGAACGCTCTCGATCCAGGTGACGCCTCCCGACGCGCGCATCTATCTCGACGATCGCTTTGTCGGCGTCGGGCGCTTCGAAGAGAAGGTCCCCGGCGGCACGTACGAGATCGCGGCGGAGGCACCGGATCGCGAGCGCACCACGCTGAAGGTGCAGGTCATCGCGAACCAGACCAAGCGCGAGCTCGTCGAGATGGAGGAGATCGAGCAGACGGGACGGCGGCAGCTGATCATCGCGGCGGGCATCGGTGGCTCCATCGGCACGGCCTCGCTGTTGTTCACGACGGAGGACTTCGGCATCTCGGGCGTCGCGGGCCTCGTCGGCGGCGGTGCGGGTCTCGTCATCAGCTACTTCGCCCTGCCGCGCAACCTTCCGCTCGGGACGAGCAACCTCACGATCACGACGGGCGCCGCCGGCGCCGTCGCGGGACGCCTCGCCGCGCTGCTGTTCACGGACGAAGACCGCTACACCGCGCCCGTCTCCGGGGCGAGCTTGTTCCTCGGCGCGGGCCTCGGTTATTTCGCCGGCCAACGCACGGACGTCTCCGTCGGCGACGCCGCGCTGTTCAACTCGGCGCTCGTGTGGGGCGGCATGACGGGCGTGCTGCTCTCGACGGCACTCGAGCCCGGTCGCGACATCGCGAGCGGCATCTCGCTCAGCGGCCTCGGCATGGGCTTGGTCGGTGGCCTGCTCCTCACGCGCAACTTCGACATCTCGCGCACGCACGCCGTGCTGATCGATCTCGGCGGCATCGCCGGCGTGATCGGCGGCCTCGCAACCAAGAGCCTCGTGTATCCATCCGAGGTGAACTCGACGGAGCGCCTCTCCAACTTCGCGCTCGGCGGGATGGCGATCGGCCTGATCGCGGCGGGCGTCCTCACGCGCAACATGGACGACCCCGAGGTCCCGGTCCGCGCGACGGTGGGCACCGCCACGGATGCCAGTGGCACGACGACCACCACCTACGGTATCGAGGGTACGTGGTAGCCGAACTGCGCCAGAGCGCGTGCCCGCTCGATTGTCCCGACCTGTGCGGGCTCACCGTCACCGTCGACAACGGCAAGGTGATCGAGATCAACGGCGATCGCCGCAACCCGATCACCGACGGCTTCATCTGCGGCAAGGTCCGCAAGTTCACGCATCACATGTACGGCGACGATCGCCTCGCGCGGCCGCTCCTCCGCACGGGCCCCAAGGGCGTCCCAGGTTCTGGGCAGTTCCGCGAGGCGACGTGGACCGAAGCACTCGACCTGATCGAGCAGCGCATGCGCGACTCCATCGCGAAGCATGGCGCCGAGTCGATCCTGCCGTATCACTACGGCGGCTCGAACGGTTGGCTCACCGAGGGTGCACTCGCGACCCGCTTCTTTCGTCGCCTCGGCGCGTCGAACCTCGATCGCACGTACTGCGCTGCCGCCTCGACCGCTGCGACGCAGGGCCTCTACGCGGTCATGCCTGGCGTCGCTCTCGAGGACTACACGCACGCGAAGCTGATCATCCTCTGGGGCGTGAACCCTGCTGCCACGGGCATCCACCTCGTGCCCGTGATCGAGCGCGCGAAGGACATGGGGGCGAAGCTTGTCGTCGTCGATCCGCGCCGCACGCAACTCGCGAAGCACGCCGACATGCATCTCGCGGTGCGCCCGGGTGCGGACCTGCCCGTGGCACTCGCGATCGCGAACCGCCTCTTCGATCGCGGGCTCGCCGCCACCGACTGGCTCGCCACCCACGCGAACGATGTCGACGAGTTCCGCAAGCGCTGTGCGCGCTGGTCGCTGTTCGACGCCGCGCGAGAGGCCGGCCTCTCCGCCGGCCAGCTCGAAGAGTTCGTCGACCTCTACGTCGAGTCGTCGCCCGCCGTCATCCGTGCGGGCTGGGGCCTCGAGCGCAATCGCAACGGCGGCGGCTCGACGGCCGCGGTCCTCGCGCTGCCCGCCATCGCCGGCAAGTTCGGCGTGCGCGGTGGTGGCTACACGATGGCGAACAGCGACGCCAAATGGGGCGTCAACGCCGAGATGGGCATCGCCCAGGCAGCGCCGCCCACGCGCACGATCAACATGAGCGGCCTGTCGCATGCACTCGTCGAGCTGCGCGATCCGCCGATCTCGACGCTGTTCGTCTACAACTGCAACCCGGCCGTCACCGCACCCGAGCAGCGCGTCGTCCTCGAGCAACTCGCGCGCGACGACCTGTTCGTCGTCGTGCACGACCAGGTGATGACCGACACCGCCGAGCTCGCCGATGTCGTCCTGCCCGCGACCACGTTCCTCGAGCACCGCGAGCTCCGGCGCGGCTACGGCATGATGCGCATGTTCGACTCGCCCGCAATCGCCGCCCCGTTCGGCGAGTCGCGCTCGAACAACCAGCTGTTCGACGAGCTGATGCAGCGCTTCGGCCTGCACCGCTCGGGCGACGCGATCACCGACGACGCGATCGTCGAGCACATCTTCGCGTCCGCCCCCGAGGGCTCGGCATTACGCGAGCAGCTGCGCGCGAACACCATCGCGATCCCGTCGTCGGGCACGCACCCGATCGCGTTCGTCGACGTGTTCCCGCACACACCGGATCGCAAGATGCGCCTCGTGCCCGAGCACCTCGATGGGCAGGTCGAGGGCGGCCTCTACGCGTACGTGTCGGACCCCGCGACGAGCGAGTACCCGCTCGCGTTGATCTCGCCGGCGATCGCGACCCAGATCAGCTCGACGTTTGGCCAGCTGCGCGCGGCGCCCGCGGTGCTCGAGATGTCTCGTGCAGACGCGGCGGCTCGCGGAATCTCAGACGGTGACGCGATCCGCATCTTCAACGAGCACGGCGAGGTGCACTGCACGGCGAAGATCGAGGCCGACGTACGCGACGGAGTGTGTGTGATGCCCAAGGGCCTGTGGCGCAAACACACGGCGAACGGGTTCACGTCCAACGCGCTGATCCCGTCCCGCTACGCGGACCTCGGTGGCCAAGCGGCGTGGAACGACGCGCGTGTTCAGGTCGCGAAGCGCTGAGCGTCCAGCGGCAGCTCGCGCGCAGTCACGGTGCACCGCCGGGGCGCTCGGGTTCCATGTACAGGCCGGATGGATGCGCTCCGCAAACTACGCACCACCCTCCCTCGCTCCAATCCTCGGGGGTGGCACCTGTGCTCGGATCAGTACGTGCTCCCTGCGGAGTCGCTTCGGTGAGGGTGGTGCGCGTTTGCGTTCGCACATCCATCCGGCGTTCAGCTCGTCGCGTCCGGCGGCAGCTCGCGTCCCGCGATACCGCAGTCACGGTGCACGGCGCTCGGGCTCCATGTACACGCCGGATGGATGCGCTCCGCAAACTGCGCACCACCCTCCCTCGCTCCAATCCTCGGGGGTGGCACCTGTGCTCGGATCAGTACGTGCTCCCTGCGGAGTCGCTTCGGGGAGGGTGGTGCGCGTTGGCGTTCGCACATCCATCCGGCGTGCAGCTCGTCGCGTCCGGCGTGCAGCCAGATCTCGATCGTCGACGACGCGAGACGAGCCACACCAAGACGAAGCCCAGTGGTGCGGAGGAAGTCGTTCCACCCGCACTGCAACCGCGACCTTCAATCGTCAGCGGCTGGGAAACAATGGCGCTCTGGTTTCCTGCGATATCTATCGACCAAACATCCACGCGATACGATCGTTTCGAATCGAGCTCGATTCGAATCTCACAGCCGCCCGGCCCCAGTAGAAAAGGGACTCCGACCGCCAGGATTCGTGTGTGCTCTCGGTCGCGATCGTCGACGAAGCGAACGAAGGTGGCGACGGACTCCGAGTCCGTGACGATCGACGGCTGGCAAGCTGTGCATCGCTGGCGACACGTCGGTTCAGATCTACCTCAACGACAGCTCGATCAACCGCACGGCGTCGACTCAGCTCTCGCTCACGCCGGATTCACCTCGATCGGCGCATAGCATTGCGGATTCCATGGAGGTGGCAGCGACGCTTCGTCGAGCGATCGCGATCTTTCGATGCATCCGGCTCGCGGGGGCTCAGGTCCGCATTCAGACGATCTGGGTCGCCACCGATTTCGCGTAGGTCATCAGGTCTGGCATCACCGCATCGGAGAGCCCGATCTGGGCGCGGATCGTGTCGACGAGCGCCGGTTCGGGGCCCTCCTCGAGCCCTACCCCGAGCTCCGCGGCGAGCGCATCGGCGACGAACACCGTGTTGGAGAGCGTGGATCCCGAGTCGTTCAGCTGAGGCCGGTGATCCTGCGACAGGACGGCCTGAACTTCCGGCGGAAGTTTCCACAGCTGGGCCAGCAGCCGGGACACCTCCGCGTGTATTGGATCGATGATCGGCCAGACCTCTTCGAACGTAGGAATCCCGGATCCGGGACTCGGCTTCGCGAACACCAGAAGGCAGGCCACGACCCCGATGTCGTGGAACAGGCCGCACATGAACGCGAGCTCGGTCGGCTGCTTGGTTGCGTGAGCGATCGCCCGCGCGAAATACGCCGTCGCGGTGCTGTGTTTCCGCACGCGGTCCATCGCCGCTTCGTAGCCGCGTTGACGAAACAGCGTCATCCCCATCGTCACCTCGAAGACGATCTGCGCCAGCATGTCGAGGCCGATTCGGTTGAGGGCGTCGTCGAGCGACCTGACAGGCGTCCTGGTGGCGAATAGTGGGGACTGCGCGGTCTTCAGCACCTGGGCCGCCACCATCGGGTCACGCTCCAGGAGCCGCTTGACGTCTCGGAAGTCGCAGATCCGGCGCCGACTCAACTCGTGGATCTCGAGCGCGATCGTCGGCAGGACAGGTGGTCGATACGAGGGCGCATGGAAGCACGCCACGAGCTCGGCAGGCGAGCGGAGATAGGCGTCGAACCCCGCGTCGTCGATCACCACTTCCCCTCGGCCGTACCCCGGTCTGTGTCTGGCACTCATGAATCAAGGAATCGACCAGATGCTGGGATCCAGTGCCCCAAGAACGTGACAGCAGGATGAGATAAGCCTCCCGGAGCGAGGCGCACATGGACGGCTTGGTCGGTGATGGCCCCCCTTGCCCGACATCGCATCTGCGTTTCTGCGGTCGCCCCATAGGTTCCCGGTCGCCCGTAGCAGTCGCCGGTTTCGTAAGTCCTTGCGCTGGCACGTCGTGACGATGATCGCCGCATGGACGAATCTCATCGACGCTCCGAGAATTAGCACGCACGCTCGATGCGCGCCGGCTCAGCAGGTCTCGCCGAGGAAGTTGATGTTCGCCTGGGTGGTGGCGAACCTTTGGCACCGAGGCGCCTCTCGTCGCTGCTCTCGACATCACTCGATCGGCGCATCGACGTCGGCGGTCTGCGAGCGATTCGCGACGCACTCCGCCTCGGTCTCGCCACACGCGGTCTCGCACGTGAAGGTCGGCTGGCTCCAGCCGATCCTGCAACCGAAGCTCGAGCAGTCGCACGTAGACCTCGAGCACGCGAACTTCGGCTTCGGGGTGTTGGGATCCTCGCCTTCCTCGATCGTCCAGCACTCGGCCTCCGCCTGCTTCTGGCAGTCCGTTGGCAGGTTCGCCACACAGTCCGAGTAGGTCGCGTAGTTTCCGATCTGGCTGATGAGGATGCTAACCTCGATCAGGATGACCGCGACGAGCAGGACGATCACGACACCGTGTGCCTCGTCCATGCCGGGGATGCCATTCATCTCGTCGCCCTGGAGGAACCGGAGGGTGAGACCGCCGACAAAGGCAGGTCGCAGCTCCTCGGGCACGCCACTCGTGTCGATCCGGTAGGGAGCCTTGCCGCCCACGTCGAGCACGAGCTGCGTGAACGTCGAGTCCCAGCTGATGTTGGCGACGACCTGATCTCCGCTGTGGGCGACGGCCGTGCCGCCTCCGGCATCGAGCTCGATCGTGCCGCCCATCGCGGAGAGCGTCACGTGACCACCCCGAAGCCACAACGCCGGATCGTTGGTCGACGTGGCGTCGAGCTTGTACGCGAGCTCCATCGGAGCAGCGTAGGGAAGGACGAGGTTCTCGACGGTGCCCCACGTCTCGTGCCTGTTCGTGTCGGGCGTGGTGACGGTGATGTGCACTTCTTCCTCGAGCTCGCTGCGGCCGGAGCTACAGCCCAGAGGGCCGGTGAGCATTGCGGTGATGCACGCGAGTGAGATCGCTTTGGAGATGACGGGTTGCATGTTCATTTGAACTGGTCCTTGTGGTTTTGGTTCGTGATTCAGAAAGTGGTGGGGCAGCAGCTCGTCTCGTCGACGCACACCGAGTCCGGGTCGTCCGCACACGGGTACAGATCGCTGTACGAAGGCGTGCACGAGGACGCAGGAGCCGGGAATGGAAGCGAGAACGGGAACGCGTCGGAGAAATCGTCGACGTCGGGCTCGACCTCGGCGGGCGCGAGCTCCTCCTCGACCACTTCGGGCGCCTTGTCGTCGTCGTCCTGAGGAATCGGCGTTCGCTTGAACTTGCACTTGCAGGACAGCGCCGCCCCGTCGCACTTCTTCTCCACCTTCGTCAGGGTGTACGTCGCCTGTCCGCCAGCCTCGGCGATCTCGCCGAGGACCTTGCAGAGGCCATGACAGACACCCATGTTCTGTCGACACAGCTGGGCGGTCTTGTAGTTCACGACCGCGAGACCGATATCGACCGCGATCCAGAGCGGCGCCAAGGCGATTCCACCGGCCTTTCCGACCTTTAGGACCTTGGTCCAGCACGTGACTTCGCCCCCGACCTCCTGCGTGACCTCCGCCGTCGGTGGATCGCTGGTCTCGGGCGTGCTCACGCAGCCCGTGGTGAACATGACAAGACACGAAACGATCAAAAACGCTCTCATCGGACTCTCCTCTTGTTGGAAGCACGGCGGCGCCAGCCAGCGCCGAAGATCAGGACGAGCGACATTGGAAGCATCGAGGCAGGTGCAGCCTGACAGCCGACAGCTGTGGGCCAGCAAAGCCGGCGTTCCGCGGGGCCGTCACACACCTCCTCGTCGGTGCACGCAGCGATCGAGCTCGCGCAGCGAGAGCGGCACACGCCGAGGCCGCAGGAAGCACCCGTCGAACACTGCTCGTCTCGATCACACTCGTCGCCGACGTGTCGACAGTCGGCATCGACACCCGCACATGGAGCGCATACGCCATCGGCGACGCACGAACAGTCGAGGTCGTCGTTCGCGCACGCGAGCGCGCAGCGACCGTCCTGCTCGCAGGTGGCACCGCCAGCGTCGATACGGGCGCGAATCCACGCCGCGTGCGCGTCGACCCGCGTCGCGCGACTGAACGCGTTGCAGCCGCCGGTACCCGACGAGATGATGCCCACCAGCGTGGAGGTGGACTCGTCGACCACCGCGCCGCCCGAGTCGCCGTTGCAGCTCGCCGCGACCGACGTCAGCTTCGTGTCGCCGACGCTGGCCACCGGTACGTTCGCGAAGCGCTTCGTTCCGAGTCCGGCGAGTCCGCCCGGTTCGCTGGCGCCGTATCCGACCCAGCGGAGCGAACGTCCGATCCAGCTCGCGTCGACGTGCTCGACGAGCGGCATCGGTGCGACGTCGACGGGCCACGCGAGCCCGACGAGTGCGAGGTCTGCTTCGAGGTCGTGGCGCTCGAAATCGGGGTGCACCTCGACCCACGTGGTCGGGACGCGAGCTCCCCCATCGAGCTCGATGCTCGATGGCGCATTCAGCGGGCCGGCGACGGGCGCGATGCAGTGTGCAGCCGTGAGGATCACGGAGCTCGCAACGAGCACGCCGGTACACAAGGGAACGTTCGCGGTGGAGTAGTGCAGCGCGACGACGGCGGCGTCCGTCTCCGTGGCGGACGAGCCTTGGATGATCGGCGTCTCGTGGTGCTCGAGGTCGACCGTCGTACCGGTCGCGCTCGAGACGAGCTGCGAGAGCAAGAAGCCGATCATCGTGCGTCATCCACCCAGCAAGTGAAGGACCAACGCACCAAACGACGCTCGACATAGGATCTGTCGCGAGATCTAAGGTGGAGCCGGGCGCGACGATGCAGGCCCGGACCCGCACGCGCTGGCTGGCGCATGCAGCAGTGCTCTCGCTCCGTTCGCCGCTTTCATCGAGACGCGCGCAGTTGGGAGCGAACGAGCGCTGGCCTGCTCGCTGCACAGCAAGACAGCACCACTTTCACTGGAGGGATCTCGATGATGAACATTCTCAAGTCGACCAAGCTCGTTGCCTTCATTACTTCGCTCTCGCTCACGACCGGCTGTCTCGATGATGGTCACCGCGACTACAACAACGAGAATCTGGCGATCGAAGTCATGGACGACGTCACGGCGGATTTCGTCTGCGAGGACTGCACGGAAGGCGCGGACGAGGCGGCTGCCGATCTCGCGGCAGAGGTCGCCGCGTGGCTCGCGGAGCTCGACGAGGATCTGGAGACGGTCGACGAGGGCGGCGGGAGCGACCTCGGCGAGCTCGCCCTGGCGCCGATCGATCCGATCAAGATCTGCAAGACGATCGCGGATGTGAAGAAGGCGGTCGATGCACTTCGCAAGGCGCGCAAGGCGTACAAGCTATGGAAGACCACGACCGGTCTCGGCAAATGTGCGAAGGCAGGGCTCGCGATCGCCGAGATCGCAGCGGCCATCGCGCTCGTCGGAGGCGCGATCCAGTACTTCACGAAGAAGGGCGACTGCATGTCCCCCGCCGAGAAGCAGATGCTCGAGGATCTGAAGAAGGGGCTGGACGAGCTGAACAAGCGCGCCGCGGACGCCGAGCTCAAGAAGAGCGCCGAGCAGTGCCCCGCCCCCCAGCCGGGCACCGGCGGCACTGTCAGCAAGTAGGACGCGCGAGGGCGACGCTAGCCAACCAGTACAAACGCGAGCGCGACGCCGGCGCCGATGAACAGCAGTGCGCCGATGATCAGCCACACGCTCGACACTTTCTTCGGCGCTTTCTCCCGCGCCGAGAGACGTGCCGAGGACGCAGGCTTCGGCGGCGGCGCCACGCCGAGCGTCGTGCTCTGGTGCGGACTCACGCCGGCGCCGAGGTTCTTCGGGGCCGCGTCCGACGGCGCAGTGGGCGGCGTGCGCCGAGGCAGCGTGCTCATCTGCTCGTGTTCGTCGGCGGTTAGCGTGCGACCGGGGCTCGAGCCGCTGCGTGGGACCGTGCGCATCAACTCGTCGTCTCCTGGAGAGCGCGAGGGCGGCACCATGTTCGACGGGGCCGACGAGGGCGTGTTGATCGGCGGGATCGAGGGCACGCGCGGTGTCGTGCGCATGTTGTCCTGTTGCTCGGGTGTGAGCTGCGCGGGCCGCGACGGCGGTACGAGCCCTGAGGTGCGCGGGGGCTCCGGCGTGGGCGCGTTCGACGGCGGCGGCGTCATCGAGTGCGCCGAGTAGTGCGCGTACGGCGCGGACATGTTCGCCGTCAGATCGGACGGCGGATGCGGGCGGACCTGCGCGGTCGAAGGAACGAGCGGCGACGCGCCGAGGACGCCCGAATTGATCGCCGCGATGTTCGGGTTCGAGTAGGACGCGAGCTCTTGGCCCGCGATCGAGTGCGTGGGCAGCTTGGTCGTGCGCAGGCGCTTGATGACGGTGCGCACGGCGGCGAGCGAGGGACGCGCGTAGGGATCCTTCTTGAGCATCGTGTCGACGAGCTGGACCATTTCGGGCAACAGGTCGGGGACCGCGGCGCCGATGGACGGCGGCATCTCCTCCGCGTGGTACAGGAGCGTCGAGAACGCGTCGCCGGTCCGAGGGAACGGGCGCTCGCCCGCGAGGATCTCGAACATGCAGATGCCGAGCGCGTAGACGTCGGTCCGGTAGTCGATGGGCTCGCCGCGCGCCTGCTCGGGCGACATGTATTCGGGCGTGCCGAGCATGACGCCTGTCTTGGTGATGAACGCGGCGGTGCCGGCTTCGGGCATGAGCTTCGCGAGGCCGAAGTCGAGGAGCTTCACGTCCGGGAAGTCACCCTCGACAGGAATGAGATAGATGTTGTCGGGCTTGAGGTCGCGGTGAATGAAGCCCTTGTCATGCGCGGCCATCAGCGCGGACGCCACGGCCTCGATGACGTTCGCGGCCTCCGACGGATGAAGCGGACCGCGGCGCAGGCGCTGGCGCAACGACTCGCCGGTCATGAGGTCCATCAGGTGGAACGCGCGCCCGTCGGGGAGCTGGCCGAAATCGAAGATGTCGATGATGTTCGGATGACCGATCGCGTTCACCGCGCGCGCTTCCTGGATGAAGCGCTGCAGGTGCATCGGGTTCTGCGAGACCTCCATACGGAGGACTTTGATCGCGGCGCGCTTGCCGATCATCTTGTGGGTCGCGCTGTAGACGATGCCCATGCCGCCCTTGCCGAGCACGCCGTCGATCACGTAGCCCTCGATCACCGTGCCGTTCGGCAGGCGACCGTCGCGATCGCGCACCGTGTCCGCCTCCTCTTGGACGTCCACCTCGGTGCGATGGTTGTCCTCGCGCCTCACGCGACGATTGTACGCGCGAATCCCGAGCGAGATGTAGCCACGCGTTGGTTTCGCGCCCGCGGTCGTGGAGCGCGTTGGCGACGCAGAATTCGCATGATTCCTAAAGCGTCTGGAGGAAGCGAATCAGCGAATCGCGGTCGGTCTTCTTGGCGTTGCGAAAGGCCTGCTGTGACGCTTCGGCCTCGCCACCGTGCCAGAGGATCGCCTCTTCGAGCGTGCGGGCACGACCATCGTGAAGAAACGTCGTTCCAGGCTGGACGAGCTGCGTGAGACCGATGCCCCACAAGGGCGGCGTACGCCACTCGGTGCCGGTCGCGAGTTGATCGGGGCGCGCGTCGGTGAGCAAGTCGCCGACGTCGTGCAGCAGGAGGTCCGTGTATGGATGAATTCGTTGGTTCGCGACGGCAGCGATGGGGTGATCGCCCGTCTCCAGCGCGGGAATGTGGCAGCTGGCACACTGAAACTGCGTGAACAGCGTCTTGCCGCGCAGCGCGTCGGAGTTGCGCGGCGCAGCGGCGGGAACGGCGATCGTCGAGATCATCAGCGTGACCTGCGCGAGTTGGTCATCGTTCACGTCGCGCGTGATGCCGTCCTCCTCGGGGAAGACCTTGTTCGTCAGGCCCATGTCGTTGACGAATGCGCCCGCGGCTTGATCCACGAGGGTCGCGACACTGGCCTTGTGGCCGAAGCGGCCCGTCGTCATGGTCTGCGCGATCGAGTCCCACACGAGGTTGCGACGGCCGGAGATTCCGTCGCCGTCGGCGTCGTCGGGATCTTCGAGCTCGGCGAGCGTGGTGTCGGGAATCGCCTCGAGGAGGCCGAGGCCGTGCAGCGGCGGCGCCTGGCGATACGAGATCATCCACGGTGGTAGCGGATCGTTGATGTTCGGCAGCTGGATCATCACGCGCGGCTCGCGCATCGGCTGCGGCGTGCCGTCACCGTAGAATGTCGTGGACTCGACCCACTCGACCTCGATGAACACCTCGGGCAGGCCGGCGGTCGCGTGATCTTGCAGCTGCTCGCCGAATCCGGGTACCGGGATGTTCCCGCCGGGCGTGGCCGGCTCACCGTCGGCGAGGCTCACGCGCACGAGCGCCTGCGAGCCGAACTCCTGGCCGCGCATCACGAGCGAAAGCCCGCGACCGTTGCCGCCGTGACATCCGAGGCACGCGGGGTTGTTGAACAGGCGGCCGAGCTGCGGCGGCGCCCACACGAAGTTGAACGGACCGCGTCCGAGGTGGAACGTCATGCGCTCCTCCTCGGTGAGGTTCGGCGCGGAGTGCGTGAACGCTTCGCGTGTGCGATCGTCGACGGTGGTGTCGCCGCCCTGGCGATCGTCGCCCTCGTCGTTGTCGCCGCATGCGCCGACGCCGGTCGCGACGATGGCGAGTGCGATGGTTCCTAGCCTCACCCCACCAGGATAGCCCACCCCTGCATCCTCGCGAAGCTCGGATCACTCAGCATCCTCGCGAAGCTCGGATCACTCAGCCGTATCCCTCGCGAAGCTCGGATCACTCAGCCGTATCCTCGCGAAGCTCGGATCACTCAGACGCGCTCGGTAGCGATCAAGCCTTCGTAGGTCTCGCGGACGCGGATCACGGTGTAGGAGTCACCGTCGACAAGGACCTCGGGGACGCGCGGGCGCGTGTTGTAGTTCGAGGACATCGTGGAGCCGTACGCGCCGGCCGCGCCGATCCAGAGAAGCTCCTGCTGCTCCATCTCGGGGAGCTCGCGATCGCGCGCGAAGAAGTCGCCCGTCTCGCAGATCGGGCCGACGACGTCCGTCTTGATCAGCGGGCGGTCGGGGCGCACGACCGGCTTCATCGGATGGAACGAGCCGTACAGCGCCGGGCGCATCAGGTCGTTCATCGCGGCGTCGACGAGCGTGAAGTGCTTCACGTCGTTGCGCTTGCGGTACATCACGCGCGTGATGAGGGCGCCGCACGTCCCGACGATGACGCGGCCCGGCTCGGTGTACACGGTCATTCCCTTGCGTGTCACAGCTCCGGAATCTCCGCTCGGAGTGGCGATTCCGGCCAGAAGCGGCGCGAGCGCGTCGCGCACGACGGCGCCGTAGTCCGCGGGCGACGCGACCTCTTCGCCTTTGCCGTAGTCGATCCCGAGGCCGCCGCCGATGTCGACGTGCGTGATCCTCACGCCGTCCTTCGCCAGATCACCGACGAGCGAAACGAGTCGCGCGATCGCGTCCGCAAACGGCGGCGTCTTGATCAGCTGCGAGCCGATGTGGAAGTCGACGCCGACGATCGTGACGTTTGGCCACGCCGACGCCTGGCGCCCCAAGTCGCGCGCCTCCTCCATCGAGATGCCGAACTTGTTCGTCTTGAGACCCGTCGAGATGTACGGGTGCGTGCCCGCGTCGACGTCGGGGTTCACGCGCAACGACACGCGCACGGACTTGCCGAGCGTTCCGGCGACCTTGTTCAGAACGTGGATCTCCTCGACGGACTCCGCGTTGAACGCATCGATGCCGGCGTTGATCGCGAGCCGCATCTCGTCGATGGACTTGCCGACGCCGCTGAACACGACCTTGTTCGCGGCGCCGCCGGCCTTCAGCCAGCGGAACAGCTCGCCGTACGACACGATGTCCGCGCCCGCGCCGAGGTCGGCGAGGATCTTCAGGATCGCCAGCGTCGAGTTCGCCTTCACCGCGTAGCAGACGCGATGCGGGATGCCGTCGAGGGCGGCGTCGAAGGTCTTGTACGAGCGAACGAGCTCGGCCTTCGAGTAGACGTAGAACGGCGTTCCGACCTCGTCGGCGATCTTGGAGAGCGGGACCCCCTCGCAATGGAGCTGGTCGTTCTTGTACTGGTAGGTCGCGTAGCCGGACTGCGTCATCGCGTCGGGGGTTGTACACCGAGCTGCGCCGAGATCCGATCGATCTCTGCGAGCACGCGCGCGCGCGCCGGACCCCCCACGACATCGCGGCGATCGACGGCGCTCTGCGGATCGAGCCAGCTCGCCACGTCGACCTCGAACGACGGGTGCGCCTCCTGCAGCTCGGTCAGCGTCAGGGCTGCGAGCTCGACGCCACGCGCGCTCGCCGTGCGCACGATGTGGCCGGCGACGTCGTGGGCCTCGCGAAACGGGACGCCCTTCGTCACGAGGTAGTCCGCGAGCTCCGTCGCGACGAGGTAGCCCGTGTCGATCGCGGTGCGCAGCCGCTGCGTGTCGAACACGAGCGACGCGACCATGCCGCGCGCGACGGACAGCGACGCGAGCGCGGTCTCGACGGCGTCGTACAGCGGCTCTTGCGTTTCCTGGAGGTCCTTGTTGTACGCCAGCGGTAGGCCCTTCACGACGGTGACGAGCGTGACCCACGCCCCGACGGTGCGGCCGCTCTTGGCACGCAAGAGCTCTGCGAGATCGGGGTTCATCTTCTGCGGCATGAGCGAAGATCCGGAGCAATACGCCTCGCCGATGCGCGCGAAGCCGACCTCCTGGCTCGCCCACAGCACGAGCTCCTCGCCGAGGCGCGACAGGTGCACCTGGATCAGCGCACACGCGGCGACGAGCTCGATCGCGAAGTCTCGATCACCCACGGCGTCGAGCGAGTTGTGCGTGACGCCCGCGAACCCGAGCGCATGCGCGACGCGCTCGCGATCGATCGGTAGCGTCGTCGCGGCGAGCGCACCGGAGCCGAGCGGTGAGATGTTCGCGCGGCGCGCAGCGTCCTGGATGCGCCCGCGATCGCGCGCGAGCATCTCGACGTACGCGAGCATGTGATGCGCGAGGCGCACCGGCTGCGCGCGCTGGAAGTGCGTGTACCCGGGCATCAGCGTGTCGACATGCAGCCGTGCTTGCTCGAGAAACGCGCGCGACAGATCGTCGAGCGCGTCGACGATGCGCGCCGCGGCGGCCCGCGTGTACAGCCGCAGATCTGTCGCGACCTGATCGTTGCGCGAGCGTCCCGTGTGCAGGCGCCGGCCGGCGTCGCCGATCGCGTCGATCAGGCGCGCCTCGACGTTCATGTGCACGTCTTCGAGCGCCTCGTCCCACGGGAGCTCCCCGCTCGCGAGCCTCGCCTCGACATCTCGCAGCCCGGCCGTGATCGCGCGCGCATCTTCGTCGGTGATGAGTCCGCGCGAGGCGAGCATCTCGGCGTGTGCGATCGAGCCCGCGACGTCATGCGGGAGCAGCCGCTGATCGAATGCTACCGACGCGTTCATCTGCGCGGCGATCGGATCGAGCGCACCTTCGAACCTACGACCGCGCGCACCGGCTGGACCGGTGCTCGCGGCTCCATGACGCGGGGGTGCGCCTTTCGGTCCCGACATGTGGCGGAGTATAAGCACCGCATGACGCACGTGAAGCAAGGCGACGTGGACGCAGTTGTCGAGCTACCTGCTGGCGATAGCAAGGCGCCGGTCGTCGTGCTCCTGCAGGAGTACTGGGGCCTCAACGAGAACATTCGCGCGCAGGCGAAGCGATGGACTGCCGAGGGTTACGTCGTGATCCTGCCGGACCTCTACCATGGCAAGCTCGCGAAGGACGCCACCGAGGCGAGCTCGTGGCTGAAGGCGTTCGACTGGGGCAAGGGCGTCGCCGAGATCGCCGCGTGTATCGAGTACGGCCGCGCGCACGAGCGCTCGACGGGAAAGATCGTCGTCACCGGCTACTGCATGGGCGGCGCTCTCACGCTCGGCACCGCGGTGAACGTGCGCGGACTCGCGTGCGCGATCTCGTATTACGGCTATCCGGGCGACCTCGACTGGTCGAAGATCGACGCGCCCGTGCAGGCGCACGTCGCGACCCAGGACGACTGGGTCAAGGTGCCGATGATCGAGAAGGTCAAGGCCGCGGTCAGCGTGCCGTTCGAGCTGAACGTCTACGAGGCGCAACACGCGTTCTGCAACGAGAAGCGCCCCGAGGTCTACGACGCCGAGAAGTGCACGCTCGCGTGGTCGCGCACGCTCGCGTTCGCGAACAAGTACGCACGTTGACGTAGGGCCCCACGACCCGTCCCGTCGTGACCGGCGCGAGATGAACGCGCGGTCGACGCGCGCGTGATTCACTTGCACGTCGCGAGGCCGGTTGCCTCGCAGATCTGCACCTGCGTACGCGCGGTGTTGAACACGCGCATCTGATCGATCGAGCCGACGAACCTGTCGCCGGATGGCGAGTTTCCGGCGAGCACGACGCCGTTCCCGTTGCCGGTCGACAGGGGCTGCCCGTTGACAGTGGTGTTGTCCGGAAGTCCGTCGATGTACATCCGCACGGTCGTGCCGTCGGTCGTGCACGCGACATGTGTCCATACGTTCACCGCGAGCGCGTGGTCGACGGTGAGCGTGCCGCCGAGCACGCAAACGAGGGTCGAGCTCGTGACGAAGACGCCATACGCGCCATCGTTGTCCATCACGGCCCACCGCCCGGAGCTGGGCGGCGTCTGCGAGGGCCTGACCCAGGCCTCGACGGTGAGGTTCGGCGGCTCGAGGGATGCGCGCTCCCCGACGACGAGCGAGCTCGACGACTGGAGCACCACCGCCTGGCCGACCTTGCCGAGGGCGTAGCTGATGTTGTTCGACGTGGCGTTGTTACCGTCGCCCGACGCGTCGTTGGTGTTCTGCTCGAACTCCCAGCAGCCGACAAGCGTGGAGTCGTTGGCGGCATCGCAGAACGGTGCTGCCAGCGTCATGTCGATCGGTGCGTCGGTCGACGAATCGATCATCGCGTCGTCGAGCGGTATCGAGCCATCACCGGGGAGCTCACCCACGCAGACGCCAGCCAGAGATCCACCGAGCTCGCCGAACCGGCGCCCCGACGCACACGTCGCGTCGGGAAAGCTGCAGAACCCTTCGGGCTCGCATGTGCCGGCGCCGCACTGATCGCTCGTCGCACATTGAAACGCACCTCCGCCGAAGGGACTGCATCCCTCGACGAGGAGACCGCACATGACGACCATGGCCAACCGAGTCAAGGCCATCGATTCATTGTACTGCACCGCACCTGGTTTTCGTCTATCGTTAAGTCGGGCACCGCGTGGCTATCCCTGGCGTACGTCCGCGTTTTCTTGCCCCGGGCGATAAGCTCGGCAAGTTCGAGCTGATCCGTCAAATCGCGATCGGTGGGATGGCGGAGCTCTACCTCGCACGCACGATGGGCATCGAGGGCTTCGAGAAGCTGGTCGTCGTCAAGCGCATCCTCCCGCAGTACGCGGAGAACCAGCAGTTCGTGTCGATGTTCCTGAACGAAGCGCGCCTGTCCGCGACGCTTCACCACCCGAACATCACGCAGGTCTACGACATCGGCGTCGAGGACGGCGACTACTTCTTCTCGATGGAGTACGTGCACGGCGAGGATCTCGGCCGGCTGCACGCGACCGCAACGGAAAACGGTGTGCCGATGTCGCTCGACGCGGCGCTCACGCTCGTCGCCGGACTCTGCGCGGGGCTTCACTACGCACATACAAAGGCCGGCCCCGACGGAAAACCGCTCGAGGTCGTGCATCGCGACGTGTCGCCGTCGAACGTGCTCGTCAGCTACGACGGCGGCGTGAAGCTCGTCGACTTCGGCATCGCGCGAGCGGGTAGCGCACCCGCGACGACGCGCGGCGGGCTCAAGGGAAAGATCGCGTACATGTCGCCCGAGCAGTGCAAGGGCGAGGCGAAGCTCGACAGGCGTAGCGACATCTTCTCGATCGGCACGATCCTCTACGAGCTCACGACGGGCCGCTTGCCGTTCCTCGAGCAGAACGAATACGCGGTGCTCAACAACATCGTAAACGTCGAGGTGCCGAGGCCGAGCACGATCGTGCCGTCGTACGCGCCGGCGCTCGAGGCGATCGTGCTCAAGGCGCTGTCTCGCGATCCAGCGCAGCGTTACGCCAGCGCTCTGGAGCTGCAGAAGGAGATCGAGGACTTCGCCCACGAAAATCGAATCCGCGTGTCGCCGCTCGTGCTCGCGCGGCTGATGTCGACCTTGTTCCCTGCCCGCCTCGAGGAGTGGGATCAGGCGCGTGCGCAGGGCGCGTTCTTCGTCGAGCAGCATGTGGTGCGCACGCTCGTCGAGAGCGGCAAGACGCAGGTCGAGGCGCGGCTCGCGCAGGTGCCGCTGCCGCCGATCGTCGCGTCGCCGATGCCTTCCACTACGGTTCTCGCCGACGACGAACCGACCGATATCGTGACGGCCCTGTCGCCTCCGAACCGTCCGTCGGTTCGCGAGCCAAGCGCAAACCCGTTCGATCCCGACACCGGCACCTTGCCGGGGCAAGGGCCGACGGCGCTGCGTGCGCTGCCCGGCATGCCGGCGATCGGCCGCGCGCCGACGCCCGTTCCGCGGCCGACTCCGACGCCCGTGCTACGCGCCGCATCGCCGTTGCCGCCTGCGCCGACGCCGCCCGTGCCGACGCCCGTCGCGCAGCACGTCGCCGCGGCGACTCCCCAACGGGCGTTCGACGCACCGGTGGCAGGTACGCTCGTATCGAATCCGTCGATGGACTCGGCACCGGTCGTCGTGTCGAGCGCGATCGACGTCACCGAACGCGTACGCGTTCGCAACGACGACACCGCGTTCGTACGGATCGATCGAAAATCGCGGGCGCCGGTGTTTATCGGCATCGGCCTGCTCCTCGCCGGCGCAGGTATCGCGGCGTTCATCGCGCTTAGCACCGATACTACGGCGCCGGCGAACGCGAAGACCGCCGAGCTGGCGCAGCCGGCACCCGAGCGCACGCCGGTGATCGAGCCCCTCGAGCCACGTACCGAGGAGCCCGCGAGGTCCGACGAGCCCGCCGTGAAGTCCGACGCCGCCGCGAAGTCCGACGAGCCCGCCGCGAAGTCCCCCGAGCCCGCCGTGAAGTCCGACGAGCCCGCCGTGAACGCGCAGACCGACGACGGGCCCGCTCCCGCGATCGAACTGGCGATCGATGATGCGACTGCGACGAAGGCCGCTCCGAAAGTCGAGCCGACCGTCGAAATGAAGGTCGAGCCAACGGAGGGGGAAAAAACCGCACAGCCCGTCGCGAAGATCGAAGCGAAGCGGCCCAAGGCGACGAAGAAAGTAGCGCCGCCGAAGAAGACGACGATCAAGAAGCCCGTCGCCGAGAAGCCGACTCCGAAGAAGCCGGAGCCCAAGTCCGAACCCAAGAAGGAGGCCGAATGGAACGCCGACTCGCCGTTCATGCCCGTACGGCAGTGATCGCGGCCGTCTCGCTGCTCGCGTCGACCGCGAGTGCAGCACCGAACGGGCCAGAGGCACGCGCTGCCTTCGACAAAGGCGTCGCGGCGTACAAGAAGGCGGACTACGCCGGCGCGGCCGATGCGCTAGGTCGGTCGTTCACGCTCGAAGCCGACGCCGACACGCTGTACGCGTGGGCGCAGACGGAGCGCAAGCTCAACCACTGCGACAAGGCCGTCGATCTATACGAGCGCTTGCTGACGATGGAACTACCCGAGGCGAACAAGGCAGCGGTGGTTCAGCAGATCGACGAGTGCAAGGTGATCATCGCCGCGCAGAAACCGGTCGCGACGGCGGCGCTCGCGACGCCGGAGCCCACCTCGTCACCGCCGGGCACCGTGTCGCCGGCTCCCGAGCGACCCGAAACACCGTCGCCGGCACCTGCGTGGCTGAACCCGGTCGGGCTCGGGCTTGTCGCCCTCGGCGCCGTCGGACTCGGCGCGGGCGGTGTGTTCCTCGCGCAGGCGAGCGCCGCCGACAGTGACAAGGACTCCGCGATGACCTACGGCGACTTCGAACGCTTCGACGAGCGGGCCACGTCGCGGGGGCGCCTCGGTGTGATCGCGGCGGCGTCGGGTGCAGTGCTCCTGACGGCAGGCATCGTCTACATCGTCACGCGCAAGCCCGTCGAGCGTCAATCCGTGACCGTCATCGTCGAGCCGACGGGGGTCGGGCTCGCGGGCAGGTTCTAGGAGCCGCCTCGGGGCCCTGCTACCATCGAGATCGTGGGGGTCAGCGCTGAAACGGGCGCCGTCGGGGATCTGTATTGCCCGCTGTGCGAACGCATGTTCGAGGAAGGCGAGCGTTGCCCCGAAGACAACGCGCGCCTCGTTCGGATCGCGCAGCAGAGCGAGCAGCTGATCGGTCGCGAGCTCGACGGTCGCTACACCATCGTCGAGAAGCTCGGCCAGGGCGGCATGGGGACGGTGTTCCGCGGCACCCAGCACTCGGTGGCGGGGCGCGAGGTCGCGATCAAGGTCGTCACGCCATCGCTCGTGACGGAGCCGACCACCATCAAGCGCTTCCTGCGCGAGGCGACGATCGCGTCGCGCCTCTCGCACCCCAACGCTGTCAGCGTCCTCGATTTCGGGCAGACCAAAGACGGCCTGTTCTATCTCGTCATGGAGCTCGTCACGGGGCGCACTCTCGACACCATCGTCGAGAAGGACGGCCGCCTCGCGCCGGCTCGCATCGTTCGCATCGGCGCGCAGATCTGCGACGCGCTCGAGGGTGCCCATCAGCTCCAGATCATCCATCGCGACCTCAAGCCCCAGAACGTGATCGTCCTGTCCACCGGCCGCGATCTTATCAAGGTGCTCGACTTCGGCCTCGCCAAGTCGTTGTCCAAGGACATGGCCTCCGCGACCATGACCAACGCGGGTGCGCTCCTCGGCTCGCCGGCATTTATGCCCCCCGAGGTCGTCACGGGACAGACCTCGGACGCGCGGGCAGATCTCTACTCGCTCGGCTGCTTGCTGTATTTCTGCGCCGCCGGCGAGCTGCCATTCAAGGCGAACACGATCCACGAGCTCATCGCGATGCACGCGAGCGAGCCGCCGCGCAAGCTGACGAACGTGCCGCTGCGACTCGCGAACGTCATCGAGAAGCTGCTCGCCAAGTCGCCCGACGATCGTTACCCGTCTGCGATCGCGACGCGCGAGGCTCTCGAGGAGTCGCTCGGCAAGACCTTGATGCCGTCGTCGAACATCGCGCCGCCGCGCATCTCGCCGGTCGCCGCGAAGCCGAGCGTACTCGACGACAACCCCGAGAACGATACGTCCCAATCGACGGTGCTCGGCTGGGACAGCGCCTCGTCCGCGGGAAAACCTGGCGCGCCCGTTCGCGCGACACCTCCGGCCGGCGTTCCCGTGCGCCACTCCGCGGCCGCGCACGCCGCGCGACCGACCGGACCCGCAATCGCGCGCACGCAGACGCCAGCTGCCGTCCGCCCACCCGGAGCGAAGCCTCCCGCCGACCCGCGCCTGATCACGGCAACACCGATCGATCCACGCACGGGCAAGCCGATCGATCGCGCGCTGCCGATCGATCCCGCGATGGGTCTCGGTCCGCGCGAGACGCCTGCGAAACCACAGGCGGTGATGCCACCGTCGGATCCGAACGCGTTCGATCCACGCGAGCGATCGAGCCCGAACGCGAGTCCGTTCAACTCACCTGGCTCTAATCCGTCGGCGAGCCCTTTCACTCCGTCGACGAACTCGCATGCGGCGCCATTCGATCCTCGAGGTACGAACCCCGCATCGAATGCGTTCAACGCAGCCGGCTTGAATCCCTCGGCGAACCCGTTCGATCCGTCCACGAGTCCGCACGCAGCCGCGTTCAACACCTCGAACCCCGCCGCGTTTGTCCCCACCGATTCGCGCGCGGCCGAGCACTTCGCGGCCTCGGGCCAACCGGCGATGACCGCGAACCCCGTCACCGCCGGCCTGCCGCCCACCCGCACGGGCGCTCCGCCGCATAAGCGTTCGACCGCACTGTTGTTCGTGGTCGCCCTCCTCGTCGTCGCCGCGGGCGCCACGATCGCCTTCCTCGCGATCAACGGCACCTGACGGACGATCCTCCAGAAGCGACCCGAACCGGCGAGCCAGGTTCGTCCCACATCCGGCCCTCGAGGAGCCGGGTTCAGTCACTACCTTTAGCAAGTGCGTTACGCGCCGGAAACATGACTGGGGTCAGGGTATCGGTATGAGCTCCGGCGATACCGCGTGGATGTTGATCTCCGCCGCACTGGTCATGTTGATGACCCCGGCATTGGCGTTGTTCTACGGCGGCATGGTGCAGGGCAAAAACGTCCTGTCGACGTTCATGCACAGCTTCATGTCGCTCGGCCTCGTCACCGTGCAGTTCGCCGTCATCGGCTACTCGCTGTGCTTCGGCGAGAGCTTTCATGGCGTGATCGGCGGGCTCGACTTCTTCGGCATGCAGAACGTCGGCGTCGAGGCCGCGAACACCGCGAACGCCGTCGCGCCCGCGACGACACCGCACCTCGCGTTCTTTATCTACCAGTGCATGTTCGCCGTGATCGCGCCCGCGCTGATCAGCGGCGCGTACGCGGAGCGTTTCAAGTTCAGCTCGTACGCGATCTTCACCGTGGCGTGGGCGACGCTCGTGTACGACCCGATTGCCCACTGGACGTGGGGTTCGGGTGGTTGGCTGATGAAGCTCGGCGCGATCGACTTCGCGGGCGGCACCGTCGTCCACCTGTCGTCCGGCGTGTCGGCGCTCGTCGTCGCGATCATGCTCGGCAAGCGCAAGGGCTACCCGAGCGTGCGCCACCCCCCGCACAACCTCACGATGACGATCCTCGGCGCGGGCATCCTGTGGTTCGGGTGGTTCGGGTTCAACGCGGGCGGCGCGTCACTGTCCGATGGCCGCGCGTCGGCGGCGCTCGTCAACACGCACCTCGCCGCCGCGACCGGCGCGCTCGCGTGGGTGCTCGTCGAGGGTCTGCGCATAAAAAAGGCGACAACGCTCGGTTTCGCGTCGGGGCTCGTCGCGGGACTCGTCGCGATCACGCCGGCTGCCGGCTTCGTGACACCAACAGCGTCCCTCGCGATCGGCGCGATCGCAGGCGTGGTCTGCTACGGCGGCGTGCTGCTCAAGGCCAAGCTCGGCTACGACGACTCGCTCGACGCCTTCGGCGTGCATGGCATTGGCGGCGCGACCGGTGCGCTGCTCACCGGCGTGTTCGCGACCGCAGCGTACGGCGGCTTCGAGGGAGGCATCTCCCTGGTCAACAAGCAGGCCATCGGTATCGTCGCGGCGGCCGCGTGGTCGGCGATCGTGACGTTCGTGATCCTGAAGGTCATCGACCTGACGATCGGCCTGCGTGTCGAGACGGAGGTCGAGAACAACGGTCTCGATTCGACGCTGCACGGCGAGTCGGCGTACGCCGGGCCGGGCTCCGTAGCCCATAGCGTCGATTGACGCCCCATCCGCGATAACAGATACTGGCCCGCGTTGGGTCAGGTGAAGAAGAAAGCAGCAACCAAGACCACGGTGCTTCCGGCGAAGCCCGAGGACGCGCTGGTCACGCCCGTCCCCGCGACGAACGCGCCGACCGCCGCCGAGGCGACGGACCTCGCGCCGGTCGTCGGCGGAAACCTGCGCCGCCTGCGGACGCGTCGTGGGCTCTCGCTCGAGCGCCTCGCGCAGATCAGCGGGGTCTCGCGCGCGATGCTCGGGCAGATCGAGCTCGGCCAGTCCGCGCCGACGATCAACGTGCTGTGGAAGATCGCACGCGCACTCGAGGTGACCTTCTCCGCGCTGATCAGCGCGCGCACGCAGACGGGCGCGCTCGTTCTGCGCTCGAACGAGTCGAAGATCCTGACGAGCAAGGACCGCACGTTCAGCTCGCGTGCGCTGTTTCCGTTCGACGAGCGGCGCCGCGTGGAGTTCTACGAGCTACGCCTCGCGGCTGGAAGCGTCGAGGATGCCGACGCGCATCCGCCCGGCACCAGCGAGAACCTCGTATGCACCGCAGGCACCATCGAGATCGACGTGTCCGGCGACACGCACAAGCTCGAGGCCGGCGACTCGATCCTGTTCGAGGCCGACACGCCGCACGCGTATCGCAACGTGGGTCGCACCGAGGCCGTGATGTACCTCGTGATGACGTACGCCGAAGAGATCGGCTGAGCGCGGCAATCTACTTCGTGCCGAAAAGGCGATCGCCCGCGTCGCCGAGACCCGGAACGATGTAGCTGCGCGCGTCGAGGCGCTCGTCGATCGACGCCGTGTACACCGGGGTGTCCGGATGCGCTCCGTGGAACGTCGCGAGGCCCTCGGGGCAGGTGAGTAGGCACACGAACTTGATCGAGCGTGGGTTGCTCTCCTTCATCCGCGTGATCGCTTGCACCGCGGAGTTTCCGGTCGCGAGCATCGGATCGACGATGATGCAGTCGCGCTCTCCCATGTTGTCGGGGATCTTGAAGTAGTACTCGACCGGCTGCTTCGTCTTCGGGTCGCGATAGAGGCCGATGTGGCCGACGCGCGCCGACGGAAGGATGTCGAGCATGCCCTGCAAGATGCCGCTGCCAGCGCGCAGGATCGACACGAGCACGATCTTCTTGCCGTCGAGGACGCGCGTCTTCGTCGGTGCGATCGGCGTCTCGATGTCGATCATCGTTGTCGGGAAGTCCCGGCACACCTCGTACGCGAGCAGCATGCTGATCTCGCGAAGCAGGTTGCGGAACGTGCTCGTGCTGGTCTCTTTCGAGCGCATCAGCGAGAGCTTGTGCTGAACCAGCGGGTGATCGATGACGTGAACGGGGCCTGGCATCGCGCCGGACCCTACAACACCAGCGGCGCGCTCACGACGAGCCGCGCGCCGTTAGCGCTGGGCAACGTGGGTCGAGCTCGCCTGTACGGCGGTCGACACGGACGCGACCGACACGACCGCAGCGAGCGCGATGACGGTCGCGAACAGTACGTCGCGAACGAAGCTCTTCTTTTGGCGGATGGCGATGGTCTCGAGGCGGGTGGTCATGGCGGGCTCCTGTTTCTGGCGCGGTCGACAACCGCGGCAAGTGCTCCTCCTGCTGCTTGCGCGCCAGATCCAATCCGCATGATCTCGACAGGTTAGCTGACCAAAAACGCAGGGCGACCTGTCGCACCGGTTGTCGCAGGCCAGCCGCTGTCGCACCCGCCTCATCGTGCCGCGCACCGTAGCAGCGTCAGAGCACGGAGCTGTCGGCGACGCGGATTGGAGGCATTCCGCTCGGCCGGAGCTCCGCGGCGACCGCACGTCCCGCCGACCACGTGCCCTGAAGTACGCACGAGAGCGGGAGCTCCTGTGGCGACTTCGCGAGTGCCTTCTGCACTCCGTCGGCGACGCGATCGAGGAGCGCGACCGTGAGCGCGCGCCACTCGACGACGAGCTCGTCGCCGATCGCGTGAATCGTGTCGCGCGTCGTAGCGGCTCTCGGGACGAGCACGCCCAGATCGACGAGCAACCCGCCGTTGCGTTGCTCGGGGATCCCCGTCAGCGCACCGGGTTGCTGGATCGAGAAGCCCGCTCCTTCGAGCGGCTCGAACAGTGAATACGCGAGCCACTGCGTGCGTGCATGAAACGGCACGAAGCCCTCCGACGGTCCGGATCCGCCTGCAGCCGGATGCCGCCACACGTCACCCAGCGCGACGATCGCGTTTCCTTCACCGAGCGTCGTTGTCGCGGGCCAGATCGGCCCGAGCCCGTCGATCAGCGCGCCGAGGATCGCGGGCGCGGTGAGCGTCGTGCCCGTCGCGCGCAGCGCATCGACGAGCCCGCCGGGCCGCCCGTAGCGGAAGATGCGTGGCGCCATCGCGACGGCGCCGCCGAGCGCGCGTACCAGCTTCGTTCGCTCCTCGAGGGCGTGGAGTGGATTGTCGATCGTGATCTGAAACGCCGCCGCGAGCCGCACCGGATCGAGCGTGCGCAATGCGTTGGCATCGGCGCGCAGAGGGTTGTCTGGGTCCGACGAGAACAGCCCCGACCGAAATGCCTGCAGGCTCGCGAGCGCGATGCCTTCCGAGCGAGCGAACAGCGCTCCGGTCCCGGGCTCGCGAAACCGCCAGCTCTCGTTGGAGGCGGTATCGAGCAGCGCGCTGACGACGACGAGATCCGCGAGCGCACGCGGACGCTCCTCCGGAGTCGTCCCGCGCACGTTCATTTGCTGCTGCAAGCTCTCGATACGATCGACGCCGCCGGCGCGGAAGTGACTCATGCGCCCGAGGTAGGGGACTGTGAGATCGGGATACGTCGCGCGCGTGACCTCGACGACCTTCGCGATCACCGCCGGTAGCGCCGACAGGTCCACCGTGAAGTGCGCGAGCTTCCCCGCGAGGCCGACCTCGAGGATCTGCTCGCAGCGCGCGCGTACGGCCAGGGGCGAGCGGAGGTACGTGATGGCCGATCCCACCTCACTCATCGAGCCCGACGCTACCACCATCGCGCGTGTCGATCATCGATTCATATGTGTCCATCACGCGACGCTCGCAGCGGATTCACGCGGGACTCGCAGGGCCGATCGTCAACGGATGCGCGCCATACGCGACGAGGCGGATCGAACGCTCGTTCTCGCGGTAGCCCTGCGCATCGTTCGGCGGTGCTCGTTCCACGACGGCGAGCCCCTGCACGCGCACCGTGTCGCCTTCGATCACGACGGCCTCCTGGAAGTGCGAGGTACTCACGAGCTCTGCGTTGAAGCCGTGCGCGACGAGGAACGCCGTCTCTCGAGCGAGATCGCGCGGTACGTTCGGACGCGTCGGATGGGCGAGATCGGCGGACGTTCCGTCGATGCGAACCACGCCCTCCGCGGTGACGAGATCGAACGGCGTCATCTGTCGCATCACGATCTTGTCGGGATGCAGATCGTTGCTTCCACCGGTCACGGTGCTCGCCGAGTAGAACGCCACACAGAGCTGCCCCGAGAGCGGCGCTTCGAGGAGCGAGCGGAGCGCACGAACAGACCCGGTGAGGGTGATCACCGCACCGTCTTCGACCGCAGTGGTTCGACCGGCCGCTAGGCGGCGACGTGCGCGCGCGTGGGGGCTCCACAGAGACCTGTAGAGCGCCTGTACGCCCGCGGTCACAACGAAAAGACCGAAGCTGATTGCAAACCACCAGCTCACACCGCGAGCGTACCCATTCCGATGCGTTCGGGTGTCCTTCAATCGATGACCAAGACCCTCGCGTTCGCGTGTCTGGTTTTCGCCGCGTGCACCACGCTCGGCTCGATGCCGGTCACCACGGGCGTCTCTGCGGTGCCCCACGGGCGCCCCGGGAGCGAGGCCCAGCTCGCGATCGTTCCCGCGTTCCGCTTGTCGAACGCGGCGAGCGGACAGAACCGCAACGGGCAATCGACGGCGCAGCTGTCCGCGCTGATCGCTCCGAGTCGCTGGGCCGTGCCGGGCCTCGTGCTCGGAGCGCGTCTGTTCGGCGAGTCCGGCGACGCGGGCCTCGAGCCGTACGTCGGCGTTCGCCGTACGTTCGCCGAGGGCGTGTCGTTCGCGGCGGTCGGCTACGGCACGAAGATGGGGGCCACCGAGAAGGATGCGACGTACGACGCGCTCCGCATCGGCGGCGAGGTCATGGCCGACATCGAGCTCGCGAGCATCGGCTCGTGGGGACAGCTGCATGTCGGCGGCGGGATCAACGCGACATACATCGACGCGAGCGGCACGTACTGCGTGAACGCCGACGGCGACGCGATCGACTGCGACGAGAACGGTTCCTCGCCCACCGTCGCCGGCGAGCTCGCCGGCGTCTACACCGCGGGCAACCTCATGCTCGCACTCGACATCGCGCGTGGCCCGACCGGGACCCTCCACCTCGTGCGCCTCGGTGCGCTGTTCTCGTTCGGCCACATGCCGCGCCTCGTCGACGGTCGCCAGCAATACGGCGATGTTTTCCTGAGCGGTGGCGTCGTCCTGACGCTCGGCGTTGGCGCGGACCGCTAACTACAGGACACGACGAGCACGCTCTTCGTCGGCCACCGCCGGGTGTTAGGCTTTGCTGCGTGAGCCTCGCGGAGCGCAAGTGGCTGCGGCTCGCGACGTTGGTGATCCTATACGTCGCGCAGGGGATCCCGTGGGGCTTCATGGCGACGACGATCCCTGCGTATCTGGCGAGTCGCGGGCTCGACTCGACGACGATCGGCGTGACCCTCGCGACGACGACCCTGCCGTACACCTTCAAGTGGATCTGGGGACCGATCATCGACACGGTCCCGTTGCCATTCGGGCGCCGCCGCCCGTGGATCGTGCTCGCGCAGCTGATGATGGCGCTCACGGTCGCCGCGATGATGTTCATCGGCGATCTGTCGACGAACGTGAAGCTGCTCGCGACGATGATCCTCGTCCACACCGTCTTCAACGCGCTGCAGGACGTCTCCGTCGACGCGCTCGCGGTCGATCTTCTCGACGATGACGAGCGCGGCCGCGCGAACGGCCTCATGTACGGCGCGAAGTACGGCGGTGGCGCGATCGGCGGCATCGGCCTCGCGACGGTGATCGCGTATACGTCGCTCGAGACCGCGCTCGTCGTGCAAACGGCGATCTTGCTCGCGATCATGTTGGTTCCGCTCCTGGTGCGCGAGACTGCAGAGGAGTCCTCGACCAACGTCCCGCGCGCGTACGTCCGCACGACGCTCGCTGACATCGCGCGCTCGTTCGCCGACGTGTTCGCGAGCCGCTCGGCAGCGATGACGATCCTCGTGATGCTCTCCTGCACGTTCGCGTACGGCATCGTCGCGGCGCGCTCGAACGTCCTGTTCATGCAGGAGCTCGGGTGGAAGCCCGAGAAGTACACGGCCATCGCCGGCGGCTGGGGCCTCGTCGCGGGTGGGCTTGCCGCGGCGGCGGGCGGCTTCCTCGCCGATCTCGTCGGTCCCAAGCGGCTCGCGATCGTGGCTGCGCTCGCACTCTCGGCGGGCTGGCTGGTGTTCTCGCTGAACGAGGGCCGGTGGGTCGACGAGAGCTTCATCTACGCGACGTCGCTATGGCAGACGGCGGCGCAGGCGATCATGGCGGTCAGCTTGTTCGCGGTGTGTATGCAGGTGTCGCTGCCGGCGATCGGCGCGAGCCAGTTCGCCGCGTACATGGCGCTGTCGAACTTCGGCACCACGCTCGGTTACCGTGTGGCGGGTGCGCTCGACACGAAGCCCGCAACGGAGGTGTGGCTGTACGCCGCTGCGATCCAGCTCGTCGTGCCGCTGCTGATCCTCGCGGTCGATCCGGCGCAGACCCGGCGCGAGCTCCCACGGGCGATCTCGCGCGTCCCCGTGCGCGGCTGGGTCGTGCTCGGTGCGCTCGCGACGTTCCTCGTCGGTTTCACCGCGTACGTCGTGAAGCCGCTGCTCTAACGATCTATGTCTCGGGGTACTTCACCGCGGCCTGCACCACGCTCGGTGCGGGCAACGCAGCATCGCGAAACGCGCGACCCATCGCATCGAGGCTTCCGTACCCGACGATGCGCGCGACGTCGCTCGGCGTCGAGCCCGGCGCGCTCAACATCAGCACGGCGGCACGCAACCGCAGCACGCGCATCGCGTCACGAAAGCCCGCGCCGAACAGACCGAACGTGCGCGTCACATCGCCGAGGTCGCGCCCGAGCTGCCGCAGCGAAAGCTTGGCGACGATCGCGATCTGCTTGAGCGACGCGCTCGTCGCCTGGTCCTCGTACAGCGGCTTTAGCACCGTCCACAGGCGCTTGAAGCGCTCGGGCTCCTCGGTGACGACGCTAGCGGTGAGGTCCTTCGCGAGCACCCCCGCGCTCACGAGCTCGACGAGCACGTGGTACAGCGCGCCCTCGCTGCCCTCGCTCTCGAGGCGCTGATACGCCGCCCACACGGCGTCGCCGAGCTGCAGCGGCCCGTTCTTGATCCCGATCGGGACGCGCACGTATTGCGCCGGCACGCGCAGCTCGACGATCACGCCGGGGTTGCCCCACGAGCGGAGCGTCGGCGAGCCTTTCTCCATGCGATCGAACTCGGTCTCGGCGAGCACGTAGACGTGCGGAGCCTCGTGCGCCGGCCCGCCGTCGACGGCGATGAACCCCTTCAGCGTCGCGTAGAGGTGCACGAACGGCTGCGCCTTCTTCGCGGGCGGCGCGAATGCCGTGTCGTAGAGCAATCGATCGCGATACACGAGGTGCGCACGAAACTGCCGCTCGAGGAAGATCGTCGTCTTCAGGGTGCTGACGCCGAACTCCCGGAAGCTCGTCGCGGACATCATCAGCGGCACTCCAGGACGGCTTCGCACGCCTGCTTGGAGCGCACGCACTCGATGTGGCGTGTGACCTTGGCTCCGTTGTCCGCCTGGTCACTCTCGAGTGCCGCGCACGCTGCGACGCACTCCTTCTCGTCGAAGGGCATCTTGCTGTTCGTGGCGTCGATGCACTCCGCCTCGCGCTTGCACGTTTCCTTGCAGCGAGCGCTTCGTGGCTCCGTGCAAGCGACGAGCGCGATCAAGACCAACCAACGCATCTCGCGGCAGTATAGCCGCGCGCCGTCAGTCGATGTCTTCTGCCGAGCGGAGGATCTCGGTGATGAAGTCGCGGCGCAGGCGGATGAGGCTGCTAGCCGAGCCCCAGTTGATGCTGGTGAAGCCCTCGCCGGTGCCGGTCGCGACCTGCCCTTCGATGGACTCCTCGCCGATGTCGAGCACGCAGGTCTTGCCGGCCTTGCGTGCACGCGCGCAGTCGTCGGTCGCCATCGTGCGAACGTCCACGGTCCTGCCGGACTGCGTGGGCGCCGCGGGCGCGGGGGCGTCCGCGAACGCGATCGAGGAGGACAGGATCACGAGAGACGAGAGAAGTAGGCGCATGCCAACAAGACACGAACCCCCATGGCGAGTTGCACCCACTCTCGATCCCGTCGGGTATCGCCCGGGATACGGCGCGATGTGGGGTGCCTCGCCAACGTCGCGATGCCAACGTCGCGAATCGCCGTGATCGCAGGTTCACCCAATCAGTCTTCGCGGCGCTCTGCGAGCTTGCGCTTCTCGTCGCGCCAGCGCGCGAAGTGGCGCTCGACGATCTCCTTGTCGGCACGTGCACGGGCGAGCCTCGTGCGCGCGCCGTCGACGGCGTCGAGCTGTCCGCGGTGTGCGGCAACCGCGCGATCGAGCTCGTCGAGCGCGCCGTCGAGATCTCGACGCAGCCGCGCGAGGTATTGCTCGACGAGGACGACCTCGTTTGCAGTTCGTCGTGCGGGCGCAGTCGTCGCGTTTGCCGACGAGGTGATCGCGCTCGCGCCAATCGACTCCCGGATCCGATCGATCGCCGCGCGGATCGCCTCGACCCGTGTCGTGGCCGCGTCGACCTTCGCCTGTGACTTCTTCGCGTCGGACGCGGCCCCGGCGAGGTCCCCCTGCTTCGCGCGCTCGTCGAGCGCACGGACCTTTTGCACGGGAGCTAGCCGGTAGCGGTCCGCCTCGCCCATCGAGGGGTCGATGTTACACTGGCCGCGCATGGTGGACGCCGGGGGCGCACCGATCGATCGCTATGTCGTCCTGGAGCATCTCTCCGAGGGCGGGATGGGTGCGATCTACGTCGGGAAGAAGCTCGGCGCCGGCGGGTTCGAGATGGAGGTCGTGCTGAAGCAGCTCCTGCCGGAGTTCACGCAGCAGGAGGAGTTCATCGACCTGTTCCTGCGCGAGGCGAAGCTGTCCGCCACGCTCGACCACGCGAACATCGTCCACACGATCGATCTCGTGACCGCGGGTGGCGAGTACTTCATCGTGATGGAGTACCTGCCCGGTGGCGATCTGCGCACGCTGGTCAAGAAGGCCAGGCGGCGCGGCAAGCGGTTCTCGCCGGCCGCGGCGATCCGCGTCGGACGCGAGATCCTCAGCGCGCTCGCATACGCGCACGTGAAGCGTGATCTCGACGGGCAGCCGCTCAAGCTGATCCATCGCGACGTGTCGCCGTCGAACATTCTGATCTCGTACACGGGCGAGGTGAAGCTGACGGACTTCGGCATCGCGAAGGCGTCGACGCACAACTCGCTCTTCTACAAAGTGAAGGGAAAGATCGGGTACATGTCGCCCGAGCAGGCGAAGAGCGAGTCGCTCGATCATCGCAGCGATCTGTATTCGCTCGCGGTGTGTATGTACGAGGTGATCACCGGCGAGCGGCTGTTCGTGCACGCGGGCCTCACGACGTCGGCGGAGGAGATCTACTCGCAGCCCGTGCCTTCGCTCGTGAAGAAGGTGCCGGGCGTGCCCGCGGACCTCGATGCCGTCATGAAGAGGGCGCTGTCGCTCGATCCAGACGATCGCTTCCAGACGGCGGGCGAGTTCAACGAAGCGCTCACGCGATGCGCGCACCGGCAGGGGCTGCTCATCGCGGCGCCCGAGCTCGCGCGGGAGCTACTCGAGGCGTGCGGCCCGACGGATCAGTGGCGTGGCGAGGAGGACGACGAGGACTTCGGCTACGCGGAGAACAAGCGCGCGGGCACCGAGGTCTACGATGCCGGTGCCGACGACGACGAGGACGAGGACGACGATCTCGGGATCGGGCCGGTCTCGATCCACTCGATCGCGATGCCGCGTACGAAGAGCAAGTCGATGGGGAGCGATCGCCTGTCGCGGCCGATGACGGAGATCAACAAGTTCGCGGGCGTCGAGCTCACCTCGATCATCAACGTGATGGACATCGAGGGGAGCCCGGGCTCGCGTCCGCTCGTGAACTTCGACTCGGGCCCACAGGCGATGCCGATGACCCCGACGCCCGAGCCCGCACCCGCCGTCACGCTGCGCGGGCAGGGACCGATCCACACCAAGATCGGGCAAGGCCCGCACCGCTCGCGCCCGTCGAAGTCGCAACCCCCGCCGCCGTTTTCGCCACCCTCCGCACACGGGTTGCCGCTGCCATCGGCGGCCGATCCGCGCGAGCTGTTGCCCACCGCGCCACGAGGTCATCGCGCGATCTCACCCCTGGATGCACCACCGCCAGCGAAGCAGCCATCGTCGAGAGGGCAACCGCAGCCGCAGCCGCAACCGCAGCCGCAACCGCAACCGCAACCGAAACCGCAACAGCCGAAGGTGCTGAAGGCGGAGCGGCCACCGACTCCCCTCCCGAATGTGAAGAAGTCAGCGTTCCAGCCGTGGATGGTGTTCCTGCTGCTCCTTGTCGCCGGCGGGATCGCGGCGGGTGTCGTCGCGTTGTCTGGTCCCAACGTTGGGGTAGAAGACAAATAGGCCAGCGTATTTACAGGCCGTTTCTCCCCAGCTACGATGCAGGCGCCGGGAGAAGATGTCGAAGGATCGCTCTAATGTCACGGCGTTACTCGATGACACGCCGTCGTACTCGCGGCAGATCTCGGGCGGGATCTTTGTCGTCATCAAGGGGCCTGACCGCGGCGAAGCCGTTCGCCTGACGCCGCAGGAGTCGGTCGTCTCGTTTGGCTCGGGCCCGCAGTGCTCGCTGGTGCTCACCGACAAGACGGTGTCACGCAAACACCTCGAGGCGCAGCTGGTCGGTGAAGAAGTGATCATGGTCGACTCGGGCTCGACCAACGGCACGTTCATCCAAGGCTCTCGGTTCGAGCGCATCTCGATCGGCTTCGGCGCCGAGGTGAAGCTCGGGCGCACGGTGCTGAAGTTCCTCCCCGACGAGGAGATCGTCGAGCCCGAGCCGAGCCAGCAAGCGCGCTTCGGTTCGATCGTCGGTGGCGACACGAAGATGCGCCAGATGTTCACGCTCCTCGAGGACGTCGCTGCGACGAACGCCACCGTGCTCATCGAGGGCGAGACGGGCACCGGCAAGGAGCTCATCGCCGAGGAGATCCACAACCACTCGCCGCGCAAGGACGGACCGTTCATCGTGTTCGACTGCGGCAGCGTCCCGCGCGAGCTGATCGAATCGATGCTGTTCGGTCACGTGAAGGGCTCGTTCACCGGCGCGATCACGGATCGCCGCGGCGCGTTCGCGGAAGCGCACGGCGGCACGATCTTCCTCGACGAGATCGGCGAGATGTCGCTCGATCTCCAGCCGTCCCTCCTACGCGTCCTCGACAAGCGCGCCGTGCGCAAGGTCGGATCGAACACGTACGAGAAGATCGACGTGCGCGTCGTCGCCGCGACCAACCGCGATCTGCGCGGCGAGGTCGCGAAGAAGGCGTTTCGCGAGGACTTGTACTACCGCCTCGCCGTCGTGCGCGTCGGCGTGCCGCCGCTGCGCGAGCGCGGCACGGACATCCCACTGCTCATCCAGTACTTCGTCAACAACTTCGGTCAGGGGCTCACGGTCTCTCCGGAGGACATGGCGCGCCTCGTTCGCCACAGCTGGCCGGGCAACGTGCGCGAGCTCCGCAACGTGATGGAGCGCGCGTGCCTACTCGCGCGCGGCTCGACGATCAACCTCGAGGACGCGCTCGTCAGCGAGGCAGCGCCGTCGCTCGGCATTCGCACCGACCTCCCGTTCAAGGAGGCAAAGGGGCAGCTCGTCGAGATGTTCGAGCGCGAGTACATCGAGGACCTGATGCGCCGGCACAAGATGAACCTGTCGGCGGCCGCCCGCGAGGCGCAGATCGATCGCAAGCACCTGCGCGAGTTGATCCGCAAATACGGCCTCGATCCGCGCCACAAGCTCGACAGCGACGCACCCGACGACGATTAGGGTGCGAGCGCGACGTTACGTTCGTCGAGTCAGTCGAGCGCGATGTCGAGCTGCGCGAGGTCGATGTCGAACACGGCGTCGGCAACACTATCGACAACGACGAGCGTGTTCGCCGCGCGGTCGATCGCCATTCCGTCGATCGAGCTGACGCCGAAGCGCGAGAGATCCTCGACGACCACGGGATTTGACGACGCCATCGTGGCGAACGAGACGATCGGGCCCTGACCGAGGATCAGGCGATCGCGATCCGTCGCGCTGACCATCATCGCGGTCGCGGCTACCGTCGGCTCGACGCCGTTCCACAGGTTGTCTGTACCCGTCGTCGCGTCATACCTCGCGAGCTGCGACTGCACGAACGTGCCGACCGCGTCGTACGAGATGGGCTGCGCGTAGATGCGATCGTTCTCGGCATCGTAGGCGATCGCGTCGGTGCGCTGCGACGCGACCACCGGGGTGCCCTGCTCTTCGCCGGGCAAGTAGCAGAAGTGCTGCGTGAGCGTCAGCGCCTGCGTGTCGAGGAGGTAGCCATCGTTGAGCGCGGTGATCGCGAATACGTTCGGAGCGATCGCGACGAGGTCCGTGAACGGCGGGTTGATCGGCGCGGTCGGGCCCGGGTTCGGCATCGAGGCCATATCGATCACCGTGGTGACGGTCTCTCCGTCGATGCGGAGCAAGCCGGCGTCTCGATCGAACACGAAGCGTGCCCTGTCCTCGAGCGCCAGACCGACGGGCGCGACATCACCCGTGGACATCGCCGCGCGCAGATCGAGGCGAGAGAGGGGATCCACCGGAGCGCGCTCCACACCACCACATGCCGCCACCGAGACGAGCGCAAATGCGATCGAGATCCTCATGCGCGTAGCCTAGACCCAGCGCGCATCGCGTGTCACCGACGGAAATTCGAGGGTCGAGGTGAGCTACCGCACGAAAAATCGCGGCGCCTACTCGATCTTCACGCGGTGCGACAAACGAGTGTCCTTCACGACGATGTCCCATTTCTTCCGAGACTCGGAGACCGCGTCGTAGACCTCGACCGTGTGCGGGCCGAGGTCGACCTCGATGCGCTCGGTGGGACACAGCTGGCCCGTCGGCTTCCCGTCGACGAAGACGTAGTAGCGATCCTTGTCCTTGCAGCGGAGGACCTTGATGCCAGCGGGGCCACCCGAGGGCGTGACCTCCACGAGAGGGATCGCGAACGTGCCCTTGCCGTCGACCTCGGCGATGTACATCTCGTAGCCCGGTAGGAGCAGCGCGATCGTGTGGCGATCGTTGGCCGCGGGGAGCGAGATCGGTGTCTGTCCGACGTCCGCACCGTCGAGGTAGACGTGGGCGCCCGGCGGGGTGGACGTGATCGAGAGCTGGTCCGACGGGCCCGTCGGCGTGATGGCGCCGGCGTCGATCGCAGGTACAGGCCCGGCAGCATCGACAACCGCGGCGACCTGCGTGGCGTCGGCGGGAGGAGCTGCGGCATCGACGGCGGCGAGCTGCGCGGCATCGACGGCGAGTGCGGCATCCGCGGAAGCAGCGGCGGCCGCGTCGGACGAGACGGCCGCACCCGCGGCATCGACCGCGATCGCGACCTGCGTCGCATCGGGCGTGGTCTTCACCGACGCATCGCCTTTCGTCGCGACCGGTTTCTGCGCGGGCTCGTCGTCGAGGACGACCTTCGTGTACACGAAGTAGCCGCCGACGCCGACGGCGCCGAGGCCGAGGAGCGCGACGACGATCCATGGCGCGTTGCTCGGTGCCTTCGTCGCGACCGAGCCCGCGTTTGCCGGCACCGGAGGCGGCTGCAGCGACGGGATCTCTGCGTTCGGCTGGGGATGAGGACTCGAGACGCGGATCGCCGGTTGCGACACCGGCGCCGGCGCGGTCCACGCCGCGCTCGACGACGGGGGCGGCTCGAGCGGCTCTGTTGGATCCGGCGTCGGCGTCGGGATCGGCGAGAACATCGGATCGGCGTGTGGCGGCGTATCGCTCGGCGCTGCGAACGGGTTTCGCAGCTCGCTCGCTGGCGCGACGTGCGCCAACCCTAACGGCGGCACGGGGCGCGCGAACACACCCGACGCCTCGTGTAGCGCCTGTGCGAACGACGCGTTCGCCGCCGCGGAAGCGCCGGGATCGATGTCGTCGTCGGGAGGCGGCTGCACGACCTCCATCTGAACAGACTCGCCATCACTCGAGCGCGACGCTTCCTCGCGCAGCTTCTCGACGAAGCCGCGCGCCATCTCCTGCGTTGCGATTTGGTCGCGCGGCACTTCCTCGCGCGGGATGGTCAGGTCGGTACCCGGTCGCGTCATCGCATCATCGTCGACGGACGGTGCGCGCGGGGTCACGGAGGCCGGCACTGGTGGAGCGTCGCGATGGCGTATTGGACCTTCCTCGTCGAACAGCTCGACCATCGAGACGTCCATCACCGGTGGGTCGAACCCGGGGGGCGGATCGATCTCGATGCGACCCTTCAGGTGATGATCCATGCCCGTGGGGGTGTCCGCTGGGGTCGTGGGCGGTGCCATCGGGATCCGGGGAATGGCCGGAATCGGCTGGATCTGCGGCCTGGGACCGAGCGGCGGGATCTTCGGTACGTTCGACGCGTTCGGGCGCGAAATGCCAAGCAGCGTGGTCTGCGGCGACGTGGTCGCAAGCCCTTCGCGCCCCGGGATGCCCCCGATTCCCTGTGGCACCGGGATCGGCGGTGGCGCGACACCAGCCATCGTCGTCATCGGCTTCGGCATCTCCTGAAGCGTCGACGCAGGGGACACGAGCGGCGACGGGCCAGGCACCGGAACGTCGGGGCGAACGAAGTCAGTCGTCGGCACCGGGTCGTTGCCGAGCTCGTCCAGGTCCGCACGACCGAGCGTGGCGATCTCCGACCGGACCGACCGCGGGATCGGGCCCGTACCGACGTGCAGCGCGACCATGCCGCTCATCTCGTTCGCGGACATCTCCGCGAGGCGATCCATCGTCTGCTTCACCTGTGCGCCGATGTCCTTGCGCGTCCCCGGCACGGGGGCGACGCGCAGGGCCGCGTCGAGGGCGTCGGCGAGCGCACGCGCGTCGGGGAACCGCTCGAACGGCGAGCGCGCGAGACAACGATGCAGCACGCGCACGATCGGGCGCGGTAGCGGCGGCTCCGCTGGTGGACCGCTCATGATCGATTGCGCGACCTGCTGCGGAGTCTCGCCGCGGAACGTGCGCTGGCCGGTGACGAGCTCGTACGCGATCACGCCGAGTGCGAAGACGTCGGTCGCCGCCGACGTTGCCTCGTTCGCGACCTGCTCGGGAGCGAGGTATTGGATGCGCTGTGCGAGGCGCGCGACGTCGATGGGGCGCTGTGGCAAGCCTGCCGCGAGGATCCCGAAGTCGGTGATCTTCACGTCGCCGTCGGCGGTGACGATGACGTTCGTCGGCGCGAGTCCGAGGTGTGTGAGCCCGCGGCCGTGTGCGTATCCGACGGCCCGCGCGGCCTGCGACACGAGTGCGAGCGCGCCGCCCGCTGCGAGTGTTGCGCCCGCGAGCCTCGCCTCCGCGCCCAGCCGCGCGGCATCGAGGCCCGCGACGTGCTCGACCGCGGTGAACGTGGTCCCCTGCGCGACACCGAACTCGGACATGCGGGCGATGCGCGGGTGCTCGAGACTTCCATAGGCGCGCGCGGCCGAGGACAGCGCTGATGCCAGCGAGCTCGTGATCGTGAGCTCGGGATGGAATCGTTTGACCGCGAACTGTCGCTCGAACCCTGCGACGCCAAACACCTTCGCGCGCGCGACCGTCCCGCATGGCCCGAGGCCAATCGGCTCCAGGAGCTGGTAGCGCCCCACGCGCTCGGAGGTCGCGGTCACGAGGCGTAATGGTATCCAAAGTTGCCCGCGTCGGCGAACGCATGGCACGACCGAATGATGTCGAAGGGAAAGAAGCCGCCGGAGAGATCGAAAATCGAGCGCGCCAAACCACTCGCTTACCAGCGTCGAGCTGTGGATGATGCCCAGGCCGTGAGCGAGGACAACAAGCCTGTCGAAGTCGAGGCGAAGGCCAAAGGGGACGAGGTCAAGACCGAGGAGCGCATCACGGGTGAGATGCCCGCGATCGTGGACCTCAGCGAATCCGATGCACCGGGAATGCCCGCAGCAAAGGCGTCGCCGAGCGAGGTCACGCCCGAACCGACGTCAGCGCCCTCCACAGCGCCGACGCTGGTGCCAAAGACCGAGGAACCCGAGAAGGCCGAGAAGGCCACGGAATCCAAGAAGGCCGAGGAATCCGAGAAAGCCGAGAAGGCCGATCTCGAGAAAGCAGCGGACGAGGCTCCGGCCCGTTCGTCACGCTCGACGATGGTGATGCCCGTGGTCGCTGATGTCGGCGCACCCCCCATGGTGCCCGGTGACGTCGAGGATCCCACGCACCTGCCGAACCCGGAGGACGTTCCGAGCGGCTCGCCCTCCGACGCCGCGAAAGCGCCAGGTCGGGTCCCCTCAGGAGATTCGCGGTCGCTTCGCGCCGGGGCGGAATTCGCACTGATCTATCGCCGCGGGACGGCCGTGATCACGCGGTTCGGCACCGTGGGCCAGCGCGGTCAGTGGCGGGTGGTCGAGTATCCGACCCCAACCTCGGCAAGCAATGCGTATGCGAAGGAGTGCAGTCGGTTCGTCGGGGAGGGATTCTCGGACTATCGTGATTGATGTGGCCGAGAAGAAGTCGCGCACCTCGTGGCTGTTGCGCTGGGCGCTCGAGGCGCCACAGCGCTGGCTCGGGAAGCGCAGCACGATCGGTCAAGATGTCGCGGGGGGGGCCGACGGGCTCTCGTACCTGCGCCACCTCGTGCGCGGCAATCGCATCCGTCGCGGCACCGCGTTCGACGACCTCTCGCCCGAGTCGCCGCCCGTCCTGATCATCCACGGGTTCCTCGGGACACGTGGCTCGATGTACATGCTCGAGCGCCGGCTCGTGCAGGACGGCTTCGTGTGCGTGTCGTTCAACCTTGGCACGTTCAACGTTCGCGACATCCGTCGCAGCGCGTTCCTGATCCACCGCAAGATCGAGCGCATCCTCGCGCAGACCCCGTCGCAGCGCATCGACATCATCGGGCACTCGATGGGCGGGTTGATCGGCCTGTACTACGTGAAGAAGCTCGGTGGCCACGCGCGGGTGCGCAAGCTCATCATGATGGGCACGCCCATCCGTGGGACCTGGGCCGCGCTCGCCGGCGTCCTGACGCTCGGGCTGTGGTCGACCTCGTCCTGGCAGCTCCTGCCGCGCAGCCGCTTCCTGGACGAGCTCGCACAGGGGCCCATCCCACCCAGCGTCGAGGTCCACACGATCGCCGCCGCGCGCGACTGGGTCGTCCCCCTGCCGACCACCCGGATCTCGGGTGTCAACGCCACCACGGTCCCGCTCGGGCACTCGAGCCTCGTCGTGTCCGAGGAGGTCTATCGGCGCGTCGTCAATACGCTCCGCCCCCCACACGAGCACAATTCCGACGAAGACGACCGCGATCTGCCGGAGACGGACTGAACAGCCGTCTGCAGACTGCGCGCTTGCTCAGGTGACGTGAGGGATCGTCCAGGCGTTTGCTTGCGTGCGCTCGCCGTTGGGAACTAGAATTTTCGAGTCGTTACCGCAATGAACGATCGTCCTCGCTTCGCGCTGCGCTTCATCTCGGGCAAGTACCAGGGTGGTGAGTTCCCGCTTCGGATGAACCGGGAGATCATCATTGGCCGGTCGAGCGACCTCGACATGGTCCTCGTCGAGGACATGGTGTCGCGCCGTCACGCGAAGATCAGCTCGACGGACGCCGAGGTCTACATCCAGGACATGGGCTCGACGAACGGCACGTTCGTCAACGGTGAAAAAATCGCCGGACGCGCTCTGCTCCACGAGGGGGATCGCATCCTCGTAGGCACGTCGATCATCAAGGTCGTGCAGGTCGAGGGTCAGCTCGCGTCGACGACCGAAGCCGAGGCGCGCCGCAAGCTCGAGGCCGGCGCGCAGCAGCGCCAGGCCACACAGGGCCGCCCGATGTCCGGCGTGATCGAGGAGATCCCGCTCCCGGATCTACTGCAGCTCCTCTCGACGTCGCGAAAGAGCGGCGTCCTCACCGTCAACAACGGTGTCTCGCTCGGGAAGATCTACCTGCGGAAGGGATCGATCTACTTCGCGACGATCAACGACGATTTCGCGGTGTCGCCGCAAAAGGCGATCTACCGCATGCTCACCTGGCTCACCGGCACGTTCGAGCTCGAGCCGAGCGTCGAGATGCAGGTGATGGAAGAGATCCAGGAGTCGACGGAAGGCCTCCTCATGGAAGGCGTTCGCCAGCTCGACGAGTTCCGCAATCTGCAGAAGCAGCTCCCGCCGCTCGGCTCTCCGCTCGCGGTTCCTACGCCACTCGCCGGTAAGCTGCGCGAGCTCACGCCGTCAGAGCTCGACACGTTCCAGCTCGTGCTCGATCACGGGCAGCTGCAGAAGGTCCTCGACAACTTTCCGGGCACCGACCTCGACGCCGCGCAGAACATCATCTCCCTGATGAAGCGCGAGTTCGTTGTCGTTCCGTAGTCTGATCCACTCCACCGCCCGGCTCGTACCGTGGCGATGAAGCCGCGCACGCTCGCGATTCTTCGCTGGGCTGCGACGGTGCTGTTCGTCGCCGCGGGCGCGAATCACTTCATCAACCCCGCACCGTATCTCGGCATGATGCCCGCCGAGATTCCGGTCGCGTGGCACTCGGCGCTCAACGTGATCTCCGGGGCTGCGGAGATACTCGGAGGCCTCGGGCTCATCCTCCCGGCGACGCGACGCCTCGCGGCATGGGGGCTGATCGTGTTGCTCGTCGCGGTGTTCCCCGCGAACGTGAACATGGCGGTCAACGAGTTGCCGCTCGGGACCCAAGCCGTTCCGACGTGGATGTTGTGGGCGCGGTTGCCACTCCAGGCGGTGGCCATTGCATGGGTTTATCTATTCACGCGTTCCGTCGAGAAGTAAGCTGGAGGTATGGCCGTTCGTCAGCGCGTTCAACCTCGAGCCGTCTCCACACAGGAGATCGCCACCGAGTTACGACTGCGGACGCCGTATCGCGGCATCGAGACTGGAAAGCCGACGTTGCGCATGACCGTCAACGTCCCGCTCTTCGCAGAAGACGTCGCTGTCACGATCGATGTCGACGATCTCGCCATCGAGGTCTCGTGGAAGGATGACGGCTTCGTCCTCGGTGCCGGCGGCATCGACGCGCTGTTCGTCGTCGAGACACAACCGCGCGCAGGCTTTCTCACGTGGTTCGGGGTGTTCGCGCGCCGCAAGGGTCGCCCCGATCGCGTCGTGCTCGAGACTCCCGACTGCAAGGTCGCACGCTTCGTCGAGCGACAGATCGAGGACTGGCTCGGCCTTGCCGACGAGCCGATCCGCGGCGAATGCCGCATCGACTAGCGTCCGACCCGATCCGGCGGCGAATGCCGCATCGACCGACTCGATCCGGCGGCGAATGCCGCATCGACTAGCGTCCGACCCGATCCGCGTCGAATGCCACATCGACGGGTCCGAGCCGATCGCGTCACGATCACGAGCGCCGCCGCCCCAGGCGATCGTGGTACGAACGGCTCGTGACCACGCCACTTCGCGAAGCAGCGTCGGTGATCCTGCTCCGTAGAGGACCGAAGCGTGACGTGGGTGGGCCACCGTTCGAGGTGTTCCTGCTGCGGCGCCGAAAGGGCGCGTCGTTCATGGCGAGCGCCTTCGTGTTCCCGGGCGGTGGGGCTGAAGGCACCGAGGACGCGCGCACGTGCGCGGCGCGCGAGCTGTTCGAAGAAGCCGGCATCCTCCTCGTCCGCGAGAAGGAGCGCAGCGCGGAGCCGTTCGCCGAGGAGTCGATGAATCAGACGCTCGGCGATGAAACGCCTGCATTCTCGATAGCGTCGCTTCGGAAGAAGGTGCTCGCGGGCGCGAACGCCACCGACCTTCTCACGCAGTACGAGCTGCGCTGGTGGACCGACTGCCTGATTCCGTGGTCGCACTGGATCACGCCGTCGATCGAATCCAAGCGATTCTCCGCGCGCTTCTTCGTGTGCGAGCTGCCGGGCGGCCAGAAGCCCTCCTACGACGGCGACGAGACCGTCGACGAGATGTGGGTCTCGCCCGCCGAGGCGATCGTGCGGGCGGGCGAGCTTTCGTTGCCACCGCCACAGCTACGCACGATGTACGAGCTCGCGTCGCTGTCGTCGATCCAGGACGTGCTCGCGGCGGCCAAGGTTCGCGCCGAGGAGCCGCACCCGATCCTACCGCGCCTCCGCACGATGCAGCCGGGCGCCAACGGACCGACGTTGCTCCTGCCGTGGGACCCGGAGTACGGGGAGCAAGGCACGGGCGACTCGGCGCCATTGACCTACGTGCCGTCGTGGGCGACCGGCCCATCGCGTTTCGTCCTCGATGCGGGCGCGAGCGGCGATGCCGGCGTCGCGAACGTGCGCGCGTGGCAACACATCGATGCGCCGCGGTGATCGCGAGGTGCGAACGTGACACGTGAGCGGCGCACATGGTTCGACGAGCGCGGCCTCGTCATCGCGCCGAGCTCGTCGTTGGCGGGCTTGTCGTCATCGGACTCGCCGTCGTCGTCGTCGGGCTCGCCGTCGTCGGGTTCGCCGTCGTCGAGCTCGCCGTCGTCGTCATCGGGCTCGTCGTCGTCGGGCTCGCCGTCGTCATCATCGGGCTCGTCGTCGTCGGGCTCGCCGTCGTCGGGCTCGCCATCGTCGGGTTCGCCGTCATCGGGCTCGCCATCGTCGGGCTCGTCGTCGTCGGGCTCGCACTCTCTCTCGATCGCAAGCGCGGGAGGACGTCACGTGCCGTTCTACGCGGGCGCGATGCACTACTGGCGCGTCACTCGTTCGTCGTGGGCCACGTGCTTGCGCACGATGAACGCGCAGGGCTTCACGCTCGTCGAGTCGTACGTGCCGTGGCGCGTGCACGAACCGGCGCCGGGCACCTACAACTGGTCGGGCGATCGTGATCTTCGCGCGTTCTGCGAGACGGCGAGCGCTGCGGGCCTGTCCGTCGTGTTGCGCCTCGGCCCTCACTTCAACGCAGAGCTCACGTCGTTCGGCATTCCGGACCACATCCTCGCCGACGAAGACTGCCGCGCGCGTACGTCGCGCGGGACACCCGCGTGGATGCCCGCGCCTCCGCGCGCGTTCCCGATCCCGTCCTACGCATCGCGCACGTTCCACGCCAAGGTCGCTCGCTGGTACGCCGAGGTCGCGCGCGTGTTGGGCGCGAGCCCGACGAATGCATCGCAATCGAACACACCGTCGACGGCGAGCGCCTCGAACGCAAACACGAGCACGGCAGCCTCCAACACCGACGGGGGCGCGAGCCTCCTCGCACCCGAAGGCCCGGTCGTCGCGATCGGCGTCGACAACGAAGCCCAGATGTTCTTTCGCGCGAGCGCGTACGACCTCGACTACCACCCCGACGCGATCGACTGGTGGCGCGACTCGACGGGGATCGAGGGCGATCCACCCCGCGCGTGGAATCCCGCCGACCGCGCGCGGTGTGTCTCGTGGGTGCGGTTCAAGGACCACTACTTGTCGCGCGCGCTCCACGAGTTTACGCGGGCACTCGATCGCGTCGGCTTCGCCGGACTCGCGCGCTTTCACAACCTGCCGCCCGGGCATCACGCACTCAGCGATCTGCGCGGTATCCAGCACGGGATCGCCGGGCCCGTCGGCATCGACGCCTACACGCCGCGCGCGGACTTCCGGCGGCTGCGCAGGAGCGCATCGAGCCTCGTCGGCAACGCGCAGCCGGTGCCGATCGCGATGGAGGTCGGCGTCGGATTCTTCCCGTGGTTTCCGCCGCTCGACGATGGCGACGATCCGACGCGCGAGCGGGATCAACTCCTATCCCTACTCGCCGTCGGCACGCGCGGCTTCAATCTCTACATGGCCGTCGAGCGCGAGCGCTATTACGGCGCGGCGATCAGCAAGCGCGGCCAGCTCGAGAAGCATGCACAGTGGATCCATCCGCTGATCCACGCGCTCGTGGAGCACGACTGGACCTCGCTTCGACGCACGACACCGATCGCACTCGTGGACACGCGCGCGGATCTGCGGTTCGGGCTCGCTTCGACTCTCGCGGATCCGATCACGCCGGTCGTCGCGGATCTGCTGGGCGTTGGACCCGGTGGGCCGGCCGAGCTGGGCACAGATGCGGACGCGCGGGTCGCGCGCCGATGGCAGGACGCGATTGCCAACGCGCTCGAGCTCGCGCAGGTACCGTTCGCGATCGTCGACGAGAGCGTGAGCCAGGACGAGCTCGCGACGTATCGCGCCGTGATCGCGCCGACGCTGACGCGAATCGACCGCGGCCTGTGGCAGCGACTGCGCGGGCTCGCGGAGCACAAGCGGGCGATCGTCGTCATCGGCCCGACGACACCGACGCACGACGAGCTCGGGCAGCCGCTGCCCGCAGATCCGCCGCCGAAGCGCATGGGCAAGATCCGCGAGGGCTCGCTCGACGACGTGCCCGGCCTCGCCGCAGATCTGCAAGGGCTCGCGGGCGACCTTGGTGACGCGTGGCAGATCGAGCGGCCCGAGGACGTTCGATGCTTCGCCCACGCGGATGCCGGCGGTGTGGTGCGCGTGGTGTTCGTCGTCAGCGACGTGCCCGAAGCGACGACCGCGGTGCTGCTCGTCGACGAGCGCACGCAGACGCTGTCCGATCCGCTGTCCAAGGATGCGTTCCGTGCGAGCGGAGGTCGCGTCACGCTCGCGATGCCGCCGCGGGGTGTGCGGATGTTCGTCGTTCGCTGAGCGATCAGGCGCGCGCGATACGGTCCGGGAACAGCAGCGCGAGCACGCCGGCGAGCATGCTGATCAAGCCGCACACGAGTAGCAGGTAGATCCCGAGGCCGAGCTGGCCGCTCGTCGTGCGCGATGGATCTGCGATGTCGAACACGAACACGTAGATGCCGATGCTTGCGGTTCCGAGCGCGAACACCCCGATGCCCGTGATGCGCCCCATCTCGCGCCGTGCGAAGCATCCGAGCGCGGTGAGCGCGAGCAGCGCGACGGGAATGAACGCGCCGATCATCGCGAGGCGGTAGCCGGCCATCACCTTGTTGACCATCGCGGTGATCCGCGTGGCCTCGGCGTGCGAGACCACGCCGAGCGTCTCGGCGCCGGTCATCCACGTACCGACGTCGAACTTCTGCATCGCGACCTCGTACGCGGACGCGCCCCACAGCGAGCCGTCGGGCGCGCGGTACTCGAAGAATGGAGCGAAGAAGCCGCCGATGCCGAGCAACGCAGCGACGAGGATCATGTACCGCCACAGGCGCACGGATGAATGGTAGTGCGCAGGGCTTCCAAGCGCGAGTTATGCTCCGGACTCCCGCACGCGTGCACGGGTTCGAAGGGAACCTTTTCGGGCCTCTACGAGTCGCGCGAGAAAACTCGTTGCGAACCGCGCGGCGCGCGCATACCGTTTGGTCACCGTGTTCCTCGCGCGCCTCACGACGACGACGACCTCCGCTTCCTGCGGGATGGTCGTCGTGCGCGCCAGCTGACAACGAACGCACACGGACGACACCCGCCACCTGGCCGGGTGTTTCGTCGTGTCTGCGTAGCGCTCGGTCGATTCCAAACTCTGGAGACCGACGATGCGTGCCGACAAACCCGACCATTCGATTCCCGACGACGATCACCGCTCCCTCATCAATCGCCTCGACCTCGCGCACTTCCAGGACGAGGCGCCCGCGATGGTGTTCTGGCACCCCCGCGGTTGGGTGCTCTACAAGCTCCTCGAGGACGCCGCGCGCGCACACGTGCTCGCGGGCGGCTATCGCGAGGTGCGTACTCCGCAGCTGATCCGCCGCTCCGTGTGGGAGTCGAGTGGTCACTGGGGCGCGTTCGAGCACGCGATGTTTGCACTCGGCGACGGCGCGAGCGAGAGCGCGCTCAAGCCCGTGAGCTGCCCGGGGCACGTCCAGCTCGTGAAGCGCGCCGCGCCGTCGTGGCGTGATCTGCCGATGCGCGTCGCCGAGTTCGGCCTCTGTCATCGTGACGAGCCGAGCGGGACCATTCACGGCCTCATGCGCCTGCGTCAGTTCACTCAGGACGACGGGCACATCTTCTGCACCGAGGAGCAAGTGCCCGGCGAGCTGCTGCGATTCTGTCGCGAGCTCCCGGCGTTCTACGCACGCTTCGCGTTGGCCGAGATGTCCGTCGCCGTCTCGCTGCGTCCCGAAAATCGCATCGGCGACGACGCGCAGTGGGATCGCGCGGAGAGGCTGCTCGTCGAGTGCGCGCAGCAGCTCGGCATGCCCGTCGTGATGCAGCCCGGCGAGGGTGCGATCTACGGCCCGAAGCTCGAGTTCCTGCTGCGTGATCGCCGCGAGCGCGTGTGGCAGTGCGGCACCATCCAGCTCGACTTCGTGATGCCGCAGCGCTTCGACGTGCGCTACGTCGACGCGGGCGGCGAGAAGCGTCACTGCGTGATGCTGCATCGCGCGCTGTACGGATCGATCGAGCGCTTCATGGGCGTGTTGCTCGAGCAGCACGGCGCGGCGCTGCCACCGTGGCTCGCACCCGAACAAGCGGCGATCGTGCCGATCGGCGAGGCGCATCGTGCGCGTGCGCACGAGGTTCACGCAGAGCTGTCGCGTCGCGGTGTGCGCTGCCGCGTCGACGCGGACGGCACCGTCGCGCGTCGCATCGCGCTCGCGCAGCACGATGGCATCCCGTTCTCGATCGTGATCGGAGATCGCGAGCTCGCGGACCAAACCCTCGCGATCCGGGATCGCGATCGGCAGTGGACCCTGCGATCGAGCGAGGCGTTCGACGAGCTTTCACGTCGCGCGGCGTGCTAGGCACGCGGAGTAGGTAGCTACACGCGCGTGCGCGTGGTCGGATCGTCCTCGACGACACGCACGGGGCGCGGCACACCGACGACACGATCGACCGCGATGACGATCTCGCTCGCATCGCACGGCTTGGGCACGAACGCGACTGCTCCCATGCGCGCGGAGATCTCCGGCGCGTGCGGTGATCCGGACACGAGGATCAGCGGTGGTGCGTCGGGCAGAAGGGCGATACTCCTCGCGAGCTCGAGGGTGCCGACCCGCGGATCGAATGCGTCGACGACAACGACATCGATGCCCCCATCGCGCACCATCGGCAGCGCCTCGCGCGCCTGGGCTGCTGTATGGACCGCGTGACCCATCGCGCCCAACGCCGCCGCCCATTGATCGCAGACCGCAGGGTCTGCTTCGACGAGGAGAATACTACCCACGGCGAAACAGTATCCTAAGGCACGGATTTCAGGGCCGGAGATCGAGCCAATCTACTCAAGACTTCACGTTTTCCGGCGGGGTCGACTTCCGCTTCGCGCGCTCGTGACCCTCGGTCCAGCCAATCTCCTTCGTCAGCTGCATGGCGTCGTCGATCTGCTTGGACATCACGACCGCGCCCTTCAGCGGCGCATCGGTCAGGAGCAACTCGGCGGTGGCACGGCGGTCGCCGAGCGAGCGCATCTCGTTGATGGCAGCCGTGCGGTAGCGCTCGGCCTTGTTGCCGAGGCCGGCCTTGTCGGAGAGCGTGGCGAGGAGCTGCTGGACGCGCGCGGCGCCGAGGCGCGAACGCACGCGCTGCGCGTGGAACAGCGCGGCCTCCGCGAGGCGCAGCGCGCGGTACGAGTCGCCGGCGTTGTCGATCATCTGCGCCTGCGCGCGCAGGATCCGCCAGAACGGCTCGGGGCCATCGATCGCGGTGAATCCCTCGCCGAGCGTCGCGAGGTCGATGCACTCGACGAGCTCGTTGAGCGCGGTGTCTGGATCGCCCGCGCGCAGGAGCGACGCGCTGAGATCGAGGTACAGCTCGCAGACGAGGCTCATGTCGCCTGTCGCGATCGCCCGACCCACGCCGCGGCGCAGCGCCACGATCGCACCGTCGACGTCGCCTTCGCTGAGCGCGATCGTCGCGCTCGCGCGATCGATCAGCGCGACGAGCAACGGCGATCCGGACCAGTCGCGCGCCTCTGCGAGGACGCCACGCGCGAGCGCTGTCTCTCCACGCGTGCGCAGCACGTCGGCCAACTTGACCGAGAGCATCACGAACTGCGCCTCGGCCGTGCCGTCGTCGTCGCCGACGTGCACAGCCTGACGAACCGCGACGAGCGCGCGATGGAAGAACTGCCCTGCGCCGACCTCGTCGAGCTGCTCGCTCGCATGATCGCCCGCGCGGCGCAAGAGCGTGATCGCTTCCTTAGCGTGTCCCGCGAGGTCGTGATGGTGTCCGAGCAACGCGATATCGGGTGACATCGCCTCGACGGCCGCGGCGGCCTGCGAGTGGAGGCGGCGACGAACGTCGGCGGGCGTCGCGTCGTACACGATGTCGCGCACGAGTCGCGACGTGAACGTCAGCTCGCCCGACGGATCGTGCCCGAGGAGACCGCTACGTTCAGCGTCGGCCATCGCGGGTTCGAGCGCTTCCTGCGGCAGCATCGAGCGCAAAAGATCCAGCTGCGGCTCGATGCCGAGCACGGCCGCAGCTTGCAGCACGTCGCGCGTCGACTGCTTGAGCATCGACAGGCGCGCGGAGATCAAGTCGGGCAACGACGTCTGCGTGTCCTCGGCCTTGCCGCCCTCGAGGATGTAGCGAACCACGTGCTCGACGTGGCCCGGATATGCGCGCGTCGTCTCGAACAGGTTCTGCACTGGAGGCAAGCCGCGGACGTTGGCGCCCTCGAGGTGATCGACGATCGCCGTCAGGTCGCTCGCGTCGAGCGCACCGATCTCGAGGCGCGGGACGCTCGTCGGCCACTGCGAGCCGAACATCGTCGTCGCGGTCATCACGATCGGCGGCAGCATGAGCTCGCTGGTCTCCGTCGTGCGGCGCAGGATCTCGAGGCTCGGGTGATCGAAACGATCGATGTCCTCGCACACGATCGTCACCGGCCCCGACAGTGCAGCGCGTTCGAGCGCGCGCAGCGCCGACCACACCATCTCGCGCCGGCGCACGGGTGGCTCCAGCTCGAGCAGGCTCGTCGGGTGACCGAACAGCTGCGCGATGCCCGGAATGTCGCGCTCGTTGAGCCCGATCTGCAAGACTGCGTCGCGTAGCTCGACCTCGCTCGACACCGGCGGCAGCTGCAGCACCGCCGCGAGCAGCGAGCGGATCGGATAGAACGGCGCCGCGAGGCCGCTCGGGTCCGGGCCGATCTGGTAGATGACACGGCCGTCGCTACCGATCTGCGAATAGGCGTGGCGCAGGAGTGCGCTGCGGCCTGCACCGTCGAAGCCCGTGACGAGCAGACCCGCACTCGCGCCCTTGGTCAGCGTGCCGTCGGGGTTCGTGATCAGGGGCGTCGGCGTCGATCGCATGTGTGCGAGGAGCGTTGCGAGCTCTTCCGCGCGCCCCGTGAACGGCAACGGCAGCACCTCGATCGCGGGCGTCGGCTGGATCTCTACCGTCTTCGACGCGCGCAGGCGCGGCGCGCCGCACTCGGGGCAGAACTTGAAGCTCGGCGCGCACGACGTTCCGCACGACGTGCACTTGTCCGTTATGGGGAGCTTGGCGCGAACGTCGAGCACCTTCAGTGCTTCGCGCATCTCGGCCGCCGAGCTGAAGCGATCGCTCGGGTGCTTTGCGAGCGCCTTCGCGACGATCGCCTCGAGCTCGCGCGACACCTGTTCGCGACGTGACACGAGCGACGGGATCATCGCCTTCAGGTGGTTCGCGAGGATCTCCGTCGTGGAGCCTGCAAAGAAGGGCGTCTTGTACGCGAGCAGCTCGTACAGGATGATGCCGACCGCGTAGATATCCGACGCGAAGCTCGGCGGCGCGCCGCTGATCACCTCGGGCGCCATGTATTCGGGTGTGCCGCTGATCGAGCGGTCCTCTTGCTCGCGCGTGCCGGTCACCAGACGCGCGATGCCGAAGTCGACGATCTTGACGAGGTCGATGCCGGCGCGGCGCTGGTCGAGGATGATGTTGTCGGCCTTGAGGTCCGCGTGCACCACGCCTGCGAGGTGCGCTTCCTCGATCCCCGCGAGCGACTGCATCGTGATGTCGACAACACGATCGACGGCGAGCGGGTTCTCGTTCACGAGCAGCTGCGTCAGGGTCGGTCCCTTGACGTACTCCATCGCGAGGTAGAGCAGGCCGTCGTTGGCCTGGCCGTAGTCGATGATCGAGACGCAGTTCGGGTGGTTGAGGCGCGACGCCGACATCGCTTCGTCGCGAAACCGCTTGATCATCCGGGCGTCCGCGGACAGGTCCTCGTTGAGAATCTTCACGGCGACGGTGCGGCCGAGCGCCATCTGATCGGCCTTGTAGACCGCACCGCTGCCACCGATGCCGATGCACGCGGTGAGCTTGAACTTGTCGCCGAGGACTCGGCCGACGAGCTTCAAGGACTTGGTAACCTGGTCTTGGACGCTCATCCGGTGCCGTGCCCTGCTCCGTTTCTCCGACGCGAAATGAGGCAGGTCCGTTGTCTCATGATCTTTGTAAGGTTCGGGCGCAATTTCGATTCCCAAAGATGGGGGTGCGGTGGGGAGGCGAGCAGTGTCTTAGAAATCAGACACGCTCGACGATGATGGCGATCCCTTGCCCCACCCCGATGCACATCGATGCCAACCCGTACGAGCCGTTGGTGAAACCGAGCTCCGTGACGAGCGTCAGCACGAGGCGGGCCCCGGACGCGCCGAGCGGGTGCCCCCACGCGATCGCACCGCCATTCACATTGACCTTCTCCGGATCGAGGTCGAGCTGCTCGACGCAGGGTAGGGCCTGTGCCGCAAAAGCCTCGTTGAGCTCAGCGAGATCAATGTGTTGCGAGGTCAGGTCGGCACGATCCAGGGCCTTCTTCGATGCAGGGATCGGACCCAAGCCCATATAACTCGGCTCTACTCCCGCAGCGGCGCTGGTGACGTACCGCGCCTTCGCGGTCAGCCCGAGCTCCTTGATCGCGACCTCGCTCGCGAGGAGGAGGGCGGTCGAACCATCGTTGAGACCCGACGCGTTTCCCGCGGTCACCGTGCCGGTCTTCGAGAACGCGGGCCGCAACTTCTGCAACTGCTCGAGAGTGGTCTCCGGTCGCGGATGTTCGTCCGCCGTGACGCGGATCTCGGCGCCCGTCTTCTTGTCGACGCCAGTGACGATCGGCACGAGCTCCTTCGCCATCCGGCCCGACGCGATCGCCTTGCCGGCGCGCTGCTGCGAGGTCCACGCGAAGCGATCCTGCGCCTCGCGCGACACGTTGCACCGCTCGGCGACACGCTCGGCGGTCTCGCCCATCGCGAGCGTTCCGTGCATCGCCTCCATCTTCGGGTTCACGAAGCGCCAGCCGAGCGTCGTGTCGAAGAGCGTCTGGCCGCGGCCGAACGCTTCGCTGGCCTTGCCCATCACGAGCGGTGCGCGTGTCATCTGCTCGACGCCGCCGGCGATCACGAGGTCCGCCTCACCGGTCGCGATCAATCGCGCGGCGTCGGCGACAGCCTGCATGCCCGAGCCGCACAGACGATTCACCGTGATTCCCGGAACACCGACGGGGAGACCCGCGAGCAGCGCGGCCATGCGCGCGACGTTGCGGTTGTCCTCGCCGGCCTGGTTCGCGCACCCGAAGACGACGTCGTCGATCCGATCGGCGGGGATGCCGGTCTTCGCGACGAGCGCCGCGATCACCTGCGACGCGAGATCATCGGCGCGCACGCCGGCGAGCCCTCCACCGTAGCGACCGAAAGGAGAGCGAACACCGTCGATGACGAACGCGGGGCGCATCGCCGGCACCATAGCCGAAAAGTGGCGCACGCGATGTCGACGTGCCGAAGTCAACCCATGATTCACGACCACGTCGATCTGGCCGAGCAGGACGTGAGCTGGCTCGCGATCCGGCAGCCGGCGGTCATGCGGATGCTCGAGATGGAGCTGTCGTCGCCCGACGGAGACGCGTTCGGTGCGGGACTCGCGCTAGCGTGCAAGGTGCTGGGCGGTCGCACACCGGTGGGCGATCTGCGATTGAGCCACCGCCAGCTGCTCACCGCGCTCAACGAGGTACGCGCGGGTCGCTGCGATCGCGCGATGGTGAAGACGCTGCGCGACGAGATCGACCAGCTCCACATCGTGCTCGGGCAATCCGAGCGCGACGCGGTCGCGACGGTGATCGCGGCGGTGATCTGGGCGGTGCTCGACGCGAGTGCGTGCGAGCTCGACGACACGCTCGTCGCGTAGCCGCGTCTCCGATCGGCGTCGGTGACCTATAGTGCGCGCATCATGCTGATCGATGCCCTACGCGCGAGGCTCGGCGATCCCGCGGCCCCGAGCTTTCGGTTGATGGGCGAGGATCTCGCGTTGCTCACCGTCGAGGATGTACGTGTGGCGGCGGAGCGGCAGATCGCAGCGATCGATCCAGCGATTCGCGACGAGCTGCTCGCCGAGGAGACGGCGCTCGCCGCCGAGGCGCATCGGTGGCTCGTGAAGTACAACCGCTCGCTGTACGGGCGCATCGCGGGATACCTCGCGCTCGGCGAGCGGATCGAGTTTCGCTATCCGTGGCCGGTGGTCGCGATCCTGGGGATCGTGCAGGTGCTCGGTGGGATGAACCGCGCGCGCGTCTACGGGCTCGTCGGGCGTGCGGCCTCCCGAGTCGCCCGGGTGACTACGCGAGTCGGCGCGTTCGCCTCGCAGACGACGGCGCGTGTCGGCGCGTTCGCATCGCATGGCGGAGCGTTCGGCGCGTTCGCGCACGATGCAGTGGGGCGGCTCGACACGATGGCGACTGGCGCGGCGGAGAGGCTCGGCGGCTTCGAGCGGCTGGGCGACGGAAGCGAGGACGTCTTGCGGCGGACCAATCGCGGCATCTTCGCAGACTCGGTGCCGCTCGTGCTGCGCGCTCTACGCGCCGAGGCGTTGATGCGAGCCGGCAACCCGGAGCTCGCGCGAGGCTTGCTCGACGGGGCGGCAGCGGTGCTGTGGGATCGCGACAGCATGGCGCTATGCACGGCGATTGCCGAGGGCCTGATCCTGGATGATCGGGCCGAGCAATTCGGGTGGCTGGCGCTAACCACGATTTCGCACTTCGGACGGGAGCAGCAGATCTTCACCCACCACATCGCGAGCACGTCACGGCGGAAGTTGCCGGCAGCCACCTCGGTGCCAGCCCCGGTCGTGGAAGCTGGGCGGCTCGTGTGGAAGCCGTTCGCCCTGCCGCAAGGCTTTGATTTCAGGGACCACGAGGCCCGTGTCGAGGCATTCGCGCAAGCGTTCGTCATGTCGGTGACCGGCTCGCCGGAGGACTACGCCGTGGCAACCGCCTACGTGAAGAATCGTTTCGGGAATAAGTGAGCTGGCACACCCAGCCACAATCGCGATGATGCAGCCGTTCAGCGTGCTTGACGACCGTGACCGACGACACTACGGTTCCCGCATGATTTCAAAGGTGAAGAACCTGGCGGCATCCCTCGCACTCCTCGTTCCTCTGACGGCGGTCAGCGTGGGTTGTAGCTCCGAGTCCGAACAGACGGAGCGGTGGGCGACGACCGAGAACACCAACGTCAAGATCGACTGGGACCAGGTCAACGAGGCGTACAAGCAGGCCAACGGTCCCGAGGATCTCGAGAAGCGCATCAACGAGATCTACGAAGGCGACGAGATCATCTCGATCTCGGTGCAGGACCTCGACAACAAGGTCCAGGTCGTTACGGGCTTCTTCGACAAGAACACCGACGGCAACGTCGACGAGCCCGAGAAGATCTTCACCATCAAGCGCGAGATCACTGGCGAAGGCACCGCGCAGATGCAGACCACGGGGCACGGCCACTACTACGGCTACTCGTCGCCGTTCATGGGCATCGCGACCGGCATGCTGCTCGGCTCGATGATGTCGAGCATGTTCATGCCGTCGTACATGCCGATGTACTCCACGCCGTACGCGACGTCGCCCAACCGCGCCGCGCAGATCAGCCAGTCGCGTTCGACACACCGCTCAGCCAACCCGGCCAAGTACCAGCGCTCGCAGAGCGGCCGCTCGTACTCCTCGCCGTCGCGTTCGTCCGGCGGTGGACGTAGCGGTGGTGGTGGTGGTGGTCGCTTCGGTCTCGCGCGCGTGGGACGCACCACGCAGCCGACGCTCCTCGTCGACTGATCCGAACATCCGTCGAGGCTCGCGTTTCGCGGGCCATGACGATGATGCGGCGCGATGAAGATCGCCGATCTTCCGTTTCACGAGCGATCCGTGGTGGATCTGCTCAACCTCGCGGAATATCGCGAGCTGCCGGACCACGACTACGCCGGCTACGGCTGGGCGCTCGCTCCGAGGCTCGTACTCGTCGAAGAGGCGAAGCACGTGAAGCGAGGCGGTCCGGATACGGAGCCGATCGCGCTCATCGACGAGGGGCGCATCGTGAAAGACGCGTTGCTGGTCGCGGTTCACACCGCCGACGATGCGCCCGCGATCGCGAACGACCTCCAGCTCGAGTTCGACGTCCCCGGTGGACCGGTCGCGGTGATGGCGTCGAAGTTCCTGGCGACGTGGTTACCCAAGTTGCCGAAGACGAATACGATCGTTCTCTGCGTGTGCAATCCGCACCACGCCACACTCGCAAAGATCGATGCGGGACGCACGCTATGGCTGCCGATGGGTGATGTACATAGCTGGCGGGATCAGGACAACGGGGACATCTTGCTCACCGCGGAGAACTGGAGCACTCGATGACAAGCCCGACGAACATCGGGCGCGTAGCACCGCCGAATGGCGGTGCGGAGGAACAATGACAAGCCCGACGAACATCGGGCGCGTAGCACCGCCGAATGGCGGTGCGGAGGAACAATGACAAGCCCGACGAACATCGGGCGCGTAGCACCGCCGAATG
>JBJXGN010000136.1:0-8557 GCA_046160585.1 Kofleriaceae bacterium
AGATCGCAAGCTCGGCGAACGCCGAGAGCGCAGCACTCCGAAAGGCAGTGGGGAGGTAGATCGCAAGCTCGGCGAACGCCGAGAGCGCAGCACTCCCGAAGGGAGTGCGGAGGTAGAATGAGCGAACGTCTCGAGATCGAATTCATGCGGCGCCGCGAGAAGCTGTTGCCCGCGCGCACCGTGCTACTCGTCGTCGATATCCAGGAGCGCCTCGCGGCTGCGATGCCGCCCGAGATCCTCGAGCAGACGATCAAGAACACGACGCTGCTCGTCCAAACGTGCGGGCAGCTCGTGCTCCCGATCATCGTCAGCCAGCAATATCCCAAGGGGCTCGGCCCGACGGTGCCGGCCCTCGCGGATGCGATCGCGGCGGCGGAAGCGAACGGGGCGCCCGTGTTTCGCTTCGACAAGACCGAGTTCTCCGTCACGCTGAACGAGACGTTTCACACGCTGCCGCCGGCGACGATGCTCGGCGGCATGATGCAGCGCGAGCAGTGGATCGTCACCGGGATGGAGACTCACGTGTGCGTCTATCAATCGGCGCGCGACCTGATCCTCCCGACCTGCGCGGTGCACGTCGTGAGCGACGCCGTCGCGAGCCGTACCAAGGCGAACTGGAAGATCGGCCTCGATCTCTGTCGCGAGAGCGGCACGCGCGTGACGTCGACCGAGGTCGTCGTGTTCGATCTCTTGCAGCGCGCCGGCACGGACGCGTTCAAGGCACTCTCGAAGCTCATCAAGTAGGGAACGACATGGCAGGCAACGGAGAAGGCTCCGGACACATCGTCCGTGCGTTGATCGCGAACTTCTGTATCGCGGTCGCGAAGGGTATCGGCGCAGTGCTCACGGGATCGGGTGCGATGCTCGCGGAGACGCTGCACTCGCTCTCGGACTGCGTGAACCAGGGGCTCCTGCTCCTCGGGCTCAAGCAGGTGAAGAAGCCGCCCGACGCGCTGCACCCGCTCGGCTACGGGCGCACGCTGTACTTCTGGTCGTTCATGGTCGCGATGCTGCTGTTCCTCGGCGGTGGCGCGTATTCGATCTACGAGGGCATCCACAAGCTTTCTGCCCCCGAGCCCATCTCGAGCCCGTACATCGCCGTCATCATCCTGGGCTTCGGCTTCGCGATCGAGTTCTGGGCCATGGTCGGCGTGATCAAGGTCGCGAACCAGCGGCGTGGCGACGTGCCGTTCATGCAGTACCTGCGGCAGACGAAGGACTCCGACGTCGTCGTGATCTTCGGGGAAGATCTCGCTGCCGTGATCGGCCTTGGCCTCGCGCTCGTTGCCGTCGCGATCGCGTGGATCACCGGCAACCCCGCGTTCGACGCGATGGGCACGCTCGCGATCGGCGCCGTGCTCGTCGCGGTCGCGATCTTCCTCGCGGTCGAGGTGAAGTCACTGCTCGTCGGCGAGGCCGCCGATCCGTTGCTGTTCAAGGAAGTCGAGGCAGCGGCCGCCGCCGACAAACGCATCGCGAAGGTGCTACGCACGCTCATGGTTCAGCAGGGACCGGGCGAGGTGATGTTGGCGTGCAAGCTGTCGTTCGTCGGGGACCTCTCGGGCAAGGAGATGATCGCCGCGATCAACGAGTTCGAGGCTCGCTTGCAGGCGAAGGCTCCCGACGTGAAGTGGTGCTTCGTCGAGCCGGACGAAGCGGACTGAGCGTCGCTTTGGCCGGGCGATCCCGCTCGACGCGATTGATCCTCGACGAGCCGCCGAGTACGCTGACGCACCGTGTCAGCCGCCTCCGCCGCCGCACCCCAAGAGCTCTACGGCCTCGGTGAGGTCCCCGACCTCGGAGTCGTGCCACCGAAAATGCTCGCGCAGCTGATCCGCGCGGAGCGCTTCGGCGAGCCGCGCGACGCCTTTAGAGAGGAGGCGGTCGAGATCCCCGCGCTCGGACCCCACGACGTCCTCGTCTACGTGATGGCGGCGGGCGTGAACTACAACAACGTGTGGGCTGCGATGGGCGTGCCCATCGACGTCATCAAGACACGGCAGAAGAAGGGCGAACCGGAGCCGTTCCACATCGGCGGCTCCGACGCGTCGGGCGTGGTGTGGGCGACCGGCAAAGACGTCACGAACGTCAAGGTCGGCGACGAGGTCGTCGTTCACTGCGGCATGTGGGAGCACGACGATCCGTGGGTCGTGTCGGGCAAAGATCCGATGTTCGCGCCCACGCAGCGCATCTGGGGCTACGAGTCGAACTGGGGCTCGTTCGCGCAGTACACGAAGGTGCAGGACCACCAATGCCTGCCCAAGCCCGCGCACCTGACGTGGGAACAAGCAGCGGCGTACATGCTCGTCGCGGCGACGGCGTACCGCATGTTGCATGGCTGGCCGCCGAACGTGATCGGACCCGGAGAGCCCGTGTTGATCTGGGGTGGCGCAGGCGGTCTGGGCTCGATGGCGATCCAGATCGCGCGCGCGGCCGGTGCGCGTCCCGTCGCTGTCGTGTCGGGCGAGTCGAAGAACGAGTTCTGCACCAAGCTCGGCGCGGTCGGCGTGATCGACCGCCGCAAGTTCGATCACTGGGGCAAGCTGCCGCGCTGGTCCGACGAGATCGAATACAACCTGTGGCTCAAGGGCGCGCGCGCGTTCGGGTCCGCCTTCTGGACCGCCCTCGGCGAGAAGAAGAACCCGACGATCGTGTTCGAACATCCGGGCGAGACGACGCTGCCGACCTCGTGCTTCATGTGCGAGACGGGCGGCATGGTCGTCATCTGCGCGGGCACGACCGGCTACAACGCGACGCTCGATCTTCGCTATCACTGGATGCGCCAGAAGCGGCTCCAGGGCTCGCACTTCGCGAACGACGAGCAGAGCAAGGGCGTCAACGATCTCGTCATCGCCGGCAAGGTCGATCCGTGCCTCTCGCGCACCTTCCCGTGGGGCGAGACCGGCGCGTGTCACCAGCTCATGCGCGACAACCTGCACCCGTCGGGCAACATGTCGATCCTCGTCAACGCGCCTCGACCGGGCCTGCGCACGCTCGCCGACGTTCGAGGCGCCTGATGAGCGCGAGCGAGCGTCCGTTTCGCGTGCTGGGGATCCAGCAGATCGCGATCGGCGGCACCTCCAAGGCGGCACTGCGTGCGTTGTGGGGGGACCTGTTCGGCCTCGCGCAGACGGGCACGTTTCGCAGCGAGCGCGAGAATGTCGACGAGGACATCTTCACCGTCGGCGCGGGGGCGGCCACCGTCGAGATCGATCTGATGGAGCCGATCGATCCCGACAAATCGCCCAAGGTTCACGACCCGCGGCTCAACCACATCGGTCTTTGGATCGACGATCTACCAGCGGCCGTCGCGTGGCTCACCGCGCAGGGCATGCGGTTCACGCCGGGCGGAATTCGCAAGGGCGCCTCGGGCTTCGACGTCTGCTTCATTCATCCCAAGGGCAACGACGCGTCGCCTCGGTCGGGGGAGGGTGTGCTCATCGAGCTCGTGCAAGCACCCGTCGAGCTGATCGCCACGATGAAGTAGCGGTCGCGCCGGCTACTTCTTGTCGTCGGCCTTCTTCGTCTTCTTGTCGTCGGCCTTCGTCTTTTCGTCGTCGGCCTTCGTCGTCTTCTCGTCGTCGGCCTTCGTCTTTTCGTCGTCGGCCTTCGTCTTTTCGTCGTCGGCCTTCTTCTTCTCGTCGTCGGCCTTCTTCTTCTCGTCGTCCGCCTTCTTCTTCACGGCCAGCGCCTCGTCCTGCTTCTTGCGGCGCTCGGCGGCGGCGATCTCTTCGGCGTCTTCCTTTTGCTTCTTTTCGAGAGCGCGGGCTTCCTCGAGCTCCTTCGCCTTGCGCTTCTCCTCTTCCTTCTTCGGATCGACGGTCTCTTCCTTCTTCTTCGTGACGACCTTTTCGAACTTGGAGGCCTTCTCGTCGGACTTCTTCTTCGACGCCGTCGCCTTGGGGAGGTCGCCTTTCTTCGTCGGCTTCTTGTCCTCGGGGCCGTCGTCGTCCTCCTCGTCATCGCCCTTGAGTGCGAGGTTCAGCATCGCCTGCGCCTCCCCCGAGGTCGGCGCGATGGTCGGGTACGGCGCGCCCTTCTTCTTGATCAGGTACGCGACATACACGGACGCACCGAACGCGAGCAGCGAGGTCCACTGCGCGAACGTCAGGTCGAAGTAGCGCGGGTCCGATCCGAGCGGCCGCAGGAAGTCGAGGAAGAAGCGCACCGGCGCGTAGAGCACGCCCGTAAGCACGATGATGAAGCCGGCAGGGACGCGCTTCTTGCGGAACGCGAGCCACAAGATCAACGCGTTGACCGGGATGAGCCAGAGCAGCTCGACGAAGCCGAGGTTCCACGCGGGAATCACCTCGGCGGTGCGCAGCGTCGGGTTGTCGGCGACGAGCTCCGCGATGCCCGAGTGGGCGAGCTTCTCGCTCGTCGGGTAGTCCATCGCAATGAACGCGTACCAGGCGTTCGGATCGATCGCGCGGCCGATGTGATCGCTGACGACGGTGCAGCCGATGCGGCCGATCGAAAACGCGGGCAACAGGCCCACGATCGCGACGTCGGCCATGAGCCGCGTGTTCAGCCGCTTCCACCAGACATAAAACGCGAAGCCCATCGCCCCGCCCAGGAAGCCACCGTACGACGAGATACCCGACCACAGCTGGAACCACAGCGGCCACTCACCGGGCCGCCAGCCCTTGAACTCGAACCACGGCTTGTCGGCCTGGTAGGCGATGACGTCGAACCAGTGCGCGCCGAGGAAGCCCGTGACCGTAATCCAGCCGAGCAACCCGCGGATGTCGTCGTCGGGGACTCCGTGCCACTCCGCGTACCGGCGCAGGAGCGCCGCGCCGATGAGCACGCCGATGGCCACGATGACGCCGAACGCCTGGATCGGCAGGGGCCCGATCTCGACCGCGCCCAGGTGGACGTAGGGCAGGGCGAGCGTGCTCGTGGCATCGGTCAGCGCCGAACCGGCGTGGGACAGAGCGAGGGCGTACATGCGTGGGCGAGCCTACACCAGCGCCGAGGCCGGAACCGATGATGCTGGTGGCCGACTTCCAAGTCGGGCACCGGCGGTCGCGCTATGCTCGCGACGTGATCTGGGAGCCTTTCGTCCTGGCCTTGTTCCTCGGACTCGTGGTCTCGGCGGGGCTGTACTTCGCATATCTGTGGCCATCGGTGGAGCCGGAGATCGAACCGGCACTGGCATCCGCGGATTCCCGTGACAAACCCGACTCGGTGATCGAGTCCGCGTCGAAGACCGAGTCGACCTCCGCGAAATCGGAGGTTGCCGTCGCGCCGCCGAAGTTGCCGGACTCGGTTCCGGAGAAGACGAAGGGCCCGCCGATGCGTCCATCCGACGGAGACTTGACTCCGCTGCCGCCTCCACAACCGGAGGACGACGGCGTGAGCGATCTCGAGAAGGGCTCTTGAGCAGCCGCACTGCCGTTGTCGTAGCGGTCATCGCGGCGATCTCGGCCGCGGCAGTGCACGTCACGGCGGCGCCGGGCGGGAAGTCGGTACGCGTCGAGCACTACGATTCAGCGACGACGCCGACACGCGGCCCGGCGAACGCGCCGGTCACCGTCGAGCTGTTCTTCGCGCCACAGATCCGCGGCGGCACGACAAATGGGCTGCCCGTGTATCGCCAGCTCGAGATGCTCCAGCAGAAGCATCCGACGAGGATCCGCATCATCTACCGCGTCGTGCGGCGCGGCGTCCAGGGCCCCCAGCAGCCGACGCTAGCGCTCGAGGCGTATGCGCAGGGGCGGTTCTTCGAGATGGTCGCGGCGCTGCACACACAGCGGGTGAACATGACCCGCGACCAGCTGCTCGATCTCGCGAAGAAGGCCGGGCTCGATCCGCAGCGTGCCGATCGCGCGATCGTGGAGGATCGCTATGGCGCCGTACTCGACGAGAACGAGCGCCGCCTCGAGCGGCTGCGCGGCGCGACCGCTCCGATGGTGTTCTTCAACGACAAGCCGCTCAAGACGTCCCTCTCGGCGGTCACGGACACCGAGCTCGAGGCCGCGTACATCGACGCGTACGAGCGCGCGATGGAGCTACTCGACAAGGGCATCCCGCAGAAGGACCTGCTCGCGGCGTTCGACGCCCAGATCCTGCACGACCTCCAGCCTGTCGTCGTGACGGCAAACCCCCTGGAGGAGGACTTCGAGGGCGAGATCGTCGACCACCCCCTCGCGAGCCCGCCCCTATCGCTCGCCGGCCTTCCGTCGCTGGGGCGCCCGGACGCGCACGCGCCGGTGCCCATCATTCTGTTGTGTCGTCCCAACGACGAGAAGTGCAACGCGATGATGCGAATCGCGCCGAAGCTGAACAAGATCTATCGCGGCGAGGTTCGCATCGTGTGGGCCCCGTGGTTCGATGTCCTGCGCCGCGAGGACGCCGCCGACCTCACACTCCTCGGGGACGCGGCGCTCTGCGCGGAGCAGGTCGGCTCGAGCCCCGACGATCTCGACGCCTCGCCGGGCTGGCTCTGGGTCAGCGAGATGTTCTCCCAATTCAGCCGGTCGCACGGCCGTCGCAGCGCGCCCGACAAGCTCATCGACAACGTCGCCCAGCGCCTGTCGATCGACATGACCTCGATGTCGGCCTGCCGCGCAAGGATGGCCAACACCACGCTCGACTGGATCGAGAGTGCGCGCCGCTCCGGCGTGGTCGGCTCGCCGGCGATCGTGATCGGGGGGCGCATCTACGAGGGTCTCACCGACGAGCACGCGATCAAGCAACTCGTCGAGGCCGAGCTTGCACCTGGTGTCCTGGGTCGTTGCGCGACGACGGGCTGTTAGCGACACTAGGGTCGTCCATGGAGCTCTCGTTTGCTGCCGCGACCGACGTCGGTCGATTGCGCACGCACAACGAGGACAACTTCCTCATCGACAAGAAGCTCCGGCTCTTCCTCGTTGCAGACGGCATGGGCGGGCACGCGGCAGGCGAAGTGGCGTCGTCGATCGCGGTGCACGAGATCCGCGACGCGCTGAACAACAACCGTGATCTGATCGAGCGCTACCGGGTCGATCATCCCGGCGTGCAGTCGTACGAGATCCTGCAGGTCCTCGAGCACGCGATCCAGGCCGCGTGCGGCGCCGTCCACGCGCGCGCGCAGGCGGAGCAGGAGAAGCGCGGCATGGGCACCACCGCGACGGTGCTGCTCATCGCCGGGGGCGGTGACCACCTGCGCGGGTTCATCGCGCACGTCGGCGACTCGCGCGTGTACCTCGCGCGTCAGAACCAGTGCCACATCCTCACCGAGGATCACTCGCTGATGAACGAGCTCGTCCGCCGCGGCAAGCTCAACCGCGAGCAGATCGAGAGCTCGCCGTACAAGCAGTACAAAAACGCGGTCACGCGTGCCGTCGGCGTCTATTCGTCGGTCGAGGTCGACACGTTCGACTTCGACATCCTGCCCGGCGATCGTTTCCTCCTGTGCTCCGACGGCATGTACGCGTACGTCGACGAGGCCGACCTCCCGAAGCAGCTCGCCGACGGCGAGGTCAAGGAAGTGCCGCGCAAGCTCGTCGATCACGCAAACGCCGCGGGCGGGCACGACAACATCACGGCGGTCGTCATTCGCGTCGGCGACACGCACTCCACCGAGCTCGCCCCGCGCACCACGGAGGTCTCGCTCAAGCTCGAGGTGCTCAAGGGCATGCAGATGTTCCGCTACCTCTCCTACAAGGAGCTGGTGCGAGTCTCGACGATCGCGGACATGGTCGAGCTCGAGACGGACCAGATCGTGTTCAGCGCCGGAAACCCGGGCGACTCGATGTACGTTGTCGTCTCGGGCATGGTGCGGCTGACGAAGGGCGAGAAGCTCGTCGCCGAGCTCGGCAAGGGCCACCACTTCGGCGAGATGGCGCTCGTCGACCGCAGCGTGCGCTCGCTGACGGCAACCGCCGCCGAGGGCACGCGGCTGATCGTCATCACGCGCAAGGACTTCTACGACATCATCAAGCGGGAGCCGGCGTCGGCCGTGAAGATGTTGTGGAGCTTCGTGCAGGTGCTCGGCCAACGCCTACGAAAGACGACGAACGATCTGTCCGACGCGCTTCACGGTGATCGCCACGGCACCGAGACCGAAGAAGAGAACCTGTTCCAGGACTGATCCGGCCGCGATCGACAGAGTTGTCGATCGCGCTCCGCTCACCGCGCGGTTATCGGGTCTTCGCGGGCTTCTTCGTGGCGGGCTTTTTGGCGGCGGGCTTTTTGGCGACGGGCTTCTTCGCGGCGGGCTTTTTGGCGACGGGCTTCTTCGCGACAGGCTTCTTCGCGACGGGCTTTTGGGCAATCGGCGCAGACTTCTTCCCAGCGGGCTTCGCGGCCGGCTTCTTCGCCTGCTTCGCCTTCGCATTCGCCGCTGCCTTCGCGATCGCCGAGGGCGACGCGATGATCGTCGGTGCGCGCGTCGATGTGTTGCGCTGACCGCCGCCGCCGCCACCACCACCGCCGCCACCACCGCCGCCGCCACGACCGCCACCCCTTCGCGCTGGCCGCAAAAGCTCCCCCAAACGCAAACACTCGCCCAAAAATTTCCACCCCCAAAAACCATGACCCGACTCGAAGTCCTTTTCTCCCCCGCCGAATT
>JBJXGN010000137.1:0-55533 GCA_046160585.1 Kofleriaceae bacterium
GGCGGATCAACGCCGGCACGGCCGACGGATCCCCGAGCTTGCCGATCGCGCGCACCGCGAGCCGCCGCGTCTCGCGCGCGGTCTCCGAGAACTTCGCGACAAGCGGGATCACGGCGCGCTTGTCGCCGAGCTCCTCGAGCTGGACGATCGTCGCGTTCTTCACGTCGGGCTTGTCGTCCTCGAGGCGCGGGATCAGCGCGACCACGACGCTCGGGTTGCCCTTCTTGCCGATCGTGCCGAGCGCCTTGACGGCCTTCGCGCGCGCCGCGGGATCCGCGTCGCCGAGCGTGCGCGTCAGCGCCTGCGTCGCGGCGGTGCCGCCGATCTCGCCGAGTGCCTCGGCGGCGATGCCCTTCGTTTTCGGATCGATGTCACCGAGCCAATCGATCAACACCGGTACCGCGGCGATCGCACCACCAGCGCCGAGCGCCTTGGCGGCCGCGTGGCGCACTTTCTCCTCGGGATCGCGGATCGCCTTCATCAGGTGGTGCTCGGTCAGCGCGATGTCGTACTTCGCGAGCTCGATCACCGCTTCGTGACGAGCGTTGGCGTCATCGCTCGAGAGCTTCGCGGCGTCGACCTCGACGCGGCCCGCCCAGTCGAACGTCCACGCACCCGCCGGCTCGCGGCCGAGCGCGGCCAACAGGATCATTCCGAGCGCTCCGGCCCGGAGGCCGGACCGCACGGCTCTGTGACACGGGGGGGCGAGCCGCTTCATACGCAGTCGCGAGTATGCCATCGAAACGCGAGCATGCCCGTCGGGCACGCGGTCACGGAGACGCCGGGGCAGACTGGCGCGCCGCGATCCGCTTCGTCAGGTCCGCGATCGCCCACTCCACGCTCGCGCGGGTCTTCTCGGGCAGCGGAAGCTCGAGCATCCCGCGGTACTCCGCGCGCGCTCCCTCGAAGTCGCCGCGTTTCCACTTGATCACCGCGAGGGTCTTGCGCGGTCGCTCGTCCTCGGGCGCGAGCGAGCGCGCCTTCTCGAGCGAAACGATCGCGCGCGCCGCGTCGCCGCGGTTGAAGTACAGCATCCCGAGGTCGTGCCACGCCGACGGGTCGCTCGGGCTCGCGCGCGTGACGCCTTCGAGCTGCGCCGTTGCCTCCGGATACTCTCCCCAGGTGATCAGCGTGTCGGCGAACTCGCGCCGCGCGAAGGCGATGCTCGCAGGATCCTTCGCGGTCGCGATCGCCGCCTGGTAGTGCCTGCGCGCATCGTCGTGCTTGCGTGCTTTCTCGGCCGTCTCGGCCTTTTCGACCGCGACGCGCACCGGCGCGCTCGGCGTGGCGCGTCCACCGCACGCCCAGAGCCCGACGCCCATGATCGTCGAGACGAGCGCGCGCTTCATTCGCTCGGCTTCTTCGGCTTCGCGACGCCGATCGTCGACGAGCGGCGCGCGGGAGGCACGATCTCGATCGCGGCCTCGATGTCGTCCTCGCGTACCTCGTTCGTCGTGTGATGCGAGCGGCGACGCCCGAGGATCTCGGGCTCGGGCGTCACGACGTCACGGCCCGCCTGATGCAGGCGCTCGATCTCTTCGATCGATTGCTGGCGCGTCGGGTCCGGAACGCCGAGCAAGCTGCGCAACTCCGCGCTCGTCGGTGCCTTCACCGGCGTCTCCGGGCTCCATTCGTCCGACGCCATCGCGGCATCGACGCGCGCGGCGAGAGCGCTCTTCGCGTTGGGCGGTGGTTTGCTGGGACGCGTATGCGGCGGGTTCGTCGGCGGCGCGCGGAGCGGCAGACCGCGGTCATGCTCGTCGACGAACCGCGGCATCGCGGGGTTCGTACGCTCCTCCTCGCGCTCGGGATCCGACGAGCCAGGACGCTGGCCGAGCGCACTCGGATGGATGTCGAACGTGTCGATGCTATCGAGATCGAGGGATGGGCTCGTGTCGTCGCCGACCGAGAGGTTCGCCTCGTCCATCGCTGGCATCGGCGTCGTCCGCCCTGCGAGGTCGGGTGGAATCGTGGTGCGCAGGTTCTCGTCGAGCGGCGGGAGCGTAATGCGCTCCTCGGCGTCTCTGTCCGATGCCTGCGGCATCCCCGTCGCGGTCGCGTCCGTGTGCACGTGCGCCGGATCGTGCTGGAACAGCTCGGCGCGCTTCGCCGGCGGGCGCGGCGGCGCCTGCGGCGCGAGGGTCGTGTTGTAGCGAAGTGGCGGCGGGTTCGTCGTCGCGTTCTCGAGGTCGACGGGGAGCGGCGGACCGCTCTTTCGCGCGTCGAGCGGCGTGGTCTGCGGAATCGCCGGCGACGTTCGTGGGCTCGGAGGGATCGTGGTCGGTGGCACCGTCGGAGCACGGCGCGACGGGACGGGCGGCAACGTGGCCGCGCGCTTGCGCGGCTCGATCGTAACGCTCGTCGGCGGGATCGTGTCGTGTGCGCCCCCCACGGGTGTGCGCCCTTTGCCCTGACCGCGCAGCGTGGTCATTCCTGGCGCTTCGTTCGAGACGTCGACGGGCTGGCTGGCTTCCCCGGCGAGCTCGGGCCACGGAGCGTTCTGTGCGCCTCTCTCCGTCCACGATTGTTCGTGCGGTGCGCCGGCGTGGCCCTTCTGCGTTGTCAGCGCTGCGGGATCGATCTTGCCGGCCGTATCGCTCCAGTCGTTCGCCTTGTTGCCGGAGCGATCGGACCACTCGCTCGCGTCGACGCTCGCCGAGGCCGCCCGCCGCTCCATCGTGGTCGGACCCCGCGCATTGCGCGGATCGATCGGCGTGAAGGCGCGCAGCTCCGCGGGTGGGTAGAGGTTGTCGCTCTCCGGGACGCGCGTCTCGGGCGGCTGGCTCGTCGGTTTGCTCGCCGTCGCGATGCCGATCGGCTCGGTGCGCCGCGGATCCGCGTCGCTCTTGCTCGCCGCGCGACCTGGACGCGCGAGGCCGCTCGGCACGGGCGCGAGCTCGCTCGATCGCGTACGTCCCGTGACGGGATCGATCTCGCCCGATGGTGTCCGTGCGACGACGGGTTGCTCGCCCGATGGAGACCGAACGATCGGTTGCTCGCCCGACGCGGGGCGCCGATCCGAGGGCGCGCGCGCGACGACGTGAGGGCCCGACGGCGACCGAGTGACCGGCTGCTCGTCTGTTCGCCGCACGGTCGCTTGCTCGCCCGACTTCGTGCGGCCGACGAGTGGCTGCTCGCCGGTGCGGCGCACCGCCGCTTGCTCGCCGGACTTCGTGCGCACGGCAGAAAACGGGCCCGACGCCTCGCGCGCGATCACGTTCGGCTGTGACGTATCTCGCGCGACGGCCATCGGCTTGGACGGCTCGCGGCTGATCTCGACCTCGGGCTCGGAGTCCCGCACGTCGCCTTCCGCGGAGAGCGCCGCGCGCTCGCCCAGCGGCGCCCCCTCGTGGCCGAGCAGCGTCGCGCGTGAGGCCGGCGGGTTCGCCGCAAGCCCGCTCGATGCCGCCGATGCCCCACGCGATACCGCGACCGCAGGCGGCGAGCTCACGCTCTTCGCCCGCTCCGATGCGGGGATCGGCGCGGTGATGGCGAGCGCGTCGCTGTCCTCGGGCTGCTTGTCCTTGCGCGGCAACGTGATCTCGCGCGAGTCCACGATCTCGAGCTGTGGTTTGGGCGTCGAGACAGGCGAGTGCTTGTCGGGTGCGCGATCGAGCGAGTCGAGGCGCGGGTGCGTTCCCGTCTGCGGCGCGTCGCTCGCGCTCGCGTCCTGCTGCGCCTTCTGCCACGGATACTCGATGCGTCCGTGGTTGGCGTGCCGGATTGTCTCCTTGAGGGAGTTCGACAGGATTCGCAGGTCCGCCATCGACAGCCCGGACTCGTCGAGTTGACCGAGGTGAAGCTTGCCGTACACGATGCGCTGCACGAGGGCGTCGATCGCCTTGCTGTCCGGCTTCTTCAACGTGCGCGACGCGGCCTCGACGGCATCGCAGATCGCGAGGATGGCGGTCTCGCGCGACTGCGGTGGATGGCCGGGATAGCGGAAGTTCTCGACGGTGAAGTTGTTCGGGTTGCCTTGCTCCTGCGCCTTGCCCCAGAAGTACTCGAGCACCCCGTTGCCGTGGTGCATGTGCATGAAGTCGACGATGCGCTCGTGCAGGCCCGCCTTGCGCGCCGCCACGATGCCCTCGGTGACGTGCGCGAAGATCGCGTCGGTCGAGACCTCGGGCGGCAGCTTGTCGTGCGGGCTCGTCTCGCCGGGGTCGAGGTTTTCGATGAAGTACGAGGGTGCAAGCGACTTGCCGAGATCGTGATAGAGCGCCCCGATGCGCACGAGCCGTGGGTCCGCTCCGATGGCGTTGGCGGCGGTCTGCGCCATGTTCGCCATCGCGAGCGAGTGCTGCCACGTGCCCGGTGCCTTCTCGGCGATCTGCTTGAGCAGCGGGTGTGCGTGGTCATCGAGCTCGACGAGCTTCGCGCGCGTGATCTCGCCGACGAGCACCTGGTACACGGGAACGAGCGGGACCGCGAGCACGCTCGCGATCACCGGTCCGAGCAACGCCGCGAACCACGGCGAGTGCAGCGGATCGCCGAACCTGGGCGGTGCACCGGTCGTCAGGTACGACAGCAGCACGAACGTACCGGCCGTACACACCGTGGTGATACCGCCCGCGACGAGCACCGCGCGCAGCCGATCCTTCGGCTGCTCCGCGACGACGAGTCCTGCGACCGCCGCCTGGACGAGCAGCACGATCGCGACGCCGACGTCGAACGGACCGAGGAGGCCGACGACGAGCGCGAGGAGCACGCCGCTCGCGAGCCCGACGATTCGATCGAGTGCGATCGTCGCGACGAACACGATCAGCGCGACAGGTACGACGAGCGCGCTGACGGCCGTGAACAACATCGCGATCTTCACGGCGATCGCGATGACGATGATCGTCGCGAGGCTGACGAGCTGCACGCGAACGAGGCGCCCGCGCGTCGAGCGCCGCATGTGGTGCGTGAAGATCGCCGCGAGCACGAATGGCACCAGGAACAGCGCCGCGTAGGGCAGGGCGCCTGTCGGCCCCGCGCCGACGACCGCCTGCACGTTCTCGACGTCTTGGGCGCTCGCGACGTGACCGCGCGCGATGACGATGCCGCCGTTACCGAAGCGCTTCTCGACGGTCTCGAACCCCGCGAGCGATGGCACGCGGATCGTGAGGGGCGCAGGCTTGCCTGCCTCGACCTTGGCGATTCCCGCGGAGGCGAGCAGGCGATCCGACGTGATGGTAGGCAGCGCGACGAGCGCGAACACGAACGCGAGTGCGAGTCCCAGCCCGAGCGAGACCCGGGGCCGCCGCGGGATCGCCTTTGCGAGCTCCCCGCGCGGGTTTCTCTGCAGCGATGCGAGTGACCGCTGAGGAACCGGCCCGGTCCCGGGTGCCGGCGGTATCTCGGGTGACTGGGAGTCCGTCGGCATTCAGATCCCGATGTCGAACTCGGCGCGCGTGCGGGCGCCACCAGTCGACGGGAACTGCATGCCTCGCATCACTCCGTTGATGCACGCCCACGTCGAGCCCTGTTGCTTGCCATCGACCTTCACCAGCGTCACGCGGCCGCTCTTGCCGTCGATGATAATGCCGATGTTCGCGCTGCTCGCGCCGCTCTTTGCGAGACACCCGCCGAGCCTGCCGCCCTGCCGCGAATACACGCCGTAGACGACGCCCATGTCGAGCGGACCACCGCCGCCGCCGTCGTCCTCGTCGGACATATCGAGCGAGTAGTCCTCGCTGCCCTTCGTGTGGTTGCCGCCCCCACCGCCACCACCACCACCGCCGCCCGATGGGCGCGCCTTCTTCGGTGGTGCCTTCGGCATCGTGACCTTCACCTTCAGCTCCGCGCCCTCGAGCTTGTCGATGCCCTCGAGCTTCTTCTCCTTGTCGCTCGAGGCCGCGCTGATGATCAACATCACGCCGAGCGCCGCGCCGATCACGCCGAGGCCGATCACGCTGTACAGCAGCGCCCCCCGCTTCTTGTCGCTCTTTTGGACCTGGACCTCGGCGTGCGCGCGCCGCGCGTCGTCGCGCTTCTGTCGGGCGACCTCGACCATCGGGCCGAGCAGCGAGTGCGTCTCGACCGCCGCTCGCGCGCCCGAGTCCTTGTCCATGATCACGTTGCCAGCGACGATGTCGCCCTTCTCGATCTGCTCGATGATGTCGGCGAGCGAGAACGGACCGTAGTCGAGCTTGCCTTTCGAGATCAGCCATTTCTCCGTCGAGTCGGCGAGTGCGGCTGCGAGCGCGACGTCGATCTGCCCCGACGCGCCGGAGCCGCCGGGCGCGAGCGAGGTCGCGAGGCTGACCTGCTGATCCGCGAGTGACGGTGCCTGATCGATCTTCGGCACCAATGACGTCATCACCGCGCCGCCCTTGTTGAGCGCTTCGCTCACGACCTCGCCGAGGACGTCCGGCCGCCCGAACCGTTTCTCCGGGTTCTGGTGGCACGAGCGCCCGACGAGCTCGTCGATCTGGTGATTGAGCCCGGCAACGATCTCGCTCGGCCTCGGACCACCGCGCGCGAGCGCTTGGCCGACGAGGCACTCGTAGAGCAACGCGCCGATCGAGAACACGTCTGACGCCCCGGTCGCCGGAGCGCCCGCGAGTACCTCGGGGGCGATCGTCGGGCCTCCCGGGATGAGCCCCGCCACGATCGCGGCGGCCGTGCCCGCCGCAAGCGCCAGATCGATCACGCGCACGCGACCCGTGCGATTCACGACGATCGACTCGTCCGCGAGCGAACCGTGAACGGAGTCGCCGAGCGCCGCCGAGATGCCGACGATGAGATTGCCCGTCGCGCGCGTCCCGAGGCCGGCGTTGCCGCCGCGCGCGTTGCCCATGCGCTTCTTCATGAGCAGATCGCGGACGAGCGAGCCGTCGACCTCTTCGGTCGCGATCCACAGCTTGTCGCCCGTGAGACCGGCGGCGAGTGTCTTCACGAGGTGCTTGTGCTCGGGCATCGCGGCCGCCGCGCGCGTCCCGGCGATGATCTGATCGCGTACGGCGACGTTGTCCGCGATATTCGCGTGGACGACGTAGATCGTCGCCGCGCCCTTGGGTCCCTCGGCCTTGTACGCATCTGCGATACGCAGTGGGTACAGGGCGGTTCCCAGGCGATACTCACCGAGCGCGAACCCCGGCGCGAGCCGCGATCCCGACATCGATGCGTGGCTTCCGGACGTGGTTCCGAGCGCGGTCATCGCTGCCTTGCCCCCATGAAGAAGGAGTAAGAATAGGGGCGCGACCGACGGGAATCAATCGGTCCGCACGGGTGGAATCGCCCAGTTAGTTCGCGCGGTTCGAGGCGGCGGAGGGAAGAAGGGCGGCAGAGATCATCGGGTCGCTTCAGATCGCTGTCACGGGCAGTTCGCCGCTCTCGCACGGGTGCTCGCGAGGGGGTAGCGACCGAGCGATCGGAGCATGGAACAGCCTCGCTCGGTGTCGCCGCCCTTGATCAGTGCATCGGCGAGGAGGTACTTGGCGCGTGCGTTCCGCGGCTCGATCTTGAGTGCGAGATCGGCCTCGGCGAGCTGGCGGAGTCGATTGTTGTCGCGAAGCGCCGCTTCGGCGTTCTTCAGGTGTTCGTTCGGCTTGGTGGTGGTCCTGGGATCGGTCCCCGGATCGTTGCGCTTTGGATCGCGCACGCGCGTCTTCGTGCCGGCATCGCTCGGCGCGACGATACCGGCATCGACAAGCTCGACACCCGTGTTCGAGCCGTCGGTGTTCGAGCCGTCGGTGTTCGAGCCGTCGGTGTTCGAGCCGCCGTCGGTGTTCGAGCCGTCGGTGTTCGAGCCGTCGGTGTTCGAGCCGTCGGTGTTCGAGCCGTCGGTGTTCGAGCCGTTGGTCGCGACGATGTTCGATCCGTTCGCGAGGCGGTCGGAGCTCGTGTCCTTCTTGCGCGTCACGAGCACGATGACGACCGCGATGACGACGAGCACTCCAAGCGCCATGACCGCGAGGATCGCGCGGCCGCCGCGCGGGCGAGCCGCGGGAATGGCGTCGGTGCCCATCGGAGCGCGAACGCCGCTCGCGTAGCCGGTGACATGCGCACCGGTTCTGCGAACGCCAGGCTCCTCGCGCGTGCGTGCGCTGCGCTGGAGGGTGTTTGTCTGGCTCGATGGCGATGGCTCCATCGTCGGCGAGGAGGCCCGCGATGCAGGCTGCGCCGGCAGGAGCGTCGCGCCGGGCTCGACGAGCTCGGGCGGTAGTGCCTGGAAGTATGCCGACGACGACATCTGCGATGGCGTTCGCAGCGCGCGATTCGACGGTGCCGCGGCACCACCGCGCTTCACGTAGGTCTGTAGCTGCGCGACCAGCTGCTCCATCTCCTCGGCGCTCGACGGTCGATCTTCCCGCTTCTTCGACAAGCACTTCTGCAAGAGCTCGTCGAGCTTGGGGTACTGCGCGAGTTCGGGCTGGAGAATCTCGAGGTGCGGCGGCGGCGTTCGGACGTGTTGCGTGAGTAGCTCGATCGGCGACTTGCCTTCGAACATCGCGCAGCCGGTCAGCATCGTGAACATCGTCGCTGCGAGCGAGTAGAGATCGCTGCGCCCGTCGAGCGAGTGACCACAGGCCTGCTCGGGGGACATGAACTCGGGCGTGCCGAACACCATGCCCGCCTGCGTGAGCTGTAGTGCGCTCTGGCTCGAGACCGCAGTGCCCTCCATGAGCTTCGCGACGCCGAAGTCGAGCAGCTTCGCGTAGTCGGCGTCGTCACCGACCTTCAGCAACAAGATGTTGTCCGGCTTGAGGTCACGATGGACGAGGCCCATCTTGTGCGCCGCGCCGAGCCCGTGCAGTACCTGTCGCGCGATGTGCAGCACGCGGCTCGGAGCGAACGGTCCGTCGACATCGAGCTCGCGCTGGACCGTGCGCCCGTCGAGGTACTCGAGCGCCATGTAGTAGTCGCCGTGCGGCGTGATCCCGAAGTCGAAGATCTTGACGACGTGCGGGGAGTCGACCTTCATCGTAGCGCGTGCCTCGCGAAGGAAGCGCGCGGACGCCGTGCCGTCCTGGGTCAGGTGCGGCTTGAGCAGCTTGACCGCGACACGGCGATCCATCGCGAGGTGTTGCGCGCGGAACACCGAGCCCATCCCGCCTTCGCCAACCAGCGCGTCGAGCCGGTAGCGCCCGTCGAGGACAACCCCGACAAGACCTGCCCCGAAGCTGTGATCGCCACTAACCGTCGTCACGCGCGGCTAGAATCGCATGCCGTTCTTGACGCGGAAGCTGAACCAGTCCCACCCGAGGTAGACAGCGCCGACCGCTGCGATCACGCCGACCACAGGGGCGGTGATGACACCAAGGGCAACGGCTCCGGCTCCAGCCAGCGCCGCAATCGCACCTTTCCGCTTAGCGACCACCTTGTTGCGCTGGACGATCGAGGTCACTCCTGCAGGCTGCACCATGGGATGCACCCTGTCAAACCCGCGTCCGGCCAGAACATACGCGCGTCAACGGGGACACACGGCCCGCGGCTCCGCCGACACGCACCTGTCCAAACCGCCGGATCTCGTGAAGTAACCCCCTGGCACTGCACGTGATAAAAGGGACAACGATGTCGTTAGGTGGAACTCGCTCTCGTCAGCCGAATCATGGTGCCGTCCTGCTCGGACTCGCCGGCGGCATGCTCGTCGTCGCGGCCGGCTTCACCGGTGGCTACTACGTTCTTGGCACCAAGAGCGAAGCGCGCGCGGCGACCGTGCCCGCGCAGAACGCCGGCGACGCGAAGATGGGGAACGCAGTCGACGGCAACACGATCACCGCATTCCTTGCGAAGCGCGTCGAGGTGCAGACCGCCAGCGGAGTCGCGCGCCTGACGTGGGCCGAGCTTGGCGTGGAGCTCGACCCCGACGAGGCCAAGGTCTCGCCGGTGCGCAGCGAGGCGGACATCGCCACGCTGGCGGCGAAGGGCTCGCTGCCGGTGCGCGTGGATCGCGACAAGGCAATCGCCGCGCTCGTCGCGCTCAAGAACAAGTCCGATCGTGCGCCGATCAACGCCTACCTCGATCTCGAAGGCCGCACGATTCACGACGACAAGCCGGGGCTCGGGCTCGACGTGTTCGGCTCGATCACGCGCATCACCGGCGCCGCGCGCCAGGCCGCGCCGACGCTCGAGCTCCTGTCGATCGCCATGCCCGCCGCGGTCACCAAGTCCGCGCTCGGCATCGACGACATCTCGCACGTGCTCGGCTACCACGTGACGAAGTTCCCGGTCACCGATCGCGATCGCAACTACAACCTCAAGCTCGCGGCCTCCAAGGTCAACGGCTACGTGATGAAGCCCGGCGAGGAGTGGTCGTTCAACGCGGTCGTCGGCGAGCGCTCGCAGAAGCAGGGCTACAAGATCGCTCACGTGATCACCGCGGGTGAGATGGTCGACGGCCTCGCGGGTGGCACCTGCCAGATCTCGACGACGCTGTTCGGCGCGGCGTTCTTCGCGGGGCTCGACATTGTCAAGACGACGAACCACTCGCGCCCGTCGACGTACACGCCGCTCGGCTTCGACGCGACGGTCGTGTGGCCGAACACGGATCTCAAGCTGAAGAACCCCTACGACTTCCCGGTCGCGCTTCGCTACGTCGTCGCGAACGGCGAGGCCAAGGTCGAGGTGCTCGGCAAGAAACGCCCGTGGGACAAGATCGTCTTCGAGCGCGAGGTCATCGAGGAGACGCCGTTCAGCATCGAGGAGCGACTCGACGAGGTGATGCCGCTCGACCAGACGTCGATCGATCAAGCGGGTTTCAACGGCTACAAGCTCGAGCGCTTCCGCCGCTTCTATCAGGACGGCAAGCTCGTGAAGTCGAACAAGTGGACGGTGAACTACAAGCCGGTCACCGAGTACATCCGTCGCGGCACGAACCCCGATCCGGAGGCGAAGATGCCCACGGTGAAGGAGCCGCACGGACCCAAGCCACCCAAGTCCAACAGATTCTCGATCTCGCAGTAACGCGAGAGCCGAAGCGAACAAACGCCCCGATCGTCGTCGGGGCGTTGGTCGTTTCGGATCGCGACCTACGAGCCGTACGGGTCCGCGACTTCCTTCGGCTCCGGCTTCGGCGCCTCTGGCATCTGCGCGGTTCCGCAATTGAAGTTCACCTTGCTCCCCGAGATGGTCATCGACGAGCCACCGTTGATGTCGGTCTTTCCGGCCGAACCGTGCGACGTGTTCGAGCCCGCGTGGACCTCGACGTTGTCGGTCGCCTTGAACTCCATCTCCTTGGAAAAGATCACCACGTCGCCGTCGGGTGCCTGGAAGCAGACATCGCCTTCCATCGCCTCGATGATGATCTTGTTCTTCTCGGAGTCGATGTGGATCTTGCCGATGCCTTTGCCGTCCTCGATCGTCATCGTGTTCTTGTCATCGTCGAACGTGATCTTCGAGCCGGAGCGCGACTTGATCATGCGACGCGGGTTCTTCTTGTTGTCGTTCTTGTCGGGCGGCTTGTCCTTGCCGTTCCAGAACGCGCCTACGACGAGCGGGTAGTCGAGGTCGCCGTGCTCGAACATCACGAGCACCTCGTCGTCCTTCTCGGGGATGAAGAACCAGCCGCGGTTCTTGCCCGCGCCGAGCATGATGATCGGCGCCCACCACGTGGTCTCCTCGTTGTTGAGGACGGGGAGCTTGACCTTCACGCGGCCGAGCTTCTGGGGATCCTTGTTGTCCGTGACGATGCCGATAACCGGCTCGTAACACCGGCTCGACTCCGTCTCGGCGATGCGGATCTGCGCCGCGAACACCGAGGGGAGGTCATAGACATAGAACGGACGCATGGCAGCTAGCGTACTACGGGCGTGGCGGGGTCGGGCTTCCCGGCATGGGCCCCGGCACGAACGGGGCGGGAGCAGGTGGTGGGACCACGACCGGCAACTCCCCCAGGATGGCCAAATTCGGGTCGCCCGTGGGTACCAGCCCACTCGGGCGCGCCTTCTCCGTGCCGCTGGTCACCGCCAGGAGGCCGATCCGCATCGTGTCGGCCTTCCAGTCCGCCGGGATCGTCAATTCGAAGCGATCGCGGATCAGCTCCCCGGGCTTCCAGCGCTGGGTCGCGTACGCGCCGTCCGCGGTCGCGCGGAGCTGCGAACGAAGCGCGGTGTTCGGGACCCGGTCGGTCGGCTCGTCCGTGGCCGGGTACGCGATGATCTGGAAGCGATAGATTGCTTTCGGTGTCGTGACCGCCGTGAAGTACACGTAGACATCGATCTTCTGACCGGGCCGATACGGCGCGGGGGCGCCGATCCCGCGGACGACGATCGCGCCGTTCTCGAGCGACGTGCCCTCGGTGGGCACCGCCGGCGGATCGGTCGAGAGCACTGCCGACATCTGGCGGAACGCTTGGTTGAACAGCGGATCACGCGTGTAGAACGCGTGGTCGAGCCAGCGCTGCAGCGCCTGCTTCATGAACGCGAGCTCGGGTGGGTTCTTCGGTGCGATGTTCGTGTGCTCCCACGGATCCACCTTCAGGTCGTAGAGCTCGTCGACGTTGGATGCGAGCCGGTAGATCAGCTTCAACGCGGAGGAGATCGCGGCGCGCTGCTTGTTCGGCGCATTCGTCTCGGCGAACACGATCCGGTCCTTGTCCTCGCGCCCCGCGAACAGCTGCGGAATGAGGCTGCGTCCCTCGAACGAGAGATCCGACACGTCAATGGCGGTGAGTGCCGCGACCGTCGGGACGATATCGAGCAGCGTGACCGCTCCGCCGAGCGCGCGTGGCGTGTTGTTCGGTATGAAGAAGATGAGCGGGACGTGGAGCATCTCGCGGAACAGCGCGGTGCCGTGCGTACCGAGTGGGATGCCGTGCTCCCCCATGCTCTCGCCGTGGTCGCTCGTGATGATGACGATCGTGTTATCGCTCGACGGGAGGCGCTTCAGCTCGTCGAGCAGGCGGCCGACCTCTTGATCCGTCCAGCGCAGCTCGGCGTCGTACAGGTCGGACTCGCTACTGCCGTAGTCGACGACGTTCGGATGGGCGACGTAGCGACCGTGCGGATCGATGTAGTGCGCCCACATGAACCACTTCTTCGACTGCTGACGCGAGATCCACGCGAGCGCGTGATCGGTGACCTTGTCGGCCGCGACACGATACGCGTCGGGATTCTTGCCGATCGAGTTGTCGTAGTCGTCGACGCCTTGCTCGAGACCCCAGCCATTCCACCACTCGTGCGAGCCGATCACGCCCGTCGTGTAGCCGCCGCGCTTCATGATCTCGGGGAGCGTGGTGTTCTCGGGGAGGATCTTCGGTGGCGTGCCGGGCGTGACCTTCTCGTCGAGTGCGATACCCGAGTGAAAAAACTTCGAGGTCAGGATCGCGGGGATCGAGGCCATCGTCCCCGCCGACGGTGCGTTCGCGAACGTGAACGACGTCGACTTCTTCACGAGCTCGGCGAGGCGCGGGGTCGTGTCGCGCTTCTTGGGGCCGGTCGCGTAGCCGCCAAAGCTCGTGCGGTCGTAGCGCACGGTGTCGATCGTGAGCAGCAGGATGTTCCACGGCTTCTTGAACGGCGCCGGAATCTCGACGGTCGGGCCCGTTGGTGCGAGCAACTCGGAGACAGAGAAGTCCCGGCCGTCGCAGTTCTGATCGATCCCGTCGTCGGGGATGTCGGTCGCGCCGCGGTTGATGCGCTTGTCGAACGGGGCGCAGTCGGCTTCGCCGAGCAGGGTTCCGTAGCCATCGCGATCGAGGTCGTTCGCGACGCGGACCAGGGTGATCAACTTCTCGAGCGCCGGGGACGCGGTGATCACGACGTACTTCGTCTCGAGGTTCGCGCCCCAGAACGTGAACGTGCCGACAGACAACGCGAGGCCCGCGAGCGCGACGACGAGCGCGGGCCGGGCACCGCGCGGTCGCGGCAGTGCGCACGAGCCGAGGCGAATGCCGACGATCAAGACGGCGACGCCGATCGCGATGCGCGCGGGCAACAGCCACGTGGTCCACGGCAGCGCGAACCAGACGCCACCGAGGAACGCGAGTACGAGCAGCGCGAGCAGTGGCGATGGGGCGCTCGTCGCCGGCCGCGGGCGCGCCGCGATCTGCGCGCCGACACCCATGCCGATCGCGAACACGACGCCCGACGCGATCATGCGCAGCGGCAAGACCGAGCGGCTCTGGGGCACCGCGAACCAGCACAACGCGAGGGCGCCCGCGATGACGCCGACGAGCGCCACGCCCGAGGCGCGCCATCGAGCGAGCGGGTTCGCGACGCCGAGTAGCGGCACGAGCGCGCGCGCGGCCGACTCCGCGGCGGCAACGACGGACGGGCGTAGCGCGAGGATGACGACGAAGACGACCACGGCCATCACGGCGATCAGGATCGCGGTGAGCTGCGGCTCCTTGAATGTCGTCATCGCGAAGACGGCGCTGCGCTGGATCACCACCGCGACGCCAGCGCCGAGCAGGATCGTGGCCCATAGGCGCGGCACGCCGGGACGAAGACCACGCTCGAGCGGCGAAGGCGCGAACCATCCGCGCGCACGCCCCCCGGCGGGATCGATCTGCGCGCGGATGTGCCGGCCGATCACGAGCGCGACCGACAGCGCGAACGCGATGATCAACCACAGCACCAGCGCGAGCACGGCGACGAGCGCCGCGAGCCGCAGCTTGCTCCACATCGTGGTGTCGCCGGGGTACGCACCGAGCGTGACCACGTATTCGACCGGTGCAAACGCGATGGCTCCGCCCGTGGCCATCGCGATCGCGCGACCGATATCGGCGCGCGCGGCGTCACGGACGCTGCGATACGCGACGAACGGCACGAGCTACGTCATATCACGCCGTGCTACCAACGCCTCGTGAAGCACGCGCTCGTCCTCGTCGTTCTGCTCGCCTGCGGCTCGAAGAAAGCGGCGCGCCAGGACGCAGGGACCGGCGGTGGAAGTGGAAGTGCCGCGGGGAGTGGTAGTGCGGGGAGTGGAAGCGCGGGGAGTGCGGACGCGAAGGCCGAGCTCGCAAAGCTCGACGCGGCGTGCGCGGCGAACGACGTCGAGGCGTGCCGCAAGCTCGCCATCGTGTACGAGGAGGGGATCGCCGGCGTGGCAATCGACCACGCGAAGGCCACGCAGCTGTTTCGCAAGGCGTGCGAGGGGAAGAACTTCGCGGCGTGTAACCAACTCGCGCTGGCGATCTCCGAGGGCATCGGGATCGAGAAGAACCCGGTCATCGCCGCGGAGCTGTATCAGCGCACGTGCGACGCGGGCTACAAGCTCGCGTGTCGCAACCTCGGTCTGATGATGCGCGACGGTCGCGGCGTGCCAGTCGACCTCGCGCGCGCCGCGAAGCTCCTCGACGACGCCTGCGCCGCATCTGCCCCGTACGCGTGCACGAATGCCGGTGACCTCGACGCGAAGCGCGCCGAGAGTGCCTCCGACGGTGCGATGCGTACGCAGCTGTACAAGGACATGATCGCGCACTACAAGCGCGGCTGCGACGAGAGCGATCCCACGTCGTGCAGGAACCTGGGCATCGCGTACCTCGAAGGCAAAGCACTCGCGACGAGCACTGCGGCCGCGAGCGTGTGGCTCTCCCGCGGGTGTCGACTCGACGATCCGATCGCGTGTCGCGTGCTCGGCGCGATGACGATCCAGGGACTCGGTGTCGATCGCGATCACGAGGCGGGTGTCGCGCTCCTTTCGCGCGCGTGCGATCGAAAGGACTCGGAGGCGTGCAATGCACTCGCGACGATCGCCGCCGCTGGATCCGATTCGATCGCTGGATCCGGTTCCGGATCTGGATCGGCGTCAGCTCCTAGATCCACGGGGTCTGGGGCGCCTCCGAAGTAGATTCGTTCGGGTCCGGATGGAGCGCCGTGGCGACAATGTAGGCAGAAGGCTCATCTGTCGTGACACAGAGCGTAAGTATCGAGTCTGCGGTCGCTCCCGAACCCCTCTCCAGACCCGGGATCACAACTTGTTCACAGGCACACCTTGAACGGTGGCCAGTGCTTGAGATTCGGACGTTTAGGTCCACAAACGCTTGTGAACAACTCGGCCGATCTTGTGGGTTATCGACAGGGGCTCTCACAGCGCACCGCGTCACAGTCCGGTCCTCGGACTGTGACGTTTCGGCGCGTCGGATGTGGGCAACGCCACCGTCCGCCGGCCGGACCAGAACGTCCGCCACTCGGACCGAAGCGTCCGCCGGCCGGACAATGACCTCGCGAAACGGCAGCGATGCCGCATTTTCGCGGCATCGCTGGGAGGTACCGTCGCAGGCTTCGTGAAGCGGTTCTGTAACCGAGCGACAACGACGAGCGACGGATTTGTCATCGAAGCGTCGACGAGCATGGGTTGTTTGCCAACGGTCAGATGACGGACCGCTTCGTCATCGAAGCGTTCGATACATCGTGACGTAGTCGTTCGCGGACGTCGCCCACGACGAGTCGCGCGCCATCGCCTGTCGACGAAGCGCGGTCCATGAAGCGTGATCGCGCGCCGCGCTCACCGCACGCTCGAGCGATCCGAGCAACGCCTTCGACGTCGGAGCCGTGAACGAGAAGCCCGTGCCGTCAGGGGCGTCCGCGTCGCGGACCGTGTCGGCGAGGCCGCCGACCGCGTGCACGATCGGGATCGTTCCGTAGCGCATCGCGTAGAGCTGGCCGAGTCCACACGGCTCGAAGCGCGAGGGCATCACGAACACGTCACTGCCGGCGTAGATGCGACGCGCGTAGCCGAGATCGAAACCGACGCGGACGCTGAGCGTGTCCGCAAAGGTCTCGGCGAGATATCGAAAGCGAGTCTCGAGCTCGGGTTCCCCCGCGCCGAGCACGACGAGCTTCACACCCAACGCGTGCAGCTCCGGGACGATGTCGGCGACCAGATCGAGGCCCTTCTGTGCGGTCATTCGGGCGACCACACCGGCGAGCAAGGTGCGTCGCGGCCCGGTCGTGCCGTCAACGTGTTCATCGAGCGTCAGGTTCGCTTCCTCGGCCAGGGCGCGCCGACACACGTCCTTGCCGGCAAGATCCTGGCGCGAGAAGTGGGCGGGCAGGGCCGGATCGGTCTGCGGATCCCACGCGCGGGTGTCGATGCCGTTCACGATCCCGACGACGCGCGGGATGTCGTGGACTAGGAAGCCATCGAGTGCCTCGCCGAACGCGGGCGTCAGGATCTCCTTCGCGTACGTCGGACTGACGGTCGTCACGACGTCGGCGAGCGCGAGCGCGCCCTTCAGGAAGCTCACCTGATCCCAGAACTCGAGCTTGGCTTGCGTGAACAGCGGCCACGGGAACCCGAGGTCGGTCATCGCGGTCTTGGGGAAGATGCCGCGATAGGCGAGGTTGTGGATCGTGGCGACGATGCGCAGGTCGGGCCGCGCGACGCGCGCGTAGACGGCCGCGGGCCCGCCTTGCCAGTCGTGTACGTGGAGCACGTCGAGGCCGCCGAACATGATCTGCGCGGCATCGAGCGCGGCGACGCCCAGCGCGCCGAAGCGAACGTGGTTGTCGCCCCACTCGCCGGCACCGCCGGGGCCGTAGAGCGTGCCGATGCGATCGAACAGCTGCGGGCAATCGAGGAAGCCGATGCGAACACGGCCCATGTCGACGGTGCGCAGCGCCGCGCCGAACGTGTTCGGTCCGACGACGAGCGGCAACGGCACCGGCCGGGACAGCGCGTGACCCGTGCCGACGATCTTCGCCTCGACGCCGCGGTACAGCGGCACGAGCACGCCGGCGCGAACACCGGCGATGTCGGCCTGCGCCGCAGGGAGCCCCGCCATCACGTCGGCGAGACCGCCCGACATCGCGAACGGCGCGACCTCGCTCGCCACGTGGAGCACGCGCATCACGCGACGTCCTCGAGACGCGAGCGGACACGCGCGCGCGTGGCGAGCAGCCTACGAACCATCTCCAGCGTACTTCTTGAAGCGCGGGCCGGCGGAGTCGTAACTGTGGCGGTTCTGGCTCGAGACCACGAACGTCCCCGGACGCAGCTGCGCGAGGAGCTCGGGCTCGTTGCCCATGAGCTCCGCGACGTCATTGGCGAGGACGATCGGGCCCTTCGCAGGGACGAGTGTTCCCTTCGGGACCACGACGATGCCCGACTCGGTGACAAACGGGAAGCGGTCGCGATCCGCGGCCGTGTCCTCGCCGATCACGCAGCCCGGCTCGATCTTGCAGTTCTTGTCGAGCAGCACGCGGCGCAGCTTCGCGCCGCGACCGATGTCGCAACCGGAGAGGATCACCGAGTCGGTGATCTCGGCGCCCGCGTGCACGAAGCAGTCGTACGATAGCACCGACTCGCGCACGGTCGCGCTCGCGATGATCGAGCCCTCGCAGATCAGCGAATCGTCGACGAGCGCGGGACCTTCGCCTTCGCCGGCGCGCACGAAGCGGGCCGGCGGGTAGTCGCGCTGCGCGCTGCGAATGCGCCACTTGCGGTTGTACAGGTCGAGCGCGGGCACGCGTGCACGCAGCTCCATGTTCGACATGAAGTAGGAGTCGATCGTGCCCACGTCGCGCCAGTACGGGCCCGCGCCTTCGGGCTCGCCGGGGATGGCGTTCTGCGCGAAGTCGTAGACGTCGACGCGCGCGCCTTCGGAGACGAGCTGCGGGATGATGTCGCGACCGAAGTCGTGACGCGACGCGGGGCGTCCGCCGTCGTCGACGAGCACGCGTTCGAGCACCTCGCGCTTGAAGATGTAGTTTCCCATCGAGACCAGAGACCAGCCGGGGCGGCCGGGCATCTCGGGTGGGTTCTTCGGCTTCTCGATGAAGCCGACGATGCGGCCGGTCGCGTCGACGTCGATGATGCCGAACGCGCTCGCCTCCGAGGTCGGAACGGGGAACGCCGCGACGGTGAGGTCCGCCCCGCGCTCGCGATGCGCGACCTCCATTTGCTCGACGTCGAACTTGTAGATGTGGTCGCCGCCGAACACGGCAACGTTCTGCGCGCGTGCGTCGCGGATGAGGTTCAGGTTCTGATAGATCGCGTCGGCGGTGCCGCGGTACCAGAACTCGCCGAGGCGCATCTGTGCGGGGACGACCTCGATGTACTCGCCGAAGCCCGACAGGCGCCAGTTGCGCGACAGGTGCTTGATCAGGCTCGACGACATGTACTGCGTGAGTACGTAGATGCGCCGGTAGCCGCTGTTGATGAAGTTCGAGAGGACGAAGTCGACGATCCGATAGCGACCCGCGAACGGCACACCCGGCTTCGAGCGGTGCACCGTGAGCGGGCCGAGGCGGGAGCCTTTGCCGCCCGCCATGATCATGACCAGCGTGTCTTTCACCTCCGCACCGCCTTCGGCGGCGCTGCGCACCCGACATTCGTCGTGTTTGCGATCATCCCGATCCTCGGGACGAATGTAGCAAGACAGCGTTCGACTTAGTTGCTACGTGCGCAGGCGCGGCCGTAGATCGTGCTGGACGACGCGCTCGCGACGGCCTTGCACGTGTAGCCGGTGCCGCACGCCGTGTCACCCGCGCACGCCGCCGTGCACTTCTTGCCCGCGCCCGCACCCGCGGACACGCACAGGTTGCCAGGGCCGCCGCAGTCCGCGTTCGCAGTGCACGCCTTGCCGAAGTTCGACAGCTTCGCGAACGGGACGACCTTGGGGTTGTCGTCGATTCCGTGCATGCCGTACATCGTGGTGAAGCTAAACGACGCGGAGTCGAGCTTGGTGAGCATCGTCGAGACCGGCTGCGGGCGCAGGCGGTTCGTCGAGTCGCGCGCGATCAGCGTACCGATGAAGTCCTGCACCGCCGCGGGCGACGAGGCGTCGGAGAACGACGTCGTCGTGATGATGTCGATGTTCTTGCCCTGCTTGTTCGGGTTCTCCTTGAACGCCTCGCCGATCTGGTACGTATCGCAACCATCGGCGAGCACGACCTGGTAGCGATCGCGCGGCATCTGCGCGACGCGCATGTCGGCGTCGTCGAGGTCACCCTCGGAGGTCTTCTTCCAGTTCGCGAGCGCGAAGCCGTAGAACGGACCCGAGTGACCCGTGTAGGCGATGACGTCCTTCGTCTTCAGCGAGTCAGCAGCGAGGTTCTCGAGAACGATGCCGCCCGCATCGGTGTCCGGATCGGTGTTGGTCCCCGGCTTGCCGAAGAACATGCGGACTTCCACCTTTACCGAGCGCGCGTCCGCCTTCACCGTCTTGGTGAAGGGCGCGGTCGTCGTGGTGAGGCGGTCCCACGTCGTGACCGGCGTCTGGAAGCCCTGGCCCTTGAGCCAGGTGAAGAACGCCTTCGAGTGCTTGAGGTGGTACTCGGAGTGGTAGTCCCACCCGAAGTACACGTCGATATCGAGCTTGCCGTCGGCGGTGAGACGCTCGAGATCGAAGAAGCCGTCGGTCGAGACGCGCTCTCGCTTGATCTCGAACGTCAGTGTCTCCTTCTTGTCGGCGCTCACGTTGGCCGGGTTCCAGCCGCTCCACGGCGCGTTGCGGTACCACTCGGCGTTGGTCTCGAGCTGGGCCATCTCGGTGTTCGAGGGCTTTCCGACCTCGAGGTCGAACACCTGCTTGCCGCCTGACACGCGGATCGGGAGCTTCTGGAGGAGATTGCGGCCGCCGGCCGCGAGCTGCTTGAACGTGAAGTCGAACGTCAGCTTGTCCGCGCGCTCGCGGATCTCGAGGTCCTCGTACGCGCCGGCCTTCGCCATGCCGCCGAAGCCACCGAACTCGGCGTTGGGCGCGTCGTGCTCCTTGTCGACCAGATACTGGGTGACGAACCACGCGATCGCGATCTGCTTGTAGCCGATCAGCTTCTTCGCAGCGGCGAGGCGCTCCGCCGCGGGTCTTCCCGCCATGCTCGCCTCGAGCACCACCGTGGACTTGCCCGACAGGATGTACTCCTGCGCGGTGAGGCTGAAGAAGTCGTCGGCCTTGCCGTCGTCCACAAAGACGCTGTCCTCCGGATCCTCCGCCTCGTCGAGATCGGCGCAGGCGCCGAAGAAGCTGGTGGCGGCGAGGGCGAAGGTGGCGAGCGTGGCGGTACGCATGAGCCTTCCACGCAGCAACGGATGTGCCCGCTGGGCCCGGATCGTCCGCGAGGCATTGCGCGCAGTTGTGCGCCGCGGCTACTCCAGTAGCCGGCTGGCCGCGCTGGTAGTGGCGACCGCTGTCCGGTATAGGGACGGCATGGCAGGCAGTGACCTCCTCGTCTGGCTCGACATGGAGATGACGGGTCTCGATCCCGCGAAGGAGCGGATCATCGAGCTGGCGACCATCATCACGGACGGACAGCTCGCCGAGATCGCGATCGGCCCGAGCCTCGTCGTGCACCAGAGTGACGACGTGCTCGCCGCGATGGACGACTGGAACAAGAAGCACCACGGAGCGTCCGGCCTCGTCGAGCGCGTGAAGGCATCGACCATCAGCGACGCGGACGCCGAAGCGCAGACGCTCGCGTTCATCAACGCGCACTGCGGCGCCAAGGAGCGTCCGGTGCTCGCGGGGAACTCGATCCATCAGGATCGGCGGTTCATCCGTCGGTACATGCCGGCGCTCGACGCGCGGCTGCACTACCGCATGGTCGATGTGTCGACGGTGAAGGAGCTCGCCCGCCGCTGGTACCCGGCGGTCACCGCGAAGCAGCCGTCGAAGAACGAGACACACCGCGCGCTCGACGACATCCGCGAGTCGATCGAGGAGCTGCGCTACTACCGGACGAACGTGTTCGCGCCGCCTCCGACCGCGATCCCCTAGCCGGCCGCGGCGTCGAGCACGGGCTCGTTCGCGGAGGGCCGCGGCTTCACGGTGCGCGCCACATGCGATGCGATCGTAGCGAGGATGTCCTCCTCGGGAGGCAGGCCCCAGCCCGGCTCGTAACCGAACGCCTCCCGCGCACTGCGGGTGTGCGTGTCGCTGTCCACCAGGTCGATCGCATCGAGCGACACGAGGGACGGATGCGGCCGACCCATCGCGTGCGCGAGCGACAGGAGATCGGCGCGCAGCGTCGCGAGGTAGTTCGCGAGGCGGGCCGACTTCAACGTCGGATCGAGACCGCGCATCAGCCAGCGGTTCTGCGTCGCGACGCCGGTGGGGCAGTGGCCCGTGTGACAGCGCTGCGCCTGGATGCAGCCCACCGCCATCATCGCCTCGCGCCCGACGTTGATCATGTCGCAGCCGAGGGCAAGTGCGAGCAGCGCGGTCTCGGGGAAGCCGAGCTTGCCCGAGCCGATGAACATCACGGAGTGCTGCATCCCGCGCTCCGCGAACGTCCGATAGACCTGCGTGAAGCCGAGCTTGAACGGCAGTGCGACGTGGTCGGTGAATACGAGCGGCGCGGCGCCGGTGCCACCTTCACCACCGTCGATGGTGATCCAGTCGGGGGCGCGCTTGGTGCGATCGATCTGCTCCACGAGGTCGCGCCAGAACTGCATGTCGCCAACCGCGGACTTGATGCCGACGGGTAGGCCGGTCGCGTCGGCGATGCGCTCGATGAAGTCGAGCATGCTCGACACGTCGGAGAACGCGGAGTGGCTCGCCGGGCTGATGCAGTCGCGGTCCCGCGAGATGCCGCGGATTCGCGAGATCTCCGCCGTGATCTTCGCCTTCGGAAGTACGCCGCCGAGGCCGGGCTTCGCGCCCTGGGAGAGCTTGATCTCGATCGCGCGTACCTTCGCGGATGCGATGCTCTCGAGGAGCTTGTCGAGCGAGAAGGCGCCGCTCGCATCGCGTGCGCCGAAGTAGCCGGTGCCGATCTGCCAGATCAGCTCGCCGCCTTTGCGGTGGTAGTCGGAGATGCCGCCCTCGCCCGTGTTCTGCAACGCGCCGGCGATCGCGACGCCGCGATTGATCGCCTCGACAGCGGCCGACGAGAGCGAGCCGAACGACATCGCGCTCGTGTTGACGATCGACGGCGGCACGAAGGCGTGCTTGCGCTTGCGCCAGCCGCCGAGCACGCGGAGCGCGGGCAGGGCGTGTTTGGGATCGTAGCCGGGCTCGCCCGCGTGTGGCGTCTGCAGCGGGAACGCGCTGTGGCGCACGAGGATGTAGCCCGGGCGCTCGATGTTGTTGTCGGTGCCAAACCCGAAGTAGTTGTTCTCGCCCTTCGCGGACGCGTAGACCCAGCGGCGCTGATCGCGCGAGAACGGTCGCTCCTCGTCGTTGTCGGTGACGATGTACTGGCGCAGCTCGGGCCCGATCGCTTCGAGCCAGTATCGGAAGTGACCGATGATGGGGAAGTTGCGCGTGACCGCGTGCTTCTTCTGCGTGACGTCGTGGATGAAGACCACGATCAGGAACGCGAGTACACAAATACCGATCCACGCCAAGACCGACATGCGGGCAGCATATGCCGGTTACTGCGACGGCGCGAGAACGCGGCGGCTCGCGTCGATTGTCGTCCGGACCGCGCGCCCGTTCGTGGGTGGTGTCGAAGCCGCTGGGTTGGTCATCGTCGCCCAGCACCGGTTACTCGCCGTTCCAGTACCTGACCTTACCTGTATCCATGTGGACGAACCCGCTTTCGAGATAGAGCCCGACGCCGCCGATCGCTTGCGCCTTCGCCCAGGCGTGCAGCGTGAGTGTCGCCACACGCGGGATGAAGAAGTCGATCGCCGTGCCGTGTGTGTGCTGGCTGTCGCGAGCGACCTGCCTGCCTTTCTTGCGCAGGATGAGGTTGTACTTCGGGTGGCGAAACGCGGAGACGACCATCGCCTGATCGCTGCCGAAGTGCTTCGCCGCGGCGGTCACGATCTGGAGGAGCCGCGGCTCCATCTTCGTCGGTTTGTTCGTGTAGTGGTCGCGCAGGAACCGCGCCGTGATCTCGAGCGAGGGCTTCTCGCCGGGCGCGAGCGCGAGCCACTCGTCGGTCCACGTGTTGTACAGATTGACGAGCTTCGCCGGCTTGGTGCCCGGCGCGACGATGCGTGCGGTGTTCGGCGTCTTCTTCGCGCGCTCGCGATCCTTCTTCGGCGGGGAGCTGTCAGGCGTACCCGCACCCTTGGGGTGTCCGTACGCGACCGGGGTCGTCGAGAGTAGGAGCCCGAGGACGACGAGCGCTCGGTTCACGACCGCCCGCGGAGCTGGACGAGCGTCTCGGACGGCAGCACCTCGTTGAGCGAGCCAGAGCGGAACCCGGCGAGATCGAGCGCGACGTACGCGAAGCCGAGGCGCTTGCCGAGCTCGACGACGCGCTCGCGCACGCCGGCCGCGGCGATCTGCGCGAGCTCCTCGGTCGGCACCTCGAGGCGCGCGATCGTGTCGTGAAACCGCACGCGCACCTGACGAAAGCCGAGGTCGCGCAGGCCGTCCTCGAACGCGTCGACACGGCGCAGCCGGTCTGGCGTGATCTGCGTGCCGTACGGGAACCGCGACGACAGGCACGCGAGCTGCGGCTTGTCCCACGTGCGGAGTCCGAGCTGGCGCGACAGCGCGCGAACGTCGGCCTTGCTCAGCTGCGCCTCGACGAGTGGCATGCGCGCGCCGCGATCCCGGGCCGCCGCGATGCCGGGGCGCACGTCGCCGAGGTCGTCGAGGTTCGTGCCGAGTGCGATCGGTGCGCCGCCGAGCTGCGCGGCGATCGGCGCTGCGACGTCCATCAGCTCGGTCTTGCACAACGCGCAGCGGTGCGTGGGATTCTCGGCGAACCCGGGCACGTCGAGCTCGTGCGACTCGACAACATGGTGACGCTCACCGAGTCCGAGCTCCTTCGCGAGCGCGACCGCGTCGGCGATCTCGGAGCGCGCCATCGTCTGCGAGACCGCGGTCACGGCGTGGCACTGCGCGCCGAGTGCGCGTGCAGCGACCGCGAGCAGAAACGCGGAGTCGACGCCGCCGGAGAACGTGACGAGCACGCGGCCGTAGCTGGCGAGCTGGCTCTCGACGAAGGCGAGCTTTGCATCGAGGACGGCCTCGACGTCGGTCCGGTCGGTCGCGCTCATCGGGCGAGCCTCCGCAGATCGATGCGCCAGCGGCCGGCGCCATGCTCGCCGGTGCTGAGGATCTCTTGGCCCCACTCGCGCGCGCTGCGCGGGATGTTCCGGATCGCGGGTTCGTGATCGACGATCACGCGGAGCGTTCCGCCCATCGGGAGGGCCTCCATCGCGAGCTTGGTGCGAACGAAGGTGAACGGGCAGACCTCGCCAGCGAGATCGATCGTGGCGTCCGGTGTCATCGCGTCACCACGTGATGACTCGATCGGCGTGGACAACAAGGTGGAGGAGCTGGTCATGATCGATACGGCCGGGGTCGACGGGGGGCTCGCCACGCGGGGCGAGCTCCATCGTCTGGAGATACACTACCCAGTCGCGCTCGGCTACTCCCTCGACAAGAGCGTCCCCGCGGACCAGGTGGAGGGTCCGCCGGGTCATGTCCACACCTCCACGACATCGGCCCGCGGTAAGGCATCGGCGAACGCCACGCCGACGGGATGACCGAACGAGCGCAACGTCGCGGCCGACCGCTCCGCGAGCGGCGTGAGCAGCGGCTCGTCGACCACGACTTCCACCCGCTGTCCGCGCAAGGTGACGCCGAGCGCCGCGCGCATCGCCTCCGACTGGCGGTGCGGATCGCGGGTTCGAATGATGACGAGGATCATGTCAGCGCCACCACGCGGTCGCTCGTGCCGAGGACCGCTGCGTGATCGTCCTGGCTTCCGCGCTCGACGCCGTCGGCGAGCGGAAGGCCCACGGCCGAGTTCGAACAGACGATGATCTCGCAGTCGTCATCGAGGAGCGCGCGTGCGCTCTCCGGGTCGCCGGACAGCGCGTGGACGCCCGCATCCATGACGAACAGCGCGACCTCGTGGCGAGCGCGGCGCGCCGCGCGGGCGATCGCGAGCGCGGTCGGAAGATCCACACCCGTCGCGAGGATGATGCCGATCTTCATGCCAAGACCTCGGGGCAACGCTCGTGTGCGATCGTCACGGGCGCCAGCGCGCGACCTCGATGAAGTCCTTCGTCTCGTCGGACCACGCGAACTGGGCGACCTCGGTGACCTCACCCGGACCGACGCCCATGACCACGTGCTGGACGGGGTAGCTCGGCCCTTCGGCCATCGAGCGATCGATGTCCGAGAAGTACGCGGCGCCGTTGGTGTGCGAGTGATAGACGATGCGAGCGGGGCGCTCGCTATCGAACGATCGCGCGAACTCGAGCAGCTCGCGGCCGCTGATCACGAAGCCGGTCTCCTCGGTGCGGTCCGGCGTGATCGGGTGCTCGCCGCTCCTCTGCGCGTTCGTGCACGCGACCGCCTCCTCGACAACGTCCGGCGCGCGCCCGACCAGGTAGCCACAGCACTCCGACGGGAACACCGCCAGCGCGTGGGCGTAGATCTCTCTGCGGATCGGGTCGGGGATCGCGATCGGCGTCATCGACATAGCGTACCGGTTTCGCCGCCGAGGGGCACCGACTAGCGGTTCACGACCTCGGCCATCCACCGAGTGGCGGCGAGGCCACCGCGCCAGAAGGCGAGGGCGGTCGCATCGCCCGCGCTCGTCGGCCACCACGCCGGGCTCGTCGGCACCGCGAGATCGCGAGGATGGGCGAGGGCAGTGGCGCGCTCGCTCGTAGGCTCGGCGTGGCTCACCCCGGACTGCAGGATCCTCGTATGGGTCGCGTGCGCGGCGAGCTCGCCGAGCTGTGTGGCCGAGGCGCCGTCGACGACGAGCCCGCCGACGCCGCCGGCGACGAGATACGTCGCCGCGATGTGCGCCGCGCTCGGCTCGCCGTCGATGTGCACGCGAGCGGCGGCAACCATCAGGGCGGTCTGGCCGAGGCCGCCGACGTCGGGCAACAGGATGTGTCGCGCGTAGCGACGGACCTCCTCGTCACGCATCGGGAGAACCGGCGCCGCCGGCGATCGCGGGGACGATCGAGATCTCGTCGCGATCGGCGACCTTCGCGTCGAGACCGCCGAGCTCGCCGATGTCCTCGGGGCCGACGAAGATGCGGATGAACGGCTTCACGTTGCCGTCGTGCAACAGCTTCGCACCGATGCCCGGGTGCTTCTTCTCGAGATCGTCGAGCACGGCGCGGACGGTGCCGCCGGTGACCTCGACGTCGGAAGCGCCGCCGGTGAAGCTGCGCAGGGCGCTGGGGACTCGGATGGTGGCCATGGGTTAGCTGCCTTTCGCGACGCGTTCGGGCGCCTGTGCAAATGGAGAGATCGGGGCACGCGCGCACGCGGGGCACTCCGGTCGCGCGGCGAAGCGAACGACGCGTGGCTCGGACACGCGGCGCAGGTCGTCGAACACGAGCAGCGCCCCGGCGTACGTGCGGTCGCCCCCGACGAGTGCGAGGGCGACGGCGGCGGCAATGCCACCGATGGCGCCGACAACGGGACCGAGGACGCCGGCGTCAGCGCACGTCGGTGCGTCGACGGGGTCCTCGAACAGGCAGCGATAGCACGCGACGCCCGGCGTGCCGGCCATGACGTTGCCGCCGTAGCGCAGCGCGCTCGCGATGACGTACTGGCGGCCGTTCGCGACCGCCCAGTCGGAGATGGCGAACTTGGTCGACGGATCGTCGCTCGCGTCGACGATCAGATCGCAGTCGCCACCGAGGTCGTCGGCGCGATCAGCGCTCCACTTGCCGACGTGCGCGGTCGCGCGACCACCGCCGCCGACAATCGTGGCCGCGAGCCGGGTCGCCTTGGGTTGATCGAGATCCACATTCGTGAATTGCACCTGCCGGTGCAGGTTCGACAGCTCGACGACATCGTGGTCGACGATCGCCAGCTCGATACCTGCGGCCGCGAGCGACTTCGCGATCGGCCCACCGAGGCCACCGGCACCGACCACGGTGATGCGTGTCATGCCGGCTCGTCTCTCCAGTCGCGCGGCTTGTCGCAGATCTTGCAGCGTCCGTTTGCGCCGAGGACACCGACACACGCACCGTCGGGACAGAGCTCGCGAGCACCCGACGCGGAGATCGCGCCGTCCTCGTCGCCCTCGGCGTCGTCCTCGTCGCTGTCGTCCTCGTCGCTGTCGTCCTCATCGTCCTCGTCGTCGTCGTCCTCGCCTTCGTCGTCGTCCTCGTCGTCGGACGCGTCGCCGGATCGGTCGTCGGATTCGTCGTCGGCCTCGGCGCGGTCGTTCTCGTCACCGTGGTCGTGATCCTCGTCGCTCGTCTCCTCGGCGTCGTCGTCCTCGTGTTCGTCGTCGTCGTCCTCGTCGTCCTCGTCGTCCTCGTATTCGTCGTCGTCCTCGTCGTCCTCGTATTCGTCGTCCTCGTCGCCTTTGGTGGCGTCGGGTACGATCGACGCGAGGTCGCCGGCCGTCGCGGTCCCCGCCAACTCGGCGGCGACGCGCTCGAGCTCCGTGTCGGAGCCCGCAGCCACGGCCGCGGTGGCTGCGCCCGCCTTCGCTTTGCGCGCGGGTCCGGGCTTCCCGCAGACCTTGCACTTGTTGTTGGGCCCGAGAACGCCGACGCAGCCGCCATCTGTACACAGCCGCCGCGTGGTCCAGTCGGCCATCGCGCCGAGCGCGGCCGGCGCCGACGGTGCGATATCGTCGTCGTCCTTGACGATCGGTGGCGCGTCCGTCGGATTGCGAAGTCCACGCTTTCGCTCGTCACCCCAGTTCGGCGCTGCGCGCCCACACGTCCCGCACACGCCGGTTGCGTTGATCAATCCCGTGCAACCGCCGTCCGAGCACAGTTGTCTCCGGTCCCATTCCTCCACGGCCATCAGGCGCCTCCGAGCACGATGAAGAGATCTTCGGCCATGTAGAAGGTCAGGTCTACGTCGCCGAGCCGTAGCACCATACGAGTGCCGAGCTTTCGCTCCTTGCGCGCCTCGAGCGTTACACGATCGAGCCAGCTGCCGTTCTTGGATCCCGCGTCGGCGACGACCCAGTTGCGGCCATCAGACTTCACGTACGCATGGAGTCGCGAGATCGACGCGTCGGTGATCACGATGTCGTTGTTCGGCGTGCGACCGATCGTGATGCGGTCGGGAAACGAAGCGCCGGCCTTCTTGGCCAGCGGATAGACCTCGACCTCGGGCGAGTCCCCGTAGACGAGGTCCATGCCGAGCGGCATCGTCTCCTCGATGGTCTCGCCGTCCTGATCGAGTGTCAGCGTTTGCGCGCCTTCGATCGCCGCGGATCCCGGACGGAACCGCACGAGCACGGCCGGCGCGGCCGACGCGAGGAACTCTTCGCGACCGAGCGAGACCAGGTTCTTGTAGTGCTCCGTCGCGTCCACGTCGCGTCCTTATCCCTTACCGCTCGCGTGTCGGCAAGCGGGTTTGCGCCCGTGATCGTCGACGGTGGGCGTCGCGTTCAGGTTTGACACCCCCAGTGGGGGCGGGGTAAACGTGCCCGCCATGTACGACACGTCCGATATCCGCAAGGGGCTCAAGGTGCTCATGGACGGCAATCCGTTCACCATCATCGAGTTCCAGTTCGTGAAGCCCGGCAAGGGTGCGGCGTTCACGCGCACGAAGTTCAAGAACTTGCTCACGGGTGCGGTCGTGGAGCGCAACATCCGCTCGGGCGAGAAGCTCGAGCCGGCGAACGTCGAGACGCGCGACATGCAGTTCCTCTACAAGGAGGGCGGCGATCTCGTGTTCATGGATCAGACGAACTACGAGCAGGTCACGATCTCCACCGATCTGATCGGCGACGCGCACGACCTCATGAAGGACAACTTGCCGTGCACGGTCGTGTTCTTCAACGAGCGCCCCGTCGATGTGACCCTGCCGACCTTCGTGTTCCTCGAGGTCACCGCAAGCGAGCCAGGTGTTGCTGGCAACACCGCCGCGGGCAACGTTACCAAGTCCGCTACGCTCGAGACGGGCGCCGCGGTCAACGTCCCGCTGTTCATTCGCGTCGGTGACACCATCAAGATCGATACGCGCACGCACGAATACGTCGAGCGCGTGAACAAGTAGACGATGCGGCGCGCCGCCACCATCGGGTGCGCGCGCGCCGATCGAGGGGTCGAGCGCGATGCTGCTCGCGAGCACACAGCTCGTGGCGTGCGAGGGATGACGTGACGCGGGGTCGCGTGGTCACCGTCGATGGCGACGTGACGATCGTGCGGACCGAGCGCGAGAACGTCGGCGTCGTCCGCGCCGAGAACCGCGACGGCCCCGCGCCGAACCCCGGCTTTCAGCCCGGCGATCTCGTCGACGGCGACACCCTTGTTCGCCGCTACGACGGCCCGCCGTACCCCGATCGGTCGACGGAGATCGCGAGGTTGCCGCACGCGCGGATCGAGAAAGTCTACGCGCGCGCGAAGGCGCTCGCCGCGGTACGCACCTTCTTCGCGTCGCGAGGGTTTCTAGAGGTCGAGACGCCGCTGCTCGTGCCGAGCCCGGGCCTCGAGATCCACCTGGACGCAGTCGAAGCGGGCGGTGGCTTCCTGATCACGTCGCCCGAATATCAGATGAAGCGTCTGCTCGCCGCGGGCCTCGAGCGCATCTACCAGGTGTGCAAGTGCTTCCGCGGGAACGAGCACGGACCACACCACGCGAGCGAGTTCACGATGATCGAGTGGTACCGCGCGTACGACGAACTCGCATCGATCATCGATGACACGGAGCAACTCGTGTACGAGGTGGTCATCGCGGTATCGGGCGCGCCGTTCGCTCGTGTGTTGTCCGGGGCATCGTCAGAAGCATTGTCGTCTTCGGGGGCGTGGCGAAGGATCGATGTCACGCCGCCGTGGCCGCGGATGACGGTACGCGAGGCGATGGCGCGGTTTGCGGGCGTCGAGGTCGATGGCGACGAGCCCGCTGCGGCGCTCGCCGCGAAGGTTCGCGCCGCGGGAATCCTCATCGGCGGCCGTGTCGACGGCGGGGGTATCGACGGTGTCGAGGGTGCGGGCAGTGTTGCGTGGGACGACGCGTTCTTCGCGGCGTTCCTCGCGCGCGTGGAGCCCGCCATCGCCGCGATGGACCGCCCACTCATCCTGCACGACTGGCCCGCGCCGCTGGCCGCGCTGGCGAAGCGTCGCGACGACGATCCGCGCGTCGCGCTGCGGTTCGAGGCGTACGTCGGCGGCCTCGAGCTCGCGAACGCGTTCGGGGAGCTGACCGATCCGATCGAGCAGCGCGCACGCTTCCTCGAAGATCAACGCGTGCGTCGCGAGCGCGGGAGTGCGGTGTATCCGCTCGACGAGAAGCTGCTTGCGGCGCTCGTGGAGGGTTTGCCACCATCTGCCGGGATCGCGCTCGGGTTCGACCGTCTCGTGATGCTCGCCACGGGCGCCTCGCATATCGACGAAGTTTTGACGTTCTCCGCCGCGGAGCTGTGAGAGGCTGCGCTCATGTCGCGTGTCCTTGGTTCGCTGGTGGTCTCGACGGTGTTGACGAGTGTGGCGATGGCGCAACCGTATGCCCCCGCGCCGGCACCGCAGCCGTATCCGCCACCGCAGCCGTACGCGCCGCAGCCGTACGCGCCGCAGCCGTACGCGTATCAGCCACAGGTGCAGGTGCAGCTGAGCGCCGAGGACGCGGAGATCTTGAACCGCGGACCGATCACCGAGAGTGCGCACATCGGCGGCGGCCTCGTCGCGCTGTTCTTCGGTTTCGGCATCGGCCAGGCGGTGCAGGGACGTTATGGCGACACCGGCTGGATCTTCACGGTCGGCGAGCTCGGGTCGGGCGCGCTGATGATCTACGGCCTCGTGCAGCTGATCGACGACTGCTACGGCTACGACTACGAGTGCAACGACACGAACCGCAGTGGCGGTGCCGGGCCGCTCATCGTCGGCGCGCTCGCGCTGACGGGCTTCCGCATCTGGGAGGTCGTCGACGCGTTCGCGGGGCCCGCGTCGCACAACCGCCGGTACAAGAACGTCCAGATGCGCGTGCAGGGCTACGCGCCGCCACAATGGGGCATCTATTCGGCGCGCACGATGGACCGGCAGGCAACCGTCACGGGCCTCGAGCTGCGCTTCTGATCGAGCGCGCGTAGACCGCGCGTAGACCGCGCGTAGACCGCGCGTAGGCCGCGTCAGTACCTGCGTCGATGAAGACGCGCTTCGCGCTCGCTCTCGCTACGGAGATGCGCCGTCGCGAGCGTCGTCGTCGCTTTGCGCGGATCGGCGCCCGCCGTCGTTGCCGCCGCTCGACTTGCGCGCGGCGCGCGCTCGCTCGAGGAGCGGCTTCACGAACTGCCCCGTGTACGACTTCGAGATCTTCGCGACTTGCTCCGGCGTTCCGGTCGCGATCACCTCGCCACCGGCCGCGCCGCCCTCTGGACCGAGGTCGATGATCCAGTCCGCGGTCTTGATCACGTCGAGGTTGTGCTCGATGACGAGCACCGTGTTGCCGCCATCGACGAGCCGGCCGAGCACCTCGAGGAGCTTCTTCACGTCGCCGAAGTGTAGGCCCGTCGTCGGTTCGTCGAGAAGGTAGAGCGTTCGGCCGGTCTGTACGCGGGCGAGCTCGCGCGCGAGCTTCACGCGCTGTGCTTCGCCACCCGACAGCGTGGTCGCCGGCTGTCCGAGCGAGAGGTAGCCGAGGCCCACGTCGACAAGCGTCGACATGATGCGCGAGAGCTGCTTGTGGTGCTGGAATAGCACCGCGGCCTCGTCGATCGGTGTGTCGAGCATCTCGGCAATGTTCTTCTCCTTGTAGGTCACCCGCAGCGTCGCGTCGTTGTAGCGCTTGCCCTTGCACACCTCGCACGTGACGAACACGTTCGGAAGGAAGTGCATCTCGACTTCGCGAACGCCCGCACCCTCGCACGCCTCGCAGCGACCGCCGCCTTGTTTGGCGCTCACGTTGAACGAGAAGCGTCCTGCCTCGTACCCGTAGGTCTTGGCGATCGGCATCTGCGCGTAGAGCTCGCGGATCACATCGAACGCCTTCGTGTACGTCGCTGCGTTCGAGCGCGGCGTGCGGCCGATCGGCTGCTGGTCGATGACGATGCACTTGTCGACCTGTCCGAGACCCGTGAGCGAGTCGTACGGCCCGACCCGATCCATCGCACGGTGCAGCATGCGATTGAGCGCGGGGTGCAGCGTCGCGTTGATCAGCGATGACTTGCCAGCGCCCGACACGCCGGTGACGGCGACCATCACGCCGAGGGGAATCTCGACGCTCACGTTCTTCAGGTTGTGTTCGCGCGCACCGGTCAACTTGACCCAGCTCGACGGCTCACGCCGGTGCGCCGGCACCTCGATGCGCTCGACGCCCGCGAGGTAGCGCCCCGTCACGGAGCCAGCGACGCGCTTGACCTCCGCGGGGGTTCCCTCGGCAACGACACGCCCGCCGTGGCGTCCCGCGCCCGGACCGAAATCGACGACCCAGTCCGCGGCCTCGATCGTCGCCTCGTCGTGCTCGACGACGAGGACCGTGTTGCCGAGATCGCGCAGGCGATGGAGCGTGCGGATCAGGCGCTCGTTGTCGCGCTGGTGCAATCCGATCGACGGTTCGTCGAGCACGTAGAGCACACCGGAGAGCTCGCTGCCGAGCTGCGATGCGAGTCGGATGCGCTGCGCTTCGCCACCAGAGAGCGTGCCGGCGCTGCGATGAAGCGTGAGGTAGTCGAGGCCGACGTCGAGGAGGAACGTGAGCCGGTTCTTGATCTCTTTGATCACCTCTCCGGCGATCTGCGCGCGAGATCCAGTCAGCTTCATCGTGGAGATGAACTCGAACGCCTGCTTCACGGTCATACCGGTCACGTCGACGATCGGCTTTTGGTTCACGAACACCGCGCGCGACTCGGGGCGCAGGCGAGTGCCGTGGCACGACGCACACGGGATCGATGCGAAGAACTGCTCGTAGTGTGCGCGCGTGCGCTCCGATGACGATTCGCGGTGACGGCGCTCGAGCTGCGCGAGGATGCCCTCGTAGCGCATCGCCCATTCGCCCATGGAGTGTTTGCCCTCCCACGCGACGGTGACGCGCTTGTCACCGGTGCCGTGGAGAAGCACGTCGCGCTGCTTCTCGTTGAGCTTGTTCCACGGCTTGTCGAGATCGATCTTGAACGCCTTCGCGAGCGACTTGACGATGTTGCTCGTCCAGCCCGAGTCCTTCGCGATCGCTTCGCCCCACACCGCGACCGCCCCGTCGCGAATGGACCGCGTGGAGTCGGGGATCACGAGGTTCGGGTCGGCGGCGAGGCGATCACCGAGGCCGTTGCAGTCGACGCACATGCCGAGAGGCGAGTTGAACGAGAAGCTCTGCGGCGACAGCTCCGGGAAGCCAATGCCGCATTTCGGGCACGCATTCGCTTCGCTGAACACGCGCGGCGTCTTCTCGCCCGCAACATCGACGATCAGCTTGCCGTTGCCTTCGCGCAACGCCGTCTCGACGCTGTCGGTGAGGCGGCCCTTGTCCTTCGCGCTGATCGTCACTCGATCGATCACGAGCTCGATCGAGTGCTTCTTCTGCTTCTCGAGGGCGTCGACGTCCTCGAGGCGGACGATCATGCCGTCGATCCGTACGCGGACAAAGCCGGCCTTGCGCAGCTCGGCAAACAACTCGCGGAACTCGCCCTTGCGGTTCTCGGCCTTGGGCGCCATCAGCGTGACCTGCGACTTGTCCGGCAGCCCTGCTAGCTCGTCGACGATCTCTCCCGCGGTGCGCGCACCGACGGGGCCGCCGCAGTTGTAGCAGCGCTGCTCTCCGGCGCGCGCGTACAGGACGCGGAGGTAGTCGTAGATCTCGGTGATCGTGCCGACGGTGGATCGCGGGTTCGACGAGGCGCTCTTCTGCTGGATCGCGATCGTCGGCGACAGGCCGCGGATGCGTTCGTACTTCGGCTTCTCCATCTGGCCGAGGAACTGGCGCGCATACGCCGACAACGACTCCACGTAGCGCCGCTGTCCCTCCGCGTAGAGCGTGTCGAACGCGAGGCTCGACTTGCCCGAGCCCGACGGACCGGTGATCACGACGAGCTGATGTTTCGGCAGCTCGAGGCGATCGACGATCAGGTTGTGCTCGCGGGCACCTTCGATAACGATTTCATCGGGCTCGCGTTCGGGGGTATGGCGACCGGGACCCAACGAGCTGCGAGCCATAGGGACCGCACCCTACGGAGCAAGTGTTCAGTCGTCAAGGCATGGAGTGGCCGGCGATCGGGCAGGGCGGGAAATCCTGACAGCTGATCGTCAACTTACGCGACGAGCCGAAACCGAATTCATCGACGAGCCGGAAACGAAAAGTGCCCGCCGCAGCGAGCGCTTCATTCGGAAACCAACGACTACTGGCAAGCGCCGGTGCTGAACACGCCCGTGCCGGCCGCGTTCGCCGCGCACGCGTTGCTGTACGTGGTGCCATCGCACCCGCAGACCGGATCGACTTGCTGCGTGCATGCCTCCGGGCGCGGCTGGCAGGTCGACTGCGCATCGGCCTGTCCGCAGTATTCACCGGGCTCGTAGGCGCAGTACTCGGCCGGGTTGCACGTGTCGCCAGCGCGAGCGCCACACGCGACCGTGGGGCAGACACCGTCGGAGGCGACGCTGACACCCGCCGCACCGGCAAGGCACGCGTTGAGATACGTCTGACCGTCGCATCCACAGACGGCACGCGGGAACTGCGAGCAGTCCTGCGGGATGGGCGCGCAGGTGCCGGTCGCATCAGCAGCGCCACAGATCGCGTCGCGCTCGTAGTTGCAGTACTCGCCTTCGTTGCACGGAAGGCCAAGGAGACCGCCGCACGCGCGCTGGAGGCAATCACCGTTCTTGCACGTAACGGAGAATTCGTAGTTAGCGGCGACCGGCTGGCCGATGATCGCGTCGAACGTGGTGACGACGAAGCGGTACCTCGTACCGCCCGTGGCGTCGACGAACATGCACGAGTTGAGCGTGCCATCGCCGCAGTCGTCGTTGAGCTTCACGAACTGCCACTTGTTGTTCTTGCGCTTGTAGGCCGCGAGGAACAGGTCGTCACCGACGACACTCTTGAGATCGAGGCGAACGAGGCCCGACTGACCTTCGTACGTGTAGTCGTAGGCGTGGAACGCCTTGGTCTTGGTGACGCGGCCATTGGCGACCGAGCCCATCTCGACCGTGCCCTTGAAGGTGGGCGACTTGAGGGAGTCCTCTTTCGCGTCGTCGATGTCGAACGCGGAGAGCGACGACTCGTCGAGCGTGGGTTTTTCGTTCGCGCAGGCGGCGAAGGAACAGAGTGCGAGCAAGGACAGTGAGCGAACAGACAACATCAAGTGGACTCCAATAGGCGAGATTTGTGCTCTCGCCGAAAGCAAACGACGTGCCGCGTCAACCGTGTGGATGCGTCGAGCGCGTAGACGGCAACCTCCCGCTGTTACGACGCAATGTGGTCGGCGGTCAGTGTCGTAGGCGCGTCGATCGTGACATGTCGGCGCCTCAGTGGCTGATCGTGTAGTCGGTCAAGCGAAGCAGTCGCAGGATGTCGCGGCATCGGACCCTCACTGCAGTCGAGGTGAGGAAGGTCAACTCGCACGTTGTTCACACGACGAAGACCATGCTGGCTCGCAAACGACCCCTGACGTCCCCCCGCAAGCTTCCGCGCAGCCAGCTCGGCGCCGCGACGGTCGACGCGATCCTCGACGCGGTCGTGCAGATCCTCGAGCGCGATGGACTCGATCGCCTGACGACCAACCACGTCGCCGAGCTCGCGGGCGTCAGCATCGGAAGCCTCTACCAGTACTTCCCGAACAAGGAGGCGTTGGTCGGCGCGGTCCAGGATCGCTATGCCGACGACACGTTCACCCGTGTACGCGCCGCGCTCGAGGCGAACGTAGACCAACCGATTCGCACGGTGATCGCGCGTATCGGCGGGGCAGTGCTCGAGGCGCAGCGGAATCAGCGACCGATCCATCGCGCATTGATCGATGCACGGACCGCCGCTGGTGTGTGGGAGCGCTATCGCCGCTGGATGGATCAGCACGTCGAGTTGATCGCCGCGTTCATGGCAAAGCGCGACGACATCGAGGTGACGAACGTGCGCACGGCCGCGTTCGTGATCGTCCATGCCGCCGAGGGGATGATCCAGGCCGCGACCGAGCGCCCCGACGTCGACACGATGCAGATCGCGCTCGACGCCGCCGAGATGATCGTGCGTTTCGTCGAGCGGCGTCCACGCTAGTCGCGACCGCTCTCGTTTGGCGCGCGTCTCGCACCGGTCGCGGCGCGTGGTGGCAGAAACACGCGGAACTGCGTGGCGGTCTCGGTCGCGGCTGTACGGAGAAGCGACGCGCGATCGACGTGTGTCAGGAATCCCAACACGGTCACGGATCCACGAGGGTTCTTCACGAAGCGTCGCTTTACTCGCTTCCGGAGTGCAGGCATGGTTGCCCCTGTCGTGAACGACCAGCTCTCGCACGATCTCGCGTCGTTGAAGATCGATCGCTCGCCGAAACGACCGCGGCGATCGCTCACCGGCACACTGTTGATCGTGGCGCTCCTCGCGGGCGGGGTGGCAGCCGTCTACTTCCTGGTCGTCCCGCGGCTCAAGGCCGTGCTGACGACCCAGGAGCTGAAGACCGGCGAGATCTCGATGGTGTCGCCCGCACAGGGGCAGGTCAGGCTGACCGCGACCGGCTACGTGGTCGCGCTCGTCTCGGCCAAAGTCGCCGCGAAGGTCCCCGGGCGCATCGCGGAGATCTTCGTCGAAGAAGGCAGCGTGATCGCGCAGGGCGACAAGGTCGCGCGGCTCGAAGACGTGGATCACAAGAGCGCGATCGCATCGGCGCGGGCGCGTGCGGCGTCCGCGCGGGCGCGCGTGCAGATCGCGAAGGCCAACGTCGCCGAGCTCGAGGTGACGCTGAAGCGCGACACGCCGCTCGCCGACCGCGGTGTGATCCCGCGCTCCGGCGTCGACGACATGATCGCGCGCGTCGCATCGCTGCGCGCGTCGGTCAAAGCTGCAGAGGCCGAAGCGGCGGCCGCGGACGCGGAGTCGCGCAGCCTCGAGATCCAGCTGGGGAGCTATCTGATCATCTCGCCGATCGCCGGGACCGTCGTCGACAAGCTCGTCGAGGTAGGCGAGGGCGTCGCACCCGGGTTCGGGACGCCCGGCGTCGTCGAAGTCGTCGACATGATGTCGCTCGTCGTCGAGGTCGACGTGCCGGAGAGCAAGCTCGATCAGGTCGCCGAGGGCAACCCGGCCGAGATCATCCTCGACGCGTATTCGTCCCGCCGACTTGGCGGCAAGGTGAAAGAGGTCGGACGTCGCGTCAACCGCGCCAAGGCCACCGTGCCGGTGAAGATCGCATTCGACAACCTGCGCGAGCTCACGAGCACTGCAAAGGCTCCCGCGAGCGCCACCGGCTCGGGCCCCGTCCCGCAGGCAATGGCCGGCTCCGGCGCCGTCCCGCCGGCGATGGCCGGGTCGGGAACGGCCGGCGAGAAGCCGCTCGTGATCCTTCCCGAGATGGCGGCACGGGTGAGCTTCCTCGAGGAGCCGATCAGCGACCAAGCTCGCAAGGCGCCGCCCAAGCTCGTCGTGCCAGCGAACGCGGTCGTGCAGCGCGGCGGTGGTGACGTCGTGTTCGTCTTCAACGACGGGTACGTGCGCCAGACCAACGTCAAGGTCGGCCAGCCGTTCGCCGGGGGTCGCGAGCTGGAGACCCCACTTCCAGCAGGAACCAAGGTCGTTCTCGATCCGCCCGCGGATCTGACAGACGGCAAGAAGGTGAAGGAGAAGACATGAGCGAAGCAGACGCAGCCAACGACGCGAAGTCCGACGACACCGAGAAGGTCTCGCCGACGAAGGAGACGCCGTATCGCAAAGCCGCCGACATGCCGGAGCGCATCGTCACGCTGAAGGGCGTGTCCAAGACGTTCTATCGCGGCAAAGAGCCGATCCATGTCCTCGACAAGCTCGACCTCGATGTTCCGTCGGGGGCGTTCGAAGCGCTGATGGGTCCCTCGGGCTCGGGCAAGTCGACGCTACTGAACCTGATCGCGGGCCTCGACCGTCCGTCGAGCGGCGAGATCCGCGTGGCGGGGCAGGACCTGACGCGCATGTCCGACGGTGCGCTCGCTAAGTGGCGCTCCGAGAACATCGGCTTCGTATTCCAGTCGTTCAACCTGATCCCGGTGCTCACGGCCGCACAGAACGTCGAGCTGCCGCTTCTGTTGACGAACCTCAGCGGTGCGGATCGGAAGAAGCGTGTCGAGACCGCGCTCAAGGTCGTCGGTCTCTCCGATCGCATGGATCACTATCCGCGCCAGCTGTCGGGCGGTCAGGAGCAACGCGTGGCGATCGCGCGTGCGATCGTGAACGATCCGAAGATCATCGTCGCGGACGAGCCGACCGGTGACCTCGATCGCAAGAGCGCGGATGACGTGCTCGTGTTGCTCGACAAGCTGAACAAGGAGCTCGGCAAGACGATCTTCATGGTCACGCACGATCCGGCCGCGGCCGAGAAGGCAAAGGTTCAGCGCAAGCTGGACAAGGGTGCACTGCAGTGAACCGGCTGACCTATCCAGCCCGCAACCTGACGCGCAGGGTGTGGCGAACGATCCTGACGCTGTCGGCCATCGCGCTCGTGGTGCTGATCTTTTGCACGATCAAGACGGTGGACGTCGCGTTCATGGCTGCCGCGGACGACGCGATGGCGGACCGCCTCGCGACACGGCACAAAGTGTCGCTCACGATGCAGCTGCCCAAACGCTACATCGACAACGTGCGCGCTGTGCCCGGCGTGACCAAGGCGACCTGGGCAAACTGGTTCGACGCGAAAGATCCCAAGGAGCGGTTGCCGTTCTTCGCGGGCTTCGCGGTCGACCACAACTCGTGGTTCGACGTCTTCGACGACATGATCGTCGAGCCGGCGATCCTCGAGGAATGGAAGCAGACACCCAATGGGGTGATCCTCGGCGACAAGCTCGCGGGGACGCTCGGCGTGAAGGCGGGCGACAAGCTGATGATCACGAGTGGCATCTACACGTCCGGCGAAGCACCCGACTGGGAGTTCAAGGTCATCGGGCTGTACTTGCCGAACCGCCGCACGGTGGATCGCAACTCGCTCATCTTGCGCTGGGACTTTCTGAACAACGATCCGCGCGCGGCGATGACCAAAGACCAGATCGGCTGGGTCATGACGCGGATCGCCGGCAGCACCAGCAGCGCGGAGGCGTCGCGCGCGATCGATAAAATGTTCGACGATCGGGACGACCAGACGGTGACGATGAGCGAGCAGGCGTTTAACCTGTCGTTTATCGGCGCGTTCGGCGCCGTGCTGACGGCGTTCGATGTCGTGGCGATCGTGATCCTCTTGATCATGACGCTCATCCTCGCGAACACGATCGCGATGAGCGTACGCGAGCGCACGCACGAATACGGCGTCCTGCGCGCGATCGGCTTCTCGTCGGGAACGGTGTTCCGCTTCATCCTCGGCGAAGCGCTGCTGCTCGCGGCGCTCGGTGGGTTGATCGGACTCGGGATGGTGTTCGTCTTGATCAACATGCTCGCCGGACCGGCGATCGAGAGCAGCGCGATGGCGTCGATGCTGCCGTACTTCCGAACGCCTCCCGTGGTGATGGCCAAGGCGTTCGGCCTCGTCATGGGCCTCGGGCTCGTCGCGGGTGTCATCCCGGCCTATCTCGCGACGCGCAACCGCGTCACCGATGCACTCAGGAGGGTCGGCTGATGGTGCCCATCCGATACAACATTCGCAGCCTGTTCGTTCGCAAGGTCACGACGTTCGCGACCGCCACCGGCATTGCGCTCGTCGTGTTCGTTCTGGCCGCTGCTCTGATGCTCGGCGAGGGCGTCGACCGCGCGCTCGGTCAGAGCGGCCGCACCGACACGGCGATCGTGCTCCGCAAGGGTGCCGACGCCGAGCTGTCGAGCTCGATCACGGGTGACGCGCTCAGCATGCTGCGCGGCAACTCGGCGGTCGCGACGGGTGCACCGGGCGGCGGCGTCATCGGCGAGGTCGTGCTCATCGTCACCGCGGAGATCACCGAGGGCAGTGGCATCTCGAACGTCCTCATCCGCGCCATGCCGGCCGACGGCATGAAGTTCCGCCCCGAGGCCAAGATCATCGCCGGTCGCGCGCCCACACCGGGAACCAACGAGGTCATCGTCGGCAAAGGAATCCGCGGCAGGTTCAAAAACCTAACGATCGGCCAGAGCTTCGACCTTCGCCGCAACCGGCCGGTCCAGGTGGTCGGCGAGTTCGAGGCGAACGGCACGTCGTACGAGTCGGAGGTGTGGGGCGACGTCGACGCCATCCGGAGCGCGGTGGGCCGCGAGTCCGCAGTCTCGTCGGCGCGCGTGCGCCTGACGAGCGCCTCGGCGTTCGAGGGCTATCGCGCGGCGATCGAAGCGGACAAGCGGCTGAACCTGAAGGTCCAGCGCGAAGACGAGTACTTCAAGGCCGCCTCGGAGCAGACCTCGTCTTTCCTCATGGGCCTCGGCATCGCGATCTCCATCCTGTTCTCGATCGCCGCGATGATCGGAGCCGTGATCACGATGAACGCGGCGGTGGCCCATCGCACGCGCGAGATCGGAACGCTGCGCGCGCTCGGCTTCTCGAAGCTCGCGATCCTGTTCTCGTTCGTCATCGAAGCGGTGATGCTGTCGCTGCTCGGGGGGGCGTTCGGCCTCGTGCTGGTCCAGCTGCTCGCGCTCGTCAGCTTCCCGACGATGAACTGGGCGACGTTCTCCGAGATCGTCATCACGTTCCGCGCGACGCCCGGGATCGTGATCGGCTCGTTGATCTTCGCGATGATCATGGGGCTCCTCGGCGGCATCGTTCCAGCGATTCGCGCCGCCCTCGTCTCGCCGGTCGAAGCGATGCGCGGGTAGCCCGAAACGGCCGAGGGCCCGGCGCCTCGCCAGGCCCTCGTGTCCGTTCGGAACGATGTCGTCAGGCGCGAGCGCGCTCGACGGTGACTTCGTGCTCGTTGTGTTGCGTGCCGTTGAGCGCCTCGATGATCGGGGCGACCGTCTCCTCGGGCACGCGAACATGCGCGTGCGAGTCGCGGAGGCTCACCGAGCCGATGCGGGCGGTGTCGCCGCCGATCGGCCCCGCGAGCAGCGCGCGCAGGTCCTCGGCAGAGACGCCGTGCTTCTTGCCGAGGCTGATGAACAGGCGGGCCTGCGCGTCGGTGCTCGCGACGGGAGGCGCGGTGATGGCGGTGTCCCGCTTGGGGCGGCGCTCGGTCTTCGACTTGTCCATCACTTCCGCCTTCTCGCGGCGCTTCTCTCCGCGCTCGGCGCGGTCGCCACGGTCACGGCCACGGCCGCGGTCACGGCGTGGGCGCTCGGTCGCAGCTTCGGGCGCCGCTTCGGGCGCCGCTTCGGCCGGTGCCTCGGTCGCGGCGTCCGGCGGTGCGTCGGTCGCGGCCTCCGCGGTGGGTTCGGTGCGCGTTGACTTCTCCTCCGCCCACGTCTCCCAGAACTCGCGCGTCTCCGTCGTCACTTCCTTCTTCTTGGTCTTCTTGTCGCTCCCGCGATCTGCGCGCTCGAGGGCGCGCGCCGCCACGTCGTCGACCTTGGTCGGCTCGGCCGCCTCGGTCACCACGGCGGGTGGTGCATCCTCGGTGCGGATCTCGGCGATCGTCTCGTTCTGATCACGATCACGACGCGGGCGGTCCCGATCGCGGTCGCGACCACGATCACCGCGGTCGCGGCTCTCGAAGCGATCGCGACGATCGCCACGGTCTCCACGATCGCGGTCGCCGCGCTCGCCGCGGTCACGATCGCGACCCTCGGGGCGCTCGGTGCGCTCGGTGCGCTCGGTGTTCTCGGCCGCAGCCTCGGCAGGCGCCTCGGTCCCTTCGGCCGCCGGCGGAGCCTCGACCAGAGCACCGTCGCGACGTTCGAAGCGCATGGTCTGGCCATGTTCCCCGCGCTGACGCTCCCCGCGTTCGCCCCACGGACGACGCTCGCGGTCACCACGGTCGCCACGGTCGCCACGGTCGCCACGCTCGCCGTCGAAGCGACGCGGACGGTCGCCGTCCTCGCGACGCGGACGGTCGCCGTCTTCGCGACGCGGACGGTCGCCGTCTTCGCGACGCGGGCGCTCGCCTTCGGGGCGCGGCGCGTCGGGGCGCGGCGCGTCGGCGCTGGCAGCGTCGGGGGCACCTTCGGCCGGGCGATCCTCGCGACGCGGACGGTCGCCGCGCTCACCGCGCTCGCCGTCGCGATCGAAGCGACGTGGGCGGTCCCCACCACCACCGTCGCGATCGAAGCGACGCGGGCGGTCTTCGCCACCACGCTCGCCATCGAAGCGACGCGGGCGGTCCCCACGCTCGCCATCAAAGCGACGCGGGCGGTCTCCGCCACCACCGTCGCGATCGAAGCGACGTGGGCGGTCGTCGCCACCGCGCTCCCCACCGCGCTCGCCACCGCGCTCGCCACCGCGCTCGCCACCACGCTCGCCATCGAAGCGACGCGGGCGGTCCTCACCGCCGACGCGATCGACCGGCCGCTCCTCGCCACCGTCGCCCTCGGGACGCTCGATGCGCTCCGGGCGCTCGCGCTTCGGGCGCGCCTTGGTCGACAACTTGTCGAGCTTCTCGGCGACCAGTGCGGCCAGCACGCGCTTGCCGTTCGCGGTCGAGTAGAGCTTCTCGAAGATCTTCGTCTCGAGCTCCGTCGGCGTCGCCGACACGCCGCGGATCAGGATCTGCACCGGGTCGGGCGGCTGCGGCACGCCGACAGGCGGCAGCGCGACCTTGAGCTTGCCGATGAAGATCTCGTCCTTCGGCAGCACGCGCTCCTCGGGCTTGAGGCCGAAGGTGAGGCGCACGAAGCGGAAGTTTCCGAGCTCGCGCGGGCCCACGAGCGAGATCGCCGTGCCCTTCTTGCCGGCGCGGCCCGTGCGGCCGGTGCGGTGTACGTAGACCTCGGGCGAGTCGGGCACCGAGTAGTTGATCACGTGCGAGAGGTTGGAGATGTCGATGCCGCGCGCGGCGACATCCGTGGCGCAGAGGAACCGCAGGTTCTTCTGCTTCATGCGATTCATGACGCGCTCGCGGTCGTTCTGCGAGAGGTCGCTCGACAACGGCTCGGCGTCGAGACCCTGCTTCTGCAGGAACTTCGCGACCATCGTGGTTTCGTCGCGCATGTTGCAGAAGATGATCGCGCTGTCCGGCTCCTCGGAGTAGATCACCTTGAGCAGATCGCGGCTGCGCGCGATACCACTGACGATGTAGTACGCGTGGTGAATGTCTGCGACGGTCTGGCCATCGCGCGACAGCGAGAGCTGCTCGGGCGCGACCATGTGGCGGCGCGCGTAACGCGCGACTTCGTCGGGCATCGTGGCCGAGAACAGCAGCGTCTGCTTCTTCTCGGGCAGGTGCGAAACGACACGTTCGATGTCCTCGAGGAAGCCCATCGACAACATCTCGTCGCACTCGTCGAGCACGAACGTGTTGATCGTCTTCGTGTCGAGTGTGCGGCGCCCGATGTGATCGAGGACGCGGCCGGGCGTTCCGACGACAACATGGACGCCGTTGCGGAGGTTCGTGATCTGCTTTCCGATCGGCGCGCCGCCGTAGATCGCCTCGACGACGATGCCGCGGTGTTTGCCGACGTTGGTCAGCTCGCGGGCGACCTGCAGCGCGAGCTCGCGTGTCGGCGCGAGGATCAGCGCCTGCGGTTGGCGATGCGTCGGGACGAGCTTGGACAGGATCGGCAGACCGAACGCCGTGGTCTTGCCGGTGCCGGTGCGCGACTGGACCATGAGGTCCTTGCCTTCGTACACCGGGCCGAACACCGCCGACTGGACAGCGGTCGGCTGGAAGTACCCCATGTCATCGAGCGCCTGCTTGATGTCGGGGTGGAGCGCGAAGTCGTCGAAGCTCGGCGGCTTCGGCTCCGCCGGGGTCTCGACCGCGGGCGCATCAGCCGCGCCGGTGGCATCCGTGGTTGGATCGTGGGCAGTCACAGCCGCGATCGCGGCCAGGTCCGTCGCACCATTTTCGTGCGACGCAGTCTCGTTCGTCATTTCGGAAAAAACCTTTGGTTGTCACTCCGAACATCCAGTCGGAGCACCTGGTCGGGACCGGGTCACCTGGGGATTCGCAGGCACGGCCGACGTCGGCGGTGGCTGCCCCATAGGGCGGTCTTCGATGCAATCGTGAAGCGTCTACGCGGATTCTGTGATTCGCGCAGACCTTAGTCGTCTAGCGAGGCAACGTCAACTCGACCATTCCGGTCGCGCTCGCAGCGTCTCGGCCGAGGAGCAGGGCCGGGGTCGGGCAGGGCTTGGGCGCGTTCCGGACGCTGTCGCACACCATCTCGGCGTAGCTATTCTTGCGGAACACCTTCACTTCCGCATCCTTGACGGTGTTGCCGTCGTGGTCGACGACGAGGCCGTGCACGAACGCGGCGTCGGGCAACGGGATGTCGCCCAAGGAGACCTGCTCGTGAGCATCCCGCGGGATCTCGATCTCGGCCTTGACCCACGTCGGAGCGCGCTCGAGGAACCCTGTCGACCGCGCCGGGTCGAGGTTGAGGTCGTAGTAGCCCCAGATCTCGTCGATCGTCGGATCCACGAAGAGCGAGAAGATGCCGTCGTTGTTGGTGACGGCCGTGGACAGCGGCAACGAGTTCAAGAATGTCTGCGGCTTGTCGTCGAGGGACCACACGAAGCGCAGGGCCGGGCGCGCCGTCACGGTGACGCCCGCGAGCGTCGCTCCCGTGACGTCGCGAATGACGCCGGTGACGAGCGTGCGCTTCGGGAGCTGGACCTCGGTGTCCGTCATGGCGAACGGCTGGTCGTAGATCGCCCCCACCGTCGATCCCGCAGGTGGCACCACCTCGAGGCGGTATTCGTTCCAGATGGCGTCGCCGTCGAGCACGTTGAGTACGACACGGCCGGCGTCGTCGGTGGTCCCTTCGGCGACGAACCCCGCCGTGCCCTGGCTCGCGGAGCCGATCAACGCGGAGACCCGCACCCGCGCTCCGACGACCGCCTTCGGCGCGCCGCTCGTCTCTTTGCCCATGATCGCGATCGTCTTCGCGATCGTGTTCCCGAGCCCGGCGGGTTCGGTCAACGTGCGTTGCACGCCGATCGCGGTGGGCACATCGAGCAAGTGCAACGTCGGGCGGCCACTCGTCGAGTCGGACGGCCGCGCGACGATGTCGACACTGCCGACGAGATCCGGCGACAGCGTCAGCCGGAAGGCACCCGTCGACGCCGTGTACGCGACGGTCGAGACCTCGGTCGAGGGCGCGTCTTCCTCCCATCGCCCCATCGCGACGACACGGTAGTCCTCGAGGCCGCCGCCGGCCGACGCGAGCAGCGTCCCCTCGACGGTCGCGAGCGAGAGCCCACCGAGCGCGAGCGTCTTCGTCGTGTCGACGAGGACGGGCATCTGGAAGCGCATCGGCGGGACGACCTCTGCCAGTCGCGTGCTGCTGGTCGCGGGGCTATCGGCACGCGGCATCGGAACGATCGTGATCGTGTACGGCACGTCCGGATCGCCGGGCGGCAGGTCGACGTCGAACTTGGGACCGTCGTTGTCGAGTGCCGTCATCGTGACGAGGCGGAACCCGGGGCCGCCTTCGAACAACGACGCGCGCGTGATCGTGACGCTCGCGTCGAGCATCGCCCGATCGCACTCGAGCGGTGGGGTGCAGAGCGTGCTCAGCCGTCCGTCGAGCTTGACGGGCTTCTCGAACATGAGCCCGTCGATGCGTCCGTTAGTCAGAATCGTCCCCATGCGGATCTCGCGCGAGACAAGTCTGGGCCGATCCATCGGCGGCGAGAGCACGAACGCGAACTCGCCCGCCGGCGGATCACCCCAACAGGTCCCGTCCTCGCAGACCTCGACGCCCTGGCAGTCTTCGGTGGTCACGCACTCCGGCTTCGGCGCCTCGGGGACCGTGAGGCACGCCGGCAATAGCGCGAGGGCAAGCACCTGGCGGGCCGTCATGCAGGATCCTGACAGTTGAGCAGGTATCCGCGGCTCGTGGTCATGCCGTTCTCGCCGAGCATGAGCTTGAAGCGTGGGGCACCCGCCTCCGCGAGCGGGCGGTCGAACACCTGGACGGTCAGATAGCGTCCCGGGTGCTGCACGTCGAAGTCCGTGCACAGCGCGGTCAGGTCACACCCTGCGGTGCGCTGCGATGTGCCCGTCGATGCCGCGGTGCACGTCGCGCGCGGAGGCGTCGGGTCGCTGACCGAGTAATCGACGAAGAGGCTCACGTAGAGGGTGTCGATGACATCCGTATCGACAAGCGCGATGCTCATCATGCCGGCGTTGATGCCCGTCTCGAAGTTCACGGTCTCGCCTTCCGGAAGCTCCTGATCGGACGCACGCACGGCGGTGATCGCTGGTGGCGAGTTCACGCCACCGTCCGACGTGTCGACGGACAAGGTGGGCGGCAGAACGCAACCGGTCATGGATACCGTAACAAGGCCAAGCAAACGCACGCGCGATCCACCCCCATGCACGCGATGCACCACCGCAGATCCTCCTCGTGATATCAGGTGGTTAACCTCGAGCGCAGGTTGGGGGAGACGTCGTGGATCGGACATGGCTGTCATGGGTGGGGTGGAGCGTTTAGGGCATCCATCACGGTTCTGGAAGCGCTCATGCGCTCTCCGAGTTGTCGCCGGGCTCGCCTTCCTTTTCGAGGTGGCGAAACACGGTGCGCGGATCGACGCCGAGGTCGCGGGCGGTCTTCGTGCGATTGCCGTTGTTGAGCGCGAGCACCTCGTTGATGTAGTCGCGCTGGAACTTGTCCTTCGCCTCCGCGAGCGTGAGGATCTGCGGCAACGCGTCGCCCGTCAGTCCGAGGTCGTCGGGCCCGATCACGGTCGATTCGCATAGCACGATCGCCTTCTTGATGCGGTTCTCGAGCTCGCGGATGTTGCCCGGCCAGTTGTGCTTGCGAATCGCGACGGCTGCGTTCGGCGACAGGCCCTTCACCCTCGCGTCGTATTCGCGCGAGTAACGCGACAAGAGATAGCGCGCGATGACGAGCACGTCGTCGCCGCGCGTACGCAGCGGCGGCAGCTCGACGTTGACCACGTTGAGCCGGTAGTAGAGGTCCTCGCGGAACCGGCCATTCGCGATCTCCTTCTCGAGCTCGCGGTTCGTCGCGGCGACGATGCGGATGTCGACCGTCTCCGGCCGTGTGTCGCCGACGCGGAACACGACCTTCTCCTGGATCGCGCGCAGGAGCTTCACTTGCAGTTCGATCGGCATCTCGCCGATCTCGTCGAGGAACAACGTGCCGCCGTCGGCCGCCTGAAACTTGCCCTGCTTGTTCGCGACCGCGCCGGTGAACGCGCCCTTCACGTGACCGAATAGCTCGCTCTCGAGGAGGTTCTCCGGAATCGCGCCACAGTTGATCGTCACGAACGGCTTGCCCGTGCGCGGCGAGCGGTTGTGGATCTCGCGTGCGATGAGCTCCTTGCCGGTGCCTGTCTCGCCCGTGATCAGCACCGAGATGTCCGTCGCGCTGATCTTCTCGACCTTGCGGAACACTTGCTGCATCGGCGGGCTCGTGCCGACGATCTCGCCGAACCGGAACTGTTCGAGCCGCTCGTGGAGGCGCTTGTTATCGACGCGCATCTCGTTGAGCAAGAGCGCGTTGGCGACGATCAGCGACGCCTGCGCGCTGAACACGCTCAGTACGCGCAGCGTGTCCGCCTGGAACAGATCGCGGATCGAGTCGTTGCCGACGTAGATGAGGCCGATCAGTCGGCCCTTGTCGAGCAGCGGCACGCAGATGACGGAGCTGACCTTCAGCTGCATCACGCTCTTGGCCGCGGCGAACTCGTCGTCGCGCATGGCGTCCGAGACGATCACCGGCTTGCGCGTACGGATCACCTTCGCGACGATGGAGTCGGACAGCTGCCCGACCGCGTCCGCGATGTTCTCCTTGTTCAGGTTGCGCGCGACCTTCACGTCGACCGTCTCTCCCTCGAGCAGCACGAGGAATCCCTTGTCGGCGTTCGTGATCTCGACGATCGCGTCCATCAACGCATCGAGCAGCTCTCCCAGATCGCGCTGGTGGATCAGCCGCTCGCTGAATTCGTACAGTTTCGTGTACGCGTCGATGTCGGCGATGGTCTCGGCGGCCTCGTCCTCGCGCGGCGCGCTCTCGTCGATCATCACGAAGCGCAGCTCGCAGCTGCCGATCACGATCCGGTCGTCGTGGGACAGCTTGTGCTTGCCGCGCTTCTTTCCGTTGACGACGAAGTCCGTCTTCTTCAGCGCGAGCACCGTATAGATCTGCCCGTCGAACCGGATCGCAAACCCGTCCTGGACGAGCGGATCGGGCAGCACGATATCGTTCTCTCGCGAGCTGCCGATCGACGTGAGTTTCTTGTCGGGGTGAAGGCTGTAGACCATCGGCGGATGGCCCGGTGAAGCGAGGCGAAGTGACGGCATTATTCGTTCTCCCAACCGATTCCGATGCCGACACTCTCGTCGGTGAACATCGGAGCAACTTGCAGACTCCCGAGCCGATCGACGACGCGGTCGACGAACGAGACCTTCCGTAGCTTGCGGTTCGTCTTCTTCGGCGTGGGCGTGTCGTTCTGCTCGCGCAGATCCTCGGGGATCAGCGAGTCGTCGCCCTCGACGCGCAAGCGCGGCTTGTAGTGACGGATCGCGTCGAAGATCGACAGGCCGTACAGCCCGAGGAACGCGACCCCCGTTCCGATCTGGAACTGCTGCAACCGCCGCACGCGGAGACCATCACTCCGCGGCACGCGCTCGTTCGTGAATCCATACGTGCCGACGAGGTACACGTAGATCGATACGTTCGTCGCGAGCGTCGCGACCTGGCCCGCCGCGAACAACGTTCCCCGCACGTAGCGCTTCTGCGAGAACTGCGCGATGCCGAACGGCAGGAAGTTGTAGCCGAAGGGCGTGGCCTCGTAGACCACGAGTGACTTCTTGTACGCCTCGATCGCGGCCTTCGCTTCCGCGATCCGCTTCGCCTCGTCTTGCCGTCGCTTCTGCGCCGCGAGCTCCGTCTTCACGTCGTCGAACAGGCGGACCGCCCCGTCGGAGAACTGCAGCGTGCTGATCGAGCGATCGGGCTCGAGTTGCAACGCCTGCTGGAACTCGCGCCGTGCGCGCTCGCGATTGCCAGTCTCGTACAGCGACGCTGCGAACAAGATGTACGCCTCGACGAGCTCGTTCGCGCGCGTGAGCTGCGGCTCCGGATAGAGCACGAAGTTCAGCGACTTGATCGCCGAGTCGTAGTCGCGCGCCTTGAAGCTGAGACGGCCCTTGTCGAGCTCGCCCGACGGCGACGCGAATGCGACGCTCGTCGCAGCGAGCGAAGCAACGATCAGCGCGATCGCTACGCGCACGACGCCTCGCGTGACGTGACATCGGCCCGGCCGAGTCTCGATGCCCGTCGGGCCGCCGACTCGTGTGAGGTAGCTACTCGTCGCACTTCACGTCCTTCGCGTCGCCCGGCTTCAGCGTCACCATCTTGGCAGGGTACTTCCCCTCGGGCGTCGTGAACTCCACCTTGCGAGTCTCTGTCTCGAACGTGCTCTCGAACGTGACCATCACGCGCTGATCGAGGCTGGCTTGGCGTCCACCGACCGACACGATGACCGACGTGTCCGCGCACCGCGGCGTGATCGACGCGGGGCGGAAGTTCAGTACGAACTTCACCTGCGCCTGCCCGAACGCGACATCTTGCTCGTCGACGATGCAGCACGGGTTCTTCGCGCGCACCTTCGTCCGTACGGAGAGCGTGCGCGTCATCCCGGGGCTGAACTTGATCCAGGTGCCATCGCCGAAATCGATCTCGGTGCCTTGTGGCGGGTACGCGTCGACCGTCACCTCGAACGTCTGTGGCTTTGGCTCCGCGACGCCCGCGTCGGGAATCGCCGGTCGGTTCGGTCCAGCACCGTTGTTGCCGTTTCCATTCGAGCCGACTGCCACCACTGCGTCGTCGACGGGAATCGGCGGGGGCTGATCGTCGTGCGACGTCTGCACCAGGCGGTGCGTCCACATCGGCGTGCTCGGCTCGGTGACCGCGGCCGACTCGGCGCCCGGCGGCTCGGTCTTCTTGTGGATCAAGAACGCTCCTCCGCCGATCACGACGGCCACACCGCCGACCATCGCGAGCCGCGTCCACAGCTGCCGGCGATTGAGCCCGTCGAGGATCGCGAGCACCTTCTCGTTCTTCGGATCGAGCGTGAGCACGCGATCGAACACGTCGAGAGCGGCCGCACGTTCGTCCTTCGCGAGGAGCTGGGAGCCGCGCCGCGAGAGGTGGTCGACGAGTCGCGCGTTGAGCGCCTGGTCGTACGCACCCGGACCCGCGAAGTAGCGCGCGAGCTCGCCGGCGAGCTTGTCGACCGCGATGCCACTCTCTTCGAGGTAGCCCTCGAGCGCCGTCACCATCTCGCCGATGGCCGCATAACGATCGGCAGGCTCGCGCGCCATCGCGCGAAGGATGACGCGACCGAGCCGGTTGCCGATGCGCGGGTTCGCGGTGCGCGGATCGGTGAACCGGCACTCGGCGATGCGCTTGAGCACCTCGTGCGGGTTCTTGCCCTCGAACGGCAGCTTCCCGACGCACAGCTGGTAGAGGACGATGCCGAGCGCGAACACGTCGGTGCGGAAGTCGAGCGGCCGCCCCTCGACGTGCTCCGGCGCCATGTACGCCGGCGAGCCGAGCAACTGGCCCGTCACGGTGAGGCGCTCGAGGTCGACCATGTGCGAGATGCCGAAGTCCATCAGCTTCACGACCCCGTCCGAGCGGATCATGATGTTCTCGGGCTTCACGTCGCGGTGCAGGATGCCGCCCGCGTGTGCATGGGCGAGCGCGCGGCCGACCTGGAGGATCAGCATCGCGCCGACCTCCGGATAGGCGATCGGTCTCGCGGTGATGACCTGCTTGAGCGTCTGCCCGTCGATGAACTCGGTGACGATGTACGCCTCGGACTCCGGCTTCGCACTGAAGTCGAAGATCTCGAGGATGTTCTCGTGGCGCAGTTTCGCGACCGCTTGCGCTTCGCGCTCGAAGCGATCACGCGCCTCCTGATAGTCCGCGAGGTGCTTGTGCAAGACCTTGATCGCGACGACGCGTTTCAGCGATCGATCGATGCCTCGATAGACGATCGCCATTCCGCCTTGCCCGACTCGTTCGAGCAGCTCGTACTTGTCGAGGGTCTGTCCGACCTGGATATCCATGACAGTGATGTCAGGGCCTCACCCGTACATCCATCAGACCTCGACGAGGCCCGATAAGGTTGTCTAAGGGTCCAAGTCTACGCCGCTTCTGGGCGGCAAACCAACCAACAGGGACGATCCTGGTCTGACGCGCCCGTCACTCACCGGTGTGCAGTTCCCGCTCAGTGTTGGTCGGTGCCCGTAGACCCGACGGTCCGTCATGCGCGATCGCGCGCCCCTCCTGATTCGTGGTCGCCGGAGCCCTCGATGTTCATCGGGCGATCTTGACGACTCCCAGTTCATCCCGTACTTAAAGAGCCCCTAAAGGCACATAGCTCAGTGGGAGAGCATCACCTTGACACGGTGGGGGTCTGCGGTTCAATCCCGCATGTGCCTACGAAGATTCGGGTTTCTTGGACGGTCGAGCTGCCGAGCTTGATCCAAGCGAGCCTGCAGGCTGGATTCATGGACCCGAAGCCAACACCTCCGCGGTTGCTGGTTCGGCAGCCGAGCAAGAGCGCGTCGAGACTTCGTGTCGGTGTGTCCGCGTCCGCGCTGCAGCGGATGAACGATGCACTCGATCTCGGACGCGAAGGACGGACGCTGGCGCGTGCTGCTCGAACGCTTCGCCCTCGCTGAGCACATCGCGATCGTCGCGCGTGGCCTTGGGCACTGAAGCTCGATGCCGGCGGCCGAAGAGATCAGGCGGACGTGGTCGAGTTGTTGCGACAGAACCCGACGGCGGATAACGAGCACATCCGCGATCGCTGCAAGAAGTACAAGCTCGACGTCATCGATCAGCTGATCGCAGAAGCCGACGCGACCATCGTATACCTGCGTCATGCGCCGCGCGTTCGTCCTCGCCTTGGTCACTGGATGTCCGAAACCGCCGCCGCCACCGTCGGTGACGGAGCCGCCGAGCCTGCCCGCGGAGGCGAGCTGCGGGTCGACGACCGCGATGCCAGCGCTGCCGCCGAAGCCGGTCGCGGACCCGTTCCGCTTGACCCACGCCGCGCAGATGCAGATGACGGTCGACGGTGCGAGCCAGCCGATCGCGTTCTTGTGCGACTTGCCGGACCACATCCTCGGCCTCGCCGCGACGCAGACCGTCGACGGTGGCCGCCGCGTCGTCGGCGGCGTCGTCCACGCACACCCGCGAACGGCGACGGCGCGCGCGTTGCCGAAGCGAATGCCCATCGCCGCGTCTTCGCCGGGCTGCAAGCAGGGCGAGCTCGCCTGCGCGTTCGAGACGGAGGCCGGCACGATCGAGATGCTGCGCGAGCAGTGGATCCACACGAGCGGCTGGGTGCACCGCTTCGACGACATGTGCCGGGCGCTCCCCGACGACACGATCGCCGTGTGCTCGACGGCATCGCGCATGGCGTACGTCGAGCTCGGCTGCGATGGCGAGTTGCACGTCGGCATCCACGACACGCAGCTGCCCCGCAAATTCGACCTCGATGTCGAGTCACCGGTGATCCGCATGCGCGGCGGGCTCGACGTGATGCCCACCGCGGACTCGCCGTGGACGTTCAGCTTCCGCGGCGGCAAGGACTCCACGGCCGCCCCGACGACGAAGTCGTTCACTGCGGTGAACCTGGTCGTCGCGCGCGACCTGGCGAGCGCGACCTTGAACCTCGACAACCGGCCCGAGCCCTGCGTCGCCTGGGCGATCTATCGCCGCTGATCGAGCTACGGGAAGCGCGACTCGGCCGCGAGCTTGTCCGCGAACGCGTCGAACGACATCGTGTCGGCCTTCGCCTTCTCGTTGCCGAACGTGCGCACCGTGACTTGGTCCACCGCGGCTTCTTTCTCGCCGACGACGAGCGTGTACGGAATCTTCTGCAGTGAGGCGTCGCGGATCTTCGCCTGCATCGTCCACGTGCTCGTGTCGCACACGAGGCGGACTCCGCGCGCTTCGAGCCGCGCCGCGATCTTCGTCGCGTATTCGTCGGACCTGTTCGTGACCGGCACGACGGCGACCTGCACCGGCGCGAGCCAGACGGGGAACGCGCCGGCGAAGTGCTCGATCAGGATCGCGATGAAGCGTTCGAACGAGCCGTAGATCGCGCGGTGGAGCACGACCGGGCGATGCTCCTTGCCGTCCTCGCCGATGTACGTGAGGTCGAAGCGCTCGGGCGCAGCGTAGTCGAGCTGGATCGTGCCGAGCTGCCACTTGCGGCCGATCGAGTCGGACACGTCGAAGTCGATCTTCGGCCCGTAGAACGCGCCGTCACCGGGCTTCAGCTCGTACGCGAGGCCGAGCGCGTCGAGCGCGGCTTTGAGCGCTGTCTCCGCGCGATCCCACATCGCGTCGTCGCCGATGCGTTGCGGCGGTCGCGTCGCGAACTTCGCCGTGTAGTGCAGGCCGACCGCGTTGTAGACGTGGTCGAGCAGCTTCACGAAGCGCTGCACCTCGTCGCCGATCTGGTCCTCGCGCGCGTAGATGTGCGCGTCGTCCTGGGCGAACTGGCGCACGCGCGTGAGCCCGCCCAGCGAGCCCGCTGCCTCGTTGCGGTGGAGCACGTCCTGCGTGTGCAGGCGCATCGGCAGGTCGCGGTACGACTGCTTCTTGAAGCCGTAGTAGAGGTGGTGGCTCGGGCAGTTCATCGGCTTGAGCGAGAAGGTGTACGGCTCGGGATCGCCGGCCGCGCGCAGCTCGCTGTCCTCGACGAGGAACATGTTCTCCTTGTATTTGCCCCAGTGCCCGGACGTCTCCCAGAGGCCCTTGTTGTAGAGGAGTGGCGTCTTGATCTCGACGTACCCCGAGCCGAGTGCGAGCTGCCGCATGTATGCGGACAGCGTCGTGTAGAGAGCCGTGCCTTTCGGCGTCCAGAACGCGGCGCCCGGCGAATACGGGTGGAAGTGGAAGAGGTCGAGCTCCTTGCCGAGCCGGCGGTGATCGCGCTTCTCCGCTTCTTCGCGTTGCAAGAGCCACGCGTCGAGGCCCTTCTTGTCGAAGAACGCGGTGCCGTAGATCCGCTGGAGCGTCTTGTTGCGATGATCGCCGCGCCAATACGCGGCACTCGACGACAGGATCTTGATCACGCCGACGCGCCCCGTCGATGGGCCGTGCGGTCCGAGGCAGAAGTCGACCCACTCGCCATGCGAGTAGAGGGTCAAGGTCTTGGCACCCTTCGCGATGATGTCGTCGATGATCTCGACCTTGAACTTCTCGCCCTTGCCGTCGAACAGGCGTTTCGCTTCGTCGGCGCCGACCTCGGTGCGCACGAACTTCGCGTCGTCGGCGACGATCTTGTTCGCGAGCTCCTCGATCTGGACGAGCTCCGCCTCGGTAAACGGCTGGCCGCGATCGAAGTCGTAGTAGAAGCCGTTCTCGATCGATGGACCGATCGTGACCTGCGTGCCGGGGAACAGGCGCTGCACCGCGTCGGCGACGATGTGCGCGGCGTCGTGGCGGATCGTCTCGAGCGCCTCGGGCGTCTTCGTCGTGAAGATCTCGAGCTGGGTGTCGACCTCGAGCCTGCGCGAGAGATCGACGATGGTCCCGTTCGCCTTCGCGAGCACGGCCGCCTTGGCGAGACCGTGACCGATCGAGTCCCTCACGAAGTCGCCGATCGGCGTGCCAGCAGCGGTCTGCTTCTGGCTTCCGTCGGGAAGGGTCACGGTAACGCTGACAACGTCCATGCCGCACAATAGCCAGGTCTCCGGCGTTTGGGGAGGCGGCTTCCCACCTTCACA
>JBJXGN010000138.1:0-31854 GCA_046160585.1 Kofleriaceae bacterium
CGAATGCCGTGAACTTCGCGAAGCCCTTCGTCGACTGGACCTTCGTGATCGCGGCGGTCAGCGTCGTCTTACCGTGGTCGACGTGGCCGATCGTTCCGATGTTGACGTGAGGCTTGTTGCGGACGAATTTCTCTTTCGACATTCCTATTTCTCGCGGGCTGGGTTGGTGGGGTGCGGGTGGAGCCCTCTGACAGAATTGAACTGTCGACCCCCTCCTTACCAAGGAGGTGCACTGCCACTGTGCTAAGAGGGCGGATTCGTTTTCGGCGCTGAGGTTGTATCAGAAGTTGTTTCGCGTGGAGCGGGCGAACGGGCTCGAACCGTCGACAACCAGCTTGGAAGGCTGGAGCTCTACCAACTGAGCTACACCCGCAAACGGAACCGGAACCAGAACCAAGAACAAGAACCGTGGACGAAGGTGGATTCGAACCACCGTAGGCTATTGCCGGCAGATTTACAGTCTGCTCCCTTTGGCCGCTCGGGCATTCGTCCGATACATCAAGTTGTCAGTGCTGGCGGTGGGACTCGAACCCGCGACCTCCTGATTACAAGTCAGGTGCTCTACCAGTTGAGCTACGCCAGCAGGATCGCTCGCCTTACCAAGTAGAGGGCAGACGTATAGATGACACGTATCTAAGCGTCAAGCCTCCACCGATCTTCTGCGGGCGAAAATCCGCTCGCGAGATCAGGAGAAGTGGCCGGCCCCGACGGAGAATCCGCCCTTCTCTCCGCGACGTTGCATGACGACGCGGCCCATGTCCTCGAGCTCGAGCGCCGACGCGAGGCGTAGCAGCTCCATCCCGATCGGCGCGTCGTGCGCCGCCGCGAGGAACGCCGCGCGAACGGCCGCGTTCTTGATGTAGCCACCGGACAGCTCGAACTCCTTCGCGAGGATGTTGAAGCTGATGTCCTGCTCGATTGGCGCTTGCTTCGGCATGAAGGTGCGCCACAGGCGCTCGCGCTCCTCGACGTCGGGGATCTCGAGGCGAAGGTGCAGGGTGAGTCGGCGCTGGAGTGCGTCGTCGAGCGAGGCGTCCTTGTTCGTCGTGAGCACCGCGACGCCCGTGTAGCGCTCGAGCCGCTGCAGGAGGTAGTTCACGGCCATGTTCGCGTAGCGATCGTTCGAGGTCTTCACCTCGGTGCGCTTCGCGAACATCGAGTCGGCCTCGTCGAACAGGAGCACCGCGTGCGCGCGCTCCGCTTGATCGAAGACCTTACCGAGCTGCTTCTCCGTCTCGCCGACCCACTTCGACACGACCTGTCCGAGATCGACTTGATAAAGATCGAGATCGAGAGACTGCGCGATGAGGCCGGCGAGCATGGTCTTGCCGGTGCCGGGTGGACCCGAGAACAGACCGATGAGGCCCTTGCCGTAACCGACGCGCTTTCCGTAGCCCCACTGCTCGTAGACGACGTCGTAGTACTTCTTGCGGCTGATGAACTCGTTGATGCGCTCGAGCTCTTCCTTGGGAAGCACGAGATCGTTCCAGTCCGTCGACGGCTTGATGCGACGCGCGAGATCGCCGAGGTCGGAGCGCAGGCGCCGTTCGACGCCGGTGCGGACCTCGAGGTGTGTGGTCTTGCGCCCGGCCGCGGACGCGACCGCGAGCGCTTCCGCGCTCGATCGATGGATGTCTCCGGGCGTGAGGTGAAATCCACGCGCGATCGAGTCGAGCGACAGATCCTCGCCGCGCATTCCCTCGGGGACGGACTTCGACCACAGCTCGATTCGCGCGGCCTCCGACGGCAACGGGAGCGAGAGCTCCTGTAGTGGGCTCTCGGTCGAGATGCGCGGCGGCTCGGAGCCATCGACGCCGAGCATGAGCGGCGCCGGGAACTGGACGAGGCGCTTCACCAACTCGGTGGCGCTTTTCTCGAGGAGCTCCGGCGGGATCGGACCGACGTAGAGGGCCGCGCCGCGGATGAGCGCTTCGCGCTGGATGCGCGGGAACAGCTCGTCGAACTGCCCCTTCTCGACGAGATTGGGATCGAACGTGACGAGCGCGCGCCCACCGTACGCCGCGATGCGCGACGCGATCGTGCGCTTGCCCGAGCCCGTGGCGCCGTACACGACGAGCCACGGCATCTTCTCGAGCTTGGTCTTCGTGGCCGCATGGCACAGCGCGGAGACATCTTCGCGGACCTGCGGATCGAGCACGAGGTCGTCGAGCTTCGCCTCCGCCCATACGATGCGCGCGTAGCGCATGAGCTCGGGGGCGAGCTGGCTGCGCGCCGCGAGCGCCGAGAGCAGGTCGAACGTCGGGCGCAAGGCACGGTGGCTGACCGAGCCGAACGCTTCGGCAGACTCCGCGGACACGGCCTGGACCAACTTCCAGTGGATGAGCGGGCGCTCGGGATCGACGACGTCGAGCAGCTCGACGCGATCCGTGCGCTTCAAGCGGAACAGCTGTCCGATCAGCGCGAGGTCCACACCGCGACGACCCGTGGCGGGACCGCGGATGACGTTGAACATCTCCGCGAGCGGCGGATCGACGTGCGGCGCCATGATGGTGACGAGCGACTCGATCTCGAGCGGCTGCAACTTGAGGAACTCGACGAGCCGGCGGATCGGCGCCGCCTTGCGCAGCGAAACCAGCTTGGACTCCGCGTCCGTGATGAGCGCGGTGAGCTTCTCCTCGTCCTCGGGCTCCGTCGCGGTGGGCCCGACGCGCGAGATGCGTCGTGCAGTCAGGATCGACTCGACCTCCGCCAGCGATGGATGTCCCGGTTGCGGTCGGATCTGCGCCTTCTGGAACGCGCGAAGCGCTCGCTCGGCGATGAGCCAGATCCGATTCAACTCCCCCGCGAGCCACTTACTGGCCGCATCACGCTCGTCTGCTTGCGATGGCAGCATACTTGGCCGGCGATACTACCAGCGTCGGCGACATAACACGGGTCACACGCGAACGTTTCGCCGACTCGGCGAGATGCGACGAAGGGCTCGGCGGTGGGAAGAAAGGCGGGAGCAGATCCGTTGCCCCACGAACGCTGCAGGTCTGGCGCCGAGGGCATGGACAAGCGGTTTCTCGACAACCGGCTCTTTGCTGCACGTGATTCGTCGTCGAGCCGGACCGCTGCTACTTCTTGCCGCCGCTGTTGCCACCCGGAGGGGGCTCGGGCTTTTTCGGTGCGGGCTTCGTATCTTTGGGGGCCGCCCTCGCGGGTTCGCCCGCCCCCGCGGACTTCTTGGGCGCCTTCGGGTCGGCGGGCTTGTCACCCTCGCCCTCGCCATCGCCACCACCGCCACCACCACCACCGCCCCCACCCTCGTCGTCATCACCTCCGAACGGACCGCGACGGTTCGCCGAGAAGAACATGTAGTCGTCGCCCGGCGGGTTCTCGGTCGCGGCGTTGTCGCGCGCGGTGTCCGGGATGAAGTCCATGGTGAAGCTGCGCTCGAGGTTGTCGTCTTCGGTCTGATGTTGCTCCTCGGGATCGCGCAGGTCGTCGATCCACTGGAGGAGCGCCTCGGGCTGCGCGATGCCGGCCTGGACCTCGAGCACGGCCGCGGTGACGTTCTCTTCGCCTTCCGCTTTGACCGCCCCAGCGAGCTCGTCCGTGAGGTTCTCGAACTGAACGTCCGGCACCTTCGCCTCGATCTCCTCCTCCTTCGGCTTCAGGACGTACTCGGACACGTCCCGAGCCTAGCACCGATTGCGTTAGACTCGCTCCATGAAGGCTCCGAGCCTCGTCGTCGCTGGCGACGGCACCCAGGCTGCGATGATCGAGGAGGACCACGTGACGGTCATCGATCTCGCGACGATGCGCGCGCGCGCCGAGATCGGACTCCCCGGGGCCATCGCCGACACCGACGTCGTCCTCGCCGGTGTACCAGCGCGGCTCGTCGTCGTGACGCGTGCGCCTGCCGAGACGCGACTGTTCGTCGTCGACCCGGCGGGACCCGAGAAGGTCGGAGAAGCGACGACGCGCGCGAACATGCGGCTCGGCGCGATCGCGGGCGATCACGTCCTCCTCATCGGTGCTACCACCGCGCTCGTCGATCTGCGGTACCTCGATCGACCACCCACGACACTCCCGGTGCGCGGTGCGGTCACGGCCGCCGGCGCGATGGGCGACACGAACCTGGTGCTCGTGATGGCGGGTGCCCTCGAGGAGTGGGACGCGGCGACGCGATCGCCCGTCAAGCGCCTGCGTCTCGAGAAGCCGCTCGACGTCCATCTCATCGGCGGAAGCGAGCGACGAATCTGGATGGTCGTGAAGGCGGCACCGCAGCGCATCGAGGTGCTCGACTCGCGGACGAAGTCATCGCGCGTGATCGAGGTCCCCGAGGCGATCGAGCGACTCCACGTGCACCCGTACCTCGACGTGCTGATCGCGGTCGGCGCGACCTCCGCATTCGTCGTGCGGCCGGATCGAGATCAGGTCACACGCGTCCCGGGCGGGCCGTTCCACGACTGCGTGTGGGCCGGCAACCAGGTGCTCGTGTGGCCCGTCGACGCGTACCCGCACCTGATCGCGTCGCCGATCGAGCTGAGCCCGAATGCCAGTGACGATGACGACGACGATGTCGCGCCGGCCCCCCTCGTGCCCGCGGAGAACGTACCGGCGGCCGTTCGCGCGGAGGTCGCTTCGCAGAACCTGCGCTCGCCGGTTGCGACGCCGACGTTCAGCGAGCGGCTCGCGAGCTGGCGCTCCAGCCTCGACGACGCGCGAAAATCGTCGACGTCGGCGCTGCCGATCGCGGAGACGCCGGCCGACACCACCGCCCAGATCCTCGAGCGCCGCGGCGTCGGTGGCTGGCGCACCGAGATCACGACGTGGGCGCGCGCGATCCTCGGTCGATCGAACCGCCCGATGCCGTTCATCGATCCCGCGATTCTCGACGAGCTCCTGGTGCGCTTCGAGGTCGCGCTCGAGGTGCGCCCGGCGATCGTTCTGCTCTATGCGGCACACCTGCTCGGCGGCGACGGCGTCGCGCGCGCGGATCTGGCGAGCGTGATCGACTGGCGCTGGGACGCGCTCGCCACCGGCGCGATCGCGACGTGCCCTCTCGTCCGCACCAAGAAGGACCGCCTTCACCTCGTGCGCGAAGCGAGCGCCGCGCTCGACGAAGCGCCGCCGCGGCGCGGGACCTTGGTAGGTCACGCGACGAGCGAGGGCGGCGCGAGTGCAGGCGAAACAACGAATGGACACGGTCCGACGGGCGACGAACGCACCGGGAACGAACGCACCGCGCTCGTCGTGCCCGCGTCGGTGGATGTGAGCGCGATCGCCGCGTGGGGCGAGAAGCTCGCCGCCGCGCCGCTGTTCGTCGCGAATGCACGAGGTCACGCGCGGCTCGATCGCTTCGTGCTCGAGGCGCGGATCCGCGGCGCGGTGCCCGTGGTTCCCGACGATGCGACTGCGGCGGCGTACGGGCTGGCGATCGCGGCGCGCTGGCCCGGTCTCGGCGTGGCGTAGAAAGCTGTAGCGGTCGGCGTGTTCGCCTGCGGCCCAGGTTCTGCGTTCAGTTCGGTGGCACCACGTAGTTGCCCGCGGATTCCTTCGCGATCAGCTCCAGGATCTGCACCGCACGCACCTCGGAGCCCTTGCTCCACGCGGTGTCGACGCCGTACGCCTTCGCGAGCTCGACGTTCATTCGATGCCCCTCGAGCGCCTTCCCGAGGTGCTCCTTGACGCGCTCGTGTACCTCGGTGATGTAGGTCTTGCGCGCAGAGGGTTCGACGCGCTTGGGGTACGGCGCCTTCACGTGGGCCTCCCACAGCTCGATGAAGATCTGCGACATCTGGTAGCCCGACGCGGTCGCCCAGTACGCGTGCTTGAACGCGAGGCTCTCGCGCCACCGATCGTAGGCACGGACCGCGAGCACGCGCTTTTGCTCGAGGTCGGCCACCATCTCGTCGTCACCGGTCCGCAGGCGGAGATCGAGGAACTTCTGGTGGACGAGCTCGCCGCGATAGTAGTGCGCCATCGCGATGTAGTACGGATCCTCGACCCGGGGGGCCTTGCGCCACTCGGCGATCGCGGAGGCAAGGGCGGCGTCGGCAGGGTCGTACTGCTTCTGCTCGAGCAGCACGTAGCCACGCCGCGCGTAGGCCTCGATGCGGTCGGCGTACGTGAGGTTCTGGCGCGCGAGGATCTGCTCGATCGTCGCGAGTGCCTCGATCCACTGCTTCTTGTCGGCCTGGAGGGCGACCATGAACAGGTGACCTTCGATCGACTCGCGCGACTGCGGATAGGTCTGCACGAGCTCGCGGAGCGTGGCGATGGTCTGCCCGATATCGCCGCGGCCGTCGTGAATCGCGGCGATGTTGAACAGCGCGATCGGCGCGTAGAGCGAGTCCGGGAACTCGTGGATGAGGTGGCGGTACTGCTGGATCGCGGCTTCAGTGCGGCCGTCCTTGGCCGCTTCGTTGGCCATGCGGAAGAGATCGGCCGACGCGACCGAGGTCATCGTGTCGGAGCCGGGCGGGCCGCTCGCCCGGATCTTGATGATGTCGAGGTCGACAACGCGGGGATCTTTCGCGGTCAGGCTCGAGTCGGAGGGATCTGCTTTCGGCGCTCCCGACTTGGCGATAGCGAGATCATCGGCGGGAGCGATCGGTGGCGCCGACGGCAGCGTGTCCTTCTTCGCGGAACCGCCACAGGCGGTGGCAACGAGGAGCACGAGGAGCGCGCGGGGCATACCCTAGTTATGACGTACGACGGACGGGATCGGTGTGAAGACCAAGCCGCGAGTTTTGCTTGACTGTCTGCGTGTCACACCGCTTTGCTATGGGTTTCATACCCAATGAAAGTCGCGTTCACGCACAACCTTCGGTTGACCGATGTCCGGGAGACCGAAAAAGAAGCCGAGTACGACTCTGCCGAAACCGTGAGCGCGATCGCAGCCGCTATCGAGGCTGCGGGTCACGAGGTGGAAAAGGTCGAGGTCTCGGGCCCCGCGTCCAACCTGCTCGAACGCCTCGAGGCGATCGATCCGGACATCATCTTCAACACCGCAGAGGGCCAGACGGGCCGCATGCGTGAGGCGTTCTACCCAGCGCTGTTCGAGGAGCTCGGCATCCCGTACACGGGGTCCGACGCGTACACGAACACGGTCACGCTGGACAAATGGCTCACCAAGCTCATGGTCCAGCGCGCCGGCATCGACACGGCGCGGGCGCAGCTCGTCACGGTGCGAAACTACGATTACCTGCTCGAGCGCGGCCTCGGACTGGCGTTCCCCGTGATCGTGAAACCCAACCACGAGGGCTCGAGCAAGGGCATCTACAACGGGTCGATCGGTTCGTCGGTCATCCGGGAGCCCAAGGACCTGCCGCCCGCGCTCAAGGCGGCGCTGCGTGCGTACCCGGACGGGGTGCTCGTCGAGGAGTACATCGAGGGCGCGGATATCGCGCTCGGCTTCATCGAGGGCGTCGGCCACGACGATGGCCTGCTCACGCCGGTCGAGATGCTGTTCGAGTCGGAGCAGCGCGAGCGCGGTGATCGCGGGGACCGGCCCGCTGACAAGCAGTTCAACATCTACGACTACCGGCTCAAGAACGTCGAGCCCGGCAAGGTCCAGTACCGCTGCCCCGCGAACATCCCGCGCGACGTGGCGGCGCGCCTTCGTTCGATCTCGATGGACGTGATCCGCGCGCTCGGCCTACGCGACCTCGCGCGCCTCGACTATCGCGTCACGCAAGAGGGGCGGATCTACCTCCTCGAGGCGAACGCCCTACCCCAGCTCGCATCGCACAGCTCGTTGTTCGCGGCCACGGCGCAGGTCGGCCTGACTTACAACGCGACGATCGCGGCGGTGCTCAACGCGGCCGCACTGCGCTCGGGCCTCGCCACCGCGTCCCAGCTCGGCGTCACGCCGCGCCGCGCGCGCAAGGCGCAGCCGATCCGCGTCGGCTTCACGTACAACGTCAAGCGCTCGCACGATGGAGACGACGAGGCCGAGTGGGATCCGCCCGAGACCATCATCGCTATCGCGAACGCGCTGGCGCGGCAGGGGCACATCGTCGTGCACCTCGAGGCCACGCCCGACCTGCCGCGCGTGCTCGCCGAAGCCGACGTCGACCTGATCTTCAACATCGCGGAAGGTGTCGAAGGACGCAACCGCGAGGCGCAGGTCCCCGCGCTATGCGAGCTGCTCGGTATTCCGTATACGGGGTCGGACTCCGCGACGCTCGCCATCGCGCTCGACAAGGCGCTCGGCAAGAAGGTGCTCATGCAGCACGACATCCTCACGCCGAAGTTCCAGGTGTGGGAGTCGCCTCGCGAGCGCATGAACCCCGACATGAAGTTCCCGATGATCGTGAAGCCCAACGCCGAGGGCTCCTCGAAGGGAATCGACTCGACCAACGTCGTCGACACCGAGGACGACCTGCGCGTCGCGGTCAAGAACCTGATCGAGAAGTACCGCCAGCCCGCGCTCGTCGAGGAGTACATCGCGGGTCGCGAGTTCACGGTCGGCCTCCTCGGCGACAAGCGGCCGCGCGTACTGCCGCCGATGGAGATCAAGTTCAAGAAGGACAACCCACGCCCGGTCTACGACTACGGCGTCAAGCAAGAGTGGGAACAGCACGTCTACTACGAGTGCCCCGCGAAGCTGAGCGAGGCCGAGCTCAAGGCCATGGAGAAGATCGCGCGTGCCACGTTCTGGGCGCTCGATTGCCGCGATGTCGCGCGCGTCGACATGCGGATGGACGCCGAGGGGCGCATCTATGTCCTCGAGGTGAACCCGCTGCCTGGCCTGACGCCCGACTACTCGGACCTCGTGCTGATCGCGAAGGCGTCTGGCATGGAGTACGACACGCTCATCGCCGAAATCATGGTCGGCGGCCTGCGCCGCATGCGCGACAAACGCCGCGAGGAGCGCGAGCTCGAGCGCGAGCGCGAGGCCGCCAACAACGCCAAAGGCGTCGACGTGCGTGACAAGGAGAAGGCCGAGAAGGCCGGCAAGCGCATGGCGAAGCTCGAGGCCGTGACGAAGGGCGAGCGCACCGGCAACGGCGAGCGCGCCGAGCGTGCCGCGGGCGAGCGTGCCACGGGCGAGCGTGCCACGGGCGAGCGCGCCACGGGCGAGCGCGCCACGGGCGAGCGCAACGGCGGTGGCGAGCGCAACGGCGGAGGCGAGCGCAACGGCGGTGGCGAACGCGGTGGCGAGCGCAACGGTGGTGGCGAGCGCAACGGTGGTGGCGAGCGTGGTGGAAATGGCGACCGCGAAGCAGCAGCGCCGGTGCGCGTGAAGCGCGAGAAGTCAGAGCCGGTGGCGGCTACACCGACCGAGCGTACAACCGAGGTCGAAGGCAGCGAGCCGACGACGACGACGCTGACGACGAACTGATCGCATCCGCGCCCGTTCGAGTGCGTGCGGCGACGAACTGTTGCCGCGGTGCGTCGCCTCGGCCTCGCACGCATTGCGCTGTCGGGCGACGCATGTGCAGGGCTTCTTGACAACTCGTTGACAGCGTCCTGCGCGCTCGCGATGATCGCCTTACATACCGCGCCGCTCTGCGCGGAACCCTCGACGGCTGGCCCATGCCCCGCAACCTGGTTGTCCTCCATCGATGACGATCGCGAGGTCACGACCCGTTCATGCCGGTAGGTACACGCGGAACACGCTGCCGCCGGCGGCGCCATTCTCAACCTCGATCCAGCCATCGTGCTCCTTTACGATGCCCGAGCACACGGCGAGGCCGAGACCCGTGCCGCCGGAGACTTCCTTCGTCGTGTAGAACGGATCGAAGATCTTGTCCTTGATGTCGTCGGGGATACCGATGCCTGTGTCCGCGACCGAAACACGCACGAAGCGTTGATCCGCGCCTGTCTCGAGGCCCGGTCGCGTGCGCGAGACCGTGCGGGTGTCGATGTGAAGCGCGCCACCATCGGGCATCGCCTGCACGGCATTGAGGAGGAGGTTGATCAGGACCTGCTGGAGTCGGTCCGCGTCGCCGGGGATCTTCGGTAGCTCGGAATCCTTGTCGACGCGCGTACGGACCTTCGCCGTCGAGAGCTGGCCGGTGAGGAGCTCGACCGTGGAGGCCGCGAGCTCGTTGAGGTTGACCGCCGCGCGCTCGTGCGAGCCCACCTTGCGCCGCGTGAAGTCGAGGAGGCGCTGGATGATGCGGGTGATGCGGGCTGTCTGCTCGGCGACGATCTCGGCGTTCTTCTCGACGGCTTCGGGGTCTTTGGCCTTCTTCTGGATCGAGCGCGCACGACCGGCGATGACGTTGAGTGGCGTGCCGACCTCGTGCGCGATCTCGGCGGCCAGCTGACCGATGGTGGCGAGCTTCTCGGTCTGGCCCAGGCGCTGTTCGAGCGCGAGCTTGGCTTCGTTCTCGCGCGAGGTCTCGGTGCGGGACTCGCGCAGCGAGTAGGTCATCTCGTTGAAGCGCGTCGCGATGGCGCCGATCTCGTCGTCGCGCTCGGAGAGGATGACGTGCGACAGGTCGCCCTTCGCGACGTCGTCGATGCCGCGCAGGAGCTTGGTGATCGGGCGACTGACAAAGCGCGACGCGAGCGCGCCGACCATGACCGTCGTGACGAGCACGATAAGGATCACCAGCATGAGCGCGCGCGAATAGTCGGACACGGTCGTGTCGAACGCCGAGGCGGGCGTCGAGATCTCGAGCATGCCGAGGACCGCGCGATCCTCCTCGCGCTCGCCGACGGCGCGGAGTGCGACCGCATAGAAGAAGTTGTCGTCCTCGACATCGGTGAACAACGAGCGCGGAGAGTCGATCAGCGTCGTCAGCCGGCGCAGCTGCGCGGGCGACACGCCGTCGTCGGTGGGCGGCATGACGGTGGGAACCTCTCCCGCGCGCGCGCGGGGGAGCACCACGATGCGCCAGTTGCCCGATGCGCGGCCGAGATCGCGCAGCTGGCTCGCCGTCGGTGGTTTGTATGCGACGCCGAGCTCGAGTGGACGCCCGAGACCGGCGGCGCCACGGATCGCCGCGAAGCGCGCTTGCAGCTCGGTGCGCTGGCGCTTGAGCTCGGTGCGCTCGCGCTTCTCGCGCAGTCGCTTCGCCTCGGGCGACTCGGTGGTCGGCGGCGGCGCGGGCGGTAGCGCCCCGGCAGGTGCGGGCGGCGTGGCCGCGTCGTCGGCGGGCTCGGTCGCGTCGGTCGCGTCGATCGCGTCCGGCGGATCGGGTTCGCCGAGCTCGACGAGCTTGCGCTCGACCTCCTCGATCTCGCGGCGGAGCTGATCGGCGCGGTAGCGCACGTCGCGCGTCGCGTCGTTCGCGACGGTCTCGAGCGAGACGCGCAGTGTGCTGACGACCGCGCGTGCCTCGCGCTCCACAGCCGCGCCGCGCTCTGCCACGCGCGCGCGCAGATCGAACGCAGCATAGGTCGCCGACGCGATCGCCACGACGACCGCAGTCGCGACGGTGATGCGAGTGGCGACCTTCACGCGCTCTGCAGCATAGCGGAACGGTTGGCTGCGGGAGTGGCTTCATGTTCCCGTGAATCCTCGATACGGTCGCCGCCATGATGAAGGAAGAGCTGAAAGAGTGGACCCAACAGGGCAACACGGTGACGGCAAAGGGCGAAACGCGATCCGAGTTCCGGTCGCTGCAAGCCGACCTCAACCAGTACGCCCAGGCCGTTAACTTCGAGCCGGTCGTTGTGGACGGCGTCATCGGTGCGCGCACGACGGAGGCCGTCCAGAAGACGGTGGCCGCCGTGCTCGCGAAGAACTCACTACTCGTCCCGGCGGAGTTCACGTACGACGGCGTCGATCACGTCGCCAAGTACGCCGCCCGGATCCGCGACTGGCTGCACTCGACGGCCGCCACGACGCTGTCCGTGAATCCGTACAAGGTCTACGTGAAGGGTGCGGGCAACGACTGGAACATCAAGGGTGACATCGCCTACGGCGCGGGCGCCGTTCACGATCAGTTCCTGCAGCTCCAGCGCACGCTGAACACGCTCGCCGACGTCGTCGGCTTCGGCAAGCTCGAGGTCGACGGCTTCATCGGCGCGAAGACCGCGGCCGCCGTGTTCGCGACGTACGAGAAGCTCAAGGCGAAGAACGCGATCTACGGCGTGACGCTGTTCCCGCCCCCCGACACGAAAGAAGAGACCGCGGAGTACGCGGCCTTCATCACCGACTGGCTCGAAAAGATCGCGATCAAGCAGCTCGTCGCCGAAACCGGCGCCTGAGTGGCCGCCGCGCGGCGCTGAGCCTTGCTCGTCCGGCAGCCGGTCGGCGAGCGCCCGCTCGGTGCACCATGTGATAGCTGCCGCAGCGGCCGTGGGCCTGACCGACGAGCGCGGTGAGCTTCTCGACGACGCAAGCGAGGTCGGCGAGCCCCCGCTCAGTGCATCATGTGATAGCCGCCGTAGCCGTAGCCGCCGTAGGCCTGACCGACGAGCGCGGTGACCTTCTTCTCCATCGCGTCGTCGAGGTCGGTGCCGCGCGTGCGCAGCTGACCAGCCGCCGCCATCTTCATCTGATCCGTCGCGCGCGAGTCGTTCATGATCTCGACGAGCGCCGAGTCGACCTCGGGGCCGCCGTTGTACGACGAGTACACCGCCGTTTGCGCCACGTTCGGATCCGGGTCCCGCATCAGGGTGGCGAGCTGCTGGCTCGCGCGCGGGTCGTCCATCGATGACAGGCCCGAGATCGCCGCGATGCGATCCTCCGGCTTGCCACTACGCGTGGCGTCGATGATCGCCTGCTGTGCACGCTCGCTACCGATTTGGCCGAGCGTCTGCAACGCGGTCGCGCGCACCGACGCGTCGTCGTCACGCGTGAGCGCGATCAGCTTGCTGGTCGAGTGATCGTCCGGGTTCTGCATCAGGGACGAGATCGCCGCCATACGCACGCTCGGATCCTTGGACTCGATGGCGCGCAGCACGAGTGCCCGCGCCTCCTCCGTCCCCTGCCCCGCCAGCGCGTACACCGCCGACACGCCGGCGCCCGGCTCCTTGCTGTCGAGCATCTCCTGGGCGAACCGAATGCCCTCGGGTGCGCCGGATTGCACCAACTGCTGCATCACCTGCATCTTGACCGTCGGGTTGTCGCGCGCCGCCGTGATCATCGCGGTCTTCACCTGGTCGTTCATGCCCATGTTGGCGAGCGCGCTCGCCGCCACGCCGGCGAGGTCCTTGTCCTTGCCCGTCAGCGCCGCGATCAGCGCGTCGCGCGCGTCCTGCGTGCCGACACGACCGAGCACCATCGCCGCGTAGTTCGACTCGTCGCGACGGCCGCTGAACAGCGAGTCGCTGAGCAGCTGCGAGACCGCCGGATCGCTCGGGCGCGTGTTCGCGAGCAGGTCGAGCGCGTTCACGCGCGTGTTGCCGCGCGTCTTGCCCGCAATGTCGACGAGCGCGTCGAACGCGCGCGGCGACGCCGCGTCGGCGAGCATGCGCATCGCCTCGTACTTCTCGTTGCGCGAGCCCTTGCCCGCGAGATCGATCGCAAAGCGCAGCGCGTCCTCGTTGCCGGCCTTGAGCAACCGCGGTAGCGCGGCGCGGCGCTCGGCGCTCGAGCCCGACTTCATGATCGAGAGGAGCGCCTGGTCGACGTCCTCGCCCTCGAGCTGCGCGAGCTGCGCGAGCGCGCCCGAGATCTGCGCGCGGTCGCCGAGCGCAGCCTCGATCAGCATCTCGCGCGCCTCCGGGCCACCATTGCTCGCGAGCGCCTGCGCCGCCGCCGGCGCGCTCTGGCGATCACCGGTCTTGAGGATATCGCCGAGGATCTTCATCGCCTCGGCGCCGCCGATCTCGCCGATCGCGCTGACCGCCTGATACCGCATGTTGTACGGGCCGTGCAGCGCCGCCTCGCGCAGCACCGGAAGGCCATCCTCGCCGGCCTTGCCGAGCGCGGCGAGTGCACCACCGACGAGCTGCTGGTCGCCCGACTTCACGATCTCCTTCAGGCGCGCGAGCAAGCTCTCGTCGACCTCGTCGATCATCGACAGGGCGATCGCCGCGATGCGCGCCTCGCCGTCATCGATCAGCTTGCGCAGCGCGACCCGCGACGCGGGCGTGCTCACCGAGCCGAGCGCGTAGGTCGCCGTGGTCGCCGCGTTGTAGTCCGAGTTCTTCGCCAGCTGGCCGAGCACGGCGACCGCGCGGTCGCTACCGAGCGTGCCGAGCCCACTGATCGCCGAGGTCTGCGCCGGATCACCCGAGCGCTGCGCGAGGTCGACGAGCAGCTGCTCCGCCTTCGCGCTCTGCGTCGCGCCGAGCGAGACGACCGCGGCGTTGCGAACCGACGGGCGATCGTCCTTCGTGTGGGCGATCAGCTGCTCGACGGCGTATTCGGTTCCGATCGTGCCCATCACGCCGAGCACCGCCTCGGGGACGCCGCGGCGCGAGTCCCGCACGAGCGGCGAGATCTGCTCGATCACCGAGTCGTCACCGACGGCGCCGAGCTTCGCGGCGACCTGCTGGATGTCGCGCAGCGAGCGCGCGCCAAGCATCGTCGACACGAGCTCGTCCTTGGACACGCCAAGTGCCTCGGGCGTCACACGCATCGGGCGGCGGAGGTGCGACGGGAGCGACGCACCCCGCGCGCTCGCAACGGCCTGCGCCGGCTTGTTCGAGGGGCCGCTGTCGTGGCCCTTCACCACGGCGACGCCCGCGATTCCGGCGAACAGGGCACAAGCAAGCTTCCAACGCGTCAGTGTGGTCACGGCGGCTCCTCGAGGTGCGACGCGGCGGGCGCGTCTTGCGTGTCTGTGTCAAACGAACGCGAAAAGGTATCGATCCATTCCCTGGCAACGTCAGGGGTGTGTCAGGCAAGGACTCGAATTCCTCGCGGATTCAACGCTGATTGGACGCTCGAATCGTCCCGAAGTTCCCGGGAATAATTGACGGCTCCCGAACCAACGAGACGCTCGATTCGCGTCGCGGGACGCACCCGTGCGACCCACCCGCTACGGATACGTCCGGACGTGCCGCGCGATCGAGTCTGCGATGCGCCGGCCGCGTGGACGGCGCGCTCGTCAGGTCGGCTGCGCCGCTGGCGTGGACGGCGTGCTCGTGAGGACAGCTGCGCCGCCCGCGTGGACGGCGCCGACCTCGAGCGCTGCGCCGCAGGTGCCGACTTCGAGCACTGCGCTGCCGCGTGGGCGGCGTGCTCGTGAGGTCGGCTGCGCCGCCGCGTCGACGGCGCGCTCGTGAGGTCGGCTGCGCTACTGTGTGGACGGCGCGCTCGTGAGGTGCGACGCAGTCACGACGAACGTAACTCGCAATGACCGGGAATCTTCGCTGCAAACAGCGCGCGTCGCAAGCATGTGGTGGTGCGCGATCGAGCGCTCGCGCGCAGCGTGAAATCTCTGCGTTCGGTGATGACAGATCCGTTGACGCACCCGCCCCCGTTCGTAGACTGGAACCATGTTGACGCCGGAGCAGACCAACGAGATTCGTACCCGCTTGCAGGCGGACCTCATTCGACTCGGCGACCACGCGCACTCGGCGATCGAGTTCACGATGGACCGGGATCGCGACCGCATTGGCCGCGACTCCATGGACGAGGCCACGGAGGAGGAGGTGTACTCCACCCAGCTTCGCCTCCATGACCGCGAGACCTTCCTGCTCGCCAAGGTCCGCGAGGCAATGAGCCGGCTCGACGCCGGGATCCTCGACGAATGTGAGGAGTGCGCGGAGCCCATCGGCTTTCGGCGCCTCCTCGCCCGGCCCGTCACGACGCTTTGTTTCGAGTGCAAGTCGGCCCGCGAGCAGGTCGAAGCTGATGATCGCCCCGAATAACCTGGCCCGGGCGTAGCTACTGGGCTCCCGGTCTTTGGTCAGTCGGCGCAACCTCTGGTAGTATTTGGACCGTCGGGGATGCGCGACCGCTATCAGATCACCGAGCGACTCGACCACGGTGGTATGGCCGAGGTGTTCCGGGGCGTCGCGGAGTCGATGGAGGGGTTCAAGAAGAATGTCGCGATCAAGCGCATCCTTCCAAACCTCACCAAGAACCAGAAGTTCGTCGCGATGTTCCTGGACGAGGCGCGGCTCTCGCTGCACCTCCAGCACGCGAACATCGTCCAGGTCTTCGACATCTCGAGGACTCCGGACAACGCGTACTTCCTCGTCATGGAGTTCGTCGATGGGTGCAACCTCAAGGCACTCATCGAGCGGCAGAAACAGAAGGGCAAGCGGATCGACGTCGCCCACACGATCTACCTGATGATCGAGTGCTGCAAGGCGCTGCACTACGCCCACGCGCTCGAGCACCCCGAGACGGGCCAGCCGCTCGGCATCGTGCACCGTGACATCTCGCCGCCGAACATCCTCCTGTCCAAGAACGGCGAGGTGAAGCTCGTCGACTTCGGCCTCGCCAAGGCGAACACCCAGATCGAGTCCACCGACCAGGGTGTCGTGAAGGGCAAGTTCAGCTACCTCTCGCCCGAGGCGGCGAGCGGGCTCGAGGTCGATGCACGTGCGGACGTGTTCGCGGTCGGCATCATCCTGTGGGAGCTGTTCACCGGGAAGCGTCTGTTCTACGGCGACAGCGACTACCAGACCGTCGAGCTCGTGCGCCAGGCGCGTGTGCCTTCGGTCCAGCAGCACAACCCGGAGATCGAGGCGGAGATCGAGCAGGTCGTTCGTAAGGCCCTCGCCCGTGATCCCGACGAGCGCTACCAGAACGCCGCCGACCTCGGCGACGCGCTCGCGCAATTTCTATTCAGCCGCCGCATGAAGGTGACGGCGCGCGACATCTCGCAGCTGGTGAAGGACACCCAGATCGAGATGATGCGCAAGCGATCGGCCGAGCCGAAGGAATCGCTGATCGACGCGCTCATCAACGACGAGATGAACAAGATGACCTCGCTGCTCGAAGGTTCGGGCGAGGCGCAGAACAATGCCGATCAGGGTGCGATGTCGCTCGATCCGAGCTCGTTCGTCGACCCGTCGAACTGGGCCAACGATCTGAACCAGTCACAGCAGCCCCCTGCGCGCGCCGCCAAGCAGAAGCAGACCAAGCCGCCCAAGGGCCGGACGGGTGCCATCTCGAACCAGCCGCACAACGTGAGCAACAGCGAGATCGAGTCCCTCGAGAACCTGCTCGAGCCCGATCGCACCGGTGTGCACGAGAAGGGCTCGAGCCCACCATGGGCGCTGATCATCATCGTGATGGTGTTGCTCGCGGCCGGCGCTGCCGTCGCCGTCGTATTCGCGATGAGCTGAGTTATCCGAGCTTCGCGAGGATACAAGTTATCCGAGCTTCGCGAGGATACAAGTGATCCGAGCTTCGCGAGGATACAAGTGAGCTACTTCGGAGCGACGCCGGTGAGGCGCGCGAGTGCGTCGCTCGTCGGTGCGATTTGGGTGAGCCGCGAGATGGCGCGCTGCACGTCGGCCTTGCGGTTTAGGCGCTGCGCGAGTACGCCGTACATCCCCCAGCCCTCGATGTAGTCCGGGTTGTACTGGACGGCCTTCTCGGCGAACAGGATCGCGTTCTTCGCGTTCTTGTCGGCCGCGAGCGAGGCGAACAGGTAAGCGACATACAGCGTCGGATCCTCGGGGATCGCGACGTCGAGCTGCCGCTGCATCTCCGTCTGGTTCTCCATGTAATACGCGGTCACTGCGAGGCCGAAGTGCGCTTGCGCGAGGCGACGTGCGCTCGCCTTGTCGCCGAGCATCTGGTTCGCGGCGGTGTACGCCTCGAGTGCGCCCTTGAAGTCCTCGCCGCCGAGCGCGAGCTTGCCGGCGACGATCTTCTCCTCGGGCGTGCCCTTCAGGTTCCGCTCCGTCGCGACCTTCACCTTTGCGAGCAGCGCCGCCTGCGCCTTGAGGTCCGACGCGGCAACGTCGGCCGCGAGCAGCACCGTCTCCGCGTCGACGTCCGCCGCCTCGATCGAACGACCCAGCAGCTGCGACGCGTTCGTCAGGTCGCCGCGGCGCAGCGCGAGCCGGCCGCGCTCGCGATCGCTCTGCCAGCGGACGACGCTCGGCGCCTTGTCCGCGCGGTCGAGCAGCTCGATCGCGCCGCCGTGATCGCCGACGAGCATACGCGCGCGAGCGGCCGCGATCAGCAGCGACGGGCTCGCCGCATCCTTGAGATGCGCGACCATCGCGTCGAGCGTCTCGCGCCCACCTTGCGGATCGCGGTCGTCGATCTGGCTTTCCGCGAGCTCGAGGCGCGCGTCGAGGATGCCGCCGTTAACGGCCTCGGTGAACGCGGCCCGCGCCGCGCGGCCGTTGCCCGCGTCGCGATAGAGGCGGCCGAGCTCGAGCTGTGCGCGCGGTACGTCGGGGTACGACGGTCCCGCGACGATCTTCTCGAGCAACGCCTTCGCGGCTTCCCGCTGGTTGGGATCGTCGGAGCGACGCTGGATCGCGGCGTACACCGTCGACAGCGCGACGCTCGCGGTGTCCGGCTTGAAGCGCGTCTCGATCGCCTTCTTCGCGGCGTCGAGGTCGCCCTCCGCGAGATCGATCCACGCGCGGCCGACGAGCGCGAGCTCGAGCGAAGGCACCTTCTTCAGCGCGGCCTCGAAGTCTCCGCGTGCGCCGGACATGTCACCGAGGGCGAGCTTTGCGAAGCCACGTACCGCCATGCCGCGGGGAAGGTTCGCCGCGTCGGGGTTGCGGTTGAGCGCATCGAGCGCCTCGCGCGCCTCGCCGAGCCCGAGGAGGATCTGGCCCTGCGTGATGCGCGCCCGCCGGCTCTGCGGCCATTGCGCGAACAAGCGGATCGCGGCGGGCTTCGCGCGCTGGAGCTCGTTGAACATGTACAGCGTGTCGAGCGCTTCCTCGCTGAACCGCTGCTCGTCGCTGCGCACCTCCGCTGCGGCCTTGAGCGCTGCGAACGCTGCCGCCGAGTCACCGAGCGCGAAGTCGATCTGCGCGAGCGAGAGGTTCGCGAGCGCCACCTGCGACGGCGAGACGCCGCGCGTCTGCTGCGCGAACGGCGTATTGCCCTCGGTGATCAACCGCTGCAGCACGAGGCGAATCTCGGCGGTCTGCGAGTTGTTCTTCGCGATCACGCCTGCGCGAGAGAGAAGGAACGCCTTCTCGATCAGCGCTGCAGGATGATCCGGCATCGCACCGAGGGCGCGCTCGACGGCGCCGAGCGCGTCGCTCCACGCGTTCGTGGACGCGATCGCGTGCGCGAGCGCCACGGCGTAGAGCGGGCGCGGCTCGCGCTCCTGCGCCGCCTTGAGGTCCGCGATCGCCTTCTTGTGATCGCCCGCGAGCAGCGCGGCCTGCCCCGAGACGTAGAGTGCCGTCGAATCGTCCGGCGCGAGCTCGAGCGCCTTGTCCGCCGCTGTCCTCGCGGCCTTCGCGTCGCTGTCGGCGAGCGCGACGTACGCGGTCGCGATCGCGACATCGAGACCACCCTGCCCCGACAGCTTCTGCACGGCGCTCTGCGCTTCGGTGATGCCGTCGCCGAACTCGTACGCGAGCACTGCACGCGCACGTGCGAGCGCCGCGCGGTTGTCGACGGTCGACGATGCCTGCGCGATGCCGAGCAAGCGATCGCGCGCGCCCGACCAACCCTTCCACGTGTCGGACTTCGCGAGGTCGGTGGCCTGGGTGCGCGCCGTCGCGATCTGTTTGTCGAGGCGCATCGCGCGGATCTGGAACCCGGCGAACACGCCGCCGCCGATCACGCCGCCGCCGATCAGCACCCAGAGCGCGATCGCGAGCTTGCTCCGCCCGCGACGCATGCCGGTCTTCAGTGCTTTGCCGCTGGCGACGCTGCCCTCGAAGACACCTGCGGGCTGCGACGACTCGCCCGGCGTGGCGAGCGCGAGCGCGCTGATCCGCGGATCGATCTCGTCGGGGCGACGCGTCGGCTCGTCGGCACCGATCCGTCCATTCGAGCCCGCGCCCGTCTGCGACGATCCCGCAACGACCGTCGAGCGCGCCCACGGTTGCGCGACCTCGGGTTCCGACGCGAACAGTGCGTCGACCGCGTTGGCGGACGCCTGCTGCGCGGCAGAGAGGCGCGGCGGCGGCATCTGCGCAGCCATCGTGGGCAACGCCGCGGCGATCGGTCCCTTCAGCTGCAGCTGCACGGCGTGCATCGGCGCGAGTGGCGGCGGCGGCACGGCTTGGCCGATCTCCGTGCGGCGCGACGCCGCGAGCGACGGCACCTCCTCGAGCGGGCCCGACGGGAGCTGCACCGCATTGCGAACGGCGGTGCCCGGACCGGGCCCGATGCCCTTCGCCGTCATCGATGGACCCTCGAGCCTCTCGAGCTCGCGGCGGTCGAACTTCGGTCGATCTTTCGTCTCGTCGTCGAGCTCGTCCTCCTCGATGATCATGTCGTCGCTGTCGAGCTCGACCGACGACACCGCGCCCTTCGTGCGCGCCTTGTCGCGCGCCGAGCGAGTCGGCGCCGGGAGCTTCGTCTGCGCGCGCTGCTTCGCGGCGGCCGATGGTGGAGGCTTCGACGACTTCACGACCGCGCCGCGTGCGTTGTCGACGATCGGCTGCTTGAACACGTCGCTCGGCGGTGGCTCGGCCACCTCCCCGAAATCGTCGTCGTCGTCATCGAGCAACTCCGCCTCCATCGTACCCGACTTCTCGCCGATGGAGATCGAAGCCGGCGATGGCAGCTTGACGCTCTTGGGCAACGCCACGGGCATGGGCGAGACGCCGCTGCCCTTCTTCTTCGACTGGGGTGCGGACAAGGACGTCGGGCGCGTATACGAGCCCACGGCGATCGGATCGTCGTCACCTGTCGGCTCCTGATCGGCGCCGTGGTTCGGATAGTTCTTCGTGTGGTGATCGCTCGGCTCGTGACCGACGAAACCGACCGCCGAGTGGCTCGCCGACAGCCTAGGACTCCCGCCGCGCGAGGCCTCGTCGAGGAGCTGCTTCACGCGAGGCATGTCTTCCGCCCGCGCGAGCGATTGCGCTTTCTTCAGCTGCTCGATCGCGGCGGCGGCGTCGCCCTTGCGGAGCAGCGCTTCTCCCTTGAGCGTGTGCGCAGGCGCGGAGTTGCGGTCGAGATCGAGCGCGACTCGCATCTCCGCGAGCACTTCATCGAAGCGCTTGAGTGCGAGCAGTGCCTGCCCGAGCACGATGCGGCCCTCGACCGTGGTCGGTCGGCCGAGCAGTCCCAGGCGGCAGACCTTCACGGCCTCCTGAAACTGTCCGGACGCTACCAGCGCCTGGCCCCGGGTGACGAAGTCGCTCGCAGACACGGTGACCGAGCGAGTTTACCCCACATCCGGAGGAAACCCCCGGATCCCCCGAACGGGGGCATCTGCGGGAAACTCCGCTCCCCGAGCGGTGGCATCTGCGGAAAACCCCGGCTCCCCGAGTGGTCTCTCGTCGGTAGTAGTAGCGGCGCCCGTCATCCCGAAGCACCACGCCGCGACCGCGTGCCGGGCTAAGGGACGGGAGTCTTCTCGACCTTCGCAGGTCCGGCGGGTACGGAAACGGCGTCCGGGTCGCCGACCTCCGTCTCGGCGCGTTCGGTGAGGCCCGGCATCTCGTCCCCGCGCACGCGCACGGCATCGACCATCCACCACTCCTTGCCGTGTTGCTCCCAGCTCTGGAGCGCGTGGGTCTCGTGGAGCGTCCCCTCACGGTCGGTATACCAAGAGACTTTGACCTGGACCTTCGCCGCCTTCGCCCCAGCCGGGTCGACCTTCACGATCTCGTAGTCCGTGATCTTCAGCTCGTTCGCGCGCTCGTCCATCTCGTCGACGAACGTGGCGCGCTGTGCAGGCGGGATCGCCGTGGCGGCGACCGCATACCGCTGCCACCGCACCCCTTCGTTGTAGATGCGGATCGACGCCGATAGCGTATCGGTGTCCTTCCGAATGGCGCCGCCGCAACCGGCCGCGATGATCAAGCCGAAGATGGGAACGACTCGCTTCATGGCTCACCTCCACCGGCCGCGCGCTTCTTGCGAACGGCCTTGATCGCATCGAGGTCGCGCTTGCCGAGCTCTCGGCTCGCGACCAAAACGACAAGGAACACGACACCGACGACACCCGCTTCGACGAGCGCCATCAGCTTGCCTTTCATCGGCAGGAAGCGCCCCACCGCGAACGCCACGCCGGTCGCGACGCCGATGCGGGCGATCGAGACCAGCGGAATGAACGCGCCGAGCCGGCGCCACAACATCACGCCGGTGATCACCGCACCGACCAACATCGCCCCCGCGGTCACCATCGCCGCGACCTCGAGTGTCCGCCCCGCCTCCGCCGCGAACGGGATCGCGATGTAGTTGCCGCCGGTCGCGACGACGAGTGTGATCGCCGCCGCGATGATCGCGTCGCGCGTGTGCCCAGAGCCGTTCAGGATCGTCCCGGCGATCGCGAACACGCTGAACGCGACGTTGCCGAACGCGAGCCAGAGCAGCGCGGGCGCGCCGAGGTGTGCGATGTCCGCCGGATAGATCAACCCGAGCATCGCCTCCGGGTTCGCCGCGAGCACGACGCCGATCGACATCGCAAAGATCAGCGAGTAGCGCGACGTGACCTGTACGTAGCGCCGGGTGGTCTCCTTGTCGTCGGTGAACGTCGAGCGCGACACCAGCGGGAACACGACAAACGTCGCGGCGATGATCGCCTGATAGCTCAAGCGCCCGAGGTTCTGGACCGCGGCGTAGTAGCCGTTCTGCACGTCGGCGAGCTCGCTCGGATCGAAGTGATATCCGGAGAGCTTCGCGCCCCACGGCACGGTCGTGTCGAGCGCCGCGCGCAGGTCTGCCTCGTGCGCCGCGAAGTACTCCGTGGTCAAGCGCTTGATCAGGATCGAGTCGGTGAACATCAGCGCGTTGAACAGGAACAGATAGATCGCGACGCCGCCGAAGAACCGGATCATCGGTGCGATCGGCAGCCGATCCTCCTTCGCGATCTTCCCCGGCAAGCCGACCCACACGATCGCCGCGCACAGGATGATGCCGACCGCCGCGACCCAGCCACCGATCACGCCGACGACGCCCATGCCCGCCATCGCCATGCCGAGCAAACCGATGCCACGGAGCGTGGCGAACGTGATGTCGAGGCCCGCCTGCTTGTGGAACTCGTGCAGGCCGTTCGCGGTGCCCACGAACACCGCGTAGAACGAGTACCCGCCGACGATCAGGCCCGCCATCATCAGCGGCCCGGTCTTCTCGGCGTCGTGCAGGAAGTGCGCGACGATCGGCGCGGCGGCGATGAACCCGACCGCGATCACGAGGCCGAGCCGCACGTGCATGCGCAGCCCCGCCTGCTGGACCTGCCGCGCCTTCGCCGGCTCCTGCGCCGCGAATTTGCTGACCGTCTGGATCGTGCCCGTGACGAGCACGTTGTTGACGAGCGACGCGATGTTGGTGACGAGCGAGTAGCTGCCCCAGGCGCCGCGGCTCAGGATGTGCGGCAGCCGGAACTGGATCACCATGCCGGCGACCATGAAGTACAGCTTCGCGAACGCGATGTAGACGACACCGCGCGCGGCCTTGCTCGGCACCGTTGCCTCCGATGCCGACGCGGAGCCCGGCGCGCTCGTGGACTGCTTCGCGTCGTCACTCACGTCAGTCACGGTCTCTTGCCGGTAGCACGCGCCATGTCAAAGCGGCAACTTACCGGCCGCTTCCATATCGACCTATCGAAGTCGATGCAGCGTGGTGGATCGCGATCGCGGTCGCGACCTTAGTTCGCGGGTTTGGGGCGGGTGACGAGCAGGTGCGCCTGCTTATCCTTGTCGACATAGCCGAAGCGGAACGTGAGGCGCCGCTTCTTCTGCTTCGTCCACAGCTCGATCATCTGCACATCGTTCGCGTTGTCCTGCGCGCCCTCGAGGAACGCGCCGTTGTAGTAGCCGTACGTCTCCTGGATCATGCCGGCCTTCTTCGCGTAGCGCGGCGGGATGCCGGTCGAGTCCGAGAGCATCCACGAGAGGTTGTCGAGCAGGTAGTCACGGATCAGCGAGAAGTCGCCGCGCCACAACAGGTACGACGCCCCCTTCACGAGGACCGTGACCTTGCCCTTCGCCTCGAGGTGGCGCTTGAGCTGCGGGTTCTTCGTCATGTAGTCGTCGCCGAGGTTCCAGCCGATGTGGCGATGCACGCGCGTCGTTGTCTCGCCGACCTTGCGATACGTGATCTCGACATTCGCGAACGCGCGCGAGAACGACGGGTCTTGCCAGTCGTGCTTGAGCGACTTCTTCTTCTCGCGATCGAGCGTGTCGATCTCGGTCTGATCGAGGTAGTCGATCTTGCCGAGCTCGTCGAAGTGGAAGTACTTCATCGCGACCGGCTCGAAGCCACCCGCGACGAGTCCGAGGAGGAACGACGAGACCTGGCCCGGCAGATCGTTCTTCTGCTGCTTCGAGAGGTTCTCGCTCGTGTTCGAGCCGACGCTGATCAGCCCGCCGATCTGGCCGCGCAGCGCGCTGAGCGAATTGTCGATCTGCGTCGTGTTGAGCGTCCGCAGGCGGCGCGGATCGCCGGATTGCTCGAGCGAGATCGTGGTGATCTCGGTGGCGTTCGGGAACGCGACGAGCGCGCTGATCAAGTCACCACCGCCGAACGGATAGACCACCGTCGTCGGGGTGTCCTTTGGCACGACCTCGTCGAACCACGTGCGCGCTTTCTCGAAGTACTGCGCGCGGAACTTCGCGAGCTGCTCCGTGATGTACTTGCAGTGGCGCTGCATGATCTTGCCGAGCGCCGCTTCGCGCTTGCCGTCACCTTTGGTCAGCTCGGCCGGCAGCGGCTGCTCGAGCTCCGCACACGCGGCGACTCGATAGAGCAGCTTCGCGTCACCGATGAAGTCGACGCCGTCGCTCGCAACTGCGGGCGTGGCGAGGAGCGCGGTCGCGAGGAGCGCACCGAAGACAACAAGACGCATGGTCGATAGATACGTTCGAGCGGGTCCGATCATTCAGCCGAGACCGCGCCCTCGTACATCTTGTCGAGCTCTTTCGCGTACATCTTCTCGACGACCTTGCGCTTTACCTTGAGCGAAGGCGTGAGCGTCTCCTTCTCGATCGACAGGTCCTCGGGGAGGATCTGGAAGTTCTTGACCGTCTCGTACTTCGCGAGGCCCTTGTTCACCTCATCGAAGTACGGCGTCAGCATCTCCTTCACGGCGGGGAGCGCCACGAGCTCCGTATAGCTCGCCGTGTGGCCGTGCTCTTTGGCCCACTTGGCGATCGCCTCGGCGTCGACGGTGACGAGCGCGGTCACGAAGTTGCGCTTGTCGCCGTGCACGATCACCTGCGACAGATACGGACACGCGGTCTTGAGCTTGCCCTCGATGTGCTGCGGCGCGATGTACTTGCCGCCCGAGGTCTTGATCAGATCCTTCTTGCGATCGGTGATCCGCAAGAAGCCGTTCTCGTCGACCTCGCCGATATCGCCGGTGCGCAGCCAACCATCCTCGGTGAGCGCTTCCTTCGTCGCCTCTGGGAGGTTGTGGTAGCCGTTCATGATGCCCGGCGACTTCATCAGGATCTCGCCGTCCTCTTTGGCGAGCTTCAGCTCGGTACCCGGCATCGGCAGACCGACGCTGCCGAACGAGTACTTCGTCGCGCGATTCACGAACGATGCAGCGCTCGACTCGGTCAGGCCGTAGCCCTCGAGGATCAGGATGTCGCACGCGTGGAAGAACTCGGCGATCTCGCGCGACAGCGGCGCCGAGCCCGAGATGAAGTACTTCACGCGCCCACCGAAGCGGTTCTTCACCTTCGAGTAGACGAGCTTGTTTGCGATGCTGTACTTCATGGCGAGGAATCCGCCGGGCTCCTTGCCCTCTTGCCGCACCTTCGAGACGGCCTTTCCGACCTTTAGGCCCCACTCGAAGATCTTCTGCTTCATCCCTCCCTGCCTCGCGCCCTCGAGGATCTTGTTGTAGGCCTTCTCGTAGATGCGCGGCACGCCGGCCATGATCGTCGGCTTCACGACGCCACAGTTCTCGACAATCTTCGGGATGCGTCCATCGACCGCGGTGACCGAGCCCGACACGATGTGGCCCGCCATGAGGACCTTGCCGAACGAGTGCGACATCGGCAGCCAGAGGAACTGCACGTCGTCGGCGGTCCATAGCTTCACTGCGTCCATCGCGTCGGCGCAGTACGCCCAACACTCGTGGAGAAGGCGCACGCCCTTCGGTTTTCCCGTGGTCCCCGATGTGTAAATCAGCGTCGCGAGGTGCTTGCCCTCGATGCCCTTGACGATGTCTTCGATGGCCTTGGGATCCTTTGCGAGGTGCGCCGCGCCGGCGGCCTCGAGATCCGCGAGCGTCATCACCCAGTCCTTCGCGTTGGCGTCAGGTGTACCGTCGAGAAGGATCAGCTTCTGCAGCTTCGGCATCCCCGCCTTCTTGTCGGCGAGCTTCCTGTACTGGCTCGCGTCCTCGATGAAGCAGTAGCGCGAGTCGCTATCGGCGAGGATGTACGCGCAGTCCTCGGCGGTGCTCGACGGATACACGGTCGTCGTGGCGCCACCCGCGGATAGAATGCCGAGGTCGGCCAGCAACCACTCGACGCGCGTGTTCGACAGAATGCCGACGCGTTCCTCACGATGGAGCCCGAGCGAGAGCAGCCCCGCCGCGATCGCTTTGACGCGCTCGTACGACTGCTTCCACGTCATCGAGCGCCACTCTGTACCGGTACCGTCTGCACCCTCACCGACGGGATATCGATACGCCTCGCGATCGGGGGTCTCGCTTACCCGCTTGGCGAGAAGCTGCGCGATGGACTTCGTGGAGCGGGTCAGTTTCTCGGGGGCAGTCGATTCCGGCATCGCCGGGACTATCCGAAATGATCCGGCCCTCCGCAACGAGCGCGGGCGGCTCCCGCACCCCGGAATCCACGAGAATCCGCTGGAAATACCTGTCGAGCGGGCCCAGTTCCCGACCCGCGCTCGGCGCGGTAACGTCGCGGCGTGGCTGTCGGCGCACCGGATGCGAGAGACTGGCTGGATGCCCTCGGGCAGGCGTGGCGGGCCGAGCGACACGCCGCGCGCGCCAAGATCGCCCTCGAGCGAGAGGGCCGCGTACTCTCCGAGCGAGTCTCGCTCGGGATCGCGCTCGCGAACCTGCGTATCGTCGACGAGCAGTCCGCGTTTGGCGAGCGGGTGCGGGTCCGCCTCGCGGTGCCCGACACCATCGACCTCGACAACCTGCGGCTCGCGCCCGGAGATCCGGTGCGGCTGTGGGCCGAACATCCCGACGAGGCGGGCGCGGGGCGCGGCGTCCTCGAGCGACGCGAGGAGCAGAGCCTGTGGATCATGCTCGACCGCCCGGTCGACGAGATCGATCGCGAGTACGCACTCGACCCCGAGGCGCCGGAGGTCACGTTCGATCGCGGCGACACGGCGCTGTCCCGTGCGAAGGCCGCGCTCGCGACGAGCGACCTCGCGCGCCTGCGAGACGTGGCCGCGGGGATCAAGCCGCCGCGCCCGGTCGCGCCGACCAGCTGGACGCCGTTCGACACCGACCTCGACGAGAAGCAACGTGCCGCCGTCGACGCGGCCCTGCGCTCGGGCGACATCGCGCTGATCCATGGGCCGCCCGGCACGGGCAAGACGCGCACGCTCGTCGAGGTCATCCGGCAGCGCGTGGCGCGTGGCGAGCGCGTCCTCGTCGCGGCACCGTCGAACACGGCAGTCGACAACATCGGCATCCGGCTCGCGTCGATCTACATGCCGAGCGAACGTCGATCGGCGCCGGTGATCGGGACCCCGATCCGCGCGGTGCGGCTCGGCCATCCCGCCCGCGTGCACCCTGCCCTCGCGACGCTGACGATCGACGCGCAGGTCAGCGCGGACGGGGCTACGAAGCTGGCGCGCGAGTGGAACGATCGTGCGCGCCAGATCCGCAAGGCCGCCGCCGGACGGCGTGGCCCCGACGCGAAGGCGCTGTGGCAAGAAGCCCGCGAGCTCGATCGCGACGCGCACCAGGAGATCGCGAACGCGGAGCGCCGCATCGTCGATCGCGCCGATGTGATCCTCGCGACCTGTGTCGGCTGCGATCATCCGATCCTCGGCGAGACGATCTTCGGTTGCGTGATCGTGGACGAGGCGACGCAGGCCGCCGATCCCTTGCTGCTCGTCGCGCTCTCGCGCGCCAAGGTCGCGGTCCTCGCCGGCGATCCGCACCAGCTCGGGCCGGTCGTCGTCGGTGGGCCGTCCGCGGAGGTGCACCTCGGGTCCACCGTCTTCGAGCGCCTCGTCGGAGGCGATACGGTGATGCTCGAGCAACAGCACCGCATGCACGAGCAGATCATGACGTTCCCATCGCGCTCGATGTACGCCGGAAAGCTGCGCGCTTCGCCGCAGGTTGCCACGCGCACGCTCGCGGATCTCGGCGTCGCCGCGGATCCCGCCCGCAGCCGATCGATCTGGCTCGTCGACACCGCGGGCAAGGACTGGATCGAGCAGCGCACGGACTTCGATCCCGGCGGCTCGCTGAACAACATGCCCTCGTTCCAGTTCGACCCGAGCACGTTCAACTCGGGGAACGCCGAACGCGTCGCCGCCGAGGCGCGGCGCCTCCTCTCGCGCGGCCTCGCGCCGACGGACATCGCGATCATCGCGGCCTACTCCGCGCAGGCGCGCCGCCTCCGCGAGCTGCTCGGGGCCGAGCGGGCGGCGGGCCTCGAGATCGGGACCGTCGACGGCTTCCAGGGGCGGGAGAAAGAAGCGGTCATCGTCGATCTCGTGCGCTCCAACGAGCGCGGCGAGATCGGGTTTCTCGCGAACACGCGCCGCATGAATGTGGCGCTCACGCGCGCCAAGCGCTTCCTCCTCGTCGTCGCCGACTCGGCCACGCTCGGCGAACATCCGTACTACGCGGAGCTCCTGCGCTACCTGGACGAGATCGACGCACACGGGAGCGCCTGGAGCGACGAGGCCGCGCCGCTTGAAGCCAGCAGCGAGTAGTGGGACAACCCCAGGGCTGTGAAGACCTCGTCGTTCGTTTCCACGCTCCTTCTCTCCACCCTCCTCACCGCCGGCTGCGCCAAGTCGAAAGACCTCGGCAAGATGCAGGAAGACACGATCGCGACGGTGAAGGTGTACATCGGCGAGCTCGACGTCCTGCAGCGCCGCTACGACCAGCTCGTCGCGAACCGCGGCCCGTCGAGCGACGCGAACAAGATGCTCGAGGCCGCCGGCCAGGCAATCACCAAGGCACGCACGACGGCCGCGTCCGCGCCCACCACGGTCGCAGCCGCCGCGAAATCGGGGAACCCCGAGGAGCTGACGCAGGAGCACTACACGATCATCTCGACACTGGAGACCAACATCGCGCTCGCGAAGAACAGTCTCGCCGGGTACGAGACGTTCATCACGAGCGTCGCGTACGCGAGCTCGCGTCCGGCGGTGGTCCCTGTCGAGAACGAGCCCGCCCCCGACACGGGGGCGGCCAACGATCCAAGCTCCGCGGCACAGATGCCGCCCACCCCGCCAGGCCCCGCGTCGAACATCCCGTGTAGTGCCGAGATCGCGCTCCAGTGCCCGACGGGTCAGATCGACGCGTGTATGAAGGCGGGGACGAACGCGACGGTCCACGCCTGCGTTCCGCAGTGACGCCCTATGGGAACGAAGGGCATCTTGCTTGCCGGAGGAAGCGGCTCGCGCCTGTTCCCACTCACGGCGGTGATGTCGAAGCAGCTACTCCCCATCTACGACAAGCCGATGGTTCACTACCCGCTGTCCACGCTCATGCTCGGCGGCGTTCGGGAGGTCTTGCTGATCTCCACGCCCGCAGCACTGCCCATGTTCGAGCAGCTGCTCAAAGATGGCCGGCAATGGGGCATCGAGATCACGTACGCAGCACAGCCGCGCCCCGAAGGCATCGCGCAGGCGTTCACGATTGGCGCTGACTTCATCGGTGACGATCGTGTCGCGCTAGTACTCGGAGACAACCTCTTCTTCGGGCCAGAGTTCGGCCTCGGGCTCGCCGAGCGGTTCGACGCGAACGTAGGTGCGACGATCTTCGCGTACTGGGTGCGCGATCCCGAGCGTTATGGGGTGGTCGAGATCGATGCGAACGACCGTGTCGTCGACATCGTCGAGAAGCCTGCAAAGCCGCGGTCGAACTATGTTGTGCCCGGCCTCTATATCTACGACAACGACGTCGTGAATATCGCGCATCGTTTGCGGCCGTCGCCGCGTGGCGAGCTCGAGATCACGGACGTGAATACGGCATACCTGCGCGCGGGCCGCCTCCGCGTTCACAGGCTCTCTCGCGGTAACGCGTGGCTCGACACCGGGACCTTTGATGCACTACTCGAGGCGGCGCAGTTCGTCCAGGTCGTCGAGCGACGGCAAGGCCTCAAGGTCTCCTGCGTGGAGGAGGTTGCCTTCCGACGTGGCTGGATCGACGCCGCACAAATCGAACATCTCGCCACGGGCTACGGCGCGAGTGACTACGCGCGGTACCTGCGCAGCCTGATCGAGGGGCCTTGACAACGCGTTACCTCGTGACCGGTGGGGCCGGCTTCATCGGCGGAAGCTTCGTCCGAGAGCTGCTCACCGCCGACGGCGCGAGTGTCGTCGTTGTCCTCGACAAGCTCACCTATGCCGGCCGGCGCGACGCGGTGCCCTCTGCGGCGCGTTTCGTCCACGGCGACATCGGCGATCGTGGGCTGGTACGGAAGCTACTCGCCGACGTACGCCCCCAAGTCCTCGTTCACTTCGCCGCCGAGAGCCATGTCGATCGCTCGATTGATGGCCCCGAAGACTTCGTACAGACCAACGTCGTCGGCACGTTCCACCTGCTCGAGGAGTCCCGTCGCTACCTCGCGAACGGGGGCGCGATGCGCTTCGTCCACGTCTCCACCGATGAGGTGTTCGGTGCGCTTGGACACACTGGCGTGTTCACCGAATCCTCCTCATACGCACCACGTTCGCCGTATGCAGCATCGAAGGCCGCGAGCGATCACTTTGTGTCCGCGTACGTCCATACGTACGGGTTTCCCGCGATCCTGACGAACTGCTCCAACAACTACGGCCCGTACCAGTACCCTGAGAAGCTGATCCCGCTCACGATCACGAACGCGCTCGCCGGCAAGCGCCTCCCGGTCTACGCGAAAGGTGAAAACGTGCGCGACTGGATCCACGTCGCTGATCACTGCGCCGCACTACGCGCCGTGTGCGCCCGCGGCCGAGTCGGGGAGACCTACGTGATCGGTGCCCGCAACGAGCGCCGCAACATCGATCTCGTTCGGCTGATCTGCGCGTTTCTCGACCAAGCACGTCCGCGTCCCGACGGGATCGAGCACGCGAGCCTGATCGAGCTGGTCGATGACCGCCCGGGTCACGACTTTCGCTACGCGATCGACCCGTCCAAGATCGAACGCGAGCTCGGGTGGCGCCCCACGATCGCGTTCGAGGACGGGCTCCGGTCGACGATCACGTGGTACGCGCAGCACGGATAGCGCGCTACTATCCGCGCATGCGAATTCCGGCGTCGCCGAAAGTCATCATCCGCTCCTGTCGCGACTACGACGCCGAGAAGATCCGCACGATCATCCGCGAGGGACTCGAGGAGCTCGGACTCCGTCCGTTCGGCCGCACGCTCGTGAAGCCGAACCTCGTCGCGGCGGGACCGATGTTCCCGCACGCGTTCACGCGCCCCGAGTTCGGGGAAGGAGTCCTGCGCGCGCTGCGCGACGTCGGCAAGGACTCGATGACCGAGCTCGCGGCGGGCGAGCGCTGCGGCATCACGGTCCCGACGCGGGTCGCGATGCGCGAGTCTGGCTGGGACACGATGCTGAAGAAGGTCGACGTGAAGCGCTACTGTTTCGAGGAGGAGCAGCAGGTCGAGATTCCCCTCTCGCATCCGCAGCGCCTGCGCGACTACCTGTTCACGCCAGAGCCGGTCGCACGCGCGGACTTCTTCGTGAACACACCGAAGTTCAAGGCGCACCCGTGGACCACGGTGACGTTCTCGCTGAAAGCGTATATCGGCATCCAGGACGACCGGCATCGCCTGATCGATCACGATCACAAGCTCAACGAGAAGATCGCGGACCTGC
>JBJXGN010000139.1:0-90745 GCA_046160585.1 Kofleriaceae bacterium
CCCGCTCGCGCTCACCGCGTGCAACGGCGACGACGAGTGCGGCCCTATGGGGGCACCGTCGTCGGGGCTCGCGGTGTCGAGCGCCGACGTGACCATCATCTACGAGAACCTCACGTCACTCGCCGGCAACGACTGCCCCGATCCCGATCAAAACGGCAACGGCATCCCCGACGTGAACGAGCCCGGTGTCACACCGGTGATCTCGATCTCGATCGAAGGCCAACAGGTCGGCAACCCGGCTGGCCTACTCACGTTGTGCATCCCCCGGATGGATCTGATGGTGCCGGGGAGCGGCCACACGATCGGCACGTCGCAGTCGATGGCCGATGTGCGGATCTTCGACATGTCCGGCGAATACGAAGGCTGCACGTTCGCGTTCGACTCCTCGCGCCCACCCACGGGTAACGTCGGCGGAATCGGCGTGTGCGACGACGGCAACTCCGAGGCCGGCTTCGCGCTCGACATCGATGGCAACCTCTCGCTGCGCCGGACCTGCGGCTCGACAATCGATTCGGTCGCCGTCGAGTTCAAGGGCAAGATCGCCGTCGCGAAGCGCTGACCGGTCCCGCGCCACAGATGTCATGGTTCGGCTCGGCGCCGTGATCCACGTCGCGCTAAGCGGTTGATCTCTGTTGGGATCACCGTGGCACCGCCGTTGCTGTAGCTCCTGCCATGCGCGCTGCCCTCCTCCCTGTCCTCCTCCTCCTCGGCACGAGCGCGACCGCGACCGCCGAGGGCCTCTACGCGGGCTATTCACTCGGCGGTTCGAGCGTGGGGAACGAGCTCGGCGAGGAGATCAATGACGCATTGCGCGTCCGCTTCGCCGTTGGCTATCGCTTGAACAAGCGGTGGGCGGTCGAGGGCTTCGTCGGCGGCGACATCGGCACCGCGAGCCACTTCGCGGATCGCAGCTACGCGGCCTCGTGCGGCGACTGCGGCGGCGGCACGCAGCCTCCCCCATACCAGGGCTATGGTAGCTCGAGCTCGCTGACCACGATCGGCGTCGACGTGAAGTACCTGCACCCGCTCAGCGAGAAGTTCGAGGTGTATCTGCGTGGCAGCCTCGGCAAAGGCTGGCTCGACAACTCGGACTACAGCGGGCGCGGGTTCGGTATCGGCGCGGGCGCGCAGATCAAGGGCAAGGTGCGCGCGCTCGGCTTTCTGTTCTGGCCGCTGTTCTTTGTCCCCTGGGGTCCCAAGGTGACCGCCGCGCTCTACGCCGATGCGGGCTCCGACTTCTATCGCCTGCATCGCCACGGCCACATCGACAATCCCGACTCGATCGACGGTTCGATCAACCGCTTTACGATCGGCTGGGCCGTCGGCACCGACTTCTGATTGCCTCGCGTCACGCGTGCTAGCTTGCGCGCGTGAAGGACGCCGAGACGCGCACGTGGTACCGGCTCGCCGTGGCACGCACCGGCAAGGGCGCGTCGCTCGTCGCCGCGGAGGGCGAGCACCTCGGCGTCGCGATCGCCGCGGCCCAGAAGTACATCGGCGATGGCTCGTACGTGATCGCGTGCGATGTCGCGCGCGGCGACGACGTCCCGCTCGGACAGTCCGTCGGGAAACAACGCGTGGTCGAGCAAGGCGCGGCCACCGACGTGGACGTCATGCGCTGGCCCGCGGGCGTCTTGCCGCAGCTGGGACGCACCATGCAGCTCGCCGACGCGAAGCGCGGCTTTACGCGCGTGCCCCACGAATCGCTGTTCGTGATGGAGGCGCAGACAAACCACGAGCACGTCGTCGATCTGTTCCTCGGGATGATCGAGCGCTTACCCACAGCCGATAACCTCGAGATTCGCGTGCTCGATCACTTCGACGACGCCGGCCGTACGGACGTCTGGCTCACGTCACGCGTGAACGCGAAGAAGATCCTCGCGTTCCTCGACGATTTCGACACCGAGCTGCTCGACAACGGCCACCTCGAGCTCGGCGTCTACATCCGCGACAAGCGAGCCACGTTGCGCCTGACCGAGCACAAGACCGTCGCGTGGGTCGCCGACGACGATTCGATGCAGAGCGAGGTAGCCGCGTGGTTCCGCGCACTCGACGTTCCTCGGGTGGATTCGCTCGTGAGGTTGTCCTCCGTCCCGCACTTCCACTGGCGAGGCGCGAAGACACGGGCGCGCAAGAAGCTTGGAGACGAGCTGTTCAAGCAACGGCTGCGCCGCGTCGACAAGGTCGCGCTGGTTACCGGTCCACGCGAGCCGGATTAGCGCTACTCTCGGGGCGATGTTTAGAAGTCTCCGGGCGAGTCCGGGGGTGTCGGTCACCGCGCTCGCCGTCGCCACCATCGTCGCAGCCGCACCTGCCTGGGCCGAAGAAGGTGTCTGCCACGTCGTCGACGTGCAACTCAAGCCGCAGAAGCGGACGGATCTTCGCCCCGGCAAGCAGCAGCCTCCACAGATCGTCGTGTGGGTCGAAGACGCCGCGGGCACGTTCGTCGACACCGTCTTCATCACGCAGCAGACCGGGACGTACGGCCTTGGCAACCGTCCCGGGCGCATGGACTTCAACAGCGCTCCGCTGTGGCCGTACGGCAAGCGCACCACGACGTTTCCCGTGTGGGCCGACAAGAAGCCCGAACGCTTCGACGCGATCGTGTTTCAGGACGGGGCAGAGAACAACCTGTCGCATCGCGTCGACGAGAGCTCGCTCGATCCACACTACTGCCGCCCGATGCAGCCCACGGGTCCGGACGGTGTGAAGTTCGACGCGATGACCTGCGCGTCGCCGGCGACGACACACACCGACAAGGGCATCCGCTCGAACACGGTGCAGAGCAAATATCCTCCGCGGCAGGACATGGTCCGCGCGCCCGAGGATGCGGCCGACATCGACACGTTCCCCGACATGAACCCGTACGACGCGGTGTCCGGCGCGACGCCCACCGTCGGCGAGCTCGCGCGCTTCCTCTGGCCGATCCTCGGCCGCGCACCGGGCGACTACGTGATGTGGGTCGAGATCTCGACGGAGTTCGATCACAACGCGACCTACAGCGTCGCGCGGTTCCCGTCACCGACCGTCTCGTACTCCGAATACGGCGAGGCCTATCGCGGGCAGCCGTCGGTCGTGTTCCGCGTGCCGTTCACGATCGGCACCGGCGAGCAGGTCTTCCAAGCCGCGACCTATCACGGCTACGGCGACCCCGAGGGCGTCGACGGAACGATCCGCCCACCCGACGCCACGATCACGGAGGGCCTGATCGGCTCGGGCCTCGAGCGGCTCGCGCTCGTCGTCGACCAGGACGGCGAGTTCCGAGTGCGCGTGACCACGCGTCCCGAGCTCGACTTCGTGAAACCAAACGCACCATCGGAGCTCGCCGCCGCGGTGCTCGGCTCGCGCCAGGCGACGCTGACGTTCCTCGCGCCCGGTGACGATGCCGTCGCCGGAACGGTGCGCGGCTACGAGATTCGCTATCGCGTCGGCTCGCCGGTCACCGCGGAGAACTTCGACGCGAGCGACTCGATCGTCGTGCCGTCGGCGATCACGCCCGCGGTGGCCGGAACGCAGCACGAGCTCGTGCTCGAGGGCCTCCTGCCCGAGACCGAATACCACGTCGGCATTCGTGCGTTCGACGACTGCCGCGGCGCCGGCCCGATCGCGACGCTCGCGATCACCACGACCGCGCGAGTATCCGGCGAGGTCGATGCGTGCTTCGTCGCGACGGCCGCGTACGGCACGGCACTCGCTGCCGACGTGACCGCGCTGCGCGACGTGCGCGACTCGGTACTCCGCAGGACTGTCGTCGGCGAGCTGTTCGTGCAGGCGTATTACACGTTCGGCCCGCCCGTCGCCGGCGTCGTCGGCGAGAGCGAGCTTCTGCGCGCCACCGCACGCGCGGCGCTCGTTCCCGTCGTCGATTTCGCACGTCGACAGGTGCGCGTGCGCTGATAGAGTTCGGGCGATGCTCCGCTCTGTTCTCGCGCTGCTCGTGATGGCGCCCGCGCCCGTTCTCGCGGAGGTCGGCGTGTGTCACGCGCTCGATGTCGAGCTGCAGCCGGAGACGCGTACGGACATTCGCCCCGGCGATCGCCACGCGCCGCAGATCGTCGTGTGGGTCGAGAGAGCGGACGGCACGTTCGTCGACACCGTGTTCATCACGCAGGCGACGGGCACGTACGGCCTCGGCAACCGCCCGGGTCGCATGGACTTCAACAGCGCGCCGATGTGGCCGTATGGCCGCCGCACGACGACGTTCCCCGTGTGGGCCGACAAGAAGCCCGAGCGCTTCGACGCGATCGTGTTCAACAACGGCCAGGAGCACAACCTCTCGCACCCGGTGAACGAGAGCTCGCGCGAGTCGCACTTCTGTCGTCCAACGATTCCAGAGGAGCCCGCCTACGACGCGATGTCGTGCGCGACGACGAGGGTCGAGACCGACAAGGGCCAGCGCGACACGGCGCAGAGCAAGTATCCACCGCGGCAGGACGTGACGCGCGATCTGGTGCGCGACGACCCGAGCGTCGAGATGTTCCCCGACATGAACCCGTACGACGCGATCTCCGCGGCGACACCCGCGCCCGGGCAGCTCGCGCGCATCGGGTGGTCGCCGCCGTTCGATCTCGTCGACGGCAACTACGTCATGTGGGTCGAGGTCTCGACCGAGTTCGATCACAACGCGACCTATTCCAGGGCCGCGTATCCGGCGCCGAGCGGGATCCCGTGGAGCGAATACGGCGCGCCGTATCGCGGCCAGCCGTCGGTCGTCTACAAGGTGCCGTTCATCGTCGACAACGCCGAACACACGGCGCTGACCACGAGCTACGCGGGCTACGGCGACCCCGAGGGTGAGGACGGCACGATCCGCGGGCCCGATGCCACGATCACCACGGGCGTCCTCGGGTCCGGCGAGGGGCGCCTCGCACTCGTCGCCGATCCGTCCGGCTCGTATCGAGTGCGCGTGACGTCGCGCCACGAGCTCGATTTCGTCGCGCCGAACGATCCGGACGAGCTCGCCATCGTCGCGCTCACCGGACGCTCGGTGTCGCTGTCGTTCGTCGCGCCGGGCGACGACGGGGTCGCGGGAACCGTTCGCGGCTACGAGGTGCGCTATCGCATCGGCGCGGACAACGACGTCACCGCCGACAACTTCGATGCGCCCGACTCCATCGTGGTCCCACCGTCGATCGTCCCGGTCGCCGCCGGTGGACTCCAGGAGATCGACGTGCCGGGCCTCCTCCCCGAGACGGCGTACTCCGTCGGCATCCGCGCCTACGACGACTGCCACAACGCGAGCGCGGTAACGTCCGTCGCGTTCGTCACCACACAGCGCACCGGTGGCGAGGTCGACGCGTGCTTCGTGGCGACGGCCGCATACGGCTCGAACCTGGCCGCGGATGTCGCGCAGCTTCGCGGCGTGCGCGATCGGCTCCTCCGCAAGACGGTGCTCGGCGAGCTGTTCGTGCAGGCGTATTACACGTTCGGCCCGCCGATCGCCGGTGTCATCGGCGAGAGCGAGCTGGTCCGCTGGACGGTGCGCGAGGCGCTCGCGCCGCTCGTGCGGTTCGCGAAGGCGCTGCCGATCGTCGACCGTCTACGCTGACCGCGGAGTGATCGCGCCACCAGAAGCGGAGCGGCGCCACCGCCCACGCTCCTGCATAGGCGACGCCGATGCGCGGACCGTTCGCGATCGGCGGTGCGGTGCCCACGTCGCGATGGGCCACGAACAGCGCGCCCTTCGCGAGGTCGCGCCGATCGTGACGACGATCGATGCCGAGCGCGATCGTCACCTTGCCGGGCCCGCGCCCGATCGCGTCGTCACCTCCGAGGCCGACGAGCGGCGCGATCGCGCGGATCAACACGGCCGCGCCCTGGCCCGCGGCCCCCGCGACGATGTTGAACATCTCGTGGATGCCGTAGCAGAGGTAGACGTAGGCGACGCCACCCGGGCCGTACATGACGCTCGTGCGCTTCGTACCCTGTCCCGAGCCAACGAAGCGCGCGTGGCTCGCGAGATCCTCGGCGCCGCGATACGCCTCGGTCTCGACGATGGTCCCCGCACGCGTCCCGTGCACGAGTGCACAGCCGACGAGGTCACGCGCGACCGTGTCGACGTCGCGCTGAAACCACGCCGGGTCGATGCGACGATCGCGGAGCTCCGCGATCGCCGACCTCGCGCTCGCGCGCTGCCCGGTCATGCCCGGTCATGCCTCGGGCGAGGGTTCCACGACCTCGCGCGCGGGTCCGAGCAGGTGCGGCACGTTCGTTCCCTCGAGCACGCCGGCCACACGTCCGTCTGCGGCGAGTGCTGCGAGCAGCTCGTTCGTGCGCGCGCGATAGTCCGCGGGCGCGAGCTGCCCCTGCAGCAGCCGGAAGCGCAGGAACAGGAGCGCCGTCTGTGCGACGTCCGCGAGGCAGTAGCGCTGGATCTCGGAGAGCTGGCCGGCCGCATACAGCCCTTCGACCTGGGAGCCGTCGACGCCGATCTTGCCGGGCAGTCCGATGAGGCGGGCGACGGCGTCGAGGGAGGTGGACCGCGTAGCCCCATGATCGGCGAGCCAGTCGCACAGATCTAGGTGCCCCTGATCACTGTAGCGATAGCGGGTGGCGTGATCGCGGTAGTACCACCGCATCGGCACGCCGAGGCACAGCGATCGCAGCGCGAGCACTGGCATGTCGAAGCTGCGCCCGTTAAACGTCACCAGGGTTTGCCGGTTTGTACCGACCAAATCGGCCAGCTCCTCCAACAGAGCGCGCTCGCGCTCGTCCGAAGTCCCGCTCCCGCTGGTCGTGGCCTCGATCACGCCGAGATGGCGAACGTTGTAACCATGATCCAGCCACAGACATCCGATCACCACGACTCGATGCGCCCACGATGGAGGAAACGCCCCGCGCGGCGGTGCTTCGCCCTCGACGACCGTCGGGGGTTGCCACCGCTCGGTATCGGGGATCGTCTCGATATCGAGAATCAGGTATTCGGCGCTCGGCGCTCGTGCCACGGGGGGACCGTAGGATGGACCTGTGACATCGGCCCTGGATGTGTAAGATGCTGAGCATGTCTGTTGTTCGCGTCGTGGTGGTGGGGAGCGTGCTCGCTCTCGCCGGTCCATCCACCATCGCCCACGCCGGCGAGTGCCACTTGGTGGACGTCCAGTTCCAGCCCGAGAAGCGCACCGATCAAGGCCCCGCGAAGTCGCCGCCGCCCCAGATCGTGGTGTGGCTCGAAGATGCGGCGGGGAACTACAAGGAGACGCTGTTCATCACCCAGCAGACCGGTACCTACGGGCTCGGCAATCGCCCCGGTCGCTTCGACTTCAATAGCGGTCCGCAGTGGCCGTACGGCCGGCGCATCACCGTGTTCCCGGTGTGGGCGCACAAAAAGACACCGCGCGACTTCGACGAGATCGTGTTCCAGCCGACGAGCGACGAGATTCCCGCCGACGACAACAACCTCTCGCACCCGTTCAACAAGAGCTCGCGCGAGCTCCACTACTGCCGCCCGATGTTGCCGGAGGAGCCCGCGTACGACGCGCTGTCGTGTGCCTCGCCGAACACGGTGTTCACCGACAAGGGAGTGCGCGATCCCTCGAAGCGCAACCCGTATCCTCCGCGCCAGGACATCTTGCGTGCGCCGGGGATGGATGACCCGAGCGTCGACACGTACAACAACATGAACCCATTCGACGCGGTCTCGCAGGCCACGCCGAACACGAGCCAGCTCGCGACGATCAGCTGGCCCATCCCCGACGACTTCGAGATGGGCGACTACGTCGTGTGGGTCGAGGTCTCGACGGAGTTCGATCACAACGACACGTATTCGACGGCGAACTACCCGTCGCCGACCGGCATCCCGTGGTCCGAATATGGCGAGCCGTATCGCGGCCAGCCATCGCTCGTGTTCAAGGTGCCGTTCCAGTTCGGTCCGATCGCCGACCTCGCGAACGCGCTCACGTACGTGGGCTACGGCGCTCCCGACGGGCGCGACGGCGCGATTCGTCCACCCGACAGCACCATCACGCTCGACAAGGTCGGCTCTGGCGTAGGCCGCCTCGCACTCGTCAGCGATCCCGACGGCGATTACCGCGCGCGCGTGAAGCTGCGCCTCGAGTTCGACTACGTCGCGCCCGCGAACCCCGCGCAGCTCGATGTCGACACCGAGTCGAGTCGGGTCGCTACGGTCCGCTTCCTCGCGCCCGGCGACGACGGCAACATCGGCAAGGTGAAGGGCTACGAGGTCCGCTACCGCGTCGGCACGGATCCGATCACCGACGCGAACTGGGACGCGCCCGACACGCTCGCGTTCCCCGCGGTCCCCACACCTGCCGAAGCGGGCATGGAGCAATCGTTCGAGATGAACGGGCTCCTCCCCGAGACCGAATATACGGTCGGCATCCGCGCCCTCGACGATTGCCACAATACGAGCGCGATCCGCTCGATCTCGTTCCTCACGCCCCAGCGTAGCGTCGGCGAGGTGGATGCGTGCTTCGTCGCGACGGCCGCGTACGGTTCCGCGCTTGCGGCCGATGTCACGATGCTGCGCCACCTGCGCGACTCGATGCTGCGCAAGACGGTCCTCGGCGAGCTCGCCGTGCAGACGTACTACACGTTTTCGCCCGCGGTCGCCGGCATGGTCGGCGAGAGCGAGCTGCTCCGCTGGACCGCGCGCGAGCTGCTGGTGCCCATCGTTCACTACGTGCGCGAGCTTCGGTTCTAGATCGTCTTAGCGACTTGCCTTGGTCTTATGGCTGCGTCGTCCTGCACGTGCTCGCCGCGTCGGTGACGTCGCACGTGAACGTCCACGCCGACTTCGCCTCCGGGTTCACCGCCTGGAGCGTCACCTGGCCGACCGGCAGCTTCACGACGAGCCCGGCCATTGTTGTCCGGCCGAGCTTCTTGCCTTGATACGTGACGTCGGCCCAGCCGTTCGTCACGCGGATGGTGACGCTCCCCATCTTCTTCACTTCTTTGAGCGTGCGCTCGACGGAGAGGGTCTTGCCTGCCTCCAGATCGATCGCGAACGACAGGGTCTCGTAGCCCGCCTTCGACAGCGTCATGCGCTGGCCCTTCGCGGCGACGAGGTTGTCACGCGACAGCGGCGATGAGCCGAGCGCTCGCCCCTCGAGCGTCACGGTCACGCCCGCCGGCTCCGTCTTCACATCGAGCTTGGCGGGCGCCGCGACGAACGTCTGGCGATCCACGACGCGATCGCCCGCCTTCACGTCGATCTCGTAGTCGATGGGCAAATAGCCCGGGAGCTCGAGGTGAATCTTGTGCTTCCCCACCGGCACGTTGCCGAGCGTGACTGGCGTGGGGTTTTCGAACGGGACACCACCGATCGTTCCGGTCGCGCCACCCGGGGTCGTGCGCAGCTCGATCGTTCCGGTCTTCGGCGCCTCGACGATCACCGCCGCGTCGATCGCATTCGTCACCGCACGCTCGGTCCCGCCGCGCGTCATCGCGTACACCGCAACGCCGCCACCCGCGGCGACGAGCGCCGCGATCGCAACCCAGCGTCCGGCCTTGCTCGGCGGAGTCACGTCGGCCGTGACCGACTTCGAACCGGTCGTCACGCTGATCGACTTGTGCGATCCGGACGCCGACGGTGGCGGCTCCGGCACCGCCTCTTCGCGCGGCACCTGCCCCGTCGGCGGACCACCGACCTCGGTGCGGCGATCGCGATCCATCGACGCCTCGAACAGCGCGTGCATGTCCGTGTCGCCCGGCATCGCCTCGCCTTGCGACGAGTTCCTGCGCGCGCGGGGCGCCGCGACCTTCGTGTTGACGTCGACCTCCTCGAGCTGCGAGAGGCCGTCGGCGCCGAGCTTGCGGAACAGGCCGGTCGACGTCGCGGGCTCGGCGCCGGTCCCCGTCTCCGTCGAGCTCGGCTTGTTGTTCGTCACCGCGGTCTGGCGCGCGGCCGTCGGGTTGTCGTTGAGCTGCTTGCGGATGACGTCGTCGAGCGACGCCGCGCCGCTCGACGGGCGCTTGGCCGGGATGACCGTGGCGAGCGCCTCCGCGACGTCGAGCGCGGTCGCCATGATCGACGACTCGTACGACAGCTCGATCAGCGAGCGCAGCACGGTCGCGGGCCGGCTCGGGCGATCGATCGGCTTGCGCGAGAGCGGCCCGGCGAGCACGTCGTCGAGACGCGACGGCAACCCCGCCCGCAGCGACGACATCTTCGGGATCGGCATCGACTCGATGTTCTTCGCGATGTCCTCGGCCTCGTCGCCCGGGAACAGCTTCGTCCCGGTGAACAGCTCGAAGATCACGCTCGCGGCGCTGAACAGATCGCTGCGCGTGTCGAGTGTGTCGCCCCGCGCTTGTTCGGGCGACATGTAGCGCCACTTCCCCATCACCTTGCGCGGGCCGCTGCCACCCTTCGCGTGAGGCCGCGCCGCGACCGCGATGCCGAAGTCGGCGATCTTCACCTCGCCCGCGCGCGACACGAGGATGTTCGACGGCGAGACATCGCGATGCACGACGTTATGTCCGTGCGCGAAGTCGAGCGCGCGGACGATCTCGATGGCGATGTGGAACGCCGCCGGTAGCGGCACAGGACGGCCCTCGTCCTTGAACTTGCGGAGCATCGCCGCGAGGTCGAGGCCGTCGACGTACTCCATCGCGATGAACAGCGATTCGCCGATGCGACCGAAGTCGAAGACCTGGACGATGTTCGCGTGGGACAGACGCACGGCGACCTTGGCCTCCGCGATGAAGCGCGCGGCGAACTCGGGGTCCTTCGCCAGCTCCGGCAAGATGCGCTTGATCGCGATGGTCTTCTCGAAGCCGTGCGCGCCGTACGCCTTCGCGAGGAACACCTCCGCCATTCCTCCGACCGCGATGCGATCGAGGACGTCGTAGCGCTCGAGCGATTTCTGAACTGGCTCTTCCATGCGACGGCCATCGAGGCCGGTCCCTAAAAAGGTGCCATATAGTAGAGGAGCGCCCCGGCGATTATCTAGCCGCCGTGCCAAGGAGGCGCTGGTGCTCGCGCCAGCGACTGACACGGGTGTACCCGAACTGCGTGTCGAGATCGGGCGCGTGGGGCAAGAGATCGAGCGAGCCCGCGGCGAGCCGGCCTCGGTGCTCGACGACGGTGCGCATGATCTCCCCGAGCACGGGCTGGAACCTCGCGGCCTCGTCGGGGGAGGCGAAGTGCGGGCACAGCGAGACGAACAGCGCCGCGTCCGTCGGCGGTAGCGGCGCGAGCGGCAGGCGCGGCTCGGGGACGAGCGGAAGAAGCGGTGTCTCGGCCAGAAACGCGACGAGCCCCGACGAGCGGACGAGCGCTTCGATCGCGCGCCATCCGACGAGGCCGACCCCGGTGAGCGGAAGCGCGAGGTCGATCGTGACGGTCGACGACGTGTCGGCGTCGGCCGGCGCGAGCTGCGCGAACCAGTCGGCCGGCTCGAGCGGCGTGGACGTATGCGTGCCGAGCAGCGCGAGCCCGCGATCGTTGGTGCGTGGGCGATCGACGAAGTTCGCGACGACGCCGGTCACGGTGAGTGGATCGGTCCACGCCAGCGCCAGTCGAACGATCTCGTAGAGCTTCTTCTGGCGGATCGCCACGCACGCGCGGATCGCGTGGTCGAGCGAGCTCCACGCGACACGATAACCGACGATCGTCGGCGGGCGGCGCAATATCTCGAGGCGCACGCGTCCGATCGCGCCGAGGAGCCCGCGCCCGCACACCACGTAGTCGAACAGCTCGTCGTCGCGCACGAGGACACGCGGGCCATCGGCGGCGACAAGCTCGAGCTCGATCACCGACGCCGCGGCGAGCCCGTAGTGCAGCGAGGTGTCACCGACACCGCCGCTCGCGATCGTGCTCGCGATCGACGCGTATGGCGTTGTCATCACGACGGGCCGGCGGTCGGGCCGCAATGCACGGGCAAGATCGTGCCAGGACGCATCGCCGCGTACATCAACGGACGTGCCGTGATCTGCGAGTAGTGCCGGTGACAATCCGATCACGGACATACGCTACCCACGCCTGTGGAGTGGCCGGGAAGGAGCAAGCGGGTTTTCTGGTAGTATCGGGACCATGGTCAATCCGATGCGTTTCCGGGGTGGTGGGTTCACACCGCCGAGTGAGTGGCGAACGCCAGCAGCACCGGGGCACGACTATTATGGTAAGGGGCCGGTCCAGGACGGTCGCGCGGCAGGCCCCTTCGGCTATGTGGGCAGCGAACGCGACTCGCGGGGCGAAGCGGAAGGATGGTCGGCCGGGTTCGGCCTCCTCAGCGGTCCGATCGGTCCGGGCACTCGCGCGGACGTGTTGCAGGCGCAAGGTCACTACGGAGCATGGGCCGACGAGAATGGGACACGTACCGTCGGAATCGCGGGCGATGCGGGCCTCGTCAAGTTCGGCATGGAGCCGGGCCAAGGTGGCGGCCTCGGTCCGATCGGCTTCGACGTCGGCGTGATGACGGCCAACGCAGGCATCACGCATAACGAGAACACAACGTCAGTCGGTGCGCAGGCGAACATCATCGAAGGCGCGATCTCGGCCGGCAACCAAGAACACAACATGCGCATCGGCGGCTCGGTCGGCGTCGGACTCGCGGGACGTCTTCACCACGGCGACGCGGATGGTGACGGCGTGAACGAGATGGGCTTCGGCTTCGATTTCGGGCCGGTGTCGTTCGACATGCGCACCGAGGCGCTCGGTCACGCGTACAACGCCGTCACCGACTGGTAGCTAATACAGGTGCTCGAACAGGCTAGCCTCGACGCCGATCGCTTTCGCGATGGGTAGGGGGCGGATCGATTCGACGAGCGCCTTCCACATCGGGATCCAGCGCTCGACGTGATCCTTCGGCGTGTCGAGGTGGCACGAGTAGAGGTACCGCTCGTCGCGCAGTAGAACGACGCGCCGAACGAGATCGCGATTCGCTTCATCGCGGATCCGGAAGTCCCACGCGGCACCGGCGAGCCCGCTCTCGAGCTTGACGTCGGTGCGCGGGCCGATCTGGTCGACGACCTGGGCCGGCGCGACGGGGCCGAGGTGCAGATGCGCGAACGTGGGATCGCCGCGCTCCGTCATCGGGATCGCCGGATAGATCGAGATCGACGTCGGCTGTACCGGAAACTCGGGCGGGAACCAGGTCGTGAACAGCGGCAGTCGCGAGTAGCCGTTCCATCCCGCCGGCGGCGTGTACTCATAGCGGCGTCGACGGACGCCGAGCAATAGCCTCTCGTCGCGCACGAGCTCGCGCACCGTACCCGCGAACATCGCAAACTGCGGGCGACCGAACGCGACCGCCGTGATCTCCGAATACCAGTCGTCGCCGAACACGACGCCGAGCGAGCGCTGGATCTCCTGACCGTTCGCCGTGCCTTCGATGTCGACGACGGCCGCGTATTCGCCCTCGTTCGTCACGAGTGGCGTCACCGACCCCGTGCGCGTGATCGCGAAGTTCTGCCCGGGCTTCTTGAGGATCTTCGCGATCGAGCGCAGCGGCGCGATGCGCTCGCGATAGCGAACGTGGCCCCAGCTCGGACCGCGCACCGGTGCGAGCCTCACCGCGCCGCCCGCGATGGTCCATGTCCACCCCTCGATGCGCGAGATCATGACCGCGGGCAGTATAGACTCGGCCGTGCCGATGAAGCTCGTGTTCGCCCTCCCGTCCGCACACGCGCCGAACGTTCGGGTGTTCGAGCCGACGCACGGCGATCCGCGGCCATGGCTCGGCGCGATCCTCGGCGATGGGCCGGTGACGACGCGCGCGATGACGACGCGCCGAGGGTGGTCGATGCAGCTCCTCCACGGCGCGCATGGCGTGGTCGCGCTGTACACGATGTGGGATCTGACCGCGGCGATCGGCATCGCCGGCGCGTCCGAGGTCGACGACCTGACGCTCGAGGCGCTGCGCGCGGCGGAGCCGGACTGGCGGTCGGACGAGCCGCTCGTCGTCGACGAGCTGTGGAGCACACCCCTGGGACTGTGACCGCGTTCGCCGAGCCACCCAATTCCGTCGCCTTGGTTCCTCGTGCTCTGCGCGGTACCCTTCAGACATCGTGCCCCACGGGTTCCAGAGGAGCGTCTGCGCGTGGGTGGCCGCCATGCTGGTGGCCACGCCTGCGGTCGCACAGCCCCGACCGACCGCACCTGCGCCGACACCACCCGTCGCACCCGCGCCGATCACCCGCAGACCGGTCGCGGTCGTCAACCTCGACCTCACCGGGAACCGTCAGCTCCTCGAGCTCGCGACCGAGATCAGCCGCGCTCTCGAGGCGCATCCTGCGCTGCGCCCCCTCGGCTTGCTCGCGCCGCTGCACGAGCGCATCGACGATCCCGACGCGGAGCAGCTTGCGCGCGCGCAGCGAAAGCTCGCCGAGGCCGTTGGCGAGCTCGCGAACGGCAACTTCCCCGCGGCCGCACGCGCGGCGCGCGACGGTCAGGTCGAGCTGTGGTCCGTCACTCCGACGCAGGCGCAGCTCCTCTATGCGGAGCTCGCGTTCGTGCGCGGCAAGGCGTTCGTCGGCGACGGCAAGCCGAGTGACGCGAATGCGTCGTTCTCGCTGAGCCAGCGGCTCGATCCACGGGTCATCGACACGGCGCGCGAGCCGCCGGACGTCGTGGCCGCGTACAACGCCGCGAAGGCCACGTCCGCGTCGACGGGCCGCATCGAGATCGCCACGGCGCGCGGCACCGTGTGGATCGACGGGTCGGAGAAGGGATTCGCCCCGAACCAGTACGTCGTCACGTCGGGGCTGCACGTCGTGTGGGTGACGGATCGCGATCGCCAGACGAGCGGCGTGGAGATCGACGTGAAGCCGGGGCTCGTGACGCCGACGCTCGTGCCCGAAGTGTCCGCATCGGACACGCTGAAGCTGCAGCGCGCCCGGCAGGAGCTCTCGCGCGCACCCGACGACGGCGCGAGGCTCGTCGCGATGAAACAGATCGCGAGGCTCGGCGGCGTGAAGGACGCCGTGGTGCTCTCGCTCGTAGACGGCACCGTCGTCTATCAGACGTGGCGCTCCGATGACTCGGATCGTTCGCCGGGGTTCTCGCCGAAGCGCGAGCGCGGGCCGAAGGATCTCCCGGTGAAGGTGCTCGACGATCTGGTGCCGCCCGTCGTCGAGGACGATCCGCCGGGTGTGGAGTTCCCCATCCCCATCGACGATACGCGCTGGTACGAGAAGCCGTCGTACTGGGCCGGCATCGCGTTCGGCACGTCGCTCGCCGCCGTCGGTGCGTATTTCCTGATCACGGCGCTCGTGCCCGACACCGTGCTGGGTCCGGGAGATATCGGCGTGTCCCGGCCCGAGGACCGCGTCCTGCGATGAAGCGTGCCGCGCTGCTCGCGCTTGTCGTGGTCGCCGCCTGCGAACCACCGCAACCGACGATCGATCTGCAGCTCTCGGCAGGGCCGTCGCAGGAGTGTCCATCGACGGACTGCAACGACATCGCGATGTCGTGTCGCATGTTCATGAGTATCCGCATCCTGTCCCCCGACGATCAGACGGCGCCCCTTCACTCGGAGTGCCTCCCGATCCCGATGACGATCGCCGGGACGTTGTGCCCGATCGGCGGCCTCGAGCTGCAGCCGCACACGCTGCCCTATCGCGATCTCGAGGTGCAGGTCGCGATCTACCCCAAAGAGGTCGTCGTTCCTCCGACGGACGAGAACCCGTTCTATCAGTGCCCGGTCGGAACAACGTACGACTTCTTCGACGGCTTTCCGGTGTCGGAGCCGGACAAGCCGACGCCTGCCCTCGGTGGCCGCGGCTATTACCGCCCGGGCGACGAGGTCATCCAGATCACGCTCGGTTGCTCGAACCTCGAGGAGCTCGCGAACGATCAGTGCGAAGGCGTCGCGTCAGTGAGCGTGACCGCGATCATCGACGACTTCGATACGCACCTCAGCGTGAGCGCGATGGAGGCACAACGGCTCGACGTTCGCGTCGGGCAGCCGCGCGCATCGGGCCCCGGCTACGTCCTCGAGACCATGGACCTCACGCAGCTCGTCGACACGCCCGCCGCGGCGCCTGCATGGGCCGGCACGGTCGGCGAGCTGTTCACGACCCACGCGTGCTTGACGGTGCGCGACGACGCCCCACAGAGCACGACGAGCGTGACCTGCAAGACCGCCATGGTAACCGACTCGAACATCGAGCTTACCGGCGCAAATGCGAGCGCTCGCTTGTCGAAGACGTCGCTCGACCAGATCCTCGCTGCGCTCTCGCTCACCCAGTTCCCGGCGAGTGGCCTCACGGTGGGCGTCGTGATCGAGGGCGGTGCGCCGCTCGCGGGACAGACCGTGACGGTGGACGTGGGCACGATCGAATACCTGAGTGCGGATCGGTCGTCGACGGGTGGCTCCGCGACATCCGGTGGCGCGATCGGTGGCGTGTTCGTGTCACGCGATGCGCCGTTCGGCGCGAGGTTCACGACGAACAAGCTCGGGACGACGGCCCGGAAGATCGGCGGCCTCGTCCAGAACAAGGTCACCATCGTCGTGCTCGACCTCTCCGAGCCGGGCACCGAGCCGTAGCGGCTACTTCTTCTTCCGCACGATCTGGATCGTCACATCGCCGGTCGGCTTCGTGCGGCACGCGAGGCGCACCTTGGTGATGTGGTAGACGTTGCCGAGGTGCTTGCGCTCCTCATCGGTGAACGGGTTCGTGTGCTCCGCGCCCGCGACGATCTTCACGCGGCACAGGCCGCACGTGCCTTTGCCGACACACGCGGTGTCGATGCCCGCCGTGACCTTCGCGCCTGCCTCGAACAGCGTCTGGCCTTCGTGGATCTCCGCGATGAGCGGACCCTCGTCGCGCAGGATCGTGATCGTGGGCATCAGGTGCTCGCGAGCGCGCGCAGGTGCACGAGCAACGCGTCGAGATCGGACGGCTCGGTCAGCGGGTTCATCAGCGTCGAACGCAGGAAGTAGCCGCGCGGCAGCTGGGTGCCGACGATGTAGAAGCGTCCATCCTCGACTACCTTCTGGCGCAGCGCGCGGTTGAAAGCGTCCAGATCGCCAGCCGTGCCCGTATAGCGATAGCAAACGATGTTCGATTGCGGTGCGAGCGCGAGCTCGAAGTCGGGCGCTGCGGTCACCTTCTCGGCGAGCGAGCGCGCGAGATAGACCTGGCGATCCACGATGAGACGGAACACCTCCTCGCCGTGCACGCGCAGCGCGGTCCACACCTCGATCGCCATCGCGCGCTTCGTACACTCGAGCGTTCGCGTGCCGAGGTCCCACCACATCCGCTTCGCGTCGCTGCGCGGATCGGAGCTCGGATCGCCGTCCGCGAACAGATACGACGCGCGTTGCGCGAATGCTTCGTAGGAGTGGTCGCCGTTCTTGAACAGCACCGCGGTGACGAGCGCCGGCATCATCAGCAGCTTATGGGCGTCCCACACGACGGAGTCCGCGCGCGCGATGCCATCGAGCTTCGTGCGCTCGGTCTTGGACAGCGCTGCGCCACCTCCGTGCGCCGCGTCGACATGCAGCCACAGGCCGTGCTTGTCGGCAACATCGGCCAGGTCGTGCAGGGGATCGAACGCGCCGACGGCCGTGCTTCCGGCGGCGGCGACGATGCCGATCACGCGGCGTTTGCCCGCGGTGGCGAGCGCGTCCTCGACGGCCTTCGCCGTGAGCTGGTGCGTTTCGCCGATCTTTGCAGGGATGGCTCCGCCATCGCCCCAGCCCATGATGTGAAGCGTTCTGGCGATCGAGTAGTGGGCGTCGCTCGAGACGATCACCGCGAGCGGCGGCCCCGCGTGCGCACCCGCGCTCCACGCGTCGTATCCGGCCATCCGCTGCCGCATCACGAGCAGCGCTGTCAGGTTGCCGACGGAGCCACCGGACGTCAGCACGCCACCAGCCGTGTGGTTCAGGCCGAGCCTGCCCGCCATCCATTCGATAACGGCGAGCTCGATCGGCACGCTCGCCGGTCCCATCTCGGCGACGGCCATGCCGTTGTTGAGCAGCGCGCTCACCATCTCGGCGAGCGCAGCGCCCGGCAACGGCGGCGGCACCTGGTGCCCCATGCAGCGCGGGTTCCCGAGCGCGGTCGACGCCCGCGTGATCGACATCAAGTCATCGACGAGCTCGCCCGAGTCTTGCTGCACGCCCTTCGCGGCCCACGCCTCGCGCGCTTGCTCCGGATCGATCCACGGTAGGACGACGCCGTCACGCGAATGCCACGCGCCGAGCTGGTCAGCGAGTGCGTCGATCAGGCGATGACCGTTGGCACGGAATCGCTCGGGGTCGTAGGCGTTGCGGATCGCGATGGGTACGGGGGACACCGTCGCCAGAGATTACAGGATCGGATTGATGATCTTGACGTCCGAGCCACCCACGAACGCGTAGCTGCCGACGTTGTAGTAGCCATACACCGTCAGCCCGAACGGCCTCGTCGACGACGTGGTGTGCTTGCCCGCGGTGATGGGGCACGTCAATTGTTCGTACATCGTGCCGGCGACGATGCCGATCGGCGCCTTCACGCAGTTGCTGAACTCCGCGCTGTCGAGGGAGTTGCCGTCCATCGACACCGTCGAGCCGACGGGCCGCGAGAACACCGCGTAGTTCGCCTGAAACGTATCGGGCACGAGGAACACGTACTCCTTGCGGTGCTGCTCGGCGGCCGGGATCAACACCTGCGACGGATCGCCGAGGTAGCCGTACTTCACGAAGTGCTGCGAGACGAGGTAGCTCGCGACCTGCACCGGGGCGCTCGCCGATAGCGCGAACCCGACCGTCGACGGGAACGAGCGATCCTGGCGCGCATTCAACATGAACGGGTTGTCCGGCGCCGGCAGCGTCGTCGTCACGAGCGTTCCGTCGGCGGTGCCGACGACGCGGATAATGTCCGGCTCGCGCCACGTCGCGTGCGTCGAGCGCAGCGGGCTGCGCGCGACGGCGAACTCCTTGCCGAGCGCGGTGACCGGAAACAGCTGCTCCTCGAGGTGATCCGTACAGCACGTGTCGTCCCCGCCTTGCGGGGAGTCGTCCCACCCCGGCGGCTTTTCGACGCGCTCCCACGTGCCGCCGAAGCCGGCGCCGCGCTCGTTCGACGTGAACACGACGACCGGCTTGTCCGCTTTGATGTACGTGCCGGTGAAGTCGCCGTCGCGCCCTCCCATCACGGCGGCCGGACATTCGAAGACGCCGACATTCTCCGGCTGATCGCTCGCGAGGTTCGCCGTCATGAACCGCGACAAGTTCAGCGTCAGCGTCTGACCTTTTTCGGTCATCGGGATCGGGATGCCCGAGCCCGCCATGCTCGCCTTGACCGCGTGCGAGAGGTTCACGGTCACGGTCGTGTTGTCCTCGATCGGGATGATCGTGACGTTGCCATGATCCGGTACGCCCTGGATCGTCGGGCCGCCGAGCGCGATCGAGCACGGGTTCGCCGTCTCGTAGCCCACGACGATGTAGTCCTTGCCGAGCGCCTGCCTCGGAATCAGCGTCGACGCGTCGTTCGAGTACTGCTGGACGATCGGGTTGAACTGATAGACGACGACCGGGCCCGTCGTCACGATGTGGTAGGCGTGCGGCGAGACGTACGTGCCGCCGCCGGCGCAGTTCGGCGTGTAGCTCGCGTTCTGTCCGTTGCAGCCATCGACCTCGCGCTGCGGTAGGTTCAAGCGCTGTGGCGAGCGCGGCGGCACCGAGACCTGGAGCACGGGCTGCTCGTTCACCGGCTGGCCGATGTTGGCCATGTTCGCCGAGACGGTGACCATCACCGGGTACTCGTTGTTGTTCGCGACGACGATCGCGAACTGCGCCGCGGCCGCGTCGTTGTTGAGGCCGAGGATGTTCGAGACTTCGTTGTCGAGATCCGCCGCCCAGAACTCGCAGCCGACGTTGGACGGGTTGTCCTCCGCCGCCTCGCACGGCGTCTTGCACTGTCCGCCGGAGCACACGTTGTCGGCGGGGCACGACTCGACGAACGTGCCGCCGGTGCCTTCGCCGTTGCAGCGGTACACGTCGTTCGCCGACGCGCCCGCGCAGTAGAGCTCGTCCGGAACGCAGGTCACGCAGCCATGTTCCGGATCGCAGATCTCTTCAGGCCTGCAGAGCACCGGAGGATCGAAGCTGCCATCCTCGTTACACTGCGCGAACCCCAGCGCACTGCACGCGCTCAGACAATCGGGGCCGGTGTTGCGGCTATCCGGACCGCACGCGGCGACCGACAGAAGAATGGCGCAAGTAAACAGACCGAGCGCGCGGTAGGTCCCCATCGCGGGGAACGTCTCGCCCTCGGGCGCCCTGGTCAAGAGCCTTCCACGGTCCCCACCGAGATCGTGCCCCGTTTGTGACGGACGCCGCAGTGCGCTAATCGCGGCCGGGATTCGCGAGGCCGAGGCGGTGCAGCATCTTGTGGATCGACATGCGATCGATGCCGGCCGCGCGCGCGGCCGCGGAGATGTTGCCGTCGTGCTGCGCGAGCAGACGCGAGATGTAGCGCTTCTCGAACTCGCTGATGACGTTCTGCTTCGCGTTCTTGAACGGAACGGTGACGTCGACGGGCACCGTCATCGATGCCTCCGCCGACGTGGCGGTCTGCGACGGCGTGACGGTGATCGATGAGTCCTGCTTCGGCGCGGACTGCTGGGGTGTGCGGCGGAGCGCGTCCTCGCTGTCGGGCGCCTCGGCGAGCAGCACGGCGCGCTCGATCACGTTGCGCAGCTCGCGCACGTTGCCGGGCCAGTCGTGTTTCATCATGAGGTCGATCGTCTCTTGCGCGATCGACGCGGTCTCGCCACCCGGCGTGGTCTCGAGGATGTGCTCGATCAGCAGCGGCAGATCGTCCTTGCGCTCGCGCAGCGGCGGAACGTGCACGCGGGCGACGGCGAGACGGTAGTAGAGATCCTCGCGAAACCGCCCGCGGTTGACCTCGACGCCGAGGTCGCGGTTCGTGGCCGCGACGATCCGCAGGTCGACCTCCACCGTGGCTGTCCCGCCGACGCGGCGAACTTCCTTGCGCTCGAGGACGCGCAGGAGCTTCGGTTGCATCCCGAGCGGGAGCTCGCCGATCTCGTCGAGGAACACCGTGCCGCGGTGCGCGCGCTCGAACGCGCCTGCGTACGACGACGTCGCGCCGGTGAACGCGCCGCGCTCGTGGCCGAATAGCTCGCTCTCGATCAGGTTCGGCGGGATCGAGCCGCAGTCGAGGACGACGAACGGACCATCTTTGCGCGGCGAGTGGTCGTGTAGCGCCTCGGCAACGAGCTCCTTGCCCGCGCCGGTCTCGCCGGTGACGAGCACGGTGGCGTCGCTCTTCGCGAGCTTCTCGAGGCGCGCGAATAGCTCGCGCATCTTCACGGAGCGACCGATCATCGAGCCGAAGCGATCGGTGTCCGACAGCTCGACCTCGACGGAGTCGCCGAGCGGCTCGAACTTCATGCGCGTCCCGCCGATCGCGATCTGCGTGCCCGGCTGGATGTAGACGTCGTTGATGCGCAGGCCGGACACGAACGTGCCGTTCGTGGAGTCGAGGTCGCGCAGGCGATATCCGCGATCGTCGAGACGGATCTCGCAATGCAGACCGGACACCTTGGAGTCCGTGAGCTGCACGTCATTTCCGCGTCGCGCACCGATGCGGATCACCGACGCCTCGATGTCGCGTACGAGGCCGGCGTCTGCACCACTCACCACCTCGACGCGGCATCGGCGCAGGCGGGCGGAGGTCGCGCGACCTCCGATGTAGGTGACCCATGTACCCGAACGCAGGTCGTCGACCGGCATGTGCCGGCACACTACCACACTCGTGGCGGAACCCGGCTCCGGCGCGAATTCGGCACGTTACGTCGAGGACGTGGTGGGTCCGTCGACTCGGGAACAATCGAGTACGTTCTCCCGATGCTTCCGGCTGATCTCGTTCGCTTCACCGACCTCGACGATGCCTGGGCGATCCGCAGCGCCGGTGCGCGACTCGACGCGATTCGCGGTGCGGGACGGCGCGCACGCGAACGCATCCTCGCGAGCGGCACCGTTCGCTGCGTCCGTACGGTCGACATCGCGACGTTTCCCTATCCGACGAGCTTCGGGTTCCAGAACGCGGCCTCGTCGCCGGCGCCATTCGTGTTCATGCGCAATCGCATGCAACTCGTGCAGGTCCTGTCCGCTGGCCGAACGGTCACGATCCTCGTCAACCCGACCGACTCCGCGCGGTCGGCGGCAGCGCCGTTCTTCGCGCAGATGGAGCAGAAGTACGGCGCACTCGCGCGCAAGCTGCTGTCGCGGTTCCACACGACGGTGCCGTCTGCCCTGTCCGCATGGGGCGTCCGGCCCGAGGCAGTCGACTACATCACGTTCGATCACCTGCACGTGCAGGACGTGCGCGGGCTCCTCGCCCCCGGCACGAACGGACGCGTGTACCTACCGAACGCGAAGCTGCTCGTGCAACGCGGCGAGCTCGAAACGCTCGCGGCGCTGCATCCGCTGCAATCCTACTGGTACATCGCCGACGCGATAACCGGCGTGCCGGCCGACAGGATCGTCGCGCTCGACGGCGACTATCTCCTCGGCGGCGGGTTCGCGATCGTGCGTACGCCCGGGCACACCGCGGGCAACCACACACCCGTGATCGTCACGGATCGCGGTGCGTGGACGATCAGCGAGAACGGCATCTGCGTCGACGCGTACGCGCCGGGCACGAGCCAGATCCGCGGGCTCGCGCGGTACGCGCGCGACGCCGGCGTCGAGGTGATCCTCAACGCGAACACGCGCGAGGGCTCGCTCGATCAGTACACGTCGATGATCCTCGAGAAGACGATCGCCGACGCGGTCCCCGATCACCCGGAGTATCCGCAGCATTTTCCGTCGTCGGAGCTCGTCGGGCATCCTCTCGCGCCGGGTCTTGGGCCCACGTACACGCACCGCGAGATCACGTTCGGAACACCCGCGTGACCTGCGACACCTCGTCGACGGCCGTGCCATCCAGTCGAAGATCCCGACCGCGCTGTTCGCGCGCGTGCCTTCCTGGCATCGCAACGTGGATCCGCCCCCCGGCTTTCGCCGAGTTGGCGTGGCGCGCGCATTGCTCGTGACGAGTGGGCATGTCCGCCATCCAATCGCTGCTCCGTGTGATGACCCTGCGTGACGCCGACGCGATCATCCTCGAGGCTAACAAGGTCCCGAGCCTGCGCCGTCGAGGTCAGATCGAGGCGCTCGCGATGCCGGCGATCGAAGCAAAGCTGCTCACCGACTTCGCGGAGCCGCTCACCCAGAACCGCGGGCTCGACGACTTGCCGGCGAACGTTCCGTTCGTCGACGCCGATGGCGCGAGCTACGCGGTCACGATCGAGAAGGTCAGCGCGGGGCTTCGCATCGTGGTCCGCAAGGGCACGCCCGCGCCACCGGCGGTGCCCGTCGCGACGCAACCGGCGCCCGCGCCGGCACCACTCGAGACGTCGAAAGCGCTGGCGTGGTGGGCGAAGCCTCCTCCGGTTGCTGCCCCCGTGCCCGTCGCTCCGGCGCCCGCCATCGAGGGCGCACGCGTCTCGAGCGGAATCGACGCGCTCGGTCGGCTCGCGCAGCTGCTCCGTATCGCGGTGGCCGCGGCGAACGTGCGCGACGCGTCGGACGTGATCGCGTCGATGGGGCAGCCCGTGCGGATCCGCGTCGGCGGCTACATGGAGACCACGGACATCGTGCTCGACGACGCCGAGCTCGTCGCGTGTGTCGCCGCACTCGGCAACAACACCGACGCGAGCCTCGAGATCGAGGGCGTACGCGTGCGCATCAACGCCTTCGCGCACCTCGGCGGTGTTGCGATCGCTGCGCGCCTGATCCGCGAGCGCGTGCCCAGCGTTTCGGACCTCGGCCTCCCGCCGGAGGTCTCGGCGATCACAGAGCTACGCGATGGCCTCGTGCTCGTCTGCGGCCCGACGGGCTCCGGCAAGTCGACCACGCTCGCCGCGCTGATCAACCTCCTCGACCAGCGCCGCGCGGCGCACGTGATCACGCTCGAAGACCCGATCGAATACCGGTTTCACCCGCAGCGCTGCCTGATCCACCAGCGCGAGCTCGGCACGCACATCCCGACGTTTGCTGCGGGCCTCAAGGCCGCGCTACGCGAGGCGCCCGACGTCATCCTCCTCGGCGAGCTACGTGATCGCGAGACGATCGCCGCGGCGCTCACCGCCGCGGAGACCGGCCACCTGGTGCTCGCGACGATGCACGCGTCGAGCGCGGCCGGCGCGATCGATCGCGTGATCGACGTGTTCCCGGACACGCAACAACGCCAGATCCGCTGGCAGCTCGCGTCGGTATTGCGCACCGTCGTCACGCAGTTCCTTCTCCCGCGCCGCGACGGTGGACGCGCCGTCGCTATCGAGCTCGTACCGGTCACGCCCGCCGTCGCGAACATCATGCGCAAGGGAGACCTGCACACGCTGCCGACGGCCATCAACACCGGCCGCGACGCCGGCATGATCCCTCTCGAGAAGTCGCTCGCGCGGTTGATCGATTCGGGCGCCGTGTCGCCGCAGGTCGTGAAGAAGATCGCGCAGGATCACGATCTGCTCGCGGCGCTGTCGGGAAAGTTCCGTTGACGAGGAATCGCGTGACCCCACCGGGTTCACGCGCGCTCGATCACTTCTTGAACTGATCGCGGTCGAGGCCGTGACGCTCGACGAGTGCCCACAGATTCTTCCGATCCATGCCCGCGGCGCGCGCTGCGGCGGCGAGGTTTCCCTGGTGCACGCGGAGGAGCTCGGTCAGATAGCTCCGCTCGAAGCTGTCGATGACCTCCTGCTTGAGCTCGCGGAACGGGCGGTCGATGTCGATGCGCCCCGTCGCGGCGCGGGTCATGCGGATGGCGACATCGCTCGCCTCGACGGCGGGGCCGGACGCCACGACCATCGCCTGGTGCACCTTGTTCTCGAGCTCGCGGACGTTGCCGGGATAGTCGTACGCCGAGAACTTCGCGAGGGCATCCGGGGCAATCGTGTCGATCGGCTTGCCTAGGCGCGCGCGATACTTGAGCAGGAAGTGGTGCACGAGGATCGCGATGTCCTCCGGTCGCTCGCGCAGCGGTGGCAGGTGCATCGGGAACACGTTGATGCGGTAGTAGAGGTCCTGGCGGAAGTTGCCGCTCGCCACGAGCTGATCGAGATCGCGGTTCGTCGCCGTGATGATACGGACGTCGACGCGGCGATCCTGATCGTCACCGATGCGCCGAAATTCCTGCGACTGGAGCACGCGGAGCAGCTTCGACTGCAAGGACATCGGTAGCTCGCCGATCTCGTCCAGGAACAGCGTGCCGGTGTCTGCGGCTGCAAGGAGGCCGTCGCGATCACGCGTCGCGTCCGTGAACGCGCCGCGCACGTGGCCGAACAGCTCGTCCTCGAGCAACGCCTCGGGGATCGCCGCGCAGTTCACCACCACGAACGGCGCGTCGTGCCGCGGTGACGTGTTGTGGATCGTGCGTGCGACGAGCTCCTTACCCGTGCCGCTCTCGCCGAAGATCGCGACCGTCACGTCGGTCGAGGCGACCATCGCGATCCGATCGTAGAGCTCCTTGATCCACGGGCCGGTGCCGATGAGCACGTCGCTCTTGCGCGGCCGGCGCTTGTCGCCGCGCACGTCCACGGCCGCCGCGCGTGCGATGCGGAACTGCAGCTCGGCCGCGTTGAACGGTTTCGTCACGACGTCGAGCGCCCCCGAGCGCGTCGCGAGCGCGGGGCCATCGGGCCCGACCGCCGCGAGGAGGACGCGCACGCCTCCACCCGCCGTCACGAGCTCGCGGATCACCCCGGGCGTCGGCGCGGGCTCGGCCTCCAAGATCACCACGTCGAACGGCAGGTTCGCCGCGATCGCCGCGCGCAGCGCAGCGCCCGCACCCTCGCGCACGCACCACGCGACCTCCGACGCACCGTCACCGACAAGTTCGGCCACCGTATCGCGCGCTGCGTGACTCCGGTCGGCGACGAGTACCCGCGGTGCCACACAGAGATCTTACCGCGCCACGCTCGTTCGACGGGTGGCCGGTGGACGTGCGTCGCCAAGCGGTGCACACGCGCGACTGCGTAGGCGATCGCCCGGTGCGCTCCGCGAACACGCGGCCGGCCGACCCGGCCACTACGTCTGCCGGGGTCCGAGCTTCCCGACGCAAGCGCCTCGAATGCCCCGATTCGGGGTGGCCCACCGACTGCACTGCGTTATCTCGCCATCCCCTAGCCTGCCCCGCGAGTCCCCAGATGTACCTCCACACCGACGACGACGAAGCGACCGTGATCGACCACGGGCCTCATTGGTCCGCGCGACCGCTGACCACGTTACCGCGCCCGGTACAGAGGTCGGCGGCCCAGCCGCCTGTGGTGAACGCACGCGTGACATCGCTCGTACGTGATCCGGTGCCCGGCCCGTACCTCTTGCCGCGGACGTTCTACTCGCACGCGGAGGAGCAAGCGTCACGGGCGCTCGACACCGAATGCGTCGCGCCGCTGCCGATGTCCGAGCTCCGCCCCGACTGGCAGATCTGGTTCGCCGCGAAGTGGGCGCGCTACGCGGTGCCATTTTGCGGCGCCGCCGCGGGCCTCCTGCTCATCATCAGCTATCTCCTGCTCGGCGGCGAGTCACGCGCGGTCGCGGCCGCGGCGACGAAGCCCACGAGCTCCGCGATCGTGATGCGCGTAGACGGTCCCGCACCCACCAACCGCGACGCTGCGGTTCGCCAGGCGATCGCGATGGCGCGTTCGGGCGCGATGACGCCGAGCGATCCGCCAGCGGAGATGGTCGACATCGAAGAAGCCGCGACCACCGGCACCATCGTCGCGGCCGAGCCCGACGAGATCGAGATGGACGCGATTCCGATGCAGCGCCCCGCAAAGCATGTCGTCGTGAAGCACGGCAAGCGCAAGTCCTCGTCGGGCGCATCGGCGAAGCGCGGTCCGATCAAGCTGAACGCGAAGACCGCGCTCGGTGATCTGCGCGTCAGCCGGTCGCGCTGAGAGGCGCCATGTTGGGGTGAGCCGCCACGGCGCTACCGAGAGCCGCCACGGCGCCACTGAGAGCCGCCACGGCGCTACCGAGAGCCGCCACGGCGCCAAGCCGCCAACGTCGACACCCGATCACCTCTCACAGCAGGTCGACACGGAGAAGGAGAGTGAGGCGAGCAGAGAAGGTTTGTCGCTTCGCGACCGTTCGTACTCTCCCGGAAAACAACGTCGTTCACGCGATCGAACGTCCGGAGAGCTCCGAAGTCGTTCCGAGGATCGAGACGGGTTTGAAAAGGCCTCTGCTCCCCTCACTCCCCTTCTCCGTGTCGACTGATCTGGGAGGAGCCGACCGGGCCGGGGCCGCGAGCGCGCGGACCAGCGGAAGACCGAGCGCTTCACCAGTCCTTGGTCGGATCCTCGGCGCGGCCGGTTGCGCGGCGGCGTGCTTCGTCGCGCTGCAGGCGTCGCGAGTAGTCCTCGAGATCGTCGAGCTTCTTGTTCGTCGGAGACTTCGGCGAGCTCGGGTTGCCCCGGCCGTGCTGCGGGCGACCGCGCGGGTTGCCTTGCTGCGGCGAGCCTTGTGCGTTGCCTCCCGGATCGCCTTGCTGTCCCTGGTTCGAGCCTTGGTTCTGATTCGAGCCCTGGTTGGATCCCTGTCCGTTCGATCCGTTCTGCGGCTGTGCGGACCCGTTGCCCTGTCCGTTCGAGCCTTGCTGGTTCGAACCCTGACCTTGTCCGTTCGAGCCCTGCTGGTTCGAACCCTGTCCTTGTCCGTTCGAGCCCTGCTGGTTCGAGCCCTGTCCTTGTCCGTTCGAGCCCTGCTGGTTCGAGCCCTGACCGTTCGAGCCTTGCTGGTTCGAGCCCTGACCGTTCGAGCCTTGGTTCGAGCCCTGACCGTTCGAGCCTTGAGCGTTCGAGCCTTGGCCCTGTTGTCCCTGTTGTCCCTGTTGTCCCTGTTGTCCCTGTTGTCCCTGCTGACCCTGCTGACCCTGCTGGCCTTGTTGCCCTTGTTGTCCCTGTTGCCCCTGTTGTCCTTGCTGGCCCTGCTGACCCTGCTGGCCTTGCTGGCCTTGCTGGCCCTGCTGGCCCTGCTGGCCTTGCTGGCCTTGCTGGCCTTGCTGACCTTGCTGTCCCTGTTGACCCTGTTGACCCTGCTGTTGCTGCTGCCGCCGCTGCTCCTTCTTCTCGCGACGACGCAGCGCGAGCTCGAGGTTGAGCCGCGCGTCCTCGAGCTGCGGGTCCTCGCGCAGCGCTTGCTTGTACGCCTCGATGGCGTCCTCGAGCTTGTCCTGATGCATCATCGCGTTGCCGCGGTTGTGTTGCGCGGCACCGCGGATCCGCGCGTCCTTCGACTCGCCGGCCTTCGCGAGCTCCTCGAGCGCTCGATCCATCAGCGCCTTCTTGTCGGCGCCCGTGGCGGCCTCGGCCTTCTTGAGGAGCGCGGTGCCCTTGTCGAACGCGAGGCCCGCCTTGTCGAGTGCGCTGTTCTTGGACGCGCGGTCGTACGCCGCGAGCGCGTCGTCGTAGCGTCCCTCCGCATATGCCTTGTTGCCGGCCTCGACGTCGGGGTCCGGTGCGCGGAACGGCTCCCACGCGCCGAGCACGAACAGGAGCATCAGCGCGAGGCTACGGCGCGGCGGGCGCGACATCGGACGATCATGACACGGCGTGGTCATGCTGCCTCCGGATGTTTGAGGCGGCGGCGCGTGCTGATCGCCACCTCGAGGAGGAGCAGCATCAGGCCGGCGAACAAGAACGGCTGGAACACGTCCTTCATCGCCTTGATCTTCTTCGTCGCGAGCCCGCGGTTGACCGCCTGGAGCGCCGTCACGAGCGGCGCGGGATCGAGCTCGCCGCGCTCGGACGCGATGAAGTATCGCTTCTCGTCGCCGCCGGCCTGCGCGAGTAGGCGCATGCTCGCGTCGTCGCGCTTGGAGATCACGGTCGATCCGTCGGGGAGCTTCTTTGCGACGGTGCCGCGCTTGCCGGTCCACGGATCGATGTCGTAGACGACGCCGCCCTGCGCGGTTCCGACGCCGACGACGAACACCGCGATGCCGACCTCGCTCGCCTTCTGCACGTTCTGGATCGTCTTCTGCTCGACATCGCCACCGTCGGTGAACAGCACGATCGCCTTGCCGCGCTCGACCTTCGTGTCGAGGCGCTCTTCCGCCTCTTCCTTGTCGCGCGTGGACTTCGGATCCGGATCGAGCGACTCGCCGTGCAGCGGATCGCCGCCGTGACCGCGCCGGCCGATGTTGGAGCAGTCGAGCTCGTTGTACAGATCGGGGCGCAGGATGCATCGCGACACGCGGATCACCTCGTCGAGGTTCGAGCCCTGCGGCAGATCCGCCGGACCGAGATCGTTCAGGAAGCGCACCGCGACCTCGTGATCTTCGGTCAGCGGGAAGTGCGACGCGGCGCCCGCGAACACGACCGGGCCGACACGATCGCCGGGCAGAAGATCGATCATCCACGTCGCCATCTCTCGCGCGCGCTCCAAACGATTCGCCGGACGGTTCTTCAGGCGCATGAGGTCGGTCGGGCCGACGTCGTCGACGAGCATCGACTTCGACACGTCGACCGCGACGACGAGATCGAGCCCGTGCACGTCGATCTTTCGCTTGCCCTCGATCTGCGGGCGCGCGATCGCGAGCACGAGCGCCATCGCGCCGAGCCCTCCGAGGACGTCCTTCGTGACGCGCCGGCCCGGCGAGATCGTCGCCATCACGCGAACGAGCACCGGCAGCTCTCCGAGGCGCGACGCGAGCTGGCGCCGGCGCGCGCGATCGTAGCCGTGCAACACCGCGATCAGCACCGGAATGCCGAGTGACGCCCACGCGAGCCACTCCGTGGCGAACGCGATCGACGTGACCCAGTCCCACGCCTTCTCGAGCCACGCCATCACGGCAGCCTCCGGAGCCACGTGTGCGAGAGGAGCAGATCGAGGGCGAGCAGGATCGCCGCGAGGATCGCGAACGGCAGGAACAGCTGCTTGCCCGGAATCTTCTCCTCGCTGACCCGCTTGGTCTTGTCGAGCTTGTTGCGGACCGCCTGGAAGCCCTTGTCGAACGTCTCGTAGTCGGTCGCGCGGAAGAACTCGCCACCCGTCGTGCGCGCGATGTCACGCAGCGTCTTCGGATTCACCGAGCCGCCGAAGCCGAGGAAGTCTGCGCCCTCCTGACCGACGAGCACCGTGTAGACCTTCACGCCCATCTCCGCCGCCGTGCGTGCAGCTTCCTCGGGCTCGAAGCGTGTCGTCCAGTTCGAGTCTCCGTCGGAGAGCAGGATCACGACCTTGTTCTGCTTGCCCTTGGGGCGCGCGCAGTAGCCCTCTTTGGAGCATGTCGTCTCTTTCGGGCACGTCGGCAGCGCACCCGGCGTGGCGTCGCATGTTCCGTCGCTGCGCCGGAGCTGCGCGAGCGCGAGCGCGAGGCCATCGCCGATGGCGGTGCCGAGCGCCGGCACGTCACCGATGACGAGGTCCCGCACGATGTCCTCGACGAGCTTCACGTCCTGCGTCAGCGGGCATTGCAACATCGCCTGCTGGCCGAACACGACGAGGCCGACGCGGTCGCTCTTCGTGCGGCGAAGGAAGCGCCGGACCACGCGCTGCGCGGCGTCCATGCGATCGCGCGGCATGTCGGTCTCCTCCATCGACTTCGACATGTCGAACACGAGCATGATGTCGATCGAATCCTCTTCCTTCGTGACGACCTTGTACGTCTCGGGGCGCATCAGCGCGATCGCGAGCGCACCGATCGCGAGCACGCGCAGCACGCCGGGCAGATCCGAGAGCCACGCCGCGAGTCCTCGCCGTCGCACGAGGCCGACCTGCGTGAACCCGATCGCCGCCGCGCGACGGCGCTGAACGTGAAACGCGATCACGCCGACGAGTGCGGCGCCACACACGAGCCACGCCGCGTTCGGCGCGCCCCATTCGAGCATCTCGCCCTTCACTTCGCGCTTCACGTAGCCGTGGAGCCACGCGCCGATCACCGCGCCGATCCCGCCGACGAGCGCCCATGGCAACAGGCGCGACATGAGGGTCGTGGACCGACGCTCCTTCGGCGTAGCCGCCACTTCGATCGCGACGAGCAACGCGATCACCGCGCCGATCGCGACCGCGCCGACCGTGTGCTCGAACGCCCAGTGAAACGTGCGCGCCGGATCGACCTCGGCCGATTGCGCTGCGCGCGCGACCCGCGGCGCCGCCGCCTGTGCGATCGCGAGCATCATGCGGTCGCCTCCGCGCGCGGCGGGGTGCCGCTCGGTGCGCTCGAAACCGGCGCAACCGCGCTCGCGGGCTTCGGCTGCGACGTGGTCACGACGAGGGCGCGCGCGTCGTCGAGAACGCGCTTCGCCTCGTCGCTCGACGTGGCGAACCCGCCGTACTTCACGAGGTCGCAGGCCTCCAGCCACTCCTCGACAAGCGCTCGCTCCTCGGCGAGCGCGACGTTGCCGAGTTTGCGCACGAGCTCGCTCGAGGTCAGGTCGAGTGTCACTACGCGATAGCGTGCACCGAGATACTCGCGGATCACCGCGACCATCTGCGCGTACCCCTCGCGACGCCGATCGTCGTCGGCGAGCACGCCGGACTTCTCGATCGCGAGCAGCGCGCTCAGGGCCTTTTCGCTCGTCATGTCCATTCTGCGCGGCCGCGCCACGAAACCACCGGTCAGCACGACGTATCGCGCGCGGCGCCGTTTTCTGATGAACAAGTACAGCGCGACGATCGCGACGACCCACAGCACGCCGCCACCGACGAGCAACCAGAAGTAGTCGTCGGTGATCAGCGCGGTCGGCGGCTGCAGATCGCGCAACGCCTTCGGGTCGTCGACCTGATCCCCGAGCACGCCGTCGACGCGAATGCGCACCGTGTTCGTGTCGATCTGCCCGAGCGCGCCGTTCACCGTGTACGAGACGGGGATCCCGACGAGCCTTAGATCACCCAGCTCCCACGCGAGCACGTCGATCTGCCACTCGCGCGTGGTCTTGCCATCGCCGCGCGGCCGATCCTCGCTGACGCGCTTGCGCACCTCGAACGCCGGGCCGAGATCGAACGGCTCCTTGAGGTTGACCTCGACCCCCGCGCCGAACGTAGCGGTGATGATGAGCGTGAACCGACCGCCGAGCCGCACCGCGGTCGGGAACGCGGACGCGTTGACCTCGGGCGCCGCGACGTCCGTCGGCAACTGGATGATCGTGGGCCCCGCCGAACCAGCACCCGAGCCTGCGGCACCGGAGCCTGCCGATCCTGCACCCGAACCCGCCGAGCCCGCACCCGATGAATCCGCACTCGACGAACCCGCACCCGACGAACCCGCACCCGACGAACCCGCGCCCGACGAACCCGCGCCCGACGAGCCATCCGACGAACCCGCGCCCGACGACCCGTCTGACGAACCCGACGAACCCGCGCCCGACGAATCCGCACCGGAACCCGCATCTGGATCCGCGAAGGCCGTCGGCATCGCGGCGAGCCCCGCGAACACGACGAACATCGTGATCACCGCGCGCCTCATCCGTGCGCGATCCTCTTCGCGCGCGCCTTGAAGAACGCGATCAGCGCATCGACATACGGGCGATCCGTTTGCACTTCGACGAGATCGAGGTTCAGTCGCCGCAACGACTGATCGCGCTTCTCGGCCGCCGCACGCGCACGCCGCGCGAAGTCACGAGACGCGCGGCTCGACGTATCGACCTCGACGAGCTCGCCGGTCTCGAGATCCTCGAGCACCACGAGCCCGACCGCCGGCAGCACCGACTCCATCGGGTCGGCGACGATCACGGGCACCAGCTCGTGTCGCTGCTTCACGATCTGCATCGCGTGCTCCCAGCCGCCCGGGGCGAGGAAGTCGGACACGAGGAACACCACCGAGCGACGGCGCGCGACCTTGCCGAGGAACTCGAGGCCCGCCTCGAGGTCCGTGAGCCGCGACTCCGGCTTGAAGGTGAGGATCTCGCCGATGATGCGCAGTACGTGCCGGCGGCCCTTCTTCGGCGGTACGAACTTTTCGACCGTGTCCGTCACGATGTAGAGACCGACGCGGTCGTTGTTCTTGATCGCGCTGAACGCCACGACCGCGGCCAGCTCCGCGGCGAGATCGCGCTTCGCGGCACCGCGCGTGCCGAACAGCGACGACGCACTCATGTCGATCACGAGGTTGACCGTGCGGTCGCGCTCCTCGACGAACTGCTTCACGTGCGGCGCGTTCATGCGCGCGGTGATGTTCCAGTCGATCGCGCGTACGTCGTCGCCGGGCATGTACGGGCGCACGTCGGAGAAGATCAACCCGCGGCCCTTGAACACCGAGTGGTACTGGCCGGCGACCAGCTCGTCGACGAGGCGGCGGGACGCGATCTCGATCTTGCGAGCCTTCTTGAACAGCTCGGCCGTGGTCAGCGCCATCGCTCACCCCACTGGCTCCCCTGACAGCACGCTGGCGCCTCGATCGCGCTCCCCACCTAGGGCACCGGCAGGTACTCGAAGATCCGCCTCACGACGTCCTCCGAGCTGACCTCCTCTGCTTCCGCCTCGTACGTCACGGTCACGCGGTGGCGCATGACATCCATGCAGATCGCCTTGATGTCATCCGGCGTGACGTAGGCGCGGTGCCGGATGAACGCGTGCGCGCGAGCCGCTGTCGCGAGGCACAGCGTCGCGCGGGGTGACCCGCCGTATTCGATCAGTGGCGCGAGCTCGGCGAGGCCGTAGTCGCGCGGGCGGCGCGTGGCCTGCACGACGTGCACGATGTAGTCGCGCACGCGATCGTCGATGTAGATCGACTGGACGACGCGGCGGGCGTTCTTGATCGCCTCGATCGTGGTGACGGTCTCGGCCGTCGGCGGATCGAACGTCGTCATGCGGTCGAGCATCGCGCGCTCGTCGGCGGCGCCCGGGTACGAGACCTTGATCAACAGCATGAAGCGATCGAGCTGTGCCTCGGGCAGCGGGAACGTGCCCTCCTGCTCGATCGGGTTCTGCGTCGCCAGCACGAGGAACGGATCGGGCAGCTTGTGCGTCGTGTCGCCGATCGTGACCTGGCGCTCCTGCATCGCCTCGAGGAGCGCGGACTGCACCTTGGCCGGCGCCCGGTTCACCTCGTCGGCGAGCACGAGGTTCGCGAACAGCGGCCCACGCTTCTGCGTGAACTCGCCGGTGTGCATGTTGTAGATGATGGTGCCGGTGATGTCGGCGGGCAGAAGATCCGGCGTGAACTGGATGCGCTGGAACGACGCGTCGAGCGTCTGCGCCAGTGTCTTCACGAGCAACGTCTTGGCGAGACCGGGCACGCCTTCGATCAGGCAGTGGCCGCCGGTCAGGAGCCCGATCATCACGCGCTCCACCATCTCGCGCTGGCCGACGACGACGCGCCCGACCTGCGCGAACACCTTGTCGACGAACGCGCTCGACTGCTTGACCTCCTCGGTCAGGAGCGTGACGTCGAGAGGTGCGCGCCCTACTGGGCCCGTGCCTCCGACCGTCTCGGGCGAGGTCAAATCCGCCGGGGCGTCCCCCGCCGAAACAGAGGGTTGGTCGCGCAGGGTATCCATGCCCGACCCTGACGATGGCACGAATCCCGGCGCCGTGCCGGCACCATTGCTACCGTGAAGCCCGGCGCCATTGGCGACGCCATACGTATCGGTGGTCCCCACAAATCGCGAACCGCACAGCGCCCCCACGTATTCCGATCGCCACGTGGGCGGTGGATCGCACGCAGGTCTCGCCCGGTATATGTTCGCGACATGGCGGACCAACCCGTTGCGCTCGGCCCCGTCGATTTCGCCACCCACGTGCTGTCGCTCGCATCGACAGCGCTCATCGCGATCGGCAAGATGCCCGCGCCGGATGGCCAGCCTCACCCGGTGGATCTCGAGACGGGCAGGCACCTGATCGATGTGCTAGCGATGCTCGAGCATAAGACGAAGGGCAACCTCGACGAGACCGAGAGCAAGCTGCTCGCGAGCCTCATCTACGACCTGCGCGTGGCATACGTCGACGCACAGAAGAGCTCCAAGGCGAACTCGAAGGCGTGATGCGCGTCGCGATCGTCCTGTCGTTGGTCACGATCGCGAGTGGTTGTCGCGAACGCGAGGATTCGAACGCCGTGCACGTCGTCGATCCGGCGGCGCTGATGGTCCCGAAGCAGCCAGCGCTCGAGGACGTCACGCACCTCTATGGCAGCGCGCCGAAGGGCTTCGTCGATCTCGTCGCCAGCGCGCGCCACGGCGTCGTCGCGATCCGCTCGTCGCAGCCCGTGAAGTCCGGGCCCGCCGCGATGTTCCCGGGCGCCCCCGAGACCACCGCCGATGTCGGCCTCGGCACGGGCTTTCTGATCGAGGCGGGCGGCGTCTTTATCGTCACCACCGACAAGATCGCGTCCGCGGCCGCCGGCGACGCCAACCTGCGCGTCGTCCTCGACGACACGACCGAGGTCCCCGCGAAGGTCATCGGCCGCGACATCGACCTCGATCTCGCGCTCCTCTCCGTGGATCGCCCGCGCCTGCACCCACTCGCGATGGGCACGTCGACCGACCTCAAGATCGGCGAGTGGCTCGTCGTCCTCGGCAACCCGTTCGGTGAGGAGGTCACCGCCGCCGCCGGCATCGTCTCGTCGACGGGCCGCGAAGCCGCGGGCTCCCTGATGCAAGACCGCGGCATGGGCTACCGGACGTTCCGCATGTTCGTACAGACCGACGCGCGGATCCATCGCGGCAACTCGGGCGGCCCCGTGCTCGACACCGCGGGCCAGGTCATCGGCATGGCCATCGCTACCGGCGATCGCCCCGGCGAGCTGTCGTTCGTGCTGCCGATCGATCGTATCAAGGAGGTCGTCGCGGATCTGCGCGATCGCGGTCTTGTCTCGCGCAGCTGGCTCGGCGTGAAGGTGAAGCCTGTCACGGGTGATCTCGGGGCTGCGCTCGGCCTCGCGACGGGCACCGGCGCGTACGTCACCGAGATCGTCCCCAACTCGCCCGCGCTTCGCTCCGCGCTGCGCCCCGGTGACGTGATCCTCGAGTGGAACCAGCGCTCGGTCGATCAGCGCTCGCTGCCGTGGCTCGTCGCAGCGACGCCGCCCGGCCAGCCCGCGAAGGTCATCGTCTGGCGCAACAAGACGCGGACGGAGATCGCCGTGCTCACCGAGCGGATGCCGAAGTAACGTTCGCCGCCAAGACGCCATTCGGAGGATGGGCGACGCGCTCGATGTGTGGCTCAAAGCGATCAAGGACCAGCGGTCGCACGACGAGAGCCGGATGCGCCTCTCCGTGCGCCCGACGTCCAGCGAGCGAGAATAGTGCGACTGCCCGAAGCATCGAGCTGGGTACCCTCGGCACGCGCTGCATATTCCGCTATTGCCACTCGTCCCGAATGATCGTTCCGTCAGATCGCGTCCGCACGAAGTCGATATGGTCGCGGACCACCACGGGTACGCGACGCACGTCACGTGCCGTGAACCGCGTGCGGCCGTTGGTCGCGAGCATCGCGCCAAAGAGTGGCGAGAGATCCCACGGAACGAGGATTCCGAAGTGGCGAAGCCTCGCAAACCCGGGAAACATCGTCCAGAGGTCACGCTCCGCGACGGCGTGCAACACGCGCGCTAGCTGATTGACGTGCAGGTCCAGACCGAGCTTCGCGCCGAGCACGTCGAAGGGCGCTTGGTCGCGAAGACCGTAGCCCTTGCGCAGTGCCTCGAGCCCGAGGTTTGGAATCAGGTGCATTGCCGTATTGGATCGAGGTGGGCAGGGCGACCAAGTCGCTCGAGATCGACAGAGGCTCGGCGGGCCTCTCTGATGTCCTTTGGAGCGGAATCACTTTCCAACACACCTGCCTGCACGACGGCACCGTCAACCGTGCGGCGACGAGGAGGTGGTGCTTCATGCATCGAGCATTCGCTCGCGAGCCGTCATCCACTAACCATCACTTGGTTGCGAACGTGATCGTCAGGCGCGGTTGCCCGGTTGCGGCCTCACTCGACGAGATATCGGTTTCCTGGCCGCTGGCCACGAGCGCGAGTCCATGATTCGCCAACGGCATGTCGATCCAGCGCTGGACCTCCGCGGTTGAGAGGTCGACGATTGCGACGCCTGTCGTTCCGGCCGCGATCGAACCAACGCTCACCGAACCTCTCGATCCTGCCGCGCCCGCGCCGGGCGCAGTCCACGGCATGCCGGTATTCCGCAACGTCCAGGAGGCGTTTGCTTCGTTCCAGCCCTCGAGCACCGAGTACAGGTTCGTGGCCGGGAACGAGCTCGCGGTCAGCGTCAATGACGCAGCCAAGATCGGGCTACCCACCGGGATCTCGTCCACGTCGAAGCGGATCAAAGCGACGTAGCTGGGACCGATCTCCAGGCGGGTGGATCCACCCTTCGGCGATCCTCCCATCTCGAGGTACGTATCGTAGGTCGTGTTCTGATGATCGGCCGCGGGATCTTCGCCCCACGTCTCGCCGAGCGTCGCGTCACCGAGCGTCGCGTCACCGACCTCGGCGGCCAAATCGAAGTGAAGTCGGCACCCAGTTGCGACGAGCATCACCGCGCCATACCCCGCTATCCTCACTTCCCAACAATACCTTCGTCTCGGTGCCACGTCGACACCGCTCGGGCTCGATACGGTCGGCGAGTCACGGACAAGGCCGCCGAGTGGGCGCTCGAGGCTCACACGCCGCTTCCACCTGATGGACTTGCCGTCCCCTCTGCCTGCGCGCTGACTGCCGCACGCGCGAGCACGGCTGCCGCGCGCTGAGCCAGCGCGCCTGCCACGCACGACGAGGTCGCCATCAAGAGGGTGATCCCGGTGCGGTCGACCCGACGCCCACGCTCATAGGGCGTTCCTCGCACAAGAGCTTCACCTCGAAGGCGTGCACGGCGATCCGTTCTCCGTTCTTCGCACGCCAGTCGGAGCGAGCGCGGCGGATTTCGAGATTGGATCTCTCTCCTTTCTTCGCACGTTTGTCGGAGTACGCGGCTCGGTGTGGATGGATCTGCCCATCGCGAACGCGTAGGATCAGCGCGTGGTCGAGCAGCGGAACGACGAGTCCAGCGCGGGCTCGAGCCCGCCGGACCGCGACGAGCCGACGCCCTTCTCGACGGGCGACAAGCTCCTGCAGGCCGTGTTCGCCGGCCCGCCGCCGGTGCAGACTCCGCTCGTCAAAGGACAACGCGTCGCCGAGGTCTACGAGATCGTCGAGCGGATCGGCGCCGGCGGGATGGGCGTGGTGTATCTCGCGCGCGATCCCCGGCTCGCTCGCAACGTGGCGCTCAAGCTGATCCGCACGCCGTCGAGCACGAGCGTGGCGCGACTCGTCCGCGAGGCGCAGGCGATCGCGCAGCTCACGCACCCGAATGTGGTCACGGTCTACGAGATCGGCACACACGACGGTCAGCCGTTCGTCGCGATGGAGTATGTCGACGGAGGGACCGCGCGAACCTGGCTCGCGAGCAAGCCACGCACGTGGCGCGAGATCGTCGCGCTGTACGTCGCCGCCGGGCGCGGACTCGAAGCTGCGCATCGCGCTCAGCTGGTTCACCGCGACTTCAAGCCCGACAACGTCCTGGTCGGCGACGACGGGCGCGTCCGCGTGGCCGACTTCGGCGTCGTGCAGAGCGAGACGTGGCCGACCACCGAGGGTGACGACACGAGCGCGTCGTCCGAGACGATGACGAAGACGGGAACGGTGATGGGGACGCCGGCGTACATGGCGCCGGAGCAGCGGCATGGCAACGCCGTCGACAAGGCAGCCGATCAGTTCGCGTTCGCGGTGGCGCTCTGGGAAGCGCTGACCGGGGCACGCCCCGTCGCGACCGACCGCGCGAACGTCGGCGCTCCGAAGCGACCGATCCCGCAACACGTCGAGGTCGCGCTGCGACGGGCGCTGAGCTCCGAACCCGCGGCGCGGTGGCCCGGCATGGCGCCGCTGCTCGAGGAGCTCGCGCGCGATCCCAACGCGCGGCGTCGCCGGGTCGCGTGGGTGGCCGGTGGACTGGTCGTGACCGCGGCGATCGTGGCGCCGCTCGCGTTGCGCGCTGCGCAGGCGGAGCCCTGCACCGACGGCCCGGCGGTCATCGCGACGAGCTGGAGCGACGAGCAACGTGCGGCCATGGTCGCCGCGCTCGGCCCGCGCGTCGGAGCCACTGTCCGCGACGCGCTCGATCGCTACGCGAACGAGTGGGCGGCGGCGCATCGGCAAGCGTGTCGTGACACCCGGGTGACCGGCTCGCAGAGCGAGGACATGCTCGACCGACGCATGCAGTGCCTGTTCTCGGCACGCGCGGCACTCGACGCCACTGTCGACCTCTTACACACCGCGAGCCCCGAGGGAAAGGCACGCGCGACCGATGCCGTCGCGCGCCTCCCCGGACTCGATCAGTGCACCGACCTCCAGGCGCTGGCACGTCAGGACCCGCTGCCCACCGACCCCGACGTGCGCCAGCGCCTCGACGAGGCGTCGCGCCAGCTGATCGATGTCCATCTCGCGGAGCTCGCGCCCAAGCGCATCGATCGAATGGAGCGCGCCGATGCGGCGCTCGCTCGTGCGCGCGAGGTCGGGTGGCGACCGCTCCTCGCGCGCGCGCTCCTGATTCACTCCCAACAGCTCCGGCTCTTCTACCGCAACAAGGAAGCGATGGCCGAGCTGCGCGAAGCGATCACCCTGACGATCATCGGCAACCTCCCCAACCACACGGCAACCGCCTTCGCGGATCTCGCCGTGTTGCTCGGCGAGAGTGAGCAGCACGAGGCCGCGGATCTCGCGCTCCTGGCCGCGCGCGCATACGAAGAGCGTGCGGGGCCCGGGCGTATGCAGTCCATCCTACTCGCGGGGAGCCTGGTCGCCTCGCGCGCGCACGACCACGACAAGGCCATCGCGCTGGCGCGCGAGCTCGTGGAGCTCGTCGAGAGCAATCCACATAACGACTACCAGACCCCGATGACGAGCCGGCATCAGCTGGCCGGCGTGCTCGCGTCTGCCGGTCGCACGGACGAAGCGGTGGCGGTCATCGATAAGGCGATCTCCTGGGGCGAGACCCAATATGGCGCGGACGACGCCGAGGTAGGCATGTATCGCGCCCTTCGCGCCACGTACCTCATGAAGCTCGGACGGCTCGACGAGACCATCGACGGCGCCAAAGCGGCGCTCGCCATCCTCGAGAAATCGTACGCCCCCGACTCGGTCCGACTTGCAGATGTCCTCCTGACCCTCGGCGACGCGTACTCGCGTGCGGGGCAGCTCGAGCCGGTGATGCCGTACCTCGACCGCGCATTGGCAGCAGCCCGCAATGGCGAAGACGCCAAGACGATCGCGTCGATCGAAACACAGCGCGTCATCTACTTCATGCACACCGGCGATCTGACGAAGGCCGCACCGGCCGCCGACAGCCTCGTCGCCGCCGCCGACAAGAGCGGCAACCTCTACGCGCGCCTCAACGCGCTGCTGGTCCGCGGCGTGCTACGGCGGGACCTACAGCAGTACGCCGACTCGGAGCGCGATCTCGTTCGCGCACTCGAGATCGGCAAGGTGAGCGGCGAGAACGCGGCGATCCAGAACCTGCGTGTCGAGCTCGGCCGGACGTGGATCGCGTTGGGCCGCGCCGCAGATGCGCGCGACATGCTCGCTCGCCAAGTGCCGCTGCTCCCGACCACCGCCGATATCGATCCGATGCTCCTCGTCGAGACCCAGGTCGTACTCGCGAGCGCGCTGCACGCCGGCGGCGACAAGATCCGCGCTCGCGCCTCGATCACGGAGGCCGATCGGATCAGAAAGGCCCACCCCGATCGCCCCGAACTGGGCGGCCTCATCGACGAGTGGCACGCCAAGCACCCCTGACGTCGCGCGATCATGTGGATGTGATTTCCTTGAATCGAGAGGTGCACGATTCGGAACGCGTCGGTCTCCGGCCAGAAGCGCGGCACGCTTCGCGGCACGATAGAGCATCCACTTCCTCATGCGGCCGATCTCGCCGAGCACGCGCACGGTGATGTGCGATGGATGTCGTGCTTTGAATTCGGCAGTAACGCTGCGGCTGGCGTCTGGTGCATCCGCCGATCGAGAACGCGTTCCATCAGGCTGCGCTGTCGAGACCGCGCGCATCCAGCGACGAGGCCGCGGAGCGGAGCGTCCGCGTGCGGGGCCGCATCGAACAGCGGGGACGACGCGCAGCAACGCCGGCGCGTCGTCCCCGCGACCTCGCCGGCACGCGGCTGCATGGATCGGACCTGTCATTCCTTGGCGTGGGTGCGGTCGTTCCGTCTTCCGCCGAGCTTCGCGAAACAACCTTCCCGTCGATGAAACGTGGGAGGTGTGTTTCAGTTGGAAGAACGAGAACGCGACCCGCCGGATGCTCTCGCATCAATTCAGGTCGTAGTCGCTCGCCTGCAGGTAACGCGCGAACACCGTCTTCTGGCCGATCGCCCCGAAATCGACGACGACCTTTTGATCTTTGCCCTGCCCCGAGATCGACACGACGCGGCCCATCCCCAGCGTACCGTGCACGACGGAACCGCCGATCGTGAAGCCGCCCGCGCGCCCCGTCAGATCGTCGTCGACGCGGTACACCGGCTCCTCGTCGTACGACGTGGACTGATCGAACTCGTCACGCGTCGCGCGTCGCTGCGCCCAGCCGGATCGCTTGGTGAAGTTGCCATCGACGATGCGCGGCCCCGTGGGCATCGTGGTCGACCGAGAGCGCACCGGCGCGGCAAGCGCCGAGGGCGGCAGGTCGTGCAGGAATCGCGACGGCCCCTGGATGCGGATCTCGCCCCACACGCGGCGCGTACGCGCATGGGTGAGCACGAGCTTCTCTCGCGCGCGCGTGATGGCGACGTAGGCGAGCCGGCGCTCCTCCTCGAGCGCTGCGTCCTCGGAGACACCGTCCCGCTCCCGGAGCGACGGGAACAATCCGTCCTCCATGCCCGAAATGAACACGAGCGGCCACTCGAGCCCCTTGGCGACGTGGATCGTCATCAGCACGACCTGCTCCGTCGCGGTCTGGTCCGCCGACGAGGACAGCGCGATGCGTTCGAGGAAGTCGTGCACCGGGCGCAGCGCGCCGGCGGCCGACGGATCCGGATCGTCCGACGGCGCTTGCATCCAGCGGCCCGAGATCGCGGCGCTCGTGTCCGAGGTCTCGGCCTCGTATTCTTCGTCGAAGTCGGACGCCGTGGAGACGAGCTCGGCGAGGTTGTCGAGGCGATCCCGCGACTCGGTGGATCCGTCGGCTTCGAGCTTGGCGCGGAACCCCGAACGATCGATCACCTGGATGATGGTCTCCGCTACAGACGCTCCCTGCTCGATGACAGCGTGCAGGCCATCGATCAGCTCGACGAACGAATGCAGCTTCTTGCGGACGCCTGCGTTCAGCCCCTTCTGCGTGGCGTCCCCGAGCCCCGAGACCTCTCCGCGGGCGGCGAGGCGCGCGGCGTCGAGGAGGTTGCTCCGGTGTGCGCGGGCGACCGCGCGCAGCCGATCGACCGTGGTATCGCCGATGCCGCGCGCGGGGACATTGATGATGCGCTCGAACGCCGAATCTGCGGCGGGGTTGCCGAGCAGGCGCAGATACGCGACGACGTCCTTGATCTCCTTGCGCTCGAAGAACGAGACCGCGCCGACGACCTTGGCCGGAATTCGCAGCGCGCGGAGGTGCTCCTCGAGCACGCGCGACTGCGCGTTGGTCCGGTACAGGATGGCGATGTCGTTGGGCCCATGGATGCGATCGACCGGGCCGTCGTCGAGCACCCGCCGGATCGAGCTCGCGATGAAGTACGCCTCGCCGCGTTCGTCGCCAGCCTCGTAGATCTCGAGCAGCTCGCCGCCGCCCTTGTCCGTCCACAGGGCCTTCTCGTGGCGATCGGCGTTCTTGCGGATGATGCAGTTCGCCGCGTCGAGGATCGTCTGCGTCGACCGGTAGTTCTGCTCGAGCTTGATGACCTTCGCGTCGGGGAAGTCCCGATCGAAGTCGAGTAGGTTGCGCGGCTCGGCCCCGCGCCACGCATAGATCGACTGATCGTCATCCCCGACGACCGTCAGGTTGCGCGTGGCGTCGGCGAAGCGATTGACGAGATCGTATTGGACCTTGTTGGTGTCCTGGAACTCGTCGACGAGCACCTGGCGGAAGCGCAGGCCGAGGACACGCTTGACCTCGGCGATGTCGAACAGCCGAAGGACCTTGAGCAAGAGGTCGTTGAAGTCGACCGCGTTCTCCTTCTCGAGCTGCGCTTCGTAGAGCGGATAGATCTGGTCGACGATGTCGTCGAACACGCCGGTCTTGTGCGCCGTCGGCGAGATGCCCCGGTTCTTGGCGCGATCGAAGCGCGACAGGATGGTCCGCGTGCTGACCTGCTCCTCGAGCCCCGTCTCCTTGAGCAACTTGTCGACGAGCTTCATCTGATCGTCGTCGTCGAAGATCACGAACCCCTTGCGCAGGCCGACGTAGCTGCCCCACCGGCGCAAGATGCGCGCGCACGTGGCGTGGAACGTCCCGATCCACATCGCGTCCGCGGCCTCACCGAGTAGCTCGCGCAGGCGGTGGCGCATCTCGCCCGCCGCTTTGTTGGTGAACGTGACCGCGAGGATCTCCCACGGCGGTGTCCCCGTCTCGACCAGCCGCGCGATGCGATGCACGAGAACGCGAGTCTTGCCCGTCCCCGCACCGGCGAGGACCATCAAGGGCCCGTCGCCGTGCTCGACGGCGGCGCGCTGCGGCTCGTTGAGTGGCGTGCGTTCCACCCCCGATGGGTAGCACGCGTCACTGACAACCGGCCGTCAGGTTCTGCGCCCGAAGGCACCGGCGCCCGAAAGCAACAACGCCCTCGTCGAGGTCATCGACGAAGGCGTCACGCTCGGGAACGCGTGGATCGTGCCTTAGAACGTGAGGCGGACGCCGACGCGCGCGTTCAGCGGAGCGCCACGAACGTTCGTGTTACCGAAGTTCGGGTTCTTGCCGATCGGCACGCCCGTCTCGTTGCCGCGCGAGTCGATCGTCTTCACCCACACGAGGTCCTCGTACGTTCCGCCCGAGACCGGGTTCGCGTTCTGCTCGCTGCCCGACGTCGAGTTCGGCGCCGACAGCTTGAACTGCGGAGCGTAGTTGTCGTCGATGCCGGCTTCTTCCTGGCGGTTGTACACGTTGAAGATGTCCACGAAGAGCTCGAGGTCGTAGTTCTTGCGGAGGTTCTTCTTGTAGCCCATGTGGACGTCGAGGCCGTGCACGAACTCGGTGCGGCCGAGCTGACCGCGCGGCAGGAGGAACGCTTCGTTCGAGCCGTACAGGTAGTGACCCGCGAGCGCGTTCTGGGGGACGCCCGACAGCGCGCGGAGCCGGATACCGACGGTGGCCGCGCCCGCCTTCTTGAAGTCGAACGTGTAGTAACCGTCAAGCTTGATGTAGTGCGGGCGATCCTGCGGCAGCGGGCCGACGCGGTTCGAGAGCAGCTCGATGAGGTCGTACTGCGACGAGATGTTCGGGTCGACCTGACCGTTGTCGTAGGAGATGAGACCCGGGTAGTTACCCGTCGTGCGCGAGAACGTGTACGAGCCCTGCACGTAGAGGCGCTTCGAGAACCGGCGCGTCATCGTGAACTCGAGCGAGTTGTAGTCACGGCGCGGCTGGTCGAACACGCGAATACCCTTGTAGAGCTCGAGCTGGCGCGCGAGACGGCCCTTCTCGGCAAGGTCCTCGGTACGGTCGACGCGGTCCTGGAGCTTCTGCTCCTCGTCGGACGACCACTCGCCCGGATTCGCGATGATGTACGTGTTGGCGTTGTCCGTCGACACGTCTTCGATCACGCGGCCCATGCGGCGGTTCTTGTACGCGAAGCCGATCTTCAGGTCGTCGATCAGCTCGTACTCGAAGCCACCAATGACCTCGTCCATGTACTGCGGCTTGATGCCAGGAGCCACGAGGACGCCGGATGCGCCGATGAGCTGCTCGGCCCCACCCGCGGTCGCGTTCGGGTCTGCGAGGCAGCCCGTGCCGTTCGGCGCGCCGATGCGCATGTCGGCGACACCGCACTGCATCGACGTGAATTGCTGCTGGTAGTTGACCTCGCCGCCGAAGGAGCGATCGTTGATGTCCATCGGAATCGACTCGTAGAAGCGGCCCCAGTGGCCGTAGATCTTCGAGCGACCTTCTTTCGTCCAGTCGTACAGGACGCCGACGCGCGGGGCGAACATGCCCGTGAGCGTCATCGCGTTCTCGCCGAGCCGCTCCGTCGTGAGCGGGTCGATCTTGTTCTGAAGGAAGTCCGCGTACCGCATGCGCTGCTCTTCGTAGCGAATGCCTGCGTTGAGCGTCAGGTTCGGCTGGATCTGCCACGAGTCGCGGAGGTACGCGCCCCAGTTGAGGGTGTTGCCGGTGACGCGCGTGCCGGGCGCGCCGACCTCGCCCGTGATGAAGTCACAGACGAAGGTGTCCGTCGAGCCCATCACGCCTCCCACCGAAGCCGACGGCGTACGACACGTGTTGTCGTAGCGCGGGTCGTTGTTGCCCTCGACGGCTGGCGAGCCGGGGCGTCCGAGCAGCTGGGCCCATCGGTTGACGACGATCGCGCCGCCACCGACGTAGTTCTGGATGAACGCGCCGCCCGAGTAGAGGCGGGTCTTGTCGGAGATGTTGTCCTCGACGTCGATGCCCGCCTTGATCTCGTGGCTACCGCCCGCCTTCACGCGCTGGGTGACCGAGAGCTTCGCCGCGCGGCGCTGCTCCGTGTCCTTGGTGATCGAGCCCGGGCCGCCGATCACGTACGCCGAGGTGTCCATCGGGCAGTTGTTCGACAGGAACGGATACGGGTCCGCCGAGCCCGGCGGTCCGTCGACGCAGCCCGAGTTCGTGCGCTCGGACTCGGCGCCAAAGCCGGGTCCCCACACACCGAGCGAGCCATCGATGAGCACCTGGAGCGGCTCGTTCGCCTGCGTCGGATCGTAGGCGTCGGAGTCGAGCTGATCGCGGTGCCAGCCGAGGACCGCTTCGACCTCGGTCTTGTTGTCGTTGAACTTCGACGTCCACTTCGCCGAGACGTCCGTGGTCAGCTGGCTGACCTTGAACCCGCTCGTAGGCGGACCGAAGATTCCCGGCGACTCGGCCGAGCCGGGCAACGCCTGGAACGAGACCTGGCCCTGGTGCTCGGGCGACGCCGCGAAGTTGAGCTTGGTGAGGATGTTGTAGCCCTGGTTCGTTCGCGTGCGGACCTCCGAGTCGAGGAGGTCCGTGATGTAGAAGCCCGTCGAGGGATCCAGGTCGGCCGCACCGTCGGCGAAGCCACCGCTCGCGGGGAGCGCCGGGTTACACGCCGAGAGAGCACCGCTCGCCTCGAGGCGGCGGCAGTCCGTCTGGCGCCGGGTCTGGCGCGTGATATCGACGCGCGAGAACTGCGGCGCGAAGCCGACGAAGAACCACAGCTTGTCCTTGATGATCGGACCACCGAGCTCGAAGCCGAAATCCGTGTCGTAGGCGAGATCGCCGGTCGCGTCGATCGACGTCGCGTTACTCGGAGTCCTCTCGGCCGCAGCCGTGAGCTGGCCGGGCTGGTAGAAGCCGAACACCGAGCCCTTGAACTCGTTCGAGCCGGACTTGGTGACGACGTTGACGACGGCGCCCGTCGCGCGTCCGTACTCCGCGTTGTACCCGCCGGTGATGACCTCGATCTCCTCGATGAAGTCGTTGATGATCGGCGATCCGACGGTGCCGAACGTGAGGCCCGTCGTGTTCACACCATCGACGTAGTACTGGTTCTCGAGCGACGACGAGCCGGAGAACGACACGCCGAGACCGTCGCCCTGCGAGCCGGCGGCGGCGCCGAGCGTGGACTCGAACGTGCGGCCCGGGACCGGAATGTTCTTGATGTAGTTCTTGTCGATCGTGATGCCCTGCGTCGTCGACGTGGGATCGATCGTCGGCGCGGAGTCGATGATCTTGACGACCTCGCCGCCGGCCTGCGCCTGGTTGAGCTTCTGGAACACCGGCGTCGTCCTGTTCACGCCGACATTGATGCCCGCGCGCTCGAGCGTGATGTCCGCGAAGTAGAACGTGACGAGGTAGTCACCGGGCGGGAGGTCGGTGATCTTGTACTGACCGTTCTCGTCCGTGATGGCCGTCTGCGCCTGCGGCAACGAGGCCGAGGTCGCGATGACGGTCACGCCCGGCAGCTTCTCGCCGGTCTTGGAGTCGGTGACGCTGCCCGTGATCGCGCCCGTCGTCGCACTCTGCGCATGTGCGGGCGTGAGGTCGAGGAGCGAAGGAACGAGGACGGTCGCCCCGAGCGTCGCCCCGAGAGTCGTTACGAAGAGGATCCGGAGATCGAACGTGTTCTTGGTCGTCATAGACATCTCTCCGATCACGCGCCCGTGGTGAAGGTGAAGACGATGGGGTCCGGCAATGCCTGGCCGAACGTGTCCGTCACGCCTTCGGTGAAGGTGACCGTGTACTCCGTCATCGGCGTGAGGTTCACGCCAACCGCGGCGCCGCCCCAGTTGATCTTGATGCGCGTCGGCATCGCGTCGATCTCGATGAGGGTGCCCGCCGGAGCCGCCGGCGACACGGTGATCGTGGTTGCGTTGATGGAAGCCGGGTCGAACTGCGTGTTGCCGATGAACAGCGCGTCGGCCGAGACGCTCACGCCGGTCGCGCCGCCGTTGAACGAGCCACCCGTAACGGTGAGCTTCTCGACGGTGGTCGAGAACGCGCCGACATCGCCGGGATTGCAGCCCGCCTCGATGTCGCCGTTGGGCGGCGCGCAGATGCCGTTGCCCTGTTTGTCGACCACGTCGGGCGCGAACACCAGGTTGCACGTGAGGTTCGTCGGCAGGCCGCGCGTTTGCGGCACGAGCACGAGCGCCGGACCGAGCGCCTCGAAGCCGCCCATCGCCGGGACCTGCTGGTTGCCCGACGGGTTCCAGTAGCTCATGTCGAGATCGATCGGCACGTCGATGTTGCCGCAGCGCAGACCGACCGCGCCCTGGATGAAGCGCGTGTCGTCCGCAGCGCCGTCCTGGTTGATGTCGAGCACGCCGACCGGCTCGCCCAGGGCGATCGTCGTCGCGTTTACCAGGCAGCCATTCATGAGGTCGCACTTGCACACGGCGTAGTCGCCACGGCACGTGCTCGGCAGGATGTCCTGCGCGGCAGAGCACTTCGCGATGTCGTCGGGCGTCGTGCCGACGGGCACGCGCGCGTACGAGCCGCTCGCGTTGACGGGCGCGCGACAGGCGATCTCTTCGAGGTTGTTTCCGACGAGGAGCTCGTCGGTGATGATGCGGAGCGCGTTACCGACTGCCGACGCCGTCGTCACCGGATGCGCGTCGACTTCCGTCGCGATCGGGTGCGTTCCGAAGCCGAACACCCGGCGCGTGGACACGAACATCGACCCCGAGGTCGTGTACGTCTCCTTCAAGCGGACCTGCTGGATCATCGCCGGTCCTTCGGGATTGAGGTTGGTCGCGCTTTCGTAACCCGTGCATGCAGCGACCGCGAGCGTCGCTGCGACGACCCAGACAACCTTCTGAACCCTTTGCATAGTCAAGCTTGCTCCTCGTCGAGACACCGCAACCGCGAACACGTGCGAACGAAAATTCGCCCGCTTGTACTAATCGAGCGTCAAAGTTGTCAAGACGTTCCACGGTACGTATCACCGTCGAATCCGACCCCGATACGCCGACCTGATCACCCGACGTGACAGACGAGATCGCAACGGCGAGTCGCAGTCAGCAGTGATGTCGCAGGCTGCCTTGTTCGAGGCGCCTGCGACACTGATCGATGCGCCGGGTTCGCGCATGCCTCTGCGGTTCGATGTGCCTTGTGCGACACGCCCCGAAAACAACCGAGCCGCCCAGCGGGCGGCCCTCGTCACGTTCGCACACCCGTTATGGCGGCGGCGCGGCTTCGTCTTTGACCTTGAGCGCGACCTTGATCTCGTCGTGGTTGATGTCGGACGCCATGCCGCGAATCGTGTCCATCGTGTTCACGACCTCTCCCCACGGGACCTTGCGGTCGAAGTCGACGAACACGACCTTTACCTGGCCGGCGTTCGCCATCGCCTCGAGCTTGGGCTTGAGCGTGCGGACCATGTCCGAGGCCGCGATCGGCGTCGGGTTCTCCGACAAACCGTCGTTGAAGTCGATCGACAGATCGGCCTTCACGTAGATCGTCAGCATGCCGAGATTGGTTTCGACCTGCTCGTTCTCGTCGAGCTTGCGAGGAATCTGGAGCGTCTCCATCTTCATCATGATCGGCATCACGAGCATGAAGATGATGAGGAGCACGAGCAGCACGTCGATCAACGGCGTGACGTTGATCTCCGACTGGACGTTTTTCCCGGTACCACCACCACCACCGGTTGACATCCCCATGGCTACTCGCCCTCCTGCTTGGAGATGGCGAGGTCCACCGAGTCGAGCGCCATCTCCTTGTGCATGAAGATGAGCACCGGGTAGACCGTCTCGTATTCGACCATGTTGTGAGCCTTGAGATAGATGCGGTTCGCGCCGTCGGGGTGCTTCGGCGCTGCCCACATGGCCTTCACCTGGAGCTCCATCTCCTTGAGAGTCGCCGGGCCGATCGGCCCGAGCTTGCTCTTCTCGACGTATAGATCGCCGGCGGCGTCGATGGTCACGACGGGCTGCAGCTTGTCCTTCTCCGACGAGAAGTTCTTTGCCTTCGGCAGCTGGACGTCGTGACCGCGGCCCATGATCAGCGTCATCAGCATGAAGATGATGAGCAGCACGAGCATGACGTCGACCAGCGGCGTGACGTTGATGTCGTTACGCACCTGGTCGAGGTGCGGCCCCTTCGAATGCGACATGCGGTGACGCCGCTTGTGCTTCGAATTCTGGGACCGCTTCCCCATCCGCAGCGATTCGCTGGGAAACGACATGACTGCTTAGCCCCGACCCTCGCGGAGGACGTAGTCGATGAACTCGCTCGACACGTCGTTCATGTCGATGACGAACTGCTCGACGCGGGTCGTGAAGAAGTTGAACGCGATGGCCGCGATGATCGCGACGCCGAGGCCGAGCGCCGTCGACACGAGCGCTTCGGAGATCTTCGGGCCGATGGCGCCGATCTGCACGTCGCCGCCCTTGAGCAGCTGGAACGTTCCGAGAATACCGATGACGGTGCCGAGAAGGCCGATGAACGGCGTCGCCGAGGCGGTGGTTCCGAGGTACGCCAGGCCCTTGCGGAGGTTCGACGTCTCGCGCTCCTTCACGCGCTCGAGCGCGCGGTTCACGCTGTCGACGAGATCGAAGTCACCGACATCATCGGGGCCTTCGGTCTTGAGCGCCTCGCGGCCCTGGAGCAGCGACGCGAGGCCGGACTCCATCACCTTCGCGACCGGGCTCTTCGGCATCGAGCGCGCTGCGTTGAGCGCGTCGTTGACTTTGTGCTGGCGAAGGAACTCGCCGAGCGCCTGCACGTAGCGGATGCTCTGCTGGCTCGCGGCGCTGAACGTGAGGAGGCGTTCGGCGATCACGTAGAACATGAACACCGACATGCCGATCATGCCGATCGTGATGATCTTCACGATGATCGACATGTGGTTCCAGAGTTCCATTAGGTCGAGGCCCATGACACGTTCCTTCGAAAGGGTTTCTTGCTTCGGTTACGTCTGCGAGCAGGTACTTCTGCGAACTACTTCTGCGAGTAAATAAACGTGACGGCCGTGCACACGGGCACCGCGCGTCCATTGACGGCGTAGGGCTTGTACTTCCATTCCCCACGCATCTTTCCGAGAATCTTCGAGTCGTAGGCCGGAAAGCCCGTCGACTTGAGCTGAGTCACCGACGTGATCTTGCCGGTGACGTCGAGGCACAGCTTGAAGCTGCCGATGACCTTGTCCTTGCCCGATCGCATGATCTCGGTCTTGGTCACGTCGTCGGGGACGATGTTCTTCTCGCCCGCGATGCGCGAGCCCTCGAGCAGCGTCGGCGGGACGTTCTGCGGCGGCGCGGGCGGCGGCGGAGGCGGTGGTGGTGGAGGCGGCGCACCGAGCACCCCGTTGATGTCACCGCCGACAACACCGCCGGCGACGCCACCCTCTTCGCCACCCTCTTCGCCTGCAGGATCGCCGGCCTCTTCGACCTTCTGCTCCTGCTTCTCGATCTTGACGGGCTGGACGATGTCCTTGACCTTGATCTTCTTCGGCGTGATCTGCGGCGTCTGTGGCTTCGCACCACCCGGGGGCGGCGGAGGAGGCGGCGGTGGAGGTGGCGCGACGGCGAGGTCCACGGTGGACTTCGGGCGCTCGAGCATCTCGATCTCCCAGATCGACTTGATCCACATCGCGGCGAACAACACGACGTGGAATGCGGCAACGGCGACCAGGAGCGGCGCGGCCCACTTCGGCGCCTTACGCAGCTTCGCTTCCTTGAACGTGCCGAACATGGCGCCACCGGGCTTCTTGTCGGCGGGCGTTCCGGCCGCGCGATAGGGATCGAGCTCGGGGCGCTTGCCCTCCGGCTCGTCCTTCAAGAACGGGGTCGTCTTGTTGTCGTCGTCTTCGTCGGACATGGACATTCGGCTGCTCCTTCGAGGCGATCAGCCGCCGGCCTTCGGCGCCGGGGTTGTTGGGGGTTTGGTGGTTGGAGCTTCAGGCACAGCTCCGCCCGCGGCCTTCTTCGCCTCTTCGGTGAGAACGCGCGAGACGCGCTGCAGATCTTGCGCACTTGCGCGATCGAGCGCCGCTGCCCACGACGAGCCCTGGGTGCTCGCGCGGAAGTTGTAGATCGAGGCCTGCAGGCCGAAGAGTTTCGGGTTCTTCGGGTTGAGCTCGGCAGCCTTCTGGAGCGAGCCGATGCCGAAGTCAGCGACCTCCATCGACTCGGGGCCGGTGAGGTCCTTCTTGTTGAGCTTGGCCCAAGCCACGTTGCCGACGGCCTGGAAGTTCAGGACCTTCTGCGCCATGTCGGTCGTCGTGTTCGCGACCTTCAGATACCACTGGATCGACTCGCGCCACTTGTTGGCCTTGAGGTTAATACCCGCGAGGTTGCCCATGATCTCGGTGTCGTTGGGTTTCTTTTCGAGCAGGCTCTCCCAATACGTGAGGGCGAGGTCGAACTGCTCGCCCTCGATCCAGACCTGCGTCATCAACTTCCGAGTCTCGTCGTCCTTGGGGTTCGCCGCGAGCCACTGCTGGAAGTGATTCGCCGCGAGCTCTGCGACATGCGCCGAGTCATAGACGCACAGCTCACTCTGCAGGCAGTTGTAGCTCGACGCACACACGTTCTTGTCGTCGCAGTTGTCGAAGCGACGATCACCCGGCTTCACGCAGACGCGCGCAGACTCGGTCTTGGTGTTCGGGAGCTCGTTGCAGACGAACGAGCCTTTCACGCCGAGGCGGAACGAGGTGTCCGCCTTGAAGATCTTCGAGTAAGCGAGGCCCGCGTTGTAGTGAATGATCGGATCGTTGACCGTTTTGAGCGCCTTCTCGTATTCGGCGGCGGCATCGATGAACTTCGTGTCGCGGAACAGTCGGTTGCCCTGACGTGTGCGATTGCGCCCGTCGAGCTCCTCGCATCCCATCGCACTTGCCGATCCGAGAATCAGCAAGATTCCGACGAGGATCGGGGTGGCGCGCGTCGGCCGATTCATAGGGCGCGCGACTATACATATGTGAGTGGGGTGCATCAACCGCCTACTTCCCCTGCGTGTACTACGGCTTCGCTGCTTCGATCATGGCGCTCGCGTGACACGTGATGGCAGTGCGCCACGATCGAGACGCGATCGAGTCGCAGGCGCACGCGAGATCGACCATTAGAAGGAGAGCGTCGTCGTGATGTCGTAGCTCTCGATGTCGGCCTCGTCGACACCTTCCTGCACGGACAAGATGTTGTTCTCGATGCACGATTTGGCCGCGTCTGCCGCCGATCCACGAACATCCCGCAGCTGCACGGTCGACTTCGTCACCTTCGCAGCCCTGTCCTTCACCGAGACCGCGACGACGGCCTCGACTCTCGGCTTTTCGCCGGTCCGCTCTTCGGGCGGGATCGCACGCACGCAGTCGCGCAACACGATCCGCATCGCCTTCGTGAGGACACTCGTCGACTGCGCCTTCATCGCGCGCGCGTCGGGCGGGCGGACCACGGGCGGCAGATCGATCGGAGGCTTGTCTCCGGAGCGATGGTCGCGGATCAGCTTGCCGTCGACGTAGTACTCGCGCGGCGGCTTTTTGTCGCCCGCCGGCGCGGGCTCGGTGGTCGGCGTGACGGTGACTTCGTTTTGGGGTGGCTTGTTCGAAGGCATCGCAGGAGGCGGCGCCTTCTCGGCGGTCGGTGCCGGTGCTGGCGCCGGCTCCGCGACGACCTCGGGCTCCGACTTGTTGAACAAGAACCACCCGGCCGCGCCCGCGCCGACGACGACGAGCCCCGCGATGATCACGAGCACGAGACCCCCGGAGCCTGATCGGGGCCCGGATCGAGTGGCGGTCGTCATCTATAGGGGATCTAGCACGATGCGAGCTGGTGTTCCGGCTCAACGACGACTGCAGGTGGCGTGATCGCTTCCACATCCCCCGAGCGCACGCGATGGATCATGCCGTCTGTGTCGCGCAACAGCAGCGAGCCATCGCCGTCGAGCCCGACCATCCTACCGGCCACCCGTACTCCATGGACGGTCGCTCGCGCATCGAGGCCTGGCGCCATCCGCTGCGTCCATGCCGGGATGACGTCCTCGAGGCCGACCGCCGTGTAGTGATCGACCCAGTGCTCGACGTGCGCGAGAAGCGACTCGATGAACGCCTCGCGATCGATCGGGGCGCCCGCGACCTCCTCGAGCGACACCGCACGTGCCGCGATGTCGGGCGGGAGCTCGCCTGGCTCCGGCGTCGTCAGGTTGATGCCGATACCGACGACGACCGCCTCGAGGCGCGTGCCCTGGCTCTGCGCCTCGACGAGCACGCCTGCGAGCTTGCGTGTCCCCACGAGCACGTCGTTGGGCCACTTGAGCGCTCCCGGTACACCGGCCGTGCGCACGGCATCGCAGAGCCCGACGCCGATCGCGAGCGTCATCGGCGGAACATCTGCGAGCGGAAGCGGCGGGCGCAACACCGCCGACAGGTACAAGCCGCGACCTCGCGGTGATGCCCACGAACGACCGTCGCGCCCGCGCCCGGCCGTCTGTTGCTCCGCGATCACGATCGTCCCGTGCTTCGCGCCCGCGCGCGCCATTCGCGCGGCCTCGTCGTTCGTCGACGCGCACGCTTCGAGATCGATGCGCTGCATGCCGAGCCAGCGCGCCTGCGGTGGGATCACCGGTGGGATCATTGGCGGGATCACCAAATACGACGAATGTGGCTTGCTCGACATGGGAACGCGGCTCCTCGACCCCGCGGGTCAGGTCCTAACATCCAGTCCGATATCCACCGCCGGCGCCGAGTGCGTGAGTGCGCCGACGCTGATGAGGTCCGCCCCGGCGCGCGCGTAGTCCGCGATCGTCGCGAGCGTGATGCCCCCCGAAACTTCCACCAGCACACCCTTCGCGTGCGCTCTCGCCGCGCACACCTCGACCTGCGCGGGCGTCATGTTGTCGAGCAACACGACCTCGGCGCCGGCGGCGAGCGCTTCGTCCAGCTGTCCGCCGTTTGTGACTTCGACCTCGATGCGCAGCGGATGGGGCGCCTTCTGCTTCGCGGCCTCCACCGCCGCGCGCACCGAGCCGCACGCAGCGATGTGGTTGTCCTTGATCAGGATGCCGCTGCCGAGGTCGAAGCGATGGTTCCCGCACCCGCCCGCGAGCACCGCTGCCTTCTCGAGCACGCGGAAGCCCGGTGTCGTCTTGCGCGTGTCGACCACGCGGGCCTTTGTCCCGGCAACCGCGTCCGCATAGCGGCGCGACTGCGTGGCGACCCCCGACAGGCGCTGCGCGAAGTTCAGCGCGGTGCGCTCTGCCGCGAGGACCCGATGCGCCGGCCCACTCGCCGTCAACAGCAGCGCGCCCCGGTCCACCCGCGCACCATCGGGCGCGTGAATCTCGACCACGATCCGCGGATCGACCATCGCGAACACCGCGGTCGCCACCTCGACGCCGAACACCACGATCGGCTCCCGCGCGTTCATGTCGGCGATGACATTCGGCCCGTCCGGTCCGAGCGTGACGCTCGACGTGACATCGCCGCGCCCGAGATCCTCGTCGAGCGCGAGCTCGATCAGTCGGCGCACCGCTGGAATGGTGGCGAGCCCACTCGATGTCCCCGTCCGGGAGGAACCAGTCACGTCGCGCGCAGCATACAAGATGCGCCCTCGGATCGATCGCTGTTTCGCGTTGTCGCCGCGCGGAGATCGGCTTCGCTCTCGACGCCCATCGAGATCCAACCGCCGCTCTCGGGGCACTGCACATCGGGTGTCCCCCGTCGAGGCGGCATCGTGTCGCGTTTTCGACACCGCTCGCATTTCTGTTCGTGTTCTCCCCGTTCGACTCGTCGACAAATCGCGATCCGTGGGTACCCTTCGCCCATATGTCCGACGAGCCCACCCCGCAGGTCATGACACGCACCGCGTGCGTGATCGCCGGCGCGACGCTCGCCGAGGTCACGGCTATCGGCGTCAGCGAGCGCATCGCGCTTCGGGCGAACAAGCTAGGTGTCCTGGTGACCGGACGTCCCGGTGATCTCGTCATCGACTACGCCGCCGAGATGGACGGCCCCGTCTACGACGTGATGTTCAACGCGCAGACCGGCTGGTTCAGCGTGACCATCTTTCGGGGGCTCAACGACACCAAGCGCTGGGACAATCGGCCAGGGACGGATCCTGGCTATCCTCGCGTCGCGGACGTGCGCGGGGCATCGACGCCACGTGAGATCCTCGAGGCGCTCGACATCCCGCACGATGCCATCGGTTACGTCGAGCCCAGGCTGCTCGGGTAGGTTGGGCGAGGCGGCACCGTGGCCGTGGCTAGCCGCCAAGGCGCGGAGGCGCCGTCACTTCCACTGCTGCACGGCCCAGCCGCTCCGGCGGGCGTGGCGCAGAAGGCGCGTGTCCGGGTTCACCGCGATGGCAGTGCCCACGCGCGAGAGCATCGGCAGATCGTTGTAGCTGTCCGAGTAGAAGTAGCTCGCCGCCAGATCCACGCCGTGCTTCTTCGCCCACGCCTCGGCGAGCGTCACCTTGTGGTGCCCGAAGCACAGCGCGCTCGCCTTGCCCGTGAACGCCCCGGACGCGTCGACCTCGAGCTCGCTCGACAGTACGTGCTCGATACCGACGCCCTTCGCGACTGGCCGGGCCGCGTAGCAGGTGGACCCGGTCGCGAGCACGACGAGGTGGCCGGTTTGGCGGTGGTGCTCGATGGCGATGCGCGCCGCGGGCGCGATCTCGGGCTCGACGTGCGCCCGATACCAGACGTCGCACTTCGCGATCATCTCGCGCTCGGCGTCGCCGCGCAGATCGAGGCAGAGCTTTGTAAACACGGTCTCCATGTCGAGCACCGCGAGCTTGTAGAGCGCGGACCAGTAGACGGCCTTGGCGACCATCGAGGGTGGCAGCTCGCCGCGCTTGTAGAGGAAGCGCGTCCACGACATGCCGGTGTCCACGCGAAGAAGCGTGTTGTCCATGTCGAAGAACGCGGCCTTGGTCATCCGAGCCCCAGAAGCTAGCGCATGAACATCAGGCCGAGAAATCGGATCAGGATGTTCGAGCCGGCGTGAACGAGCGTCGGCGCGAGGATGGAGCCGGTCGCCGAGCGCATCCATCCGAACATGAGCGCCGGGACAAACGTCGCGAGCGCGCGAGGGTCGCCGTCCTTGGGGATGTGAATGAGCGCGAACAGCGCCGAAGAGATGATCAGCGCCCAGCCGATGCCGCCGCCGAGGAAGCGGCGCTTGGGAGGGAACGCTCGCTCGAGCTTGCCGAGGAGGAAGCCCCGGAAGAACAGCTCCTCGGGCAGCGCGACCACCACGAGCTGCACCGCGCAGAACTCGATCAGCTCGCGCGTGAGGGTGGGTGCGCGGAGCGCGTCGAGGCCGCCGAAGCTCGAACACGTGCCGCGCGGCAAGAGCTGCGCGAGCTGCGTGTCGCACGCGATCGTGTAGAACGCGAGGTACCCGACGATGAACAGCGGGAACACGACGAGGAAGCCGACCGCCGTGAATGCCAGGCCTTTCTTCAACGGCTCCGCGTGGAAGCCGTAGTCGTCGAGCTCTTCCTTGCGGCGCCAGGCGACATAGACGGGTGCGTAGAGGAAGAGGACGGCGACGAGCGCCGAGCCGAGGTGACCGATCGCCGGAAGCGTGACGTCGATCTGGACGAGCAAAGCGACGAGGACCGCGACGATCGCGTAGGTGACCAGCGCGTCGCGCTGGGCCTGACGAGCGACCGCCACGGGATCGAGCGGCGTGGCCTCCTCGAGCCTGCGCGCCGCTTGGTCGCGCGCACGTGCAGCGTCCGGGTCGTCGGTCACTGCACGCGATCGTAACTTAGTTACTGCGCAGCGGCTCGTACGAGCCGGTGATGACCGTCTCGGCGATCACGCTCGTACGCAGCTCGGCGATGAGCGAGAGGTTGTCGGCCGTGACGTCCGCGGCCGTCTTGTAGCCCCACACCTGCACGTAGGCGGTCGGGTTCGGCTGCATCTCGATCGCCATGAACAGGCCGTCCCTCGACGAGGCCGCCTGCTGCGAGTGGCGGACCGGGAGACCGACCGACGCCGAGAAGTAGTACGTGTCGACGCCGTCGAGGAACGTCGGCGCCGTGTTTCCAGCACCCGAGGTCGAGGAGACCGTCGCGATGAAGTTCGAGACCTCGAAGCCATCGCAGTCGCGCATCGCGCCGGCGAGCACGCCGGTGCCCTCGGTGCGCGAGACACCGATGAGCGCCGGCAGCGTCGCGGCGGTCGCCTTGGACACGATCTGGATGTCCGAGACCGTCTGCGGCGTGGTGGTCTCGTCCTCGAGGATCTGGTTCAGGAGCAGCGTGTCGAGCGAGTCGCTCGTGTCGACCATCTTGTAGCCGAAGCGACGCGTGCCCGCCGGGATCGTCGTCGTGAGGTTGCCGGAGTCATCGGACATCGCGGCCGCGCCGAACGGCTGGTTCACGTCCTGGTTCGCGAACACGGTGACCGAGACGCCCGGGTTCGCGTTGCCGCTCTGGAAGTCGCTGACCTGCGTGTTGATGGTGATCTCGGCGGTGGTCGCGACGTCCGCGCTCGGCGTGTTCAGACACGCCATGTTCGCCGGACCCTTCTCGACCCAGTTGTTGTCGCCCTCCTCGTTGTTCGCCATGAGCGGCGCGGTGGGCTTGTTGAAGCCGCGATCATCGGGCTTCGCATCGACGGGGGCGGATCCACCGTCGTCGCCACAAGCTGCGATCAGAATCAGAAGAAGAAGAGGCAGAGTCGAAGACAAACGCATGGCCAGGCTCCCGTCGACAAGAGTCGAATGTCCGAAGGTTTTTATCGGCCCTGGGAAGCGGAATCAACCATTTCCCGCCCCCGCGGCGCCCTGCGTGACGTCCGCTACCGTCGCGGGGTGTGTGATCGGGGCGCGCGCGGTGTACAAACCCCGCATGGACGCCCGCCAGATCCGTGACTTGCTCGGCGACAAAGCCAGCCTCCTCGACCACCAGTCCAAGACGATTCCGCAGAGCCAGCTGACCCTTCCGTCGCCGACCTACCTCGACGATGTGTTCAGCCAGACCGACCGGACGCCCCGTGTCCTGGGCTCGATGCAGCGGATGTTCTCGCACGGGCGCCTCGCGAACACGGGCTACATCTCGATCCTCCCGGTCGATCAGGGCATCGAGCATTCGGCCGGCGCGTCGTTCGCGCCGAACCCGATGATGTTCGACCCGGAGAACATCGTGAAGCTCGCGATCGAAGGCGGTTGTTCGTGTGTCACGTCGACGTTTGGCGTGCTCGGAGTGGTCGCGCGGAAGTACGCACACAAGATCCCGTTCATGGTGAAGCTCAACCACAACGAGTTCTTGAGCTACCCGAACACGTACGACCAGACCATGTTCGGCTCGGTTCGTCAGGCGTTCGACATGGGCGCGCTCGGTGTCGGCGCGACCGTGTACTGGGGCTCGGCCGAGTCGCGCCGCCAGCTGTACGAGACCGCGGAAGCGTTCGCGGAGGCGCATCGTCTCGGCATGTTCACGGTGCTGTGGTGCTACGTGCGCAACAACGCGTTCAAGGTGAAGGAAGGCGACATGAGCCTCGCCGCCGATCTGTCGGGTCAGGCCAACCACCTCGGCGTGACGATCCAGGCCGACATCATCAAGCAGAAGCTGCCGGAGCTAAACGGCGGCTACAACACCCCCGAGCTGAGGGGCTTCGGCAAGACCCACAAGAAGGTCTACTCGGAGCTCACCACGGACAACCCGATCGACCTCACGCGCTATCAGCTCGCGAACTGCTACATGGGCAAGATCGGTCTCATCAACTCGGGCGGCGCGGCCGGCAGCAACGACGTTCGCGACGCCGTGACGACGGCCGTGATCAACAAGCGCGCGGGCGGCATGGGTCTCATCCTCGGACGCAAGGCGTTCCAGAAGCCGTTCGAAGAGGGCGTCGAGCTGCTGCATGCCGTGCAGGACGTCTACCTCTGCAGGGATGTCACGATCGCATAGCGCGAGCGTGCGAGCTTGTAGTCAAGGTGCTGGGTCGGCGAACGTCCTACGTGGTCTCTCACGTCCCACCGCGACGATCGCCGCGTAGTTGTTGATAGGATGGCCAGCGCATGGCCAGGCTCGGGGAGCTGCTCGTTGCAGCAGGGCTGCTCACGACCGATCAGGTCGAGCGCGCCCTCCGCGCACAGGTCATGTGGGGCGCGCGGCTCGGCACGAACCTCATCGAGCTCGGCTTCATCGATCTCGACACGCTCACCACCGCGCTCGGCCAGCAGCACAAGATGCCGCCGGCGCTCGCGCGACACTTCGAGAGGGTCGACCGCGACCTCCAGCGATCGCTGCACGCCGACGTCGCCGAGATGTACACGGTGCTGCCACTCGTGCGCGTGCGCGAGCACGACATCGTTCTCGCGTCGAGCTCGCCGCTGACCAAGAAGGCGCAGGCGCGCATCGCCGACGAGCTCGCCGTCGAGCCCGACCGCATCATCTCCGCGATCGCGGCCGAGCTGCGTATGCGCTACCAGCTCGAGCGCGTCTACAACATCCAGCGTCCCGCGCGCTTCATGCGCTCGCCGGGCAAGACCATCCCGCCGTTCCCGGCGTTCGACGTCGACGACGCGGACAGCGCCGATGACGAGCTGATCGAGGTCGAGGTCGAAGCGCCCGACGCGACCGCGCCGACCGAGGTGACTGCGACACAGCCGTTCCTGGCCACGTACACCGCGCCACCGAGTCGCTCGCCGTCGATACCGCCGGCGACGCTCCCCCACAAGCTGCCGGTGCCCACCGTCGACGAGATGGCGGGTGTCGACATCGACATGGACGACAGCTCGTCGCGCGTACCGGCGAAGCCTGCATCGCCGCCGCCGCCACCGATCGCGAACCTGCCGTACACGACGCCGTCGCTGCCCGTCCCCGGCGTACAGCCCGTCGTCATCAAGCCACGCACGGCAGACCCCGGCGTCGCGAAGCCCGCAGCGGCGACCGCGAAGCCCGCCGTGCCCGCACCAGCGGCGACCGCGAAGCCCGCCGTGCCCGTTGCGCCTGCGCCGCCGTCGTCGGGGCGCATCGAGATCATCACGCCGTCGGCGGAGAGCGACATCGCGACCGTGCCGGTGTCGAAGCTCGACGAGCGCGAGGTCACGCTCGACAGCGAGGCGCCGGTCCGTCCGAGCGCGCAGAAGCTCGAGCCGGCCAAGCCCGGCTTCGTAAAGGTGGTGAGCTCGAGCAAGCCGGCGAAGCCGCCCGAGCAGAAGTCCGATCCTGCGACGAAGTTCCCGTCGCTCGCGAGGTTCGACGCGCTCGTCGAGGCAGACGACGGCGACAGCGAGAGGATCGAGACCGCGATCCCCGAGGTGCTCGCCGACGCGCAGACACGTCCTGCGGCGGTGCCGAGCATCGCGAAGGCCGCCGACGCGCCGCTCGTGATCGTCGCCAAGGAGTCGGAGCGCGACGATGCCACGAAGCCCGGACTCGCTCCCGCGAAGCCCGCGAAGCCCGCGAAGGGCGGCCCGATCCCGAGCGTCGCGAAGGGCGGCGCGACTCCGAGCGTCGTCAAGAAGCCCGCCGTCTCGCCCGCCGAGGCCGATCAGGCTGCCCAGCTCGCGCGCGCGAAAGCCGACGCCGCCCGCAAGAAGACCGAGGCCGCGGCCGACGCTGCGCGCGCGAAGGCCGAGGCCGCCCGCAAGCAGGGCATCATCCCCAAGAAGCACCAGACGACGCCGGGTGTCGCGATTCCGCGACCGCCGGCGCCCGTGAAGGGCGACGCGGCGCTCGTGAACGACACCGCGCCGTCCATCGCAAAGGACCTCGCGCCGCAGGTCGCGCCGCCGATCGCGCCGCCGATCGCGCCGCCGATCGCGAACGATATCGCGCCGCCGATCGCGAACGATGCCGCGCCGCCGATCGCGAACGATGCCGCGTTGCGGATCGCGAACGATGCCGCGCCGATCGCGCCGCGGATCGCGAACGATGCCGCGCCCGCGCTCGCGCTCACGAAGGATGCCGCGACACACATCGCGAAGGACGTCGCGCCGCAGGTCGCGCCCGCGATGGATGACGCGGTGCCGCGCGCCGCGCCCGAGCACGAGATCAGCGAGCTCGTCGCGCGGCTCGGCGAGGCTGCGGGCGGGAGCGCGGGCGAGCCCGACGGCGAGCGAACCGAGGCGATCCCGGTGCCGCGACGGAAGCGTGCGAGTACGGAGTCGGGTGCGATCGCGGTCCCGCACCACAACGTCGGCGACCTCGACACGCTCAGCTCCGATCGCCAGGACGCTCTCTCGATCCCGGAGGCCGTCGAGGACGACCGCTCGTCGGGTCGCGAGCGACGCCGCTACGTGCGCACGATCGCCGACGCGCCCACCGACTCCGAGCGGCAATCGCAGTCGCTCGCGCGCATCGCGATCCGGCGCATGGCGATCGCGAAGCATCTCGACGTCACCGAGGATGGCAACACGCTCGGCGAGGCCACGCGCGCGATCCGGCGGGCAACGAATCGCGACCGCGTCGCCGATCTCTGCGTCGACACGATGTTCCGTTTCGCGCCGTCGTGCGCCGCGGCGAGCCTTCTCGTGGTGCGCGGCCAGGTCGCGACGACATGGAAGGGATTCATCCGGGACGGCTCGCAGCCGCCCGAGATCGCGGTACCGCTCGACCAACCGGGGTTGATCCCGAAGTCGGTGCATCGCGATGCCACGGTGCGCGCGCCATCGACGGATCTCGGGCCGATCGATCAGCTGCTGATGGTGTCGCTCGCGCAGAAGGCAGGCGACCTCGTGATCATCCCGATCTCGATCGCGAAGCAGGTGATGTGTGTGATCGCGATCGTCACCGACGCGGACTCGGCGGTAGCGACCGCGGAGTCCGTCGCGGCGGGTGCGGGGGCGGCATTCGCGCGCCTCATGCGCGATGCATCGCGCTGACCAGCAACGGCGCGCGAAAGACACAGGCACCGCGAGCGCGACCGGACAGGTGACGCGAACCGTGGACGAAGACGGTACGGGGGATAGGCCCGGGGTAACGACGCGATGGGCGCCGAGGTTTTTGGCGATGTGTCGGCGCGTCGGCGTACACTTTGTCCGTGCGTCGCCTCGGTGAACACCTGGTCCAGTCCGGGTTGATCAAGCGCGAGCAACTCGCGGAGGCCCTGCGCGCGCAGGTCGTGTGGGGTGCACGCATCGGCACGAACCTCGTCGAGCTCGGCCACCTCGAGATCGACGATCTCTCGCGCACGCTCGGTCGCCAGCTGAAGATGCCGTCGGCGCTCGCGTCGCACTTCGAGCGCGCGGATCCAGCGCTGCAGAAGAAGCTGCCCAAGGACGTCGCGAAGCACCTGCACTGCATCCCGCTCGTGCTCGCGAACCAGTACGCGGTGATCGCGCTCGGCAAGCCGCTGTCGACGGTGGAGATGGACGTGATCGCGACGCACCTCGGCATCGCGCTCGACAAGCTCGTCCCATCGATCGCCGCCGAGCTACGCATCCACTACCAGCTCGAGAAGGTCTACGGCATCCCCCGCGAACAGAGGTTCATCCGTGCCGCGGGCACGCGCAGCGAAGACAGCCAGGTGTTCCAGATCGCGCCGCCGGTCGACCCGGTCGTCGAGAAGAAGTTCGGTCGCGACGAGGACGAGATCAGCGTCGTCGACGGGATCCCGCAACCGGTCTCGTCGGTGTCGGGCCACAACATGGCCGGCGATGACGACGACGCGCCGGCGCCGAAGGGCCCGCTCCCCGACGCGCGCGTCCCGGCGCCCCCGTTCGATCCGCTCGACCGCGAGCGGCGGAGCTACTTGAGGACGCTCGCCGATATGTTGGCAGATCGACCCGACGAGCAGCACTCCGTCGTCGCACACGTGGAGCACATCCACGCGAACGCGCGCGCCGGGCTCGCAGCGCCGAAGACGCTCGACGCTGCCGCGCAGGGGATTTTTCGTGGCGCCGACCGCGAACAGGTCGCGCAGCGCGTGATCGAGGCGATCGACAAGTTCATCCCCGGTGCGCGCGCGGCGATCTTTCTCGTCGTGCGCGGACAGGCCGCGGTCAGCTGGACGAGCTTCTGCCGGGACGGCACGCAGATCCCGCCGATCGCCGTACCTCTCGATCACCCCGGTCTCGTGCCGGCGGTGATCAAGCGCAAGACGCTCGCGCGCATCCAGTCGGGCGATCTGGGAACGATCGACTACTTGCTCCTCGCGTCGCTCGGCGCGCGCCACGGGGAGCTCGCGTGCGCGCCGATCACGATCAACGATCAGGTCATCTCGGTGATCGGCCTCGCGACGAGCAGCCGCGGTGTCCTCGACGGTCTCGAACAGGTCACGATGGCGACCGGTGCCGCCTTCGCGCGTCTCATGCGCCAAGCCGGCGCAAAGGCCTAGTCCCAGTTCGCGCTAACCACGAGCTCCCGCTCCAGATTGAGGTCGGTGTTGGGGTCCGTGTCCGCACACGTCGGAATGCCGCCCTCCATCCATCCACACGCGCTTCGGATCGTTCGGTAGTCGGCATAGCGCGCGTTCACCAAGCAGATCGGGCCATTCTCGTTCCACCGCGCCTCGAGCGCACGGCTGTCGGGTTGGACGTAGAACGTGTCCATCGATGCGCTCTTCCACAGGATCGGATGTCCCGGCACCGTGAGCGTTTCGGTCCCGCAGTAGTTCGCGGTGAGCATCTTTAGCGTCGCCTGCGTTTGCTGCCACGAGGCACCCTGCTTCTGCGTGCTCCGCGTCAAGCGCAGCTTCGTGAGCGTGTTGAACGGACAACCGATGTTGAACCAGCGATCTTGGATACCCGGGTCCACGGTGATCGTGTCCGCATGGAATCGGTCCCCCTCGAAGAAGAACGACTCGAAGCGGTTCGTGTCCACGAGCTCGTCCCACTCTCCCGTTCGCTGGTCACCTTTGCACAGCACTTCTTCGTCGATAGGCCTCGGCGTCGGAAAGTTCGCCTGGCCGATGGCGATCCGGTCGTTGCCGTTCTTCGAGACCCGAAGCGTATATGTCGGGAGTACGTTCGGTAGTGCGTCCGGTGACGGATCAGCAACGACGACCTCCGTCTGCTCGCCCACGGCCTGGATGCGGATGAGGAGCTGCTCACCGCTCGTGTGATCGATGACGATCAGGGAGTCGATCAGATCGCGAGCTTCGATCCTATGCCCGGTGGCGGTGACCCCCCAGAGGGTGCTGTTTTCGACGAGGAGCGACAGCAACTCCTCCCCGCGAACGATACCGACGACCGAGAAGCCCTCGTCGTTTACGAGACCATCCATGTTGAACGTCGTGGACTCGGCGAACTTGAGGACTGGCGAGTTCGAGCCGCAATACGAGACTTTGCAGCGCGCCGCCTGCTCGACGCTGGAAAGCGTCGGTTCCGCACAGGCCGTCAGGCCAACACCGAGGGATAGCAACATCCGTAAGGAGCTCATCGAGACCCATAGAGGGGCATGTACCCGATTCGTTGCAGAGTTTTTCGCGATGTCTTGTAACGAGCTGTGATCGTGGGGCTTTGCGAACGAGAGGATCTGCTCGGGAGTGGTCATGGAAGGCAGACCGGGCTCGCTCCGTGCCCGACTAGTTGGTCTCGCGTCGCACTCGCGCAAGCCTCCGATGCGTGGCGACGTGGGCGTCTTTCTCGAGGATCGGTCGAGCCAACAGCCACGCGCGTCGGGCCGCGGTGGGCTCGCCGAGCTTGTCCCAGGCGCGCGCGACCGCCATGTACCCATCGGCCGCGAGTGCACGTGTGAATGGCTCCGCCGCACTCGCATCGCGAGCGGCGGCCTGCTCGACGGCCCGGATCGCGTCGGCGGTCGGCGAGGTGGCGGCAAGGAGTCGTGCGACGGGCCCGCGGATGTCCGCGGAGTCGAGGTACGACGAGGCGAACAGCGCGCGCGCGGCAGCGTCGTCGCCGGCTTCATCCGCGAGCCACGCCGCTTCGTACGTACAATCGACGCCCTCGGGATCGTCCGGAAACAGCCGCGCGTAGCGCGGGCACGTATCGGCGAACAGCTCGCGTGCCCTCCCGAGGTCGACGAACAGCGCTTCGGTCATGCTGATCCTGAGTACGTGGGGGTGATTCTCGCCGAGCAAGCGCACGTATTCGCCACGCGCGAACGCGAGCAGCTCGCGGCTGCGAGCCGGATCCGCGGCGACCAGCGCGAGGTTCTGCGGAATGCTGACGAGCTCGTATTCGTTCTCTCCTCGGATCGCGCGCCACGAACGCATGGCTTCCTCGAGGAGCAGGCGCGCGGGAGCGAGGTCGTTGGACGTGGACATCACGACGGTCGCCAGGTTGTTGCGTAGCAGCTGGCGCGCGAACGAGTCCTCGGGATCGAGGCGGTCTGCGATCGCCTCGATCACGTTGGCACCGTCGACGACCTTGTTCTGCGCAGTGAAGGCAACGACGTAGGCGTAGCGCGCGAATGCTTCGACAGCCGCCGCATCGTCACGCGCCGCGATGGCCGTGCGCATCGCGCGGTCGAGGGTCGCGCCGGCGCGGTCGTCGAACACGAACATCCGGGCGCGCCCTTCTGCGAGGAGTGCATGCGCGAGCAGCGGCGGGTACCCCGTCGCCTCGGCGGCGAGCCGTGCGGCCGTCGCAGCGGCGATCGCATCTGGCCGCGTGGCCGTCGCGAGCATGCGTGCACGTTCGATCGCGATCTCGATGGCGCGCACCTGACCGATCGCGAGCTCGTCGGGCAACGGCACGAGGGACTGATCGACGTTCGTGCAGCTCGCCGGATCGACGAGCGAGCTCGCGGCGACACGCGCATCGGGGAACGTCCGCGCCGTCGACGATCCGAGGATCTCGGCAGTCGTCGCGAGCGACGACGCCACGCGCGCGAGGCACGTGACACGGCGCTCGTAGAATGCGGTCGTCAGCGCACCGCGATCGTGCGCGAGGCACGCGCGCTCGCGCTCGCCGTCGAGGCGCCGCTGGTGCTCGTCGAGGCGAGCGAGCAGCGGCGCGCGCTCGCCGGCCGCGAACGCGCCGAGGCCATCGACGTGTGCGGCGATCCTCGCGCGCGTGGCGGCATCGATCGCCGGGGCGACGGCGGTGCACACCTCGCGTTCGCTCCGGCTCCCGCTGCGCCCCACGACAAACGCCGTCGCCGTCGCGGCGAGCGCAGCGCCGACGAGGATGCGGGTGCGCCACACGCGCGCCGGATCGCGCTCGAGCGCGCGGATCAGCTCGTCCATCGACGCGAACCGATCGCCGGGCTTCTCCGCGGTTCCGCGCGCCACGATCGCGGCGATCCACGGCTTCGGCGCGGGCAGCGCCTCGCCGAGTGCGATGCACAGCGCGTACTGATCGACGGCCGCGGTCGGTGTCCCGCCGGCGAGGTGCTCGGGCGCGATGTAGCGCGGTGTACCGGCGACGTCGGTCGTCGTGTCGTCGACGTCGGTGCGCGCGAGGCCGAAGTCGAGCACGCGCACGCGCCCGTCGGCACCGACGACCGCGTTCTCCGGCTTGAAGTCGCGGTGCACGAGGCTCGCGGCATGCACCGCGGCGAGTCCGCGCGCGGCTTGTACGTACAGCTCGAGGATCGCGCGCGTCGTGCGAGGCTTCGCGAGATGCGTGCGTAGGTTCTCCCCGACGATCCACTCCATGACGAGATAGACGCGATCGTCGATGACGCCGACGTCGTAGATCGGCACGACGTTCGGATGCGACAGCTTCGCGAGCGCGCGCGCCTCGTCGACGATGCGATCGCGCGACGTGGGCTTCAGAGCGTCGACGAGCTTGATCGCGACCTTGCGCTCGAGCTCGGGATCCCACGCACCCCACACCACCGACATACCGCCGCGCCCGACCATCTCGAGCAGCCGATAGCGCCCGACGAGGACCTCGCTCGAGACGCCGAACAATCGCGAGGCGATGCGCGCCTCGGCGACGGTCAGCTCCAGGTCGTCCTCCGCCGGCCGGTCACCGAGGGGAGCATCCACGCCCATGTGTCGCGCAGCTTACTACGTGACTGGAAGTGGGAGCGTCACATGCTCTCGTAGCGACGACAGCCGGTTCTTGGTGCGCACCATCAACAAGCCCTTTTGGTGACGTATGCTCTGACGGAGTGTCCACGGACCCCTCGGATCTAGATCTCCTCGCGGCCTGGCGCGCAGGTAACGACGTCGCCGGGCAGACGCTGTTCAAGCGGCACTTCCGGCGCATCTACCGCTTCTTCGAGACGAAATGCAACGCCGAAGCCGACGAGCTCGTGCAGTCGACGTTCCTCGCGTGCGTGCGCGCGAAGAACAACTTCCGCGGTGACTCGTCGTTCGCGACGTACCTGTTCACGATCGCCCGGCACGAGCTGTATCGAGTGCTGTCGGAGCGCCGCCGCGACATCGCGCGCATCGACTTCGACGCGTCCTCGATCGAGATGCTCGTGCCGACGCCACGCACGAAGATCGCGGAGCGCGAGGACCGGGCGCGACTCCTCCGCGTCCTGCGCGACCTGCCCGTCGAGCAGCAGATGCTGCTCGAGCTGCACTACTGGGAGGAGATGGACGCGAGCGAGCTCGCGGACGTGTTCGAGACGATTCCCGTCACGATCCGGAGCCGGCTGTCGCGCGCGCGCGAGGTGCTGCGCGAGAAGCTGATGAAGGAAGCCGACGCGCCGCCGGCGGCGACGTCGACGCTCGAAAGCCTCGACGCGTGGGCGCGCACGCTCGGTCAAGAGAAGCGCCTGGGGTAGGCCCGTCCCTGGATCGGGGGCACGGGTCTGGTGTGGGGGGGCACGGGTCTGGTGTGGACGAGCATGGTTGACGGCGCTCGTGCGGTCGGGCACGTTCCCGTCGATGAGCGCCGACTCCGAGATCGCCGGCACACCTCGCAGGAAGCACCGGCATGATCTCGGTCACGAAGACCACGGCCCCAAGGTGGCACAGGGTACGACGAAGGCGATCCAGATCCTCCTCGGGCTGTGGATCGCGCTGTCGCTCGGGCTCGTTCTCTACCTCCTCGTCGACGGTGCGCGACCGCACGCGACCGACACGGGCGTCCCCGTGTCGCCCGTCAGACCGGCCCAGTAGGGTCGCCCGCGCCTCGCGTTTTCGAGGCAACTAGGTCATGGTTCGAGGCTGGCCGCAGCGCGGCGGCGTGGGGAGCGCGTTCGACACACACACATGATTCCGGACGAGGTGAAAGACCAGATCCGAGACAAGGCGGACATCGTCGCTGTCATCGGCCAGCACGTGCAGCTCAAGAAGGCTGGCCGGAACTGGAAGGGTCTGTGTCCATTCCACGGCGAGAAGACGCCCTCGTTCAACGTGCACCCTGATCGCGGCACGTTCTATTGCTTCGGCTGCCAGAAAAAGGGCGACGTGTTCACGTTCGTGATGGAGATCGAGGGCAAGGGATTCCTCGAGGCGGCCGAGCAGCTCGCGGCGATGGCGGGTGTCGACCTGCCGAAATACGAGGAGAATCCGGAGGAGCGTCGCCGTCGCGGCGATCGCCTCGCGATGCTCGACATCAACAAGCTCGCGACCACGTTCTATCGCGAGATGCTCGCGTCGCCGCGCGGCGAGCCGGGGCGCGCATACCTCGCGAAGCGCGGGGTCTCGACGGAGATCGCCGATCGCTTCTTGCTCGGCTACGCGCCGAACGAGTGGGGGCTGCTCGCGGACCATCTGAAGGCCAAGCGCGTCGACATGAACCTCGCCACCGAGCTCGGCCTCGTGCGCGCGCGCACGCAACAAGGCGGGTACTACGATCTCAACCGCGATCGCCTCGTATGTCCCGTCGTCATGCCGGGTGGAGAGGTGTGGGGCTTCTCGTCGCGCACGATCGGCTCGCAGAAGGCGCCGGACGGCAGCGAGCCGCCCAAATACATCAATAGCCCGGAGAGCCGGCTGTACAAGAAGTCGCAGCTGTTGTTCGGGTTGGCCCAAGCGCGCGAGGCGATGCAGGCTTCAAAACGCGTCGTTTTGGTCGAAGGTAACTTCGACGTGATCACGCTCCACCAGGCGGGGTTTGGCGAGGTGGTCGCGCCGCTCGGCACCGCGATCACGGCCGAGCAGGTGAACCGGCTGAAGAAGCTCGCCGAGCGGATCGTCCTGCTCTACGACGGCGACAAGGCCGGCTACAAGGCGACGATGCACGCGCTCCAGCTGTGCGTCGAGGCGGACGTCGAGGTGCTCGTCGCACGCCGGCCCGGCAACGCGGCGTCGCGCGGCGCGGGGACGCTCGGCGAGGTGTCTGCCGGGAGCGACCCCGATAGCCTCGTCACGGGCGGTGGCGCGGTGCAGCTCCGCGAGTCGATCGATCGCGCGCTGGGAGGGATCGAGTTCTTCGCGTTCGACGTGTGGGGGCGGGCCCGCAACAACTCCGACGCTCGCGCCCGTGCCCTCGAGGACGCCGGGCGGCTCCTCGCGAAAGTTGCGAACCCGGTCAAACGTGATCTACTCGTCCACACCTTGGCGACCGCGATGGGAGTGGACATCGGCGTCGTCGGGAACGCGATCGCGCGTACGCACGGTGGTGGTCCGAACCACGCTCGTCCCGGCCACGTGAACGCGCCCAACCATCCGAATTCGCCGAATGCGCACGGTTCGCAGCGATCGAGCGGGGGCGCCGGAATGGGGCAAAACGACGCCGCGGACAGCGGCGCACGGACCGTGCCACCCATCGACGAGCTGGAGGTGATCTGCCTCCTGGCAGACCACCCTTCATTGATAGCAACCGCCGAAGCAGACAAGGCTTTTTGGCTCTTGACGGACGCGCGCCTTCGCGACATGTATTCCGCGGCTCGGGATGGTCAACCCCTCCTGGAGCTCGCCCCTGTGCAGTTGCCAACCTCCACTGCGGAGTACGTGTTGTCCGGCAAATACGCCGAGACCAAGGATCCGCGTGCAGTGCTCGCGAAGATGGTCGATGGACTCGAGCTCCGCTCGTCCGCCCTCTCGCGATCGAACATGGCGACCGAGATGAAGGATGCGAACCGACGCGGTGATCAAAAGCGCGCGAGCTTGCTCGCGCAGCTCGGGGTCGCCGAGCGCAAGAACGATCGAGACGAGGTCGCGCGCCTCAAGGACTTGTTGGCCCAACCGGGTGCGACGTCAGCAGAAAAGAAGGTCGATTAGTCATGGCCACGAAAGCCCAAGCCAAGAAGCCCGCCCCGCCAGCCAAGGCGAAGAAGCCGGACGTGAAGCCGGCCGCCGACAAGAAGAAGGCAGACACGAAGGACTCCAGCAAGGAGAAGGACGTCAAGAAGCCGGTGGTCGCACCGAAGGCGGCCGCAGGTGGAAAGGCCGCGACGAAGGGCAACGCGAAGCCGGCGAAGGCGCGCGAAGAGGGCGAAGGTGATTTCGACGGCGACGAGGACGAGGACGACTTCGCGCCCGCGAAGGCGAAGGGGCCGGGCAAGCCGGGCAAGCCGGCTGCTGCTGGCGCCAAGGCCAAGACGGGACCGACGGAGATCGATCTTGGCGATGACGATGGCGAGCTCGGGTTCCCGACCGGTGACGAAGAGGAAGAAGACTTCGCGATTCCGCCGGCCAAGCGTCCGAGCGCCACGAGCGAGGCCGACGCGGCCGCGATGGAAGCCGAGACGCGCAAGCCCAAGGGCCGAAGTGGTGCGGCCGCGGCGGGGGCTCGCGACGGCAACTCGATGCGCGACAAGCTGATCGAGCTCGGCAAGAGCAAGGGCTTCGTCACGTATGACGAGGTCAACGACCACATGCCCGAGGACGTGGTGTCCACGGATCAGATCGACGGCTGGCTGTCCGCGCTCGGCGAGCACGGCATCGAAGTCGTCGATGGCTCGGGCGGACGCCGTCCGGACCTCATCGATCAGCCCAAGGGCGAAGGCATCGGCATCGAGAAGGAGAAGGAAGAGGGCGAGGTCGACGAGGACGAGGAGTACGCGTACTCGCGCACGAGCGATCCGGTTCGGATGTACCTGCGCAAGATGGGCTCGGTTTCGCTGCTCACCCGCGAGGGTGAGGTCGAGATCGCGAAGCGCATCGAGGACGGCGAGCGCAAGATGTTGCAGGCGGTGCTCAACTCGACGGTCGCCGTCGAGGAGCTCATCGCGATCGGCGAGCGCCTGCGCCACGGCAAGGTCCGCGTCAAGGATGTCGTGAAGGACATCGACGAAGACGAGGCCGAGTTCAACGAACAGTTCTATGTCGACCGCGTCTGCAAGATCATCGACAAGGTCAAGCGCCTGCAGCGCGACACCGAGAAGCTCGAAGAGAAGCTCGGCGAGCAAGACACCGAGGGCAAGAAGAAGAAGACCAAAGAAGCGATGCGCGACAACCGCGCGCAGATGTTCGAGGAGCTCTCGGACCTTCGCCTCAACAAGCCCACGGTCGATCGCATCGTCGCGCAGCTGAAGAACATCATCATCAAGCTCGACAAGGCGGAGACCGAGGTCCGCGAGTGCGAGCGCAAGGCCGGCATGCCGGCCAACGAGATTCGCAAGACGCTGCGCGAGATGCGCGCGAACCCTGCCCGTGCTCGCGCGGTCGGCAAGAAGACCATGATGACGGTCGCCGACTTCGAGGAGATGGAGGAGCAGATCAAGCAGGCGATGCGCAAGGTCGCCATCATCGAGGAGGAGGCGCGCGGCAACGCGGGCGAGCTCCGCTCGACATTCCGCGATCTGCACGAGGGCGAACGCATGGCGGACCGCGCCAAGAGCGAGCTCGTCGAAGCGAACCTCCGCCTCGTCGTCTCGATCGCGAAGAAGTACACGAACCGCGGCCTGCAGTTCCTGGATCTGATCCAGGAGGGCAACATCGGCCTCATGAAGGCGGTCGACAAGTTCGAGTACAAGCGCGGCTACAAGTTCTCGACCTACGCGACGTGGTGGATCCGCCAGGCGATCACCCGCGCCATCGCCGACCAGGCGCGCACAATCCGCATCCCGGTCCACATGATCGAGACCATTAACAAGCTCGTCCGCACGACGCGCTACCTCGTGCAGGAGCTCGGTCGCGAGCCCACGCCCGAGGAGATCGCCGAGCGCATGGAGCTCCCGCTCGACAAGGTCCGCAAGGTCTTGAAGATCGCGAAGGAGCCGATCTCGCTCGAGACGCCGATCGGTGAAGAGGAAGACAGCCACCTCGGCGACTTCATCGAGGACAAGAGCATCGTCTCGCCGAGCGAGAGCGTCATCAGCGTCAACCTCGCGGATCAGACCCGCAAGGTGCTCGCGACGCTCACGCCGCGCGAGGAGAAGGTGCTGCGTATGCGCTTCGGCATCGGCGAGAAGTCGGATCACACCCTCGAAGAGGTGGGTCAGGACTTCGAGGTCACGCGCGCGCGTATTCGCCAGATCGAGGCGAAGGCACTCCGCAAGCTGCGCCACCCGTCGCGCAGCAAGCGGCTCAAGGCGTTCGTCGAGAACTAGCCTTGTGACGGCGGTATCGTCGGTGTCGAGCGCGCCGATCGTGGGCTACCTCGAAGCGTGACCGCGTCGCTGGAGCGCCCACACCATCGTCGCACCACACGCGACGAGCTGCGCGAGCGGTGCGGTCGGCATCTGGTTGCGGATGCGGTCGAACGGGTCCATCGCGACCATCGCGATGCACCACACGATCACGAAGCCGCACGCGATCACGAGCGAGATCGTGGCTGCGATGTACGCGACGCGCGTCGATGACGCGGACGAGGGCCGCAGCGCGCGCGAACCGGCCATGGCGTACAACACGCCGAGCACACCCGAGATCACGACGACGGCCTTGAGGATGCCGGGTGAGAACAGTCCATCTGCTTCGAGGTCGACGAGCACGCGCGCGAGCAAGAACGGCGCAAACCACAACATCGCCCATGCCGGCAGCGCCGCGAGGTTCGGCGCGGGGGCCTCGTCGGGCGAACGGGTCCCGCGCAGCGCGGTCGAGACATAAAACCAGAGGAACGTAGGGACCACGAGTCCGAGGACGGCGCTCGCGATCCACTGCGAATAGATCATGTTCCGCATCTCGCCATCGAGATCGCCGGTGACGAGCTGGTAGCCCATCTTGATCGCGAACAACACGAGGTCGCCACCGACGTCAACCGCGAGGTAGAGGATCATCGCGTTGCGCGCGTGTCGGGCCGGGGCGTTGGTATCGACGAGACGACGCCCTGCGCGTAGCGCGAGGCACGCCACGGCGAAGGCGTGACCGATGAGAAGCCCCTCGCCGAGAAACGCGGCACCGACGTTGTCACCTCGGAGGATGAACAACAGGAGCGGCAGGTGCCACAGCACGATCCCGACGAAGCCGAGGATCGACATCCCGACGAGCAGCACGCCGACGAGCGGCCGCCGCGCTGCGATCGTCGCATCGGTCGTCGCATCGGTCGCTTCGCGGCGAGCGTCGTTCGCCGCGTCGTGGGTGGCTTCGCTGGTCGAGGGGACGCTCGACTCGGTCGACGAGGGTGCGGACACGACGCGAGCGTGCGGGATCGCGGGCGCGGGCGTTTCCTCGCCTGCGAACACGAGCGCGAGCCATGCGAGGGCTGGCGCCGCGAGTGCCTCGACATACATGACGAACAGTCCTTGCACGGACAGGTCTTGCGCCATCAGATCGCCGGCGAACGTGGCAGCCGCGATGGACACGAGCGTCCACGCGAGTACCGCGATGCGTGCATGGGCCCAGCTCGTCGCGATCGCGACCCCCGCGCAGAGCTGCGTGATCGCCGCTACTGCGAGGAGCGCGAACATCCACTCGAGCGACCCACCCGCACGAAACCACGACCCGACCATCGGCATGAGAACGGCGAGCCCGTGAACTGCGGTGAACACCCCGATAATGCCGAGCGCCGGCGGAAAGCGTCGCGTCACGGAAACGATAGTATCGCGAGGCTCTCCCGCACGATGCGATGAATCGCGACCCGGATCGAGCCCGGCCGCGGTACGCCCACCAAGTCCGCTTCGACTGGCAATGTCGTAGCGCCGCAACGACGCCTGCGCTCCTTCATTAGTTATGATTGCGGCATGCGCCGTCTGCTCCTGCTGCTGCTCGTTGCGTCGTTCGTCTGGGGTTGCAAGGACAAGGAGCCGAAGCGCGAGCCGAAGGCCGAGCTGCCCGTCGGAAGTGGTAGCGACAGTGGATCGTCGGCGCCCATGCCCAACGCGAAGCCGATCGATCCCCCGAAGGGAACCGCGCCAAAGCTCGCGTGGAAGGATCCCGAAGGCGAGCTCTTGATCGCGACCGAGGACGGCAAGACGCTGACCGGGCCCTGCGGAATGACGGGGACGCTGACCGCGACCGAGGTCACGATGGGCACGCAGAAGCCCGAGCCGTGGAACAAGCTCTTGCGCGACGGCAAGAAGTACAGCCTGCCAAAGCTCGACTGGATCATCGAGGTCTCGCCGACCGGTGAGGTGGTGCTCAAACAACACGGCGACAAGAAGCCGCTCGGCACCGTGACGGGCCTCGACACCGATGAGGCCGCGACGTGGTTCGGCGCGTTCGTCGTTGCGGCGCCGATGGTGCAACACGCGATCGAGTGGACCTCGCCCGACGGCAAGACCAAGCTGACGATCAACGGCGCGGCCGACTTCCGCGGCTGGTCGATCAGCGAAGGCACGACGAAGCTCGCGTCGCGCCAGCGCGGCGACGCGAGCCCGATCCTCGCGGGTGACTTGCCGGCGTGGGATCCGACGAAGATCGGCGTCGCGATCGACGGGCCGAAGAAGTACATCGTCGCGATCAAGCGCGACGACGACGCGACGAAGGCGGCGTTCCCTGCCGACAAGTTCGTCGTGACCGAGGCAGAGGACGGCACGCTCCAGATGGAGCCGATGGGCGACGCGAAGAAGAGCCCACCGAAGAAGCTCGGCAAGCTCACCGGCCGTGCCGCGTGCCGCGCGCACGACCAGGCACTCCCCGCCCTCCTCTGGACGCTGTTCGGGTCGAAGTCTGCGCACGCGAAGGTGTTCGGCGCTTGAACCATATCGCCGCGATCGCGGACGCGTTCTGGTCGGCGCGCACACCGTTCGTGGTGCTCGCCTTCTTCGTCATCGGCGCGCTCGCACAACGCTCGAAGAACGTCGAGCGCTATCACACGCGCGCCGCGGGGACGATGATCACCCTGCACGTCGTCGCGATCGGCATCGCCGGATTGCAGTCGGCGTTCGACTACGAGTCGACAATCGCCGAGACCGTGGGCCTCGCGTTTTCGCTGCTCGCGACTGTTTCGCTCGGCGTGACGCTCGTGTTCCGCGTGGTGCTGCCGCGCGTCGGCATCACGCTGCCGCGCATCCTCCTCGACATCCTCACGGCGATCTGCACGATCGTCGTGTTCATCATCGTCGGCAAGCGCGCCGGCTTCTCCGTCGCTGGACTTATCACCACGAGCGCCGTGCTCACCGCGGTCATCGGCTTCTCGCTGCAGGACACGCTCGGCAGCATGATGGGCGGCCTGTCGTTGCAGATGGACAAGAGCGTCTCCGTCGGGGACTGGATCTCGCTCGGACCGAACCAGCCGGTCGGCCGTGTCGTGGAGATCCGTTGGCGCTACACCGCGATCGAGACGCGTAACTGGGAGACGATCATCATCCCGAACAACCAGCTCGTGAAGAGTCAGGTGATCATCCTCGGGCGGCGCACCGGCGAAGCGACGCTCCTCCGCCGCCACGTCGAGTTCTTCGTCGACTTCCGGACATCGCCGACCGACGTGATCGACGCGTGCGAAGCCGCGCTCAAGGCCGACCCGGTTCCGTGCATGTCCGCCACGCCGCCGCCGCACGTCATCTTCTTCGGCGTCAAGGACAGCTACGGCGTGTACGCGGCGCGGTACTGGCTGCAGGATCTCTCGGCCGACGACGGTACGGACAGCGCTGTTCGCATCCGCCTGTGGTTCGCGCTCCGCCGTGCTGGCATCCAGTTGTCGATCCCCGCCTCGACGGTGTTCCTCACGCAGGAGAGCAAGGAGCGCGACGAGCGGAAAGACAGCGAGGAGCGCGAGCGTCGCCTTGCGGCGCTCGCCAAGGTCGATCTCTTGAGCGGCCTCCTGCCCTCGATGATCCAAGAGCTCGCGAACGAGCTGCAGTTCAAGCCGTTCGCCGCCGGCGAGAAGGTCACGCGCGAAGGCGATCGCGACGACGGGTTGTACATGCTCGTGAAGGGCGACGCGGCCGTTCGCATCGGCAAGGGCGCCGACGAGAAGGAGGTCGCGCGCCTCACGGCCGGTCAGTTCTTCGGCGAGATGTCCCTCATGACGGGCGAAGCTCGTACCGCGACCGTGGTCGCGACGACCGATCTCGTCACGTATCGCATCGACAAACCCGCGTTCGAGAAAGTGCTGCGCGAGACTCCCGCGGTCGCGGAGCAGATCGCCCACATCCTCGTCGAGCGGCGCACCGTGCTGTCGGCGGCGCAGCACGAACGCGATGAGGTCCGCAACAAACGCATCGAGACCGCTCGCCACGATCTCGCGTCGAAGATCCGCGGCTTCTTCGGGATCGACCGGAGTCACTAGGCGAACCGGCCGTCGATGCGGCACGAGCGACCGACCTTGCAGAGACTCGACGCGATGAAGTCGTACGCCGCTTCGAGATAGAGTCGCACCATGAGAAATCGTTCGGAGTCGAATGTTCCGTTCGCGGACTGGGACGCGCTCGTCGTCTACGTGAAGGCGAACTGGGAGCTGCAGGCGGTGGACGGAGACTCGTTCGAGGTCGTGTGGGAGTGGAGCGACGATCAGCGCAGCCAGCACGTCACGTTCACGAAGGTCATCCACGACGGCGACGTGTGGCTGTCGTGGGCCTCCGCGATCGCCGAGACGATGACCGACGCAGAGATCATCGAGGCCGAGGCCAACGAGGTGGGGCGGATCGTTCGCGAGGACGGCGCGTGTTGGCTCGAGCAGCACCTGCCCATCGCGCTGCTCACGCCACGCCTGCTCGATCGCTACTCGGACTCGTTCGCCGAACGCGCCGATCATCTGGAGCTCCAGATCACCGGGGCGGACCACGAGTGACACGTATGTCAGCGAGATGATTGGTCGGACCGTCTGCGTACCGCCCTACGCACCTGGTGACGGTCTACACACCTGATTGGCTCTTGAACGATCCAGTACGCACCGATCCCCAGTGTCTTTCCACAGAGTTGCCGCGTCGCATCGCTGGCACAAACGGTGCTCCGTTGGGGAACCGACCATGACCGATCGTGAAGCCAAGTCCCGCGCCGTGAAGATCCTCGCCAAGTCCATCTACCGTGATCTCGAAGCGCAGGGGTTCGACGAGAAGCAGATCGTCGCGCTCGCGACCGAGCTCATCAGCGAAGTGACGACCAAGATCTCGTCGAGCAAGCAGGCGCAACAGCAAGTCGCCTGACCCGTCGTTTATAGAAGTCTTCGCGTGAGCACCCTCCGGGTGCTTTCGTCGTTTTCGGGCACGACTACGCGGTGCGCGGCTTGTCAATACGACCGTCGGCGTGCTTCGCGAAGCGCCCCGCATCGCCTCGTGGACGGGCTCGTTGGAGCTCCACGACCATCCGCCGAACTGGGTGAGCTGGTAGTCGCGGATCGCCTCGTTGATCTCTGTGCGCGAATTCATCACAAACGGCCCGCGTTTCACGACGGGCTCCGCGATCGGTGCGCCCTGCAGCAGCAAGCACTCCGCCTCGCCGGCGCCGTTCGTCAGCACGCACGTCGCGTCAGCGCGCAGCTCGGCGACGTGGCGCGGCGGGATCGCGCGACCATCAACGGCGAACGAGCGGCCGCTGAAGAAGTACAGCCAGCGATTCGTGCCCGCGCGCGCCGGCGGCATGGTCCACGTCGCGTTCGGCGACAGCTTGATCGTCCAGATCGCGACGTCGTTGTCGCCGGCGGCCCACGAGTCCGGTGGCGGCGACTGCGGCGCGACGCCCGCGAGTGTGCCGGCGACGGTGACGATCGTCGCCGCGCGCCCCGCACGAACAGAACGTTACCCTCGGACGCTCCCGCTCGGTGTAGGGAGTTGATCGTGTCCTTTTAAACGGTGCGTCTCTGTCCCTGGCACCGTCGGGAAAACCGATCTAGCCTGCGCCGCATATGGCGAAGGTTCGGATCGGCATCAACGGTTTCGGTCGTATCGGTCGTGGCTTCGTACGCTGCCTCTCGGCGGCGCCCGACACGTTCGATCTCGTCCTCATCAACGATCTCACCGACGTGAAGACGCTCGGTCACCTCCTCAAGTACGACAGCGTGCACCGCAAGTTCCCGGGCACCGTCGACGTCAAGGACGGCGGCCTCGTCGTCAACGGCGACATGGTGAAGGTCAGCGCGGAGAAGGATCCGTCGAAGATCGGGTGGAAAGATGCGGGCGTCGACATCGTGATCGAGTCGACCGGACGCTTCGTGGACAAGGAGAGCGCCGGCCAGCACATGGCCGGTGGCGCAAAGAAGGTGCTGATCAGCGCACCGGCCAAGGGCCCGGACGTCACGCTGTGCATGGGCATCAACCTCGACATGTACAAGCCGGCCGAGCATCACGTGATCTCGAACGCGTCGTGCACCACGAACTGCCTCGCGCCGGTCGCGAAGGTCCTGAACGAAACGTTCGGGATCGAGTCCGGCATCATGAACACGATCCACAGCTACACGAACGACCAGCAGGTCCTCGATCTGCCGCACAAGGATCTCCGGCGCGCACGCGCTGCCGCGCTGTCGATGATCCCGACGACGACGGGTGCGGCGAAGGCGCTCAAAGAAGTCCTGCCCATGCTCGCCGGCAAGCTCGACGGCATGTCGCTCCGCGTGCCGACGCCGAACGTCTCGATCGTCGATCTCACGGCGCGCCTCGCGAAGAAGGCGTCGGTCGACGACGTCAACAACGCGTTCCGCGCCGCCGCAAACGGCGCGTTGAAGGGCATCCTCGCCGTCAGCGACGAGCCGCTCGTGTCGTGCGACTACATCGACAACCGCTACTCGGCCACCGTCGACTCGGCGCTGACGACCGTCGTCGCCGATCAGGTGAAGGTGCTCGCCTGGTACGACAACGAGATGGGCTATTCGCAGCGTCTGTTCGACCTCGCGAAGTACGTCGGGGAGCGCCTCTGATGGCGCTGCCCGCCGGCATCAAACACGTCCAGGATCTGGCTGTCGAGGGCAAGCGCGTGTTCGTGCGCGTCGACTACAACGTCCCGCTCGACAAGAAGTCGAGGAAGATCACCGACGACGCGCGCATCACCGCGACGCTTCCAACGCTCCGACATCTGATCGAGCGCGGCGCGCGTATCGTGCTCGGCTCGCACCTTGGCCGTCCCGACGGTCAGGTGAAGCCCGAGCTCTCGCTCGAGCCGATCGCGGCGCGCCTCGCGGAGCTCTTGTCGGCGGAGGTCGCGCTCGCCGACGAACCCGCCGGTGACGGCGCGCGCAAGGTCGTCAGCGACCTGCGCGACGGCCAGATCGCGATGCTCGAAAACCTGCGCTGGAGCCCTGGCGAGGAAGCCAACGACGAGGCATTCGCGCGCCAGCTCGCGTCGTACGCCGACGTCTACGTGAACGACGCGTTCGGCACGGCGCATCGCGCGCACGCGTCGACGGCGGGCATGGTGAAGTTCGTCGCCGACAAGGGTGCGGGCTTCGTCATGGCGAAGGAGATCGCGTACCTGACGAAGCTGCTCGGCGAGGTGGATCGCCCGTACGCCGCCGTACTCGGCGGCGCGAAGGTCTCCGACAAGATCGAGGTGCTCGACGCGCTGCTCGATCGCTGCGACTCGATCGTCATCGGCGGCGCGATGGCGAACACGTTCCTCGAGGCGCAGGGGCGCGACGTCGGCAAGAGCAAGGTCGAATCCGACAAGCTCCCCAATGCGCGCAACTTCCTCCGGAAGGCCAGCGAGAAGAAGACGACCGTATACCTCCCGGTCGACGTCGTCGTGTCTGCCGCGTTCGACGACGAAGCGGGCGCGAAGGTCGTCCCGATCGACGCGATCCCGGCCGAAGGAATGGCGCTCGATATAGGACCCGCGACCATCGAGAACTACAAGAAGGTGCTCGCCGCCGCGCGCACGGTGTTCTGGAACGGCCCGATGGGTGTGTTCGAGAAGCCGAAGTTCGCTGCGGGCACGAACGCGATCGCACGCGCCCTCGCAGACAACAAGCTGGCGCTCACGGTCGTGGGTGGTGGTGACTCCGCCGCCGCGATCGCGCAAGCGGGCCTCGCCGACAAGGTGAGCCACGTGTCGACGGGCGGCGGTGCGTCGCTCGAGTTCGTGCAGGGCCTCGACCTGCCCGGTATCGCAGCGCTGCGCCCGTAGCGACGGGTCGAACCACTACCGGCGCTTGCCAGGTCCTCGGTTATTCGAGGATGTCTGCCACGCATGGCGCATCGCGATCGCGAATCGCATGCGGACGCGACTGGCAATCGCGGCCTTAGTGACCGGCACGACGCGTGTACACCGTCGCGACGTGCGTCGCTCGCTCCTCACCTTACTTCTCGTGCCGTCGCTCGCGCTCGCACAGCCGAGCACGGCGCCGCTCGGCGCGCCCGCCGCGACGGTCGGGTCTCCCGCGCCTCCGCCACCAGCGCAGAACCACGTTGCCATCGAAGGCTGGCTCTCGATGGGCATCCTCGCCGCGGTCGGCGGATCGATCCAGTACGAGCGCGGCGAGATCGGCGACACCACCTGGATCGTGCGCGCCGAAACATTGCTCGCAGGACCGATCGGTGGAGGCCCCGAGCGCTTGTCCACCTCGCTCGTGGCGGGCGGACGTGCGTACTGGGGTCCACTCTACGTCGACGGCGAGCTGGGACTGTCGCTCATTCGTGTCGGCGGCTATGACGATGGTCTCGGCGATCCGACCTACCTCCACTATGATGTCTGGCCAGCGGGTCGCCTCGGTTTCGGCGTGCACGGCGCCGGCCTCGATCTCGGCCTCGCGATCGGCGTTCCCGCGTTCGGCCTCGGGATCCATCTCGGCATCGACCTCGGGCACTGGTGAAAAGGCCTGCGACGGATCTCGAGTCGGACCTCTATAGAGATATGCGAGTCCTCGTTTCGTTGCTGACGGTGGTTTCGTTGCTGAAGGTGGGCGTGGCGACGCGCAGCCGGGGACCGCGCCGGTGGGCGTACCTGCAGCGATGGTCGCGCCTCCGGCGCCCCCACCGCCGACCGAGCCGTCGAACCGCATCGGTATCGATGGCACCACCGCGGTGGGTCCCGTCATGTCGGCGGGAGGCGAGCTCCGCGCTGAATTCGCCCTCGCCGGTCGTCACGCGCTGACGCTTCGCGCCGAGTGGTTGAAGGCCCAGTACATCTTCAACGAGGAAGAAGAAGGCGGTCCGAGCCCGGCGTGGAACCTGTTCGGCGGATACGTCGGAGATCGCGCGTACTGGGGAACCTTCTATCTCGATCTCGCCATCGGGGTCGCCTACCTCCAGCGCGACGATTTCGTCGACGACGTGGGCGACCGTCGCATCTCGCATAGCTCGGTGCTGCCGGGGGCGAGGCTCGGCCTCGGTGGCAAGATCGACGGGCGCCTCGATCTCGGCCTCGAGCTGATGTTTCCCGCGGTGGGCCTCGGCGTTCATGTGGGCCTCGACTTCCTGCACTGGTGAGCACGTCCGGAGCGCGAGCGGGGTAAGATGCGTCGATGGCAGCGAAGCGCCTCGCGGTCTTCGACCCTTCCGGTCGGTTGATCGCGGACCTGAAGCCGCTCGCGGAGGCGTGTGATGTCCAGCTCGTCAGCGTGACCGCCAAGGACACGCCGACGAACTGTGCCGCGCTGCTGGTCGCGCCGCTCGTCGCGGGCGACCTCGGCCCGGCTCCCGCGAACAGCCCACCTCGGTGGATCGTCGGCGACGGATCGAACGCGGCGCGCGTCGCCGGCGCCGCCGCGCAGGCCGCAGCGTCGGGCGTGCTTCTCACGCCGACCTCGATCGAGGCGATCGACGCGGTCGCGCACTCGGATCCCACGTCGCCCGAGGTGGACCTCGCTCGCGCGCGCGGCCTGATCGCGACGTCGCTCGTCGATCTCACCGGCAGCGCGACCGAGACCCTGCTCGCGGTCGCCGAGGGGTTCACCGCGAACGACTGCATCGTGTGGTGGCGCGACGGCGCGCAGATGTTGCCGACGGCCGCGCGCTCGCACCCCGACGAGGCATACCGCACGCAGATCGCCGCCGCGGCGCGCATCGCCGCCGCCGCCGCCGGCACCGTGATCGTCGCGGGGCCGAAACCGCGATCGGTGATGGCCGATGCGCTGCGCAGCGGGCCGACCGAGGTCGCGGGCCTCGTCGCGATCGTGAGTGACACCAGCCGGCGATTCTCCCCGGCGGAGCGCACGGATCTCAAGGCAATCGCCGCGCGCCTGACGCGCGAGCTGTCGTGGCTGTCCTCGCATCGCCGCATCGTCGCCGAGGGCGAGCGCCTGCTCGCGACGAGCATGCATGATCCGCTGACGGGCGCGATGACGCGCGGCGCGTTCGAGCAGTCGGTCGCGCACGAGGTCGCCGCGGCCGGGCGCCGCGGGGAGAAGGTCACGCTCGCGATCTTCGACGTGATCGGCACGCGCCGGATCAACCTGTCGTACAGCCACAAGGCCGGTGACGAGGTGCTCGCGCAGGTCACGGCGCGCATCCGCGCGACGGTGCGCGGCAACGACCCGCTCGGCCGCCTCGGTGGTGACGAGATCGCAGTGCTCCTCGTCGGCGCGAACGACGATCAGGCCGCGCTCGTCGTGCGGAAGATCATCTACCGGCTCGAGAACGAAGTGATCAAGGTCGACGACACGACCGAGGTCTCGATCAAGGTGCGCGCGGTCGCGAGTGAGATCGCGGGCGGCGAGCGCAGCGGTGAAGCGGCGCTCGCGCGCTGCTACGCGGCCTTGCGCACGGCGCCGCCGTCGGACGTGCGCATCGTGGCGCCCGACGAGCGCACCACCGAGGCCGACGCAGGCGCGGAGTCGAGCTCGCTGTCGGCCGGCACGATCGTCGGCGGCACGTATCGCGTGGTGCACGAGCTGTCGCGCGGCGCGATGGGTGTCGTCTATCGCGGCGAGGATCTCGGTCTCGGCCGTGCCGTCGCGATCAAGGTGCTGCGAAGCGACCTCGCGAGCGATCGCGATCTCGTCACTCGGTTCCGCGCCGAGGCGGCGATGCTCGCGTCGCTACACCACCCGAACCTCGTGCAGGTCTACGCGCTCGGCGAGCACCAGCGCGATGTCTACTTCGTGATGGAGCTTGTCGAGGGACAGCCGCTGTCCGAGGTCATCCGCGCGTCGCTCGAGCGCAAGGAGTGGTTCCCCACGGCGGCGGTCGCGCAGATCACGCTCGAGATCGGCGACGCGCTCGACGCGATGCACGTGCTCGGCCTGATCCATCGCGACGTGAAGCCGGCGAACATCCTCCTCGATCGGGAGCGCGATCGCGCCGTGCTCGTCGACGTCGGCGTCGCGGTGAAGGCGGGCGACGCGCGCGACGCGGCGGGTACGCCGGGCTTCGCGGCGCCCGAGTCGTTCCTCGAACAGACCGACGGCCCCACGACGGACGTCTACGGTCTCGCCGCCACCGTGTACTGCATGCTCACGGGACGACCGCCGTTCGGCTCGGGCCCGGCGCCGCAGGTCGTGCAGCGCCAGCTGACGGATCCGCTCACGCCGCCGTCGCAGCTGCGGCCGACTCTGTCGGAGGCCGTCGACGCGGTGCTGCACAAGGCGCTCGCGCCGTCACCGAAGCGACGATGGGCGTCCGCGTCGACGTTCGCCATCGCGCTCGGCCGCGCCCTCGAGCGGATGCCGACGGACCGCGTGCAGGTGCTCGCGCAGGTCGAAGATCCCGTGCGGCAAGCGGAGTCGTTGTTCGCACCGACCGCGGGCATCGCGGCGGTGTCGGATCCACCGTCGATCCCCAGGCGCGGCGAGCGAACGATCATCGGTCAGGTCCGCGCCGCGCACCTGCGTGTGCTGTCGAAGCTCCTGCAGCACCATCTCGGCGAGAGCGGCATCGCGAAGTTCGTGAACGAGTCGCCGATGCTCGCCAACGCCGTGTCGCCGACACTCGCACCGCTCGCGTGGATCGATCTCGCGGAACTGATCGCGATGCTCGACAAGGCGCACGCGAAGATTCCGAGCCAGCTCGTCCCGCGCAAGGTCGGCCGGGGCACGATGTCGGCGACGTTCGCGCACCTGTTCGGCGCGGATCCCGGGACCCTCCCCGCAGAGATCGTGCTCGCCGCCCTCCCCTCGTTCTGGGATCGCTATCACACGTGGAGCGGCGTCGACGTCGTCGTGCATCCCGGCAGCGCCGACGTCGTACTCACGGGCTTCTCGGGCTCGCCCGACATCTGCACGATGATCGCGTCGGAGCTCGAGCGCATCGTCGAGCTCACCGGTGCGAGCGGCGTCGGCGCGATCCACACGCAGTGCATGTGTCAGGGCGCCGAGACCTGCGACTACCGCTTGAGCTGGATGACATCGTGAGACGCGCAGCGTTCCCGAACGGAACGCGTAGTGTTGCAAGCCCGACGAAGGTCGGGCGCGCAGCGTTCCCGAACGGAACGCGTAGTGTTATCAACGCCGCATGGCGCGCATTCCGTTTGTCGTCGGTAATTGGAAGCTCAACAAGACGCTCGCCGATTCGCTCGCACTCGTCACAGAGCTGAAGAATCAGCTCGGCGCGACCAAGGGCGTCGCGATCGGCGTGGCGCCCGTGTTCACGTCGCTACATGCGGTCGCGAAGCGCCTCGAAGGCACCGCGATCGCGACGTGCGGTCAGAACTGTCACTGGGAAGCGTCGGGTGCATGGACCGGCGAGGTCAGCGCGCCGATGCTCGCCGACGCGGGCGCCTCGTGGGTCATCGTCGGTCACAGCGAGCGCCGCCAATTCTTTGGCGACACGAGCGAGTCCGTGGGCAAGAAGGCGACCGCCGCGATCGCCGCGGGCCTCGGGGCGATCGTCTGTGTCGGCGAGATGCTCGCGGATCGCGACGGTGGTCGCACGCTCGCGGTCGTCGACGAGCAGCTCGCGGGCGGGCTCGCCGGCGTCGATGCAGGTGCCACCTCGAAGCTCGTGATCGCGTACGAGCCCGTGTGGGCGATCGGCACGGGCCGCACCGCGACGCCCGCGCAGGCGCAGGAGGTCCACGCGCACATTCGCAAGCGCCTCGGGGATCGCTACGGCGCGGCCATCGCCGACACCATTCGAATCCAATACGGCGGCTCGGTGAAACCGTCGAATGCTGAGCAGCTACTGTCGGAGCCAGACATCGACGGTGCCCTCGTCGGTGGCGCTTCCCTCGAAGCTGGCGATTTCATTGCGATCGTGAAGGCCGCCCGCCCGTCCTAACAGGTTGCGCCGGCTAGCCAAAAGAACTACAAACCCGGTTCCGCAATGTCGACGCTGATCACGGTCCTGCACGTAATCGTGTGCCTGTTCCTCATGCTCACGGTGCTCCTGCAGAGTGGCAAGAGCGGCGGCATGGGTGGCGCCTTCGGTGGCAGCAACGCCGGCACGGTGTTCGGTGGCTCGGGTGGTTCGACATTCCTGCGCAAGCTCACCGCCGGTGCGGCGACGATCTTCATGGCGACGTCGATGGTCCTCGCGTTCATCGCGAGCCACAACGCGGCCGACGCCCTCGAGAAATTCGGTGTGACGCAGCAGAAGCTCGCGAAGGAGAAGGATCAGGCGCGCAAAGACGCGCTCAAGGGCGGCGCGGGCTCTGGCTCCGCGGGCTCGAATGCTCCGTCGACAATGTCGCCACACGTGATCGAGCTCGGCTCGGGCGCACCGACGGGCTCAGCCGGTTCGGGCTCCGCGGCCGCGGGCTCCGCCGAGACCGGCTCCGCCGGATCGTTCACGGTCCCCGCGGAGGCCGCGGATCCCGCCGCCGGCAGCGCGGGTGCTGGCAGCGCTGCGCCCACTGCGACGACACCAGCGCCAGCGACGAAGCCCGCCGCGACGACGCCAACCACTCCGGCGACCAAGCCCGCCGCAACGACGCCGACCACGCCTGCTCCAACGACGAAGCCCGCCGCGACGCCCGCGCCTGCTGCGACGACGCCGGCTCCAGCGACGAAGCCCGCTGCGACGACGCCGGCTCCAACGACGAAGCCCGCTGCGACAACACCGGCTCCGGCGATGAAGCCCGCCGCGACGTCGCCCGCTCCAGCGACGAAGCCCGCTGCGACGACGAAGCCCGCGACGCCGGCCCCGAACTGAGCGCTCCCGCGAATTCAACGTCTCGGTTCCCCTACGGACGGATAGCGCTCGGCTTCTCCCAGATCCGTCGACACGGAGAAGGAGAGCGAGGGGAGCAGAGACCTTTTAGACCGGTCTCGATCCTCCAGACGAGATCGCGTTCGTCGTCAGAACTTCGATCCGTGGACGACGTTCCGCCTCCCGCCCCGAACTGAGCGCTCCCGCCCATTCAATAGCGGTCGGCTTCTCCCAGATCCGTCGACAACGGAGAAGGAGAGCGAGGGGAGCAGAGACCTTTAGACCGGATCCTCCAGACGAGATCGCGTTCGTCGTCAGAACTTCGATCCGTGGACGACGTTTTGGGAAGAGTACGAACGGTCGCGAAGCGACAAAACCAACTCTGCTCTCCTCACTCACCTTCTCCGTGTCGATCGTGTGGGAGAACGTGAACGGCGCGGTGTCGACCTTCTGGGAGAACGTGAATCGCGCGGAGAGTGGCGTGTCGACCTTCTGGGAGATGGTTACGAGCGAGAACGTGCGTGAGCCGCCGCGGGGAGCGCCGCGAGCGAGCTACTCGCAGTAGCGCAGATCGAGGTGATCGGCGTCCATCGAGCCGTCGGTGTTCATCCACGTGACGATCACGCGATCTCGACCGACGTCGCGGTTGCCCGCGTGATCGCAGTCGGCCTGACCAACCGTGAAGGAGGTCCCCGCCTGCAGCTCGGTGGCGCGCCACGTCGCGCCGGTCACCGAGAGGATCGCGGCGGGTTGTGCGCCCTTCTCGGCAAACGCGTCGGCGATCGGCGTGTAGGTCTCGCCGAGGGTCATCTTGATGTCGTAGGGGAGATCGACATCGCTCTCGTCGTCGTCGCCGTCCTCGCCGGGATGCTCGTCGCAATCATCTTCGTCCGGGACGCCATCGTCGTCGTCGTCGTCGTCGTCCGACTCTCCATCCTCGGTCGGCGCGAACGAGAGGCCACCGCTACCGCTCCCCTCACCCTCACCCTCGTCGTCACAATCGCCATCGCCATTCTCGTCGACGTCGGTGCACGTGGTGGGGTCGTCGTCTTCACCTGGCGTGCACGACAGGATCACGCCAGTCCCCGGATCGGTCTCGCAGCTGATTAGCTGGCCTTTCGTCGACACGTCGGACGAGCAACCGACAACCAGGAGGGGAAGGACAAGGATGGAAAGCAGGTGGGGGGTTCGCTTCATGAAGACACATTGAGCGAGCGTCGTGCCACACCGTTGTCTAGCAAGATCGATTGGTTAGAGCGCCGGATCCGAGCGGTGTGCAGCGTTTGCGAGCCGGTCAGGTGCGCCTGCCGCACCTCCCGGCGGTATCGTCACCGACGTGTCCCGACGACCGTTGGTGGACGAGCTGAGGGCGACCGCCCGGCTTGGCGAAGACAACCAGCCTCCGATCGACGAGCAGCGATGGTTCCTGGTCTTCACCGGGACACGCGCGGAGCCGTGGTCACGTGTCGTCGTTCTCGGGGACGGTGATACGTGTCTAGTCGGGCGACACACCGAGTGCGATGTCGTCGTTCCGTTCGATGGAGTCTCGCGCCGTCACGCGAGGTTCGCGCGGACGGGAACGGTCGTCACCGTGGAGGATCTGGGGAGCATGAACGGCACGCTCGCCGGCGGCACCGCGATCACCGTGCCGTGGAGCATGGCCATCGGCGATATCGTCACGCTCGGCACGGTCACCGCGGTGCTCACGACAACCAGCGCGGCACGCGAACGACGCGTCGCACTCGCGACGATCGCGGAGCTCGAGGATCGCCTCGAGGCCGAGGTGGAGCGAGCCCGTCGCTATGGCCGCACCCTCGGCCTCGTCATGCTGCGCGTGAGCGGCGCACCCGCCCAGGTGGACACGTACCTGCGCGACCTCGCGCGTTCTCTTCGGCGGATGGACCTGCTCGCCGAATACGGCGGTGACGAGCTCGCGCTGCTCCTCCCCGAAGCGGATCGCCAAGCGATCGATGGCGTGATCGCGAGAGCTGGGCACGTCGCAGGTGGCGTCACCGTCGTATGTGGTGGCGCGGCGTTCCCCAGCGAGCAGACGTCGGCCGGCGAGATGATCGGTCATGCACGTCAACGTCTGCACGGCGCTCCTACCGAGCCGCGCACGACGTCACCTGTGAAGACCGCGCACGTCGTCCGCGATCCGAAGATGGAGCAGGTGCTGGCGATGGTCAAACGCGTGGCCTCGTCGTCGATCGGCGTGCTGCTCTACGGCGAGTCCGGGGTTGGCAAAGACGTGATCGCGATGGCGATCCACGAGGCCAGTGCTCGCGCCGATCGGCCGTTCGTGCGGCTCGACTGCGGCGCACTCCCCGAGGCGCTGTTCGAGTCGGAGCTGTTCGGGCACGTGGCCGGCGCGTTCACGGGAGCGGTCGCCGACAAGGCGGGCCGCGTGGAGAGTGCGCACACGGGCACGCTGTTCCTCGACGGGATCGGCGATCTCACGCCGGCGATGCAGGCAAAGCTCCTACGCGTGCTCGAACAGCGGTGCGCGTTGCGGGTCGGCTCGACGAAGGAGATCGCGATCGACGTTCGGGTCATCTGCGCGACGCACCTCGATCTCGAAGCCGAGGTGCGGCGAGGCCGCTTCCGCGAGGATCTGTACTTTCGCATCAGCGCGTTCGCGATTCCGATCCCACCGCTCCGCGACCGCCGTAGCGAGATCGAGCCTCTCGCCCAGCGCTTCATCACAGAGCTCGGGCGCGGTCGCAAGATCACGCTTGCCCCCGAGGCGCTGCAGCTCCTCGTCCACTACGACTGGCCCGGCAACGTGCGCGAGCTGCGCAACGCGATCGAGCGCGCGCTCGTGCTGTGCCGCGATCGCGTCGAGCCGGAGCACCTCCCCGACCGCGTGCTCGCGACCGCGCCGACCGCCGGCCAGCGCGGCGACATCCGGCAGAAGCTCGCCAGCGTCGAACGGCAGGTCTTGCTCGACGCCCTGATGGACGCGAATGGCAAACAGAACGTCGCAGCGAAAACGCTCGGCATCTCGCGCTTCGCGTTGTCCCGCTTGATGGAGAAACACGGGGTCAAGAAGGCGCGCGACGGCGCGTAGCGAAACAGCCGTGGTCAGAACGGCGTCGCGACGCCCAGATGCAGCGCTGTGTCGCTCCCGAGCTCCTTGCTCGTGTAGAGCTCGACGGACGACTTGAGCGTGACTTTGGCGTGGATTCGCGTCGCGAGTCCCACCGTGTAACGCAGCAAGTAGCTCGACGACTCGAGTGGACTCGTAGCGAGCACGTTGCCCTTGCGACGAAGTCCATCGATGCGAGCGAGCCCCGTGACCGACCCGAGTGGCAGCTCCAGATCGGCGTAGAACCCGTCCTTGACGAAGAAGTCATCGAAGCGTCCGCTCGCGTTCGGGCCGTACTTGAACCGCGATCCGGGATCCGAACCGAGCGCCATCTCGACGCGCTTGACGAGGTACTCCGCGCGCAACGCGAGCCGGCCGACGAGGACCGCGACGTCGACCCCACCGAGGGCGAAGCCGAGCGAGCGCGCCGGGTCGTACGTCCCCACCATCGCGGATGCGCCGACCTCGATGCTCGCGCGCTCCGTGAGCTCGAGGACAAGCGACGCTCGGCCGCCGACCGCGGGCTGAGAGTTGTTGTCGACATAGTATTGCTCCGGCGCGCGCGACAGCGTGAAGTCGAAGTCCGCTGCATCCGGGCTGCCCTTGGGCCCGCTCGCGATCCACACCGCGGCGTCGAACTGTCCCCCGTCCCAGAACTTCGTACCCGCGAGCTCGAGACCGTTGTCGACCCATGGAGCGGGCAAGATGCCCTCGTTCCAGGCCTCGCGATGGAGCATGCGCCCCATGTCGAACGGCAGCGGCTTGTCACTCGTCAGGTGGTTCGCCGGGTCGTGGCGCTGGGGAAAGCTGCCGAACGAGGGCGTGAAGCGACCGATGCGCGCGCGAAACGCAGATGTCGCGCGGACCTCGACGACGCCAACGCCGACCTCGAAGCCGTGGCAGGCAAAGCACACCTTGATGCTCGCGGTCGCGTTCCGACCCAGCTCGCGTGTCGCCTTGAGCGAGATCTCGGCCGTCGCGCCATCGAAGACCCGCCCGCGCGCATCTCTGTCGGTCGGGACGTAGAGATAGTCGAGCTGGAGCGAACCGGCGATGTTGATCCCGAGCGGCGCGTCGGAGGGAGGCGGTTCGGCCGGCATCGCAGATCCGGCCGGCGCACTGGCGGGCGCGAGTGCCGACTCGCTCGCAGAGCCCGTGGCTTCGGTGGCAGAGCCCGTCAGACTCTCGGTCGCGGGGGGGGCGGGGGGG
>JBJXGN010000140.1:0-21967 GCA_046160585.1 Kofleriaceae bacterium
ACGTCGTCGTCTTCTTCCATCGCGGCGACGAGCTTCAGCACTTCATCGGTCTTCTCATCGGGAAGCTCGGTCAACGTCTGCGCGACGTACTCCGAGCCGCTCGAGATGATCGGTACCTTCTTCGTCTCGAGCGCGGTCTGCATCGCGCCGAAGTCGGTGAACGCACAGCGCACGACGAGCTGCTTCTCGCCCTTGTCGCTCTCGCCGTCCTCGAGAGCGACAAGACCGTGATCGATCAGCTCGAGCTCGAGCGCATCGCGATCGGCGTCCTCGGGCGAGATGCGGAACGCCGCCTGCTTTTGGAAGTTGAACGCGACCGAGCCCGACGTGCCCATGTTGCCGCCGTTCGACTTGAAGATGTTGCGAATGTTCGCGACCGTGCGCGTGACGTTGTCGGTCGCGGTCTCGACCATGACCATGATCCCGTGCGGGCCGTAGCCCTCGTAGATGACGGTGTCGTAGGCCGCCGCACCTTGGCCGCTGGCCTTCTTGATCGCGGCCTCGACCTTGTCCTTGGGCATGTTGACCGCGCGCGCGTTCTGGATCGCACGGCGTAGGGCAGGGTTCCCCTCGGGGCTGGAGCCGCCGCTCTTCACGGCGATCGCGATGTCCTTGCCGATCTTGGCAAACTGCTTCCCCACGCGGTCCATGCGCGCGAAAATCGTCGACTTTCGTTTCTCGAAGGCGCGGCCCATAGCGGTGCGAACCTAACACGACAAAACTCGGAACCGAACGCCCGGCTCGGTGTCGTAGCCCCGTGATTCGTCGCCACGTGCTGGCCGCACTCGCGATCGGTGTGGAGGCAGGCGACGACGAGGCCGCGCGCTCCGCGCTCGAGAACATCGAGTGGGTCCTGCGCGGTCCGGCGCGTCGCCGACTCGAGAAGGCGCTGCTCGACGCGGCGCTCGCCACGGGGACGAACGACTTCGAGGACAAGGAAGCCGTACGCCACTGGCTGCGCGCAGCGTCGCTGTGCGTGCGCGCGGAGCCCGACGCGGCGACCCTCGCGGATCGCGCGCGCGACGCAGCGGCGTACGCGCAAGCGGCCGTGCAGGCACCGATGCGGTTCCCGCTCGCGACGGTGATCGCCGCGATGCTCGCGGCCGGAAGCGCCACCGCTTTCGGCGCGGCGACGGTCCTCGCGATCAAGGCGCCCGTCGGCGAGGACTCGTATCGCCGGCCCACGCCGCCGCCGCCCGTCGGCGTGTTTCGTGACGGAGGTGCACCGCGGAGCGACAGGGCGATCGAATACGTCCTGAAGGTCGATCTACCCAAGCTCGTCGCGATGTCCGAGCTCTCGCGCAAGGGCCCCGTCGATCACGGCGCGCGCGATCAGATGGTGCAGATCCTGCGCGACGACACCGCGTTCGCGGCGCACGGGCCGAACCTCGCGATCGCGTGGCAGCGGATGCTCGGTTCGTACGAGCGCTGGATGGTGATGGTGCCCGGCGATCGCGACTACGCGCGTGTCTCGCGCGAGCTTCGCGCGCGCTTCGACGTGGTGTCCGATCAGCTCGCCGCCGTGGAGCTCGGCTACTACATCGATCCGGAGATCGTTGGCGAGCCTCACCCGCGGCGCCGTGCGGGCATCTACGCGTATCGCATCGAGCGCGTCTCGTTCGTGCGCGCGAACGATCGCGAGCCGATCCGCGTGTTCGAGGCGCGCCGTCTCGATCCTGCCGACGCGGGCGCCGCGATCCTCGGCATGAAGCAGGACGAGCTCGACGATCCGATCGTCCTGCTCGACTCGGTCGAGCACAAGGTCGCGACCCAGATCCTGCCAGTTCTCGCCGGCGCGACGTTCCCGATCGGCGACGACAACTGGGTGTACACGACGCGCGGCCGTGACATCGCGGCGGCGGCGGCGTACGGCATTCGCAGGGAGCTACTCGCGGCGCTGTACACCGCGGCGCAGAATCCCGAGCAGGCCGCGATCAAGACGCGCGAGCTGATCACTGCGTCGGTTCGTCACCACGAGGCGCAGCACAAGCTCGACCACGACGTCGCGCTCCCATATCCGTCCGAGCTGTCGACGCGTCTCGGCGACAAGAAGAACGACCCGTTCGCGATTCGCACGCGCTACGAGCTGTCGGCGTATCTCTCCCAGATCGCGAGCGACGTGTGGCTGCCGCAGCTGACGCTGTGGAACCTCGCGCGGCACGGCTTCCACAAGGGAAAGCGCCGCGAGGAGACGTTTGTCGCGGTCGTCGTGATCGAAGGACTCGCGCGCAAGCTCGGGGTCGCGCAGGTCGGGCCGGTCATCCGCAACGGCGAGGTCGATCGCGATCGCCTCGCGCTACTGGCGGAGCCGCTCGCGCAGCGCACGACGGCCGAGCTGCGTGGCGCAGCCGCGGAGCTGTGGACCGAGATGTTCGGCGAGAAGCTCGTGCGCCTCTACGACTAGGCTGCTTGATGAAGTAGCTCAGCGGGCTGACGACGAACTTCACTCGGCCTCGATGCGCACGAAGCGGCTATCTCACGGTACGCTCGATGCGTGGGTACGAAGCGGCTATCGCCGAGCGACGCGATGTTCTTGTATGGCGAGACGCGCGAGACGATGTTCCACGTCGCCGGCATGATGCCGTTCACTCCGGCGCCAGGAACCCCGCCGGATCACCTCCGCGATCTGATGGACGAGATCCGCGAGTCGCCGGTGTGCTCGCCGTGGAACCGCCAGCTAAAGACGCCCGACACGCTGCGCAACCCGTTGCACACATGGATCGAGGTCGACGATGTCGATCGCGAGTATCACGTCCGCCGCTCCGCGTTGCCGACGCCCGGCGACGAGCGGGAGCTCGGCATCCTCGTGTCGCGTTTGCACAGCTATCCGATCGACTTCCATCGCCCACCGTGGGAGGTGCACCTCATCGAAGGCCTCGAGGGCGGACGCTTCGCGCTGTACGTGAAGGTCCACCACGCACTCGTCGACGGGTTCTCCGCGATGCGCGTGCTGTCGAGCTCCCTGTCCAAGGATCCCGACGATCGCACGCGCCCGCTGTTCTTCTCGCAAGAGAAGCCGCCGCGCGCACCGCGCGAGGCCAAGGACGAGGTCGTCGGGATCCAGTTCCAGGAGTTCCTCGACGCGTTCCGCTCGCAATACGGCGCGAGCAAGATCGTCGCGCGCGCCGTGATGAACGTCGTGCGTAGCTCGCGCGCGAAGGACAACGAGCTGGTGTCGCCGCGCCACGCGCCGAAGTGCATTCTCAACGCGAAGATCGGCCGTTCGCGCCGGTTCGCGACGCAGAACTTCGCGTTCGCGCGGATCAAGGAGATCGCGCGCAAGGCGAACGGAACGATCAACGACGTGATCCTCGCGCTGTGTGCAGGCAGCCTGCGGCGCTACCTCGTCGAGCTCGACGCGCTTCCAGCGCAGCCGCTCGTCGCGATGCTTCCGGTGAGCGTGCGCGCCAAGGACGACGAGGGCGGCGGAAATTCCGTCGGCGCGATCCTCGCGTCGCTCGCGACCGACGTGCACGACCCCGCCGAGCGGCTCGCGGCGATCGTCGCGTCCACGACGAACGCGAAGCGCCAGCTCCAGGGCATGACGAAGGCGGCGATCCTCCAGTACAGCGCGTTGCTCTGCGCCCCCGCGATGATCAACATGATCCCGTACGCCGCGGGCGCGATGAAGCCGACCTTCAATATCGTCATCTCGAACGTCCCCGGTCCCGAGGAGCCGCGTTACTTTCGCGGCGCGCGTCTCGAGGCGTCGTATCCGATGTCGATTCCCGTGCACGGGCAGGCGCTCAACATCACGTGCAACAGCTACGCGGGCCGCGTCTGCTTCGGGTTCACGGGGTGTCGCGACTCCGTGCCGCGCCTGCAGCGCCTCGCGGTGTACTGCAACGAAGCGATGAGCGAGCTCGAGCAGGGCCTGGAGTAGACTGTTCCGCCCGCTGGGCGGCGAGATCATGCGAAGCGCGCGCGTGGGATAAGCAACGTCTATGCACACAAACCCGAACGTCGACGAGCTTCGCAAGATCCTTGTCGAGACCAGGACCATCGCGATGGTCGGTGCGTCGAATAACCCCGATCGCACGTCGCACGGAATCATGAAGTTGCTCCTCGACGCGGGCTATCACGTCATCCCGGTAAATCCGAAGGAGACCGAGATCCTCGGCCAGAAGGCGTACGCGTCGCTCGCCGACATCCCCGAGAAGGTCGAGGTCGTCGACGTGTTCCGCAAGAGCGAGGACACACCGGGCCTCGCCGACGAGGCCGTGGCGATCGGCGCTCGCGTCCTGTGGCTCCAGCTCGGCGTGGCGAACGAGGACGCGGCCGCACGCGCGAAGGCCGCAGGCCTGGTCGTCGTGATGGACATGTGCATCGGCGCGACACACAGAACCATGAAGGTCCCGAAGAAGAGCTGACGCGAACGATCCCGCCGCACACCAACCCCGCCTCGATCCTCGGTTAGTGTCGGGATCATGGTCAGGACGAGGATTGTCGTGGCGGCGATCGGGTTCGCTCTCGCGCTCGCGGGGTGCGGCAAGAAGGGCACGAGCAGCGGCAAGCCGAAGGTCGCCGTGTCGATCTTTCCGCTCTACGACCTCACGCGGCGCATCGCGGGTGATCGGCTCGACGTGATGCTCGTGCTCCCGCCCGGCAAGTCGGAGCACGGCTACGACCCGACGCCAAAAGAGATCGCACGGCTCGAGGGCGCGAAGCTCGGCCTCGCGGTCGGTCTCGACATGGACGGCTGGGTCGAGAACATCATGAAGACCGCGGGTGGCGCGAAGATCGTGCGGATCGGCGACAAGGTGCCGACGATCCCGATCGACGTCGACCCGATCACCGAGGCAGAGGCGCGCGAGCACGACGAGCACGACCACCACGACGACGCGCACGGACAGGGTTCGGCCACCGGCAGCGCTGGCGCCGGCAGCGCTGCAAAGACCGACGACCACGGTCACGGCAACGCCGGCGACAAGCACGACGACCACGACGGCCACGACGACCACGGCAAGCCCGGCGACAAGCACGATGACCACGGCAAGGCCGGCGACAAGCACGACGACCACGACGACCACGGCAAACCCGAAGACAAGCACGACGATGACCACGGCAAGGTCGGCGACAAACACGATGACCACGGCAAGGCCGGCGACAAACACGATGACCACGGCAAGGCCGGCGACAAGCACGACGACCACGCAGGTCACGGTCACGGCGCGAAGGGTGCACCCGACCCACACGTGTGGATGGATCCCGAGCGCATGCTCGGTGTGATCGACCAGATCGCGGCAGAGCTCGCGGTGATCGATCCCGACGGGAAGGACACGTACACGAACAACGCGGAGGCGCTGAAGGCGTCGCTGAAGGACGTCGACGCCAAAGTTCTTGCGCGTAGCAAGACGTGGACGAAGCGCACGATCATTACGTTTCACGGCTCGATGTCGTACTTCGCGAAGCGCTACGGCATCCGCATCGCGGCGGTCGTCGAGCCGATCGCCGGCAAGGAGCCGACGCCCGCCTACATCGCGCAGGTAATCGGCGCTGTGAAGATCGGCAAAGCAGCTGCGCTGTTCACCGAGCCGCAGCTCGACCGAGGGCCAGGCGAGACCATCGCCAAGGAAGCGGGCATCCCGCTCGGCGAGCTCGATCCGGTCGGTGGCGTGCCCGGGCGCGACACCTATGAGACGCTGCTGACGTGGAACGCCGATCAGCTGGAGAAGCTCCTCCGGTGACGCGTCGAGGACGCAGATGAGCGATCCGGTGGAGTCGATCCCGCCCGTTTCGCTCGAGCGCCGCGCGAACGCGCAGAAGCTCGTACAGACGAGGCCCGATCCGAGTCTCGAGCACGTCCTCGAGGTCGAGCACGTGACGATCGAGCTCCACGGACGCACCATCATCGACGACGTGAGCTTCTGGATCCCCAAGGGCGAGTTCGTCTGCCTGTGCGGGCCGAACGGGGCAGGGAAGAGCACACTCCTCAAGGCGATCCTCGGCCTCTTGCCGACGAGTGCCGGAAAGATCGCGATCCACGGTGAGAGCGTCGAGGAGGCTCACGGAAGGCTCGGCTACGTCCCGCAGCGCAAGGGCTTCGACCGCGACTTCCCGGCGCGCGCGGTAGACCTGATTGTCGCGGCGCTGCGCGGCAAGTGGCCCGTGCGGATCCGCGAGGACGAGCGCGAGAAGGCGAAGGCCGTGCTCGACAAGATCGGCGGTAGGCGTTTGCTCGACAAACCGCTCGCCAGCCTGTCCGGCGGCGAGACGCAGCGCGTTTTCCTCGCGCGCGCATTGATCACCGATCCGTTGCTGATCATCCTCGACGAGCCGACCGCGGGCGTGGACGCGCGCGGTCGCGCCGAGCTCCTCGAGCTGATGAGTTCGATCTCTCGCTCCGACGAGCTCGCCGCTATCCTCGTGACACACAACCTTGCCGCCGTCGCGCAGACCGCCGAGCGCATCGTCTACATCGAGGCCGGCCGGCTGCTGTGCTGGGGCCTCCCGAACGAGCTGCTCGGGCAGACGTCGCTCACGGCGCTCGCGTTCCAGGCGCGCGACCACCACGCCCACGCACCGGACGAAGAATAGAATGGGCCTCTTCGAACCGTTCAGCTTCGAGTTCATGCAGCGCGCCCTGATCGCGGGCCTCGCGGTATCCGCGGTGAGCGCGATGATCGGCGTGTTTATCGTGCAGCGCGGCCTCGCGTTCCTCGGCGACGGGCTCGCGCACGCCGCGTTCGGCGGCATCGCGATCGGCCTGTACCTCGGAGCGTCCGTCGAGAACGCCGTGTGGCTCGCCATCCCGTTCACCGCGGTCATCGCGCTCTGCATCGGCTTCGTGCTGCGACGAACGCAGCTGCGCGGCGATGTGGCGACCGGCGTGTTCTTCTCGTTCAGCTTCGCGCTCGGCGTTTTGTTCCTGGGGCTACGCACCGCGCACGACCGCCAGATCGACGTGGAGAGCCTCTTGTTCGGCAGCATGCTCGCCGTCACGCCCGAGGTGTTGAAGGTCGTCGTCATCGTCTCGGTGCTCGCGCTCGTCGTCACGGCCGCGCTATGGGCGCGCCTCGCGTACGCGATCTTCGATCCAGAGCTCGCGCGCCTGTCCGGCATCCCCGTCGCCGTGCTCGAGTACCTGCTGCTCGTCGAGACCGCCGTTGTCGTGGTCGTCGCGGTGAAGACGGTCGGTGTGGTGTTGGTGTCGAGCTTCGTGATCATCCCCGCCGCGACCGCGCGCTTGATCGGCCACACGCTCGCGCGCACGACGGTGATCGCCGTCCTCATCGGCGTCGTCGGTTCGGGCGGTGGCCTCTTGGCTAGCTTCCACCTCGACACGCCGACGAGCGCGACGATCATCATGATCCATAGCGCCGGCTTCGCGATCGCTCTCGGCGTCCAGCGCCTGCGCCGTTAGCGCTTGTTCTTCGCGCGCTGATCGATCGCGCGGATCTCGGCCTGTGCTTCGGCGTGGTTCGGCTGATCGTAGATCACGAGCTCGAAGTGATACTTCGCCTTCTGGTCGTTGCCGAGCATTCGCTCGACACGGCCGAGCAGGAATCGGCCGCGGATCGGCTTGTCGGACTTGTTGATCATCTTGTCGAGCGCTTGTCGTGCCTTGGGCGCAGCAGCCGCTTTGTCGGTGGCCGCGCAGAACTGCGACCAGCCGAGGAGGCCGCCGTAGTCCGTGTTGTTCGGTTGCAGCTCGACCGCCTTCGCGAAGGCGAGGCACGCCTCGATCGGCTCGTCGCGGCGCAGCGCAACCTCTCCGCGCTTGAACGCCTCGGCGGCCTCGGCGAGGGACTCCTCGGACGTCATCGTCCGAGCAGGTGGAGGAGGTGGCGCCGCCGGCGGCAATGCCACGTCCGGCCGCAACAGGCTCGCCATGTACTCCAGGCGCCGTTTCTGATCCGTGAGCACCGCGAACGCGAGTCCCATCTGCGCGAACAATCGGCCCGCGACACCCCCGGCGTCGTCGACGCCGAGCTCCGCGAGCTTGTCCGGATGCAGCTGCCGGCTGAGGTTCAAGTACGTCGTACGCACGATGTCGAACGGCGCGTCGAAGGGAACGCCGAGCAGCGCGAAGTGATCCGCGCCCTGGTCGAACAGGATCGTACGTGCAGCGATGAGCGCCTTCGTCTTCCGCAGCGTCGTCGTGCGCGAGATCGTCGAATTCGTCGTCGCGCGTCCGACGGAGGGCGCACTCGGCGTCGGCGCACGCCCGAGCGAAGGCGGCGTCGGCGCCCGCCCGGTGACCGGATCGCCGGTCGGCGTGCGACCCGGATCACCCGTCGGTGCACGACCCGCCGGATCGCCCGTCGGCGCACGAACGCCGGTCGGCGGATCGAGCGTAGGGATGCTGGCAGATGCACGGCCTAAGTGCGGGTTAGTCGGCGAGCTGGTGCCGAGTCGCGGGGTCTGCCGGTTCTGCGTCCCCGACGCGATCGTCGGGGACGTTCCGGTGTTCGTTCCGGAGGCCATCGAAGGTGTCGACGCGCGGCCGGTCGACGGCGGCGCATCCGTATGTCCGCGGCTCGCCCGCATCGCGGCAGGCGTGGCGGTGCCATCGTCGAACTCGCGGCGGATCGCCGATGTCGGCGTCGGCGTCCGACCGACGGCGGGCACCGGCTGGATCGACTGCGTACGAGAGACGTACGGGCCAAACGAGCTCGAGGAGTCTCGGTTCACGCGTGCAGCTGCCGGCGGCATCGTCGGTCGCTTCAGGGCGGGTTGCGTCTTGATCGTCGCGGTCCCCGCACGCGGGATCACGGGGGCGTCCTGCATCTGACATGCGCCGACCGACATCAGCGCGTACACCATCGCCTCCGCGGTGCGCGGATCGATGTCGCGGTGCGCCGCCTCGATCTCGGGCAAGCTCGTGCCGGCGCGTAGCTCGGCGAGGATCGTCATCTCGACGGGTTCTGCGAACTCGAACAACGAGAGCGTCGCCTCGGCGTCCTTCTTCAGGATGTACGCGTCACCGAACACGCGCAGCGCCTCGGTCATCGCCGGCGCCGTGACATTGAGACGCGCGCCGAGATAGATCACCGCGCGCACGTCGATGCCTACGACGTCGGGCACCGTAGCGAGCTGCACCTCGTCCATCACCGAGAACTCGCCGGTCTCGAGCGAGAACGATCGTGCCGCACGTTGTGCGGTCACCTTGCGCCTCAGCTGATCGACGTGCTCGGGCGAGAGCTTCGTCGCCTCGGCGATGACGTCGACATCATCGCGATCGGGAGCCGCCGCGATCCTGCGCGTCAGGTCTGGGACCTGCGTCTTCGAGATCAGGTGGTTCGTGAGCGCGATCCGCACAGCGGCATCTGCGACCGCGGGCGAGGCCGCGGCGACGATCGCGCCGTCGTGAAAAACGATCGCGTACTCCTTACCTTCCGAGACAACCGTCAGCTGTCCCGTGAGGTGCTTCATGCCCAACGCGCCGAGGGTTTGCCCCCAGGGTCGATCGGTAACCGATCCGCGCGCGAGCAGCATTACCTCCACGCTCCCCTGATCTCGTGCGGCGCGCAAGACACCTCGGATCGGTAATCTGCGCCACAGTCCCGTGGTCGCGTGTACGACGATGGCACCGGTGTCGACGTTTGCGCGCTCTCCATACAACTCGAGCTTCGCGATGCGGAGGAAGGCCCGATCGTGTGCCTGTTACGTCACTGCATGGACGGATCTACCAATCGATCTCGGGCTCAAAATATCGGGTGACTTTTGGAGTGCAGAGCTCACGGCGTGACCTGGATCGTCGAAGGGGCGACCCACGCTTTGTGCTCGTTGGTGTAGTACAGGTACGCGCGCGAGGCGGGGGCCGTGAACGTCCCCGGCACACTCGCCATCAGCTCGAGGGGTATGTCCTTCGCCGCGTTCGGCGCGAGTGCACGGAAGTAGAGGATCACCTCGCGCGGGCGCGTCTCGTAGAAGTCGATGATCCCCTTGTCGCGTAGCTCCTGCAGCTGCCAGGTCTGGAACGTCAGACCGCCCGGGAGACCGATGCGCGCGAGGGTCATCGGGATCCCGACATTCGTCGTGTTCGCTACACGCACGTTCATCCGCACGCCCTCGCCAAGCTTCGCGGAGGCAGTCGCGAGCGTCGTCGCGAGTGCGACTTTCGTCGCCGGGTTCGTCGCGGGCACCCTACTGCCCCACGTAACGAGACCGGAGTAGGGCAACCCCTCCTTGGACTCGAGCATGATCTCGATCGTGTTCTTGCCCGGACGGAGGTGCTCGCCGATCGGCAGCTCGATCGCGCCCTGGTGGCCCTTCTCGTAGGAGACGCGCCGAACCTCCTTGCCGTCGATGCGGAGGATCACCGTCCCCGACGTCTCGGTCACGCGCGACTCCTTCGCGTATTGCGTCATTGCTTTGAGCGCGAGCACCGTGGACTGTGTCGAGCCGTAGCCGCCAAAGCCGCTGCGGTGCGCGTTCATCCACTCGACGCCCTTGCGCACCGCGGCCATATGGTCGCGGCTGTGAGACATCATCGCCATCGTCGCGATCGCGGTCGACTCGATCTCGAGCGCCTCGCCGCCGGACATCGTGATCGATTCGGTCGCCCCCTTGTACGAGCCGTCGCTCGCCTGCATCGACGCGAGGCGCTTCACCGCGGCCACGGTCGTCGGATCTTTCGGGCGTGCGTTGACCAGCGACTTCGTCGCCATGGCCATCAGGTACGGATCCTTCGTCGTCGTCGCGACCTGCGCCTGCCGAGCGAGCTCCATGCCGAGGTCCTTCTCGCCCGCCTCGGTCAGCGCGTAGGTGATGTAGCCGTCGGTGACCTCCGGGCTCGCACGTCCAAACGAGTCGAGCCCGCGCTCGTTGCGTTTGTAGCCACCCGTGCCATCGCGACGACCGCGGAGCCACTCGCGCGTGCGCTGGATCATCGCCGGCTCGACGTCGCCGTACACCCTCTTCATGTCCGCGAATTCCATGAGGCCGTACGCGGTCAGCGCTTCGTGTCCCGGATCGCCACCGAACCACTCGTAGCCCTTCGTCTTGGACTCGTAGCCGGTCAAGAGCTTGTAGCCGCGATCGAGCGCCTTGTTCGCCTTCTCGGCGATCGCGGGCGACGCTGCCTTGTTCTCCTCGAGGTAGCCGAGGATCATGATGTTCGGATAGTTCGTGCTCGACGCCTGCTCGAAGCAGCCCCCGGGCTCCGCGATCATCGCCGCCGTACCCTCGACCATCGTCGCGAGCGGCGACGGGTACAGCGTCACCATCCCGTTCATCGTCCCCGGCATCACGTCGCCGATGAACACCTCGCGCCGCACGGTCGCACCGGCCGCGAGTGTGCCCGACAGAGACACCTGCTGCGGGAAGCCGACGGGCGCAACGACGATCGTCTTCTCGATCTCGTCGGTCAGGTACGCGGCCTCGACGCTGATCGCGATCTTGCCGTCGGCGGCGACCTTGCCGTCACCGACGACCTCGAGCTCGTAGAACGTCGCGCGGCGCTCGTTCGGCCCGAGCGTGATCGACGACGGCAACGCGCCGCCGGTGATCTTGAACGCCTTGCCGAACGCTGACACGAGCTTCGCTTCGTACGGGTGATCGGTCTCGTTGGCGACCGTCACGGGCAGGCGGATGCGATCGCCGGCGGTGACCTCGAGCGGCAGTTTCACCGCGAGCGACACCGGCTTCTTCGACTGCACGAGCGCCTCGCCGGACCCGAGCCTCCCGGCCGCCGCACCCTCGGCGATCGCTTTGAACGACGTGACCTCGTCCGACAGCGCGAACGTGACGCTGGCCTTGCCGTTCGCGTCGGTCGTGATGCCCGGCGTCCAGAACAACGTCTCGCGGAAGTCGGTGCGCGGCCCCGTGTAGTTGTCGGGGTAGCTCGGGATGGGGAACGTGCGCGCCTGGACGAGGTTCCATGTCGGATCCTCCTCGCCACCGTTCACCTCGAGTTGCTTGCCGCGGATCTGGATCCGGTGCTTGCCCGCCTCGGTGCCGACGTCGAACCCGCGGTTGTCGAAGACGAGGTTGCGACGCGACTCCGACGCGACGGTGTACTCGCCGTCCCAGTCGCCATCGTCCATCGCGACTCCGGCCATCGGCGGTGCAGCGTCGAGATTGCGACGAACCATCGGCTCGTCCTCATCGTCTGCCGCGTCGTTCTCCTCTGCTTCGTCGCGTGCTGGCTTCTTTCTCGCGGGCTTGTCATCCTCGCCATCGCCACGCACGCGAACGTCGCGTGGCTTCTCGACGCGTCCTTCCACGACGATGGGCTGGACGACCTGCGCGACGGCCACCGCGGGCGGTGCCTCCGGACCTGCGAGCCCTTCTACTGGGAGCGCTCCCTCCTGGAGCGCTACGTCGTTGGCCTTCGCGACCCGCTTCGGGCGTAGCGAGCCCGGCTTCTTCTTCGGACCGATCAGATCACCGGTGTATGCCCACGTCTCTTCGATCGGCTTCTCCGGGGGTGCCGACAACACGGGCTTCCAGTCGAAGCGCCGCCAGCCATGCGTGCCGAGTACGAGATCGATCGCCGCCGGCGCCTTCGGATCCTTGCCGAAGTAGAAGTTCGGCTCCTCGATCTTCTGCCCGGGCATCTCGGCCTCGAGGTAGAGGCGGGCGAGCATGGTCGCCTGTTTGTCGTCGGCGAACGACAGCACGGTATCGTCGACGACCGACAGCGCGAGATCTGCGCCGGCCGCGGGCGAGCCATCGGGGAGGGTCGCCGCGATCGACATCGTCACGCTCTCGCGTGGCGTGTACGTCGGCTTGTCGGGAGCGAGGGCGATCTTCAGATCGACGCCGCGGTTGCGATACACGAGGCGCTCGGCGCGCGCCGTCAACTGGTCGTCGAACAGTGTCACACGCACGGCGCCCTGCGTGCCCGCGGGCATCGGGAACGCGAGCACGCTCGGGCGGCTCGCCGTCACGCGCGTCGCGAGCGTCGACACGCGACGATCGCGGAGCACGGCCGTCGCGACGATGTCCTGGTCGCGCGAGCACCACACGGCGACGCGCAGATCCGCACGCGCGGACGCGTAGTCGTCGATCGACTGCAGCGTGCAGCCCTCGCGCTTCGCCTGCGGAAGTGGGTACGTCTTCGCGATCCCAGTCGGGCGGGTGATCTCGATCTTGTAGCTGCGCGCCGGATCCGGCACGAGCTCGAACCGGCCCATGCCGTCGTGATAGCTGCGGAGCAGCGCGACCGTCTTCCCGCGATCGTCGGTGACCTTCGCATCGACGTCGGCTGGCTTGTCCGTCGCGTTCTTCGCCGCGAAGTACACGCGCGACGGCAGGCCCGCGACGAGGTCGCCGCCCTCGGGGTACGCGACGAGCGAGATGTCCGCGAGCGTGATCGGGATGCGCTTCTGCACCGACTCGGTCACACCGCCGTCCTCGACCAGGATCGTGAGCAGTCCGTCGCCCTTGCCGAGCGCTGCTGGCAGCGTGAACTGGACGACCGCGTTCCCGGCGGCGTCCGTGGTAACCGGCACGCGAACGAGCTCCGCGCCGTCGAGCGTCGCGAGTCCGCTGATCACCTTCTTGCTCATTGCCTCGCCGGTGGCGCGATGTAGCTCGACCGTCGCGGTGACCGTGTCACCCGCGCCGTACGCCTTGCGCAGGAACTCGAGCTTCTTCTTGATGCGCGGTGGCTGATACGAGCTGACGATCACCTTTCGCTCGGTCTTCATGAGGCCGCTGTCCGTCGCGGCGACCACCGTGTATTCGCCGCCGGGCATCCCGTGCGGAAGGTCGAACTCGTTCGCGGCCCTCCCGCGCTCGACGAGCACTCGCTTCTCCGCGACCGCGGAGCCGCGCGGGCTGATCAGCTTGAACGTGACGATGTCCTTGTCCACGCCACCGAGCGTCGCGCTTGTCAGATCGAACGCGCGGAACCAGACCGTCTCTCCCGGCTTGTACAGCGGCTTGTCGACCGCGATGTATCCGCGCCGCGTCTTCGCGCGCTCGTTGAACGCGTCGAGCGCGACATCGAGCCGCGTGGAGGACGTGCTCGTATCCACGACCCGTGCGGGCGTCATCGCCGATAGCTGGCGTTGGAGCTCCGTCTGCGTGTCCACGCTGACGAGCACGACCGGACCGTTGGCGAATGAAGGCGAGGTCGACGACTGCGCGCGACACGAGAGTGCCGCGAACGCCGCCAACGCAGGCCCGATTGTCGAGAGAAGACGCATCGGATCCTCCGGAACGAAGCTGGTCTTCCCCTCAACGCGCGGCCGACACCGTCGATCTGAAAAGCTTGGCGAAAATCGATCGAATCGCGGAGCCGCGCGTCTTGGGGGGGCATGCACTCCCATTGGATCGCCGGCCTTTTCCTGGCCACTGCGTCGCTCGTCCCCTCGGTGGCTCGCGCGGAGGACGAGTCTCCACCGCTTTCGATTTATGGGTTCGCGCGGCTCGACGTGCTCGCCGACGACTCGCGCATGTCGGACATTCATCAAGCCCTGTACGTGATGCCGGAGCCGGCAGACGGCGCGTTCGCCGGGGAGCTGACGATGACGCCTCGTCTCTCGCGCTTCGGTCTGTCGATCGACGAGTGGGACCTCGACGACGACGGTGACGTGAAAGGCGAGGGCAAGCTCGAGATCGACTTCGCTGGTGGCGAGGGTGTGAACGTACTACGGCTGCGTCACGCGTACGCGCAGATCGCGCTCGGCAAGAAGATCGAGGTTCTCGCGGGGCAGACGTGGGATCTCGTCTCGCCGCTGTTCCCTTCGGCGCAGAACGACATGCAACTGTTGTTCGCCGGCAACACCGGCGATCGACGACCGCAGCTCCGGCTCACGATGATGCCGAGCGACAAGGTCCGCATCGGTATCGCAGCCGCGGCCACCGGCACGCTCGATCAACGCGACCTCGACAACGACGGGCAGCTCGACGGCATCCGCGCCGCGACGCCATCGCTGCAGGGCCTGATCGAGTTCCGAAAGCGCATGCGCGGTGACGCTGCGTTGCGGATCGGACTGTGGGGCCACCTCGCGAAGGACGAGCTCGCGAACGGCACGCGCTACCCGGCGCGTTCGATCGGCGGGCACGTGTTCCTCCCGGCCGCGCCGATGATGGTCTTGATCGCGGAGGTCTACGGCGGTTCCAACACGACCGACATCGGAGGTGGCATCGGGCAGGGCGTGAACCCGGTGACGGGCCGCACGATCCGCTCGGTCGGTGGTTGGCTCGAGCTAGCCCTGGTCCCGACCCGGCGTCACATGATCGCTTTCGGTGGCACCGGCGACTTCGCGCGGGAGTCGGATCTGGAGATGGGCGACCGCACGTCGAACGGGACCGTGTACGGCGTGATCCGCTACAAGCCCAAACAGTCCCTGCAACTCGGACTCGAGCAGCTCTACTGGAAGACCACCTACAAGGGCATGTCGCCCGGGGTGGCGAACCGCTTCAATATCCACCTGAGCGTCTTCTTCTAGAACCGCGCTACCATGGGGTCATGGACCCGGATCGGCCAATCGTTCGCTGGTCGCTCGTCGTCCTGTGGCTGCTCGTCGCGCTGATGCTCTACGAGCCGGCGGTGGCGCTGTTCGGGTGGCCGCTGCTGCTCCTCGCGTTCGCGGGCGGCGTGGTCTGGACCGCGCAGGACTTCGCCGCGCTCCGTCACCAGACCGAGCCGATCCGCATTGGTACCGTCGCCCTCGCGATCGAGCTCGTCGTCCTCGCCGCGTCGACGGGTGCATGCGTGGTCGTCGCGGGGATGACGTCGATCGTCGACGCGGGTCGCGACTACGCGCTGAGCGAGGGCTTCGTCCCGCTGCTGATGGCGATCGTGCTCGTCGCCACGCTGCGCACGCTGCGCAACCCTACGCCGCGGCGGATCGCCGTCGTCTCGTTGGTCGCGCTAGGCGTCGTCCCGATCCTCGCGACGATCCAGATCCTGCACGTGACGACGTTCGGGTTCGGAGAGCTCCGCGTCCTGTCGCCGATGGCGATCACGGCGTACTCTGTGTGCACGCTCGCGATCGGCGCGATCGGCATTCACCTCGGCATCGTCGCGCGGCGCCACGGTTACGGCGACGACATCCCGGCCGCTCCGCCAAAAGCGAGGCTCCAGCCCTAAGGCCGTCTCCGCGCCTAGCTGGTCTCGGTCGTCGTCGCGGCCGCCGCGACCTCGCGATCGGCGCGCAGCGACTCGTTGTCCCAGCTACCGTCGCGCTCGCCAAACACCGTCGGATCTTCGTCGCGCATGAGGCGCTCGGCCTCCTCCATTCCTTGCCGAACGCGGTTGAAGTACTCCTTGCGATCCGTGCCCCACAGCGAGCCCAGCTCCTCGAGCACCTGCTCCTCGTGATCGCGCCACTTGCGCGCGATGCGATGCGCTGTGTGCGCGCGATAGCCAAGCACCTTGAGCGCCTCGATGGAGGTCTCCCACGCGGCCGCGAACGTCTCGCGGAACACCTTGTGGACGCCGAGGCTGCGCAGATCCCAGTAGTGCTGGCGATCCCGTGCGCGCGCGAGGATCGGCACGTCGGGGAAGTTGTGTCGCACGGCCTCCGCGATCGCCGTGGCCTGGTCCTTGTCGTCGACGGCGAGTACGAACAGCTTCGCGTGCGCGAGGCCCGCGGCCTGGAGCAGATCCATGCGCGACGCGTCGCCGTAGTAGACCTTCACGCCGAGCCGGCCGAGGATATCGACCATCTCCGGATCGAGATCGAGGATCGTCACCTCGATGCGATTCGCGCGCAGCACGCGGCCGATCATCTGGCCGAAGCGCCCGTACCCCGCGATGACGACCGGCGCGCCGTGATCGTGCATCTCGTCGTGCGGTCGCTCGACGCCCTTGTCCGTGACACGCGGGAGGATCACGCGCTCGAGCAAGATGAAGATCGGTGGCGTCACCACCATCGACAGCGCCGTCGCGGCCACGAGCGGCGCTGCGACCTCCGCCGAATATACGTTCGACGCGACGGCGACACCGATCAGCACGAACGCGAACTCGCCGATCTGCGCGAGCGACAGCGAGAACAGCCAGCGCGCAGGGCGGTCGAGCTTGAAGGCGTGCGCGAGGCCGAACAGCACGACGAACTTGATGGTCATCGTGCCGAGAACGATGCCGGCGATCAGCAGCGGCTCGCTCGCGATCAACTTGAAGTTAATCTGCGCCCCGACGGAGATGAAGAACAGGCCGAGCAACAGGCCCTTGAACGGCTCGATGTCGGTCTCCAGCTCGTGGCGATATTCGGAGTCTGCGAGCACGACGCCAGCGAGGAACGTTCCGAGCGTGGTCGGCAGGCCGACCTGGCCCATGAGAAACGCGATCCCGATGACGATCAGCAGCGCGGCCGCGGTGAACGACTCGCGCAGCTTGGCCGCGGCGAGGAACTGGAACAGCGGACGGATGATGAAGCGGCCCGAGCCGATGACGGCGATCACGGCGCCGAAGATGAACAGCGCCGATAGCCAGGCCGGGCGACCCGCCGACGACGTGACGTCGGTGATCTGCGTGGCGACGGCGACGCCGAGCGTCGGGATCGCCGCAAGGATCGGGACGACGGAGATGTCCTGCATGAGCAGAACAGAGAAGGCGGACTGGCCGCCCTGGGTCTTGATCAGGCCGCGCTCGGTCAGCGTGGACAGCACGATTGCCGTCGACGAGCCCGCTAGCGTGAGGCCGACCGCGAGCGCGGGCTTCCACGTGAGCCCGATCGCGATCGACGCACCGAACAGGACAACTGCGCACGCTGCGACCTGCAGCCCGCCGAGGCCGAAGATGGGGCGGCGCATCTGCCACAGCAGGGCGGGGCGCAACTCGAGGCCCACGATGAACAGCATCATCACCACGCCGAACTCGGCGAAGTGCATGACGCTGTGGCCCTCGTGTCCGACGAAGCCGATCACGTGCGGCCCGATCACCACGCCGCCGATCAAGTAGCCGAGAACCGCGCCGAGTCCGAGCCGCTTCGCGATCGGCACGAACAACACGGCCGCGACGAGATAGACGAGCGCCTGCGCGAGGACCGAGTTGCTCACGTGGCACCCCCGACGAAATGCCGCGGGGAGGGCGACGCCTCCGACCCCGGGAAGCCCAGAGAGCGGCGAGCTCGAACAAACGATCGTCTGGTCATGCGAAGTGCTCCCTGGACTTCGGAGCGAGCAACGTAGGGAGCTCCATAGCGAGATTCTCCGCCGCCTCGGCGCGATCGAGATCGATGCCGTCGTCGCGCAGCGCCTCGAGGAGTGCGCGGTACGTCGCCGTCTGCGGCGTCAGGTCCGTGTCGCTCGTGATGCTGAGTGCGGCGTGCAGGGCGAACGGCGCGAGGTAGCGCATGCCGCACAGGTACGCCGTCTGATCGAACGGCGCGAGGAGCTCGCGGATCGTGAAGCGGTTGTAGCCGCCCTTCGTGTACGACGACGCGGGGCCGCCCGTGGTGATCGCGTTGAGCGTGATCTTGCCCTTCAGCTTGTCGCCGCCTTTCCCGTACGCCCACCCGTGCTCGAGGACGAGGTCCTGCCACTCCTTCACGATGGCGGGCGCCGAGTACCAGTAGAACGGGTGCTGGAACACGATGACGTCGTGATCGACGAGGAGCTGCTGCTCGCGCTGCACGTCGATGTCGAGGGTCGGATACACCTCGTAGAGATCGTGGACGAACACGCCTTCGATCCCGGCGACCGCGCGAACGAGGCGTCGGTTCACCCGCGACCGCTCCAGAACGGGGTGTGCGAGCACGATCAGGACCCGCCGCATTTCTCCTGGGTACCTTCTGCCATTGCCGGAGGTCAACTGACCAAAGGGGTTGGATCGCGCCCGCCCTTGATCGAAACCGAGTGCAGTGGTTCGATCGACGTGATGGGTTGTCTCTGCTGTGGTGCGGCGACAGAGGTGGGTGCTCTGTGTCGGACGTGTGCCGTCGAAGTCCCTCCGTGCGAAGGACTGATTCCGGACCACGTGCGCTCGAACGTCGAAGCGACGGAGTCGGCCGCGTGGCTCGTCGACGGCTTCGGCATTGCACATGCGCTCGCGGAGAAGACCGTCGCCGGCCGCAACCAGGAGGGCGAGCTCGTGGTGCTCGCCGCGTCGGTGTCTCGCGAGCACGCACGCATGGAGAGCGGCGAGCAGGGCTGGACGGTCCGCGATCTCGGGAGTCGCAACGGGACGTTCGTCGACGGGAACCGCGTCAACGGGCGCGTCCCGCTCCCCGCGCGATCGGTGCTGAAGATCGGCGACGTCGCGTTCTGGTTCCTCGCCGAAGTCGCGCACGAGCCGATCGTCGCGCCGTCGATGGCGACCGGGAGCATCGCGGGTGGGCTCGTCCGCTTCCTCACGTCGTTCGGTGGCAAGGATCTGTGTGTCGTCGGCGCCGCGGATCCCACGACGGGTGGCTCCCTCCTCACACGTGAATCGGGGACCGAGTCCTGGGCCGAGACCGGGCTCTCGTCGCTCGAGTTCCAGCTGCTTCGCACCCTGTGTGCTCGCGCCGTCGAGGAAGCGAGCTCGCCGTCGGTGATCAAGGGTTGCGTCGCGACCAAGCAGCTCGCGCGCGATCTTCCGTTCCAGTCGAAGTACGCGAACGAGGAGAACGTGCGCCAGGTCGTACGCCGTCTGCGCGGTCAGCTCGGCGAGTTCGGCGCGGACGGGATCCTCGCGGTCGCGCCCGGACGCGGTTACTACCTGGCGAGCGCCGTCTCGACGGGCGACAAGCGCTAGCGATCCGCGTGGTCGTTCAGCTTCTGCGTCGTCGATCCGAAGTCCTGATCGATCTCGCCGACGATCACGCCCCGCGGGCGCCCGGACGAAAACGTCGCCGAGTCGTAGAGGACCGCGAGCATGGTGAACCCGCCGATGATCAGGCCGACCACCATGCCCGAGAGCAGGGCGATGCCGGCGATCGCGATGCCCAACAGTGTTATCAAGACTAGTATTTTCAATATGATAGCGTTTCTTGGGGACATCGCGGACTCGATGCCCCGGATGTACGCCCGTAATGGTCGGACCGCCAGGGTGATCACGCCCAGTTCACGTCAGGCGCTGGCGTCCGAGCTCGACGGTGACGGTCTCGGTCGGGGTGTCCGAACGCGGGGTCGCCACCTGGTTCGCGCGGAACTCGCGCCAGAACGTCTCTGCGTCGCCCGGTGTCCAGTCGGGCATGCGCGGTAGCGCCTCGAGCATCTCGAGCATGACCGCCGCCGAGGCGGGACGCGCCGACGGTGACTTCTCGAGGCATTGCATGATCAGCGCTTCGAGCTCGTCGGGGATCAGGATGTCGGCGACGTCCATCGGTCGCTGCGGGACCTTGGTGGCGTGCGCGATCATCAGCTCGATCGATCCCTTCGCCTCGAACAGGCGACGACCGGTCAAGAGCTCGTAGCCGACGCAACCGAGAGCGTAGAGATCGACGGCGGGTGTCGTCGGTGCGCTTGGATCCACCATCTCCGGTGCGAGGTACGCCGGCGTGCCAAGCACGGTCTGCGCGTGGGTCGCGTCGCCGTCGTCGCGTGCGATCTCTTTCACGAGGCCAAAGTCGACGACCTTCGCGACGTCGGGGAGACCACCGCGCTGGCAGAGGATGATGTTCGCCGGCTTGATGTCGCGATGGATGAGGCCGTGGCCGTGCGCTTCCTGCAGCGCGCCGCACACCTGCTTGAGGATGTGCACGACGCGTCCCGCCGGTTGCTTGCCGTACTTCTTGACGAGCTGATCGAGGTTGATCCCGTCGAGGTACTCCATCGCATAGTAGAAGTGCCCTTCCGCCGACGGGCCGTAGTCGAAGATCGTGACCGTGTTCGGATGCGTGAGCCGGCTCGTTTGCTGGACCTCGCGCTCGAAGCGCACGAGGTTCTCTTGTCCGACACGCTCGGGCTTGAGGAGCTTGACCGCCGTCGGGCGCCGCAACAGCGCGTGCTGTGCGAGGTACACGTCGCCGATGCCGCCGGAGCCGATCTTCGCGCCGAGCTTGTAGCTGCCGAGCTGCATCGCCTCGCGCACCTCGTTGCGCAGGCCGTAGATGATTCCGGATCCGTTGGCGGCGATCAACACCGCGATCGCGGCGAACGTCGCTCCGCCGCCGATCCACATCGCGGGAGGAACCTCGACGTCGCGAGTCAGCGCCGTGTACGCACCACCGGCCACGACGGGCGCGAACGACACGATCGACGTCACCGTCGTACGTCGCGCACTCGACGGGACGAGTAGCGCACGCGTGAAGATCGTGAAGCTCGTGAACAAGAGCGACGTGAAGCTCGCGAGCTGCAGCTCGGACTGCATCGCCGCCGACACACCGAACGTCGCGCCGATCGCGATCGCGAACACGAGGTCGATGCGATAGAGCCAGTCGAAGCTGAGGCGGTTGTTCCTAGCGAGCACGCTGCGCCACAGAAACGCCATCACGCCGAGCATGATCGCGGAGCCGCCGAACACGTACGACGTGAGCTGCGGCTTCTCGGATCCGAGGACGAATCGATAGCCGAGCCAGAGAAACGCGAGCAGCGCGATAAACGACCAGAACATCGTCTTCGCGTACTGGTTGAGACGCGACTGCAGTCCCGCGCGCGATTCCTCGTCGGTCGCGAGCGGCCCCCATCGCCTCCGTCGCGCCGCCTGCGCGATCAGCTTGCGGCTGGACTTTGCCGGGTCGACCACGCCACCGAACCTACCGGAGCCCGCCAACATGTGCCGGACGTTGGGCGAGATCGATGCGGCAGCGATTGGCGATCACGCGGATCTCACGGCACCGACGTGGCTATCTCACCCGAACCAAGCACACAACGAGAGTGCACATGGTCCGACCATTGGTCATCGCCGCTCTCGCTGTCACAGCAGCGACCGCACACGCCGACAACTCGGCGTCCGAGGGTTCCGCGGCGTCCGAGCCGACGGAGCCGACGGAGTCGGGGCAGCCGGCGAAGACTGACGCGGAGAAGCGCTCGGGCCCTCCACGCCGTCGCGAGGCGTCGTTGCGCCAGGTGTTCAAGGGACCGTTCCGCTCGTCGCGCTTGTTCTCGATGCCGACCACCGACGTGATCGGTGCCTACATGCTGTCGCTGTCGGGCGACGGCTCGCTGCTCCAAGAGACCGGGCTGCTGACATCCGCGGGTG
>JBJXGN010000141.1:0-11810 GCA_046160585.1 Kofleriaceae bacterium
CCCCAAGCTCCTCAACTGCCGACCACGGTCTGGATCAACAAGCCGATCGCGGATCAGTCTGACCAGATCGAGATCAACTCACTAAACTAATGCGTCCCGGTGTCTCAAACTCGTTGACAGGTTCCGCTGTCTCGAACTTTCGCTTTGCACGAGCGATGAGGACAATCGCCGGATCCGTGCCGCGCGCGTCGAGAGTGTTGAGCGCACGTTCGATCTTCTCTTTGTGACCGAGTGCGGTCCACCGACGTGCAGCATCATCCACGTCGTCCTGGTAGACGACCCCGTTGATCGGCCAGGCCTGAAGCCTCAACGGATCGGTGAACGCATTCGCGTACTCGCGATTTCGCGTTCGGAGCTTCGACTTGTACTCGTCTTGATACTGGATGTACTTTTCGTATTGCGGTGTCGCGTTGCCATCCTTGTCGACGAGAACCGCTGCTGCTTCCTCGTAGGCCTTCTTCAGGTCGTCATTGAGCTCTTGTTTTGACGCGATCCCATTCGCTCCGTGAACGATCGCGTACCAGGCGTCGGCGATCTTGCTCGCGCTCGGCATGACCGCGTAGTCGGAGTTCATTCGCAGCTTGTCATTGACCAGCACGAACGTGTTCAGGAACGCCTGCTGGGAGCGAGCGATGTTTGCTGTGTAGGCCTGCGTCGTGTCGATCTTCGCGCTCGCTGTGCCAGGTTCCGCCGTCGCCGGATCGACTGGAGGCGGCACGTTCTGCGCGAGGCTCGCGCCGGAGGGGCTCCACGGGTTGTAGTAGTCCTCCTTGTGGATGGGCAGGCCGATCGGACGAAACGACGCGAAGTAGCCCTCCTGCATCTTCTTCGTTTCTGGATCGAGGCCCACGGCCTTCAGCTCGAGGTCTTTGAAGATCTTGAAAACGTCCAGCGACATGATTCGTCAATTCCTTTCGAGTACGTTGAGAAGGCGCATCACGGGCCAGGGCGTCGACGGATGTGCGATCCGCGCATCTGGTGGCGCAGCGACACCGATCAGCGAGGTCGCGACCGACGTTGCGCGACGTTCGTTCGAGTGCGCCGCCGACGCCGTCCGGGAGAAGCGCGTTGATCAGTGAGAAGGCGTCGCGGCTCGGCGGGATGTAGCCCTCCAACGCTGTCCCGAGCCACGGGTACGTTCCGACGAGCGTGAGCGCGTGGTGGTGTACGAGGTACGCGTCGTCGAGGAGACCGTACAGGCCGAAGTCGTCTTCGGAGAACAGGTCACGTTCGTCGAGGAGATAGTTGAAGATCTGACCGTTTGCGAATGCGATCGCGCGACCGGCGCGAGGGTCGTGCGCAGCACGTAGCGTAAACTCGAGCGCATCGCCAATCCCATGAATGAATGGCGCTATGTCGTCGGCAAGCTTTCGCACGCGCTCCGACGCCCCTTCTTTCACCAGGCGCGAGATGTCCGCAGTTAACGCGCCGGCGCTAACCTTCTTTGCGATGCCTGTTCGAATGAGATCGATCACTGGCCACCTCCGGCGAACGCAGCGATCAGCTGCTCGGCCGCGGACTTTCCGAACTGATTGGCGAACGAGCTCGCGGCCGTTCGAAGAACCTTCGCGACCTCACCCGTGCCTGCGCCATCAGCGACTTCGGCGACCGGAGCCACCTTGATGCCCTGCGCCTGCACCGTCGCGAGCGAGAACGGAGTGTTCGGCAGGAAGAGTTGCTGCGTCGTGAAACACGTGAGGCAGGTGAAGATCGGTGCGACGATGCCGCAGAGGGGACATCCAACTCCCATGGGGGTCTGCACGCTGTGGAGAGGGATGTGAGGAAAGAACTGGCCCGCACAGAACAGCGGGACGACACGACTACATCCGGCACAGCCAGCGACAAGCATGGTGTGGTCACGAGCACTGCGCGTGCCGACCGCGACGCCCACGGAAGACGCGCAGTTGTCGAGATCGCGCGTGCAATTGCGATCTCGATCGACGAACGCGATCGCAGCTCTGCGCCAAGTGCGATCACACCGAGGTCGGAACGAAGATGCCGGGCGCGATCCACAGCATGCTCACGTACACGCCTCGACCGCGATCGAGGCTACGCATCAGGCCGAGCGCGCCCGCGACGAACGCGGCCGCGATCGCGATGAACGGCGACGCCGGGCTCGGAATTCCACCGCCGATGGTGCCGATCATGGCGTTGATCGGATCGGCAGCCGAGAGGAATGTCATCAGGTCCTCGCGCGAGATCTGAATGTGGAAGCCCCACCAGAACGCGCGCGCGACGGTGCCGCCACGCGAGCGAACCGCGGGTGCGCGTAGCATGGCGAGGAAGTCCGCTTGCGAAGGCACCTGGTACACGTGCTTCGCGAGCGCTTCGCGGGCGGCCCGCGCCATCGCCTCCTCCACGGAAGCGCGAACGTCCGGGCGATTCGCGATCGCTGCCTCGAGTGCGGCCGTCACTTGCGAGAGCGACGGCTCCGTCGAAGGACGCGCTATTTGTCCACGCGACGTTGTCGCTCCGCCAGTCAGCGACGCGAGGATCGCATCCGCCGTGGCGTCGGTATCTCCATCACCATACCCACGAACATCACCACCATTGCCGTTTCCAAACATGTTTCAGATCTCCGGGTGCACGACACCCGTACGCGGACGGCACCCCTCGCCACGCGCACGGTTCCGCAGGATGCGGAGGAAGGTCAAGGAACGCGCGTGGCGTCGTCCGCGTCGCGAGAAGCGCCATTGGTCTTGCGTCCTCGCGGGCCGACCGACTTCTCGACGACGACCGCCTCGGTGCGCGATGCCACGACTCGCACAGACAGATCGAAGGAGGCCGTACCTCCGGCAACCTTCCACCGACGTACGGAGAATACGAGCTTGGAGTCACGCTCGCACTCGAGGTCGTAAGACAGGTCGTTCGCTACCGGGAACGTCCACTGTGTCGGAGTCGAACCACGGCGCGTCACGACGAATCGAAACTCACCGTCGCCGCTCGCGAGGCGCACCTCCAGGGCGGCATCGAGGCTCTTCATGTCGTAGGTCTCGTCGAACACGAGCGTCATCGTTCGCGGCATGTTCGGACTGGACACCTTCTCGCCGAGCGGCGGAGGATCGACAAGGAACTCGTTCTTCTGGAGCAAGTCCAGACTCCCGTCGAGCATCGGGGTCATGGCGTAGCTGTGGAGTGGGGGCTTGCACTTCGACAGGAGCGCTGTGAGTGGAGCGCCCTGGAGCGCGTAGATCGCGTCGTACCAGTAGTAGGTGAATGCCCCATTGGGACGGCCACCGAACTCCGTGTCCGCCGCCGTCTGGTTGCTTTGACACGCCGAAACCACGATTACGTTCGACGCGAGGATTCGGACCGGTGTACGGGTCGCAATCTTGCGAGAAACGAGCAGTCGGCGTTGGAGGTCGAGCGGCATGGGATAGGCACGCCGCACCGACTTCGGTGGCGCTGCGAGACTCGAGAGCGAGATTGGATCTCGCCGCATGTCACCCGAGTGGCACGAATCGAGGACGACGGTCATCGCGACGTCGTGCGGAACCTTGGCGAGAATCGTCGCGAGGTCCTTGTCGCGGATCGCAGTCGATGGATCGTCCCACGTGAAGTCCAGCGGGCACAGACACTCGTCGAACGAGTCCGCCTCTTCGGAGGATGTCGACGGAATTTGTGAGCCGTGTCCGCTGTAGTGGAACAGTAGGTGGTCACCCGCAGTACTGTGCGCGACGAGCGCCTCGAGCGCAGCCACGATCTCGGTCCGCGTTGCACGACCGTCGTACAGAGGAACGATGTTCTCGTCGAGGGCTCCCCGTCGAGTCATGTACGCGATCACGTCTTCCGCGTCGTTGATGCACCCAGCGAGCGGTGCTGCAGCGTAGTCGTTGATGCCGACGATGACGGCCTTGAGCATGAGGTCTCCTTCGATCGCAGCCGAAAGCACCGTGCGTGCCACGCGCGAGCCGAACGATCTGCGACGTGTACGTGGACGCGATAGGAGATCGCGATCTCATTCCCGAGAGTCTGATCTCGGATCGCGTCGCGGAACGATGAAGTCCGAGTACTTCACGACCGAGGGCGGTGGCTCGAGACTGCTTGGCACGGGACCGGAGGCGAGAGATGGAGATGAGCTCGAATGTTCCGATCAAGACCCCGGTACACCCCGTGGAGCGAGGGGCAGACGTTTCGCGGCGAGCTCTGGACGTATGTCTTCCTTGCGTCGCCGGCGAACTCCCGGTTCGGTGTCGCGATCTTCGCCGAGTCGAGGCGTGCCGAAGCGGACGCGGATCGCAGCACGGAGGTCGGCGCGTTCGTGCAGCTGAAGCTGCAGACACGTCTGTCGGAGTACTAGCGTCGGCTCACGTCAACCTGTTTCATTGACTCTTGGCGATCGCGATTCTGATCGCAGAGCACGATCGCATACGAAGGCCTCTTGATCATCGCGCGCTATAGCTGGCACGGTTCACGACGACGTGCTCGTGGGTGGTCTTCGGATCGGGATCGTGGGTGGTGGTATCGGTGGCCTCGCTGCCGCCGTCGCTCTTCGCGCGCGGGGAGCGAACGTCGTAGTCTACGAGCGGTCGCGCCGAGAGAAGCAGGGTGTTGCGTTGCTCGTTTGGGGGAACGCCGTCAAGGCGCTCGCCACCCTCGGCGTAGCCGACGACCTCCTGCGTGTCGCGACACCGATCGAGGTCACCCGTGTTCGTGATCCGCGGGGCGAGTTGCTCGCCGAGTTGCCCATCGGGGAGTGGAGTAAGTGCGCGGAGATGCCTACGGTGACAGCACGTCGGAGCGACGTGCTGCGTGTTCTGGCGGCAAAGCTCGCGCCGGACGTCGTACAGGAGGGATGCGATTTGGTCGCTATGGAGCAGCTCCGCGGTCACGTCGGGCTTCGCTTTTCCGACGGTAGCCACGACGAGGTCGATGCTCTCGTAGGTGCCGATGGCGTATCCTCGATCGTCCGAGCACAGCTTCTCGACGATGGCCCACCGCGCGCGGTGAACCAGCAAGCGTGGGTCGGGTGGGTCGCCATGCGCGGTGAACCGGGCACGGCAACAGCGACCGTCGGACGAGGACCGAGGTTCTGGAGCGCGCCGCTCGCTGATGGGGTGTTCTGGTACGCCACGATGAACGGGACGGGAGAGCGGCGCGATCTGCTCGCGACGATGAAGGGATGGCACGAACCGATCGCGACTCTCATCGAAGGTACGCGCGAGGAGGATGTCGTCGCGACGTGGGTCCGCGATCGTCCGCCGGCGTCTCGTTGGGGCAATGGACACGTGACGCTGCTCGGTGATGCCGCACATCCGTGTACCCCCGACCTGGGTCAAGGCGCATGTCAGGCGATCGAGAGCGCGGTCGTGCTCGCTACATCGCTCGCTCGGGCGAGCTCGATCGAGGCGGGCCTTCGTGTGTACGAGCGGCTCCGGATGGAGCGCACGGCGGTGGTCACGCGATTGTGCTGGCTAACAAGCGTCAACAGCACGATCGAGAGTCCGGCGCTGTGTAGCGTCCGCGACGCGGCGATCCGCCTCGGTCTGCGATCCGTCGCCCGCGGCCACCTCGAGTGGATCCTGCGAGGCCAGCCGTGCTGAGCGCCGCCCGCGAGGTCGCCATCGATCTCGGCGCATACCTCGCAGAGGCGCGTCGCCTCGCGATCGAGGAGATCCGACGCTTCGTTCCAGCGGACGAGGCGATGGGACCGATCTTCTACGATCTGATGCTCGACTATCCGCTGCGCGAGGCGAAGGGCCTGCGCCCGGCGCTGTGCATCGCGACGTCGCGTGCGCTGGGAGGCGGGCTCGAAGCGGTGTTGCCGTCGGCCGCGATCCTCGAGCTGTATCACAACGCATTCCTGGTGCACGACGACGTCGAGGATGGCTCGGAGCAGCGGCGCGAGCGTCCGACGCTGCATCGCGAGCACGGAGTCCCGATCGCGATCAACGTGGGTGACGGAATGCTCGCTCTCGCGTTGCAGCCGCTGCTCGACAACACACGCGTGGTAGGGCTCGGCAAGTCGCTGCGTATCATGCAGACGATCGCGACCATGGCGCGCGAGACGGCTGAGGGACAGGCGATCGAACTCGCATGGATCCGCGAACGGACCTGGAACCTCACGGATGCTCACTACGAGCGTATGGTCCTGAAGAAGACCGGTTGGTACAGCTTCATTGCCCCGGTGATGGTTGGCGCGATCGTGGCGGGCACGAACAGCGACACGCTTTCAGCGTTGCGCGACACAGCAGAGTCGTTGGCGATCGCATTCCAGATCCGGGACGACATCCTCAACTTGGGCGCAGCGGGTCGCTATGGCAAGGAAATCAACGGCGACCTCTGGGAAGCGAAGCGAACGCTGATCCTGCTGCACATGATGCGCACGCTTGCCCCGGCGCAACGCGCGGAGGCGGTGGCGATCCTTGATCGCCCGCGCCCGGGCGTCTCGATCGCGTGGGCGGCCGAGCTCGATGCACTCGTCACAGATGGTGATCTGTCGCCACGGGGCCGTGCGCGGCTCGAGCGTACTCGCGGCAACGGTGCAGCGAAGACCGCCGATGACATCGCGCAGCTCCTCACGTGCATCGCTAGCACTGCGAGCCTCGACTACGCTCGTGCTGTGGGTGACGAGTATGCGCGACGAGCGCGTGAGGCGCTGGCGCGCGCCGCGCTACGTCCATCCGTACATCACCAGTTCTTGCATGCACTGATCGACTTCACGACCAAACGAGAACACTAGAGGCCCCGTGAGTAAAGAAGAGCGCGAGTTCCTGGACGACCTGCGTACCAAGTCGATCGAAGCTGCGGCCGAGATCATGGAGAGCCTTCAGAGGCTAAAGCTACTCTACGATGAGATCACCGACGACGGCAGCGGCACCCCCATGCCTCGTCCGCGTCCCGGTGACTTCTTCTACCGGCTCGCGCGCTTCGAGCTCGAGCACGCCGCGAACGTGATCCGTCTGGGCAACTCGCAAGCGGAGATGATCTTCGATCACGTGCGCCAGCTCTCGCGGCGAACGCGGGGCGGTGCAGGCGGACCATCGACGACCCCTGTCGTGACATTGCAGAAGACGTCAGACGACAAGCCGAACGTCTACATCGGTCGATTCGAGATCAAGAACACGTTCAGCGAAGACGCCGACGTACGCTACGAAGTCGCCGCGTTTCGGAGCCCGGACGGCTCGACCCACGAACACCTGCGCCCGACTCCCACCTGCGGCAACGGTCGCGTTGTGGCACACCGCACCGCGTTCGTGGATCTGACGATCGACCTCGCATCGCACCCAAACCAAACGTTGTTCGGAGAGATCACAGTGTTCTTGCTCGCCGATGTCGAGCGCCAGGTGGCAAAGCGCGCGATCAAGGTGCGAACGCAGCAAGAGACATCGGGCTCGAGGTCGGCTGCGCCGTGAGCGATACCTTCGCCGCGATGGTCGACCTACTCGTCGACGCGCCCGACGACGAGCTGTCGCGCGTGCTGTACGAGTTGCGCTGGCTTGTCATCAAGTACCCGCTCGCGGCGCAAGCGGCCTATCGCACGCTCCTCGCAGAAGGGCAGCGGTTCGCTTCCACATCCGATGGAGCGGCGTGGCGCGCGCGGGTCGAGGGGTCTGAGCTCGTTCGGCGTGGTCGCTCGATCTTCGAGCTCGGAACGCTCGGATTGCTGGACGATTCGGCGGTCCTGCCCACCGAGATGATCGATGCGTTCGCGCGGGCTGCTGGTCGGCGCGATCTCGAGGCGGCGCTCGCGCAACGGCTCGAGCCCGATGCGCTCGCGCTCGAAGAGGAGACGACATGATGCTGCACGGTGTTCTGTTGCGGCACGAACACGACGTGAAGTTTTTCACGCTACTAGGCGGACTCGAGTCCGTCGCGCGGCGGTTAGATGCGTTGCTCGAAAAACACGCACCACCGCGCACCGACGCCGTGTCCGCCAATGCGCAACTCGACACATCCGTCACACTGCTGCTCGGCGCGATCGCGATCCGGGAACGCCTTGCAGCCGCGTTCGACGTGCGCGAGTCGACTCGACGGGAGCCGCCGACACCACCCATGCCGGAGGAGTCACTCCTCCGATGACCCTCGACCGCTGGGACCGTGCGGCGATCGGCGCGAGCCTTGCTGCAAACGGCTACCTGCGCCGCTCGCCGTATCGCGACGGTGGTCGTCCCGGCCATCGCGAGTGGCTTCACTTCACGGTGCATGGCAGCGGCGCACGGCTCGTACTCAACGCGAGCGTTGTCGACGATCTGCGCCCGGCGGCTTCAACGCACCGGGAGCGCGTTCGCGTACTCGCAATGGTTCAAGACGCGGGCGGCTGGCACGGCGACGTCGTCGATCTCGATGCCGCCGATCTGCGCGGTGGCCAGCTCTGCTTGCAGCTCGGCGCCCTCGCGATCTCGTCCCGTGGCGACACCATCTCGATCCGTGGGGCCGTCGGTACGATCGAACTCGAGCTCGAGCTCGTCGCGCAGACATTCCCATCGCTCGCATCCGGCGTCGCGATCGGCGAGGGACCGCCGATCAACTGGCTCGTCATTCCTCATCTCGCCGCGACCGGCCGCATCGGGATCGGCAACCACATATTCGAGCTCGCCGGCGCGCCCGCTTATCACGATCACAATTGGGGCTTCTTCTCGCACCGCGACTTTTCCTGGCAGTGGGGCCATGACGGTGGCGGTGGCGATCACACCGTCGTCTTCGCGCGTCTCCTCGACGGCGCGCAGACCACCACGTTCATGCAATCCCTCCTCGTGTGGTCCGGCCCACGCCAGGCGCGCGTGTTCCGAAGCGACGAGCTTCTCGTCGAGCCATCAGGCTTCTTGCGTCCACCGCGACCGTTCACGCTTCCGCGTACGGCCTCTTTGCTCGTCGACGGCCTCGCGACGGAGGTTCCCTCCTGCCTTCGGATCACGGCATCCGCCGATGGCGACGCTCTCGAGGGGGCCTTTGTCGCCGACACCGTCGCGCGAATCGTCGTTCCGCACGACGATCGCTCGGAGACGACCGTCATCCACGAGGTCTGTGGACGCCTCCAGCTGCGCGGTTCGCTCCACGATCGCGACGTCACCATCGCTGCTCCTGCGATGTTCGAGTTCCTGCGAGGTGGCACGTGACCGGCGAGATCGCCACCCTCGTGGAGGACACGCTCGCGTGCCTGGCGACCGAGCACCCTGCATCTCATGCTGCGTTACAGTCCCAACTCGGCGATCGCCGCCTCGAGCTCGTGATCGACGACGAGTGCTTTCTTCTCGACCTCGGGCCCATTCCGCTACACGCACCCACACTCTCAGTGACGACGAGCGTCGAGACGCTGAATGCGCTGGTCCACGGGGACGTCACGCTGTTCGATGCGCTGTATGCCGAGCGCATCGATATCGTCGGTGCGCCCGAAGACCTTGTCGCGGTCTCGGCGGCCATGACTACCTTCATGGAAGGCGCGATGCGGTGCGTATCGACGCCCGGATTACTCGATCGTCTAGGGGCGCTGCGAAAGGAACGAACGTGACGACGACGAATAACAAGAAACCGCGTGTGACTGTCTTTGGTGCCGGTATCGCAGGTCTTACTGCAGCGCACGAACTGGCGATTCGCGGGTTCGACGTGCAGGTGATCGACAAAGAGTACAACGAGGAGTTCGATCGCTCGACCACTCTGGACCGCGGGATCGGTGGCATGGCTCGCTCGCAGTTCGCGTTCGCGCCGAGCGGAACGCTCGCCAATAAGGAGATGGAGCGCCTTTGGTCGGGGGCAGAGCTGCTTAGCGACGTGTCCATCCGGTTGAAGCCCGAGGGAACGCCGTTCCACCCGGACCGAGCCAACGACATTGTCCAGCGTCTCAAGACTGCATTGAACGAACTGAGGAAGCATGGGTATCCGCCCTCGACGATCCAGATCCGTGTTCATACAAAGGATGCAAGCGTCCCCGACGTTGCCCTCGATGATCCGAGGGTTGCGTGGCTAGTCGCCGCGCTGACAGATCCCAAGAAGCCGGATCCCGCCATTACATCGATGTTCGTCACCTGGGAGAGTCAACGCTCCGACCTACTGACCTTTGTTCCCGGTGGGCACCCAGTGGCTGGCGAGCATGGGTTTCGGTTCTTTCCTTCGTTCTACCGACATCTCTTTGACACCATGAGGCGGACACCCATCCTGAAACCGCGTCCGTCAGAACGAACAAAGGCAAACACATATCAGAATCTTGTTCCTTCGGAAGGGTTGGGGTTCGCACGCGATGGGAAGGCGGTTTCGTTCATGGTTCCTCGACGAAGGCTGTCGATGGAAGCGATGCGCACGATCTTGGGTGATGCGTTGGAACAGCTCGGGTACACCGGAAGCGATGTGTCGCGCTTCGCGCTCAAGTTGTTCAAGTACATGACGTCGGGCACGAAGCGGCGTGTCGAAGACTACGAGAACATGTCGTGGGGCCACTTCCTAGACGTCGATCGCTACAGCGCCATCAGCCGCGAACACATCGAGTTCGGTCCGCAGATGTCCGCTGCACTACGCGGGTCGGCGAGCGACGCACGAACCCAAGGCAACATCACAGTGCAGTTGCTCGCCGACCAGATGGAAGAGGATTCGCGTGCGGACTTCACCCTTGCGGGTCCGACGAGCGGAGCCTGGTTCGATCACTGGCATGATTTCCTTCTAGACCAGGGCGTGAAGTTCCATCGCGGCGAGATAGTCGGCTTTACCAGCACAGCACACCCGATCGTAAAACCGTCGCTCGAAGAGGGGGGGCCGCAGATCACGGGAACCGTCTTCGTCATCGCACTCTCGCTTCCCGGAGTGGTGCCAGTAGCTGAAGCCCTTCGCCGAGTCGTTCAGAGCGCCGCCGATGCGAACGACCTCAAGCGACTCCAGTTCGAGCCGGACGTCGACGCCAACCCCGTCGAGCTCAAGGTCGAGCACATGAAGCTGAAGGACCTTACGAGCGTGATCGAGTTCGGTGGAAACGTCGATGTCGTCGACGTACAGGGACTTGCATCGCCAACGCCGAAAGGTCCGCTGCAGCACCTGAGCGGGATCCAGTTCTTTTTCGATCAAGATCTACGGGTCTGGCGCGGTCACACGCAGTATCTCGACTCCGCGTGGGGCCTGACCTCGGTCTCGCAGCCACAGTTCTGGAACCGTCTGCGCTTTCCACGAGATCAGTACCGATCGCTGCTTTCCGTCGATATCGGGATCTTCGACCGGGTGTACCGACCCCAAACGCCGTTCGGAGAGGTAAGGCCAGAGGGCATCAAGGCGTGGGAGTGCACGGCTGCTCAACTCGCGCACTTTGCTTGGGAACAGATCGAGTCTCATCACGACGATGCAATGAAGCGTCGATACGGGCCGAGAGCCAGGCTCCCGAAACCGATCGCGTACGCCATCGATGCGACACTGAGCTTCAGCGACAAGAGCACACAGAGTGTGCCTCGCGACGGAGTGGTATCAAAGAACGAATCAACGTTCCTCGTGAACAAGACCGGCGAGTACCCTACAAGGCCAGGCAAGCTCAATAGCGGAAAAGGTCAGTCAAAGGGCGTGTCGCTATACGACATGATCCTGAATCGCTATGTGCTCGCCGGGACGTATATGAAGACGTTCACACGTCTCACTTCGATGGAAGGGGCGAACGAGTCGGCGCGACACGCAGTTAACGCGATCCTGCAGAAGTGGGACATCCCGGGCGATCGCTGCGATATCTGGGACCCCGAGGACTACGAGCCGGATGACTTGCAGTGGCTGCGTGAGTTCGACGACGAGCTGCGTGAACGCGATCTGCCTCACTTCTCCGAGATCCTCGGGTGGAATGAGCTTCCCGACCAGATCGACCAGTTGAAGGTGCTCGCAAGGCAGTTCTCGCGTGATCACCGTCG
>JBJXGN010000142.1:0-58936 GCA_046160585.1 Kofleriaceae bacterium
TGTCGAGAGCTTCGATCCGGGGCGCACGGTGCTGCGGGCTCTCGAGACGGAGCCGCACACGAGCTCCCTCGCGAACGCGGGGATCGTGATCGACGCGATCACGAAGGGAACGCTGTCGGAGACTGACGTCGCGGACGCACTCATCCGAATCGACGCGCGGTCGCAGGTCCCTGCGATCGGCGTCTCGCTGCTTCACGCCGTGCTCGGGAAGCGCGCGGGTGCGTCCGCGAGCCCACATGCAGATGCGGTCGCACGCGCGATCGCAGCGTCTGCGCCCGCGCACTCGAAGCAGGGCGCGATACGCGCCGATCCGTGGTGGCTCCAGCTCGAAGCGCTGTGGAACACGCACGAGCTAGTCGTCGACGTTCCTGCGCTCGTCGCCGCGACGGAGCTCGTGCTCGCGAACGACCGGTTCCACAAGCGCGCACTGGCGATGACGATCCGAGCGCGCTCTCTCGCGGGGCAGCCGACCTCGATCCTCGAGCGCGAGCTCGGCGTCGCGGAGCGCGTGCTCGCGCCGTACTCGGAGCTGATCGCGGAGAAGCCGTCGCTGTCGGTCGTGCGTGATCTCGACGACGAGACCGCACACGCGGTGGCGTGGCGCGTGCTCCAGCGTTCGCAGATCAACAAGCCGGACAGCGCGGTCGCAGCGTGGGCGCTCGGCGCTGTTATCCGCGGTGGCGACCCGAAGCGCGGCACGATCGTCGGCCCAGCGATCGCGGGTCTCGATGGTCGCACGCAGGCGAGCGTGCTCGACACCGCGAAGGGTGAGCTCGAGAAGGCTGCGGATCCCGGAACACATCCCGTGATCGACGTCTTGTTCGTGTTGCTCGACGGGCCCGAGCCACCCGACGGAGATTTCGGCGCGTACCTCGACGTCGAGCGCGGCAAGGAGAGCGCGCTGAAGGTGCTCGCGCCGTGGTTTCACCATCCCGCGGTGTTCGAGCGCGTGATGGAGCGTGCGGAGCGACCGCTCGGCAAGACGTTTCTAGATCCGCTGTGGAACAAGCTGTTCAGCCCGTTCCAGAAGGACACGTACGTCGCCGACAAGCTCGATGCAGCACAGGCGGTGCGCGTCGCGAAGGCGATGATCCAATGCATCCTGACGCACCCGCAGATCCACGCGCGCAACGCGGCGGGGCACCAACTGTTTCGCTTCAGCCAGCCGGGCGCCGAGGACTTCCTGATCTCGGCGCTCGCGGAGTACGGGGAGCGCTACGCGGACTTCGAGGGAGAGGGCACGACGTTCGATCACGGTGGCAGCGAGCGCAAGCAGCTCGAGGACGTCGTCGCGAACCTCTACGCGGCGATCCGCGGCCTGAAGACGCCGCGTTCGCGCACCGCGATCCTCGAGCGGCTGTTCGTCGAGCGCCGTTCCATCTGGCGCATGTGCAATGCGATCAGCGACCTCTTCACGCCCGAGCTGCACGCGGAGGCGCTCGCACTTCTCCAGTCACGCGCGGCTGCACCCCGCGCCTGCGTCGCCGCGGGCCTGTACGCGCACGCGCTGGCGCATCACGTAAAAAAGGGACCGCCGCTCGTCGACCTCGGGCGCGTGATCGTCGACTGGCACCCGTCGGGCGATGCCCGCGAGGCAAGCACGTTTCACTACGCGCTGATCGTCTGCGAGAAGGCCGCGCTCGACGCGAAGGAGTACGACCTCGTCCGAACGCTGCACGAGGCGTCCGCGTGGATCGCCGAGCCCGCGATCGAACCCGACAACCGCGGCCGCCCGTTCGAGAACCCGCTCGACGAGGCCGAGGCCGTGGCCGCTCTCGCGAAGGCCCTGTCCGGCGACGCGGACAAGGCGAAGGCGAAGCTCCTCGAATCCGCGAGCACCGCCCGCGCGACCGGCAAGGCGAACGTGAAGATCACGGACGCGCAACTCGGCGAGCTCGCCGGGACATCGGTCACATCGCGGTGGATGCACGACGCGACCACCGGCGAGATCCTGTTCTTCGATCAGGAAGGGCAGCTGCGGTTCTTCGACGGGTATTCGGTCGTTCCGGACGCGGACTTCCCGGCGCGAAAGATCGAGCTCGGCGGCATGGCCGCTCACCTCGGGGACCTGTCGTCGACGAAGGTCTTTGACGAGCGCACGATCTGGTGGACGTCCAACGGCGGAGCGTTCCGCGAGGCCTCGCGCATCGGCTCGCGGGTGATCCTGTACACGGGACCGAACAACGGCATGTCCTCGCGCCACGTCGTGGTGTTCGACGATCCGACACGCGCCATCGCGCTCATGCAGCAGCTGCGCGCGTACCCCACCAAGGGCTTCGCGGCGAGCGGTCCGTACTACCTCGACGGCCGAGGTGCCATCCAACGCACCTACTACGTGCCGCTCCCCGACGGGACGTACAACAGCGATCGCGAGGTGGTCTGGGTCCTCGACGGTCTTTGTGGCTACAAGAACGACCTCGGCAGCGACGCCGCCGCGATCGCCGAGCACGAGGCGCGCGAGCTTCGCTACCTCGCCGCGAACGGCACGCTGCTCACGATCGAATACAGCGATCGTCTGCGCCGCAACACGGATATGACCGTGGCCGAATGGCTCGACGATCGCGCCCGCGACGACAGTCGCGATCCGATCTGGCACCTGCGGGGTCTCTCGGAGATGGGCGCGTACCTCGCGGACCACGAGCTTGCGACCGGCACCCTCGCGTCGCTCGACGTACAGCTCGGCCCGCCAGCGACCGACGAGGACATCGCGGCGCTGGCCGCCGAGCGAACGTTTCCGATCCCGGACTCGCTGCGCGTCTTGTGGCGAGCGCATGGCCGTGCGTCGTGGCGCATCGACACGTCGGATGAAGGGCCCCACGGCATGCGTCTGCTCGGCCCTCGCGAGATGCTCGCGCGCCGTGACGCGGCCCGCGCGCTCGGCGCCGCGTACCTCGCGCGTATGCCCCCCGATCGCGCAGAGAACGCGCGCGTGTTGTTCGAGCGCTTCGACGTCCTCGTCGAGACCCTCGACGGTCGACCGATCACGATCCTCGCCGACATCGAGCGCGAAGACGGTCGCGTGTTCACGCACGCGTACGACACGCCCGACAATCTGTGGTGGGAGGTGTCGCTGTCGTGGATGCTCGCGACGCGACTCGTCGGTGATCTCGCCGAGCTGCTCGTGGCGCGCGCGCCGATCCTGTCGCGGCTGATGTACGGGCAGCGCCGAAACACGAACGAGAAGCTCGTGTACATGGAAAAGGGCGCGACGTTCTTCGAACTCGCGATGGATCCGGATACGGCGATCCTCTCGACGAGGTTCGGCAAGATCGGGACGAAGGGAACTGCAAACGTCTCTCGGCTCGATCGGGCGGAGGCGCAGAACCAGTTCGAGAAGAAGCTCGCCGAGAAGCGAAAGGGTGGGTATCGAGAGCCAAAGGGTGGGGCGAAGGCGAAGCCCGCCGCGAAGGCGAAGCCCGCCGCGAAGGCGAAGCCCACAGCGAAGTCGAAGCCCGGAGCGAAGACGAAGCCCACAGCGAAGTCGAAGCCCACAGCGAAGCCCGCGTCGAAGTCGAGGGCATCGAAGTCCAAGCCAGGGTCGAAGCCCAGGCCGGCGTCGAAGACCAAGCCGACGAAACGGAGCTGACGTACGATCGCGACGCGATCCTCGCCCGAGATAGCCATCGGCCGATGGATCGTTCCTGGCTGGTCGGCCGGCTCGGATCGTCACGACTAGCTCAGGTCGTCTCGTCGAGAATCGACCGGCACACGACCAGGCACGTCGTGCACGTGTGCCGTGCTCCACCGCGGACCATCAAGCGGGTCGTGCCGTCCTTCTCTCGCTGCTGGCGCTCGCCGCAGAACGAACAGCGTGCTTTGTCGGTCCGGGGCGCGAGCGAGAACGGCGCGTGGTCGGTGTGGTGCTTCGCGACCCTCTCGGCGCGGTCGATGCACACGTCGCACATGAAGAAGTCCGGCCCGGAGATCAACTTGTCGACCTGGGCTCGCGTGCGCGCGCAGAACGAGCACGTCGTGTCGCGCAGCGCGTCCGTCCGGTTGCGCCACACCTTGCTCCACCAGCTACCGCCGGCCTCCTGCACGATCTGCTGGACGCGCTGGTGGCTCATCCCGAGCGCCACGGCGATCTCGCGGAGCGATGCGCCGGCGAGGTGGAGCCGGCGGACGTCGGCGTGGTATTCGGCCTTCGCGATCTGCAGCTCCGTTTCGGCGTCGATCACGCGCGCGCCGGTCGTTCGAGCGTGCTCGAGCAGGGTCGGGTCGATGGGTGCCATTGTCTATGCCTCGTAGACAATATTGTCTAGCGAAGATAGACGCGCAACCGGTTTGTCTATGGAGGCTAGACGGACTTGGGTTCCGCGGTGTTAGCGGCGGGCGAGGAGCCGCGCGAGCTGCTTGCCCAGCTCCGCATCGTCGTCACGGACCTGCGCGTGCAGGTTGCGCTCCTCCATGGCTTCGCGCCGGACGATCTCCGCGAGTCGGGTGGCGGCGGTCTTGCCCTCGTCGGTGCGCGCGTCGGGATCGATCGCACCGAGAAGCGCGCGTACCTCCTCGATCACCTCGGGAGCCACGGTCTTCGCGAACGTGCCTCGCGATCGCTGGATCGCGAGGCTGCAGTCGGGCACGACGTCGTCGGGGAGCTTCACGGTCACTGTCCCGTCGACGATCTCGCAAAGCAGGTGCCGACAGGTGGTCTTGGACTCCGTCACTTCACGAGCTTCGCATACGCGGCCTTGTCATAGCCGACGATCACCTTCACTCCGTCGATCAGGATCGGCCGGCGCAAGAGGTTCACGTCCTTCTCGACCGCCCGCGCGAAGTCCTTCGCACTCGGGGGCGACGTCGCCCAGCCTTTCTCCTTCGCGATCGCGTGCCGCGTGTTGAGCACGGCGGCGACCGATCCGGCCTTCGCGACGATCTCCTCCACGGTGGCAGCCGAGAGGCCGGACTTCGCGTAGTCGATCTCCTGGATGTCGAGCTTTCGTTCGCGCAAGGAACTCCTCGCGTCACGACAGCTCGTTCACGTCTTCTTCAGGTAAAGCAGCATCGCCGTAGACGCTATCAGAGGCTCTCGAGGAACGGCAGCACCGCGGCTGCGATCCGCTGACAACCGTTCGGCGTGAACGTGACCGCGTGTGAGGCTTCGAGCTCGATGCCGGCGTAGCGCTGCGCGCGGAGCTCCTCGCGTAACGTCGTGCAGATCGCGGGTCCGAGGCCCGAATACGGCTGGTTCGCACGCACCTCGAGGCCGGCGCCGCGGAGCTGGAACATCAACCGTTCGGCGAGCTCGGCCTCGAACGCGTGGCTCGGGTCGTAGAGCACGCCGACGTCGTACGTGCGGTTCCGCGGGTCGAGCGATGGATCGAAGCTGTGCGACGAGAAGTGCAGCACCGCGCCGCGATCGTGCAGGCGTGCAGACACGTCGCGACGCACGGCCTCCCAGTACGGCGCGTGGAACGTCGCGATGCGCGCGGCACGTTCGCTCGTTGTGAGGCGCACGTTGCCGGGCACGGGCGCGCCATAGCTAATCGCCGGGATGACATCGGCGTGATCGGCGGGCCGGTTGAGATCGACGAACATCCGGGTGAACACCCCCGCGTGAACCGGCAGCCCGAGCACGTCGGAGATGTGCTCCGCGATCTCGAACGCACCGTGATCCCAGCCGGACTGTGACTGTTGGACGGCCTGATCGACGCCGAGGTCGACATCGGGCGGCATCTGCCACGACGCGTGCTCGCAGGTAAGGACACAACCGATGCTCACGAGGCGACCAGCTTACAACATCAGCGAGCCGAGGAGCTCGAGCACGTGGTTCGACGCGTCGGCGGTCTCGGATTCGACGCGTGCTCCGCGTGTGACTAGGGCACGTGGGTGGCGCGCGGAACGATGGCGGCCGCGAGCAGCGCGGAGACACCCACGACACCGCCGTGGATGATGCCGACGTGGAGCGCGTCCGCGATGTCGCAATGCAGGTGAAGTACGAGACCTCCAAGGCTGCCGCCTCCGGCGCCGAGGCCGGCCGCGACCCAGCGTGAGGCCACGGGAAGGGCACCGCGCAGAAAGATCGAGCCGAGGATCACCGGCACGATCGCGGTCGCGACGCCGAGCTGGATGCACCAGTGCCCCTCGACGAAGTGCTCGGATCCGTAGTGCACGCTCGAGGGGCCGCTCGGATGGATCGCGAGGCCGAGGGCGACGAAGCCGATCGCCATCACGATCGCGGCGCCGCCGGCGAGCTTCCACCGCGGCATCATCGATCCCGCCCGCGGAACGAGCGCCCAGTAGATCGGGAGCGCGAACCCGACGAGCCACAGCAGCCCCGCGGCGACCATCCAGCCCATCGGCAGCTCGCCCGCGTCGTCGCGCACGCTGAAGATCGCGAGGAGTCCGGCGCCGTAGAGCACCGACACGCCTACCAGTTTTGCGAGCTGCGTGACCGGGCGGCGCGCCGGCACCGCGGTCAGAGAGCCGAGCTCGCCCTCGAGCGCGCTCGATATCGGCGGTGGCACGAAGTCGGGGAGGTCGAGTGGATCGCGCTGACTCATGACGCTGCCTTCTTCGAGCTGCGCGCGCCGAGTAGCGCGCGCAGCGCCTCGTAGCCGCGATGCGCACGCACCTTCATCGCACCGACGGTCGTGCCCGCGATCTCCGCCGCCTCGGCAACGCTCTTGCCCTCGAGCTTGGTGAGCACGACGGCCTCGCGCTGCTGCGCCGGCAGGTTCGCGAGCGCGTCGAGCGCGGTCTTCACCTGCTCGAGATCTGCGGTCTCGTCGCGGACGCCATCGGCCGCACCGCCGAGATCCGCGCGCACCTCGGGGAGCTCGTCGTCGGCACCGACCGCGACGATCGCGCGCTTGTCCTTGCGCACGGCGTCGATGAACGTGCGATGCGCGATCGAGAAGATCCACGGAATCGGGTCCGCGCCGCGCACATAGGCCCCGCGCGCACGATGGACTTTGAGGAACGTCTGCTGCAACAGGTCGTCGGCGAGCGCGCGGGTTCTGGCCATCTTCACGAGGTATCGGTACAGGCGCGGCGCGACTGCGGCGTACAGCTCGCGGAACGCGGCTGCATCACCGTCGACGTACCTCGCCATGAGGTTTGCGAGCTCGGCCATCCCGACCGTTGGGGGTATACGCCCGCGGCGGGCCTCGGTTACAGCTCTTGGCGATCCCCACCGCTTGCGTCTGCAACGAGAGTTGCCGATAACTCGCGCATGTCTGGTCGCTCCAAGCGCAAGCTCAAGAATCGCCCCAAGTTCAAGATCGCCCGCCGGCTCAAGGGCCGGAAAATGAAGGCGAAGAAGAAGGCGGCGCACAAGCGTGGCCTCGGTCGCTCCAAGAAGCGCCGTCAGAACCGCGGCAAGAAGTGACCCCAGCGCGAGCTCGCGAGCGCGCCTAGAGACCGATCAGCGCCCACGCGATCGAGAGCTGACCCGCGAAGTAGGTGGGGAGGCCCCACAGGCGGTTCGTGACGGTCCGCGCGACGAACTTGTCACGAGCGACCGCGAGATCCGAGACGAAGAACAGCACCGCTCCGACCAGGAACAGGAAGCGTTGTGGCTCGGGCAGCGCGTGTCCTCGTGCGACAGCGATCGCGGCGACGACCATCGCCGCGATCGCGATCACGTAGACGATCACCGGGACTCGCATCTCCGGGTGCTTGCTCGACAGGTGCGGCCACAACCACGCGAACAGCGCGACGCCGCCCGCTGCGATCGGGATCGCGGCAAAGATACCGGCGGCGCCGAACCACGCGTCGATCGGGAGGACGCGGGTCGCCGCGACGATGTACGCGACGTGACCGCCGAGGAACGCGACGAGCCCGGCGAGGAACGCCTTGCTGCTGCGCCCTAGCAGGAGGATGTCACCGAGTGCACCCAATCCGAGACCGATCAAGATCCACAGCGCGAACGGCTCGTAGGTGGCGCCGACGTTCAACGCCTCGAGGCCGATCATGACGAACGAGCCCGACGCCATGAACTTCGCGACCGCGCGGATGGTGTCGTTGCCTTTGATCTCGGCGCCGACGAGCGCGACCGTGGAGAGCGCGCAGACGACGGTGAGGATGATCAGCATCAGTACGCGGGGCTCCATCCTGCGAGGGCGCGCGCGACGAGGCCCATGCGGTCCTGGCCCCAGAACAGATGGCGACCGTTGACGACAAACGTCGGCACGCCGAACACCCCGGCGGCCTTCGCGCTCGCGGTGTTCTCGGCGAGGCGCGCCTTGACCTCCGGTTCGGTGATGCCCGTGATCCACGCATCCGAGCTCTGGGTCTCGGCGATGATCTGGGCGAGCGTCGCTGTGTCCTCGAGGTCGCGTTGCTCGGCCCACATCGCGCGACCGAGTGCGATCGCGAGCTGCACACCCGACTCGAACGACTGCTCTGCCGCAAGGATCGCGAGGCGCTGCGCGTTGACGGTGCGCTGCGGGAACTTCTTCGGGAACACGAACGGCTGTCCCCACCAATGCGCCCATCGCGACATCTCGACGCCGAGGTAACGTTGCTTCGCGACCGGCATCGCGAACCAAGGGACGTTCGCCTGTTGTAGGTCCTTGAACAGCGCGCCGAGGAGGATCGGGACGAGACGCGGCGTCACGCCGGTCGCGCGCGCGAGGGCTGGGAGCTGCGTGAGTCCGAGGTACGCGAACGGGCTCGACACGTCGAAGTAGACATCGAGCGTCGCCCCGGACGCCGCCGGCGTCGCGTCGACCGTTCGCGCCCCGCCCGGCGGTGGATCGCGATCTGGATCCCAGCCGGCGAGCACGGCCTCGACCCATGTGATGCGATCCTGTCCCCAGATCAGGAGCGGCGCGCTCTCGCGCCGGACGATCCAGGCCGGCGCGCCGAAGACGCCGAGCGCGATCGCTTCGTCGGTGCGTGCGCGAAGCTCGTTCTTGATCGCATCGGAGTCCGCGGTCGCGAACGCGCCATCGATAATGTTCGTGTCGATGCCGGCGGTCGCCAGCGCCGCGCGAATCACCGCGTCGTGCGTGATGTCCTCGGCGCGCTGCCAGTAGGTCGCGTACAGCGCGTGGATCGCGGCCGGCCACTCCCGGTGGGGAAGTCCGAGCAGGACACGAAGGGCGCGAACCGTCCGCATCGGGTGTGTGTCGGGTAGCCGGAACGGCGCGCCAATGACCTCGGCCCAGCGGTGCATGTCGGCGGCGTTGTGCCGCGCCTTGGGCGCTGACAACGTCGCCATCGGCCCGTCTCCCGCACCGATCCCTCGAAACACCCCGCCCAAAAGCATCGGACGCCAATCGATCTCGACACCTCTAGCCGCGAGTCGTGACGCTTGTTGCGACGCGAGGTAGGCGTAGGGGCACGAGAAGTCGAACCACAGCTCCAACACGGGTGCGCGAGCTTTGCACGGCCGGGTGCGGTCGTGTAGGCCCATCGCCAGGCGCCCGATCTGTAGAGAGCAGAACGGGCTTTCTTCGGCTTAGCCACGACGCTAGACTTGCTCGGTCAGACATGGCCAAGTTGGTCGACGGATTTAAAGACGGTAAACCGGACATGGGTCGAAGGACCTTCCTTGTCCCGGAGAACCACGCCGAGGTGCTCGCGCTCCTCTATCACGAGCAGACCGGCATCGTCGGTGGACTTCCGGTGGGTCCGGTGACCACGGATCCGTTCGGCGCCCACGGCATTCGCATGTACCCGGATCAGGATCCCGTGGTGCTCGAGGAAACTCGGCGCTACTTCGAGAAGTTGGCCGAGCGCTTCTCCAACGACCTTCCAAAGGCGTGACTCGTACCGCGGTAGCGGGGTAGGGTCGCCGCGTTCGTCGGTATCGAGATCGATTTGCTTCGTATTGGATTGTTGGTCGCGGTCGTAGCCGGGTGCAGCGGAAAGCAGACACCCAGCGTCGCCTGTAGCAAGGACGTGGATTGCCGCGATCCGCGGATCTGCGAACGTGGCGTTTGCGTGGACCCTCGCCCCGTCGTGGTCGCCGATCCGAACACGCTCGTGCTCCCGGACGCTCCGACGAACCCGGGCCCCGTTGCGGGCTCGCCACCGTTCGCGATGTTCGGCGGCGACGCGCGGCACACCGGACGCCGCGGTGGCCCCGCACCACAGACGGCGCCGAAGGAGCTGTGGAAGCAGCCGGTCGGCGGTGTCGTCGCAGGCTCGCCGACGATCGGACCCGATGGGACGATCTACGTGACGTCGCACGAAGGCGCGCTCTACGCGTTCGACGCGACCGGGACGCAGCGGTGGAAGTTCGCGATGGGTGATCGATCGTGGAGCACGCCCGCGGTCGCGGAGGACGGTACGATCTACGTCGGCTCCGACGACGATCACCTCTACGCGGTGACCAAGGACGGCACGCAGAGGTGGAAGCTTCGTCTCGGTGCGTGCGATCCGAAGGGCTTCGGCCCGGAGTCGTCGCGCTGCGACGTCGACGGAGGCCCGACGATCGGCCCCGACGGGACGATCTACGTCGGCGGTGACGGCATCCACGCCGTGTGGCCCGACGGGACGCTGCGTTGGAAGCTCGCGACGAGCGAACACGTCGCGTCGACGCCGGCGATCGGCGCCGACGGTACGGTCTACGCGGGATGCCAGGACGACGCGCTCTACGCCGTCGCGCCCGACGGCACGAAGAACTGGGAGGTCCGCACCGGCGGCGACGTCGATGCGTCACCCGCGATCGGCGCCGACGGCACGATCTACGTCGGCAGCGACGATCACGCGCTATGGGCGATCAAGCCCGACGGCACCGTCGCGTGGAAGACGCTCACCGGCGACGACATCCGCGCGGGCGCGGCGATCGGCGCCGATGGAACGATCTACGTCGGCAGCCTCGACCATCGTCTCTACGCGATCGCGCCCGACGGCAGGGTCCGCTGGAGGGTCGCGGCCGCGGACAAGATCAGCGCGACCCCAGGCATCGCCACCAACGGCGTCATCCTCGTCGGAGCCGAGGACGAACATCTCTACGCGATCGCGCCCGACGGGACGCTCCTGTGGCACGTGCCACTGGCCGGCGACGTCGACACGACGCCCGCGATCAGTCGCGACGGCACGATCTTCGTGGCCGGCGACGACGCACACATTCACGCATTTCGTTAAGTAAATAAGGAAACACATGTCAACGATCGATCGCAAACCGGACGAACGTCCGGTGCGCAGCACCACCGCAGGTGCGGAGTTAAGCAGACAGGCCGTCATCCAGTGCCTGTCACGCCTGGTCACACCGGGCATCAAGTTCATCGCGCTCGCCGACGAGTTAGGCACGCGCAAGCACGAGTACAACGCGCTGAAGAAGGTCATCACCGACCTCGTCGCCGAAGGCACCGCACAACAACTGCCAGGAGGTGCGTACGCACTCGCTCCGTCGGGGCGCGCCGGCGACCGCAAGACCGCACCGAAGCCGAAGGAGGAGCGCGAGGAGTACGACCCGCCCGACGAGCCGTTCGCGGCCGCCTCGACCACGAAGCCGAAGCCGAAGCTCGTCGCGGGCAAAAAGGGCGCGCTGCCGTGGGCAGCGGCGAAGTCCGCCCCGGCGAAGCCGTCGCTCGCGAAGAAGCCGCGCCCGCCGTCGGGCAAGACGGTCTATCGCGGTGAATACGATCCGGAGACCGGCGAGATCATTCCGCCGGGCGATGCGCCCGCACCCGCGGCGCCGGACTTCCCCGACGACATCGCGAAAGACGATCGTACGATCGGCCGCATCACCGTGCACCCGGCGGGCTACGGCTTCGTCGCGACGGAAGGCAGCGAGACGATCTTCGTCCCCGCGAAGTACCGCGGGCTCTCGCTCGATGGTGATCGCGTCGCGGTCGATACATGGCCCGGGCATCGCGGCACGGAAGGGCGTGTGACCGAGGTGCTCGCCCGTGGTCGCGCGCGACTCACGGGCATCTTGCGCAAGGTCGGTCGTGCCGTGTTCCTCGAGCCGGACGATCCGCGCATCTCGAGCGACTACGGTCGCGTCCACCTCGACGACGCGCCGCAGGGCAAGGACGGCGACGCGATCGTCATCGAGATCACGCGCTACCCCGACGCCGCACGCAAGGAGCTCGCGGGGAAGCTGCTCAAGGTGCTCGGCGATCCCGACGATCCCCGAACAGAGATCGAAAAGATCCTCGTCACCGCACAGATCCCGATGGAGTTCCCCGAGGAGGCGCTCGCGCAAGCTGCGAAGACTCCGCAGGAGCTCGGCCCGAACGACTTGGCGAATCGCATCGACCTGCGCGAGCGCAGGTTCTGCACGATCGATCCGGAGACCGCGCGCGACTTCGACGACGCGCTGTGCATCGAGGATGGACCGCACGGCGGGCCGCGCGTGTGGGTCGCCGTCGCCGACGTCTCGCACTACGTGCGGTGGAGCGACGCGCTCGACAAGGAGTCGACGATCCGCGGCGTCAGCGTGTACCTGCCGGACCGCGTGATCCCGATGCTGCCGCACCAGCTGTCGGCGGGCATCTGCTCGCTGAACCCGATGGTCGATCGCTGCGCGATGGTCGTCCGGCTCGACTACACCGACGACGGCGAGCTCGTCGACGTCGGCTACGCCGCCGCCGTGATCAAGAGCAAGGCGCGCCTCGACTACCCGGGTGTCGCTGCGGCGCTCGAGGGGGACTTCCGCGGGCGCCGCGAGATGTACCGGCCCTGGCTCGACGAGCTGGTGCGCCTGAACGCGCTCGCGAAGAAGCTGCGCACGAAGCGCCGCGCGCGCGGCGCGCTCGAGCTCGAGATCGGCGAGCCGAAGGTCATCCTCGATGCGGACGACCCGCGCCTCGTGCGCGACGTCGTCAAGTCCAAGGGGGACCCGGCGGTCAAGGGCGCCTACGAGCTCGTCGAGGAGTGCATGATCGCCGCTAACGAAGCGGTCGGTAGCTTCTTCCGCAAGCGCGCTGCACCGACGGTGTGGCGCGTCCACGCTCCGCCCAAGCAGGATCGCGTCGCCCAGCTCGCCGAGCTGCTCGGTGCGTACGGCATCACGGTCGACGTCGAAGAAGCCGTCACGCCGCTCGGCATGAAGGCCGTCCTCGATCAGATCAACGAGAAGCCCGGCGCGGCGGCGCTCGGCTTCCTCGTGCTGCGCACGCTGACGCAGGCCGTGTGGGACACGGTGCCGGTCGGTCACTTCGGCCTCGCGTCGGGGGACTACCTGCACTTCACGTCCCCGATCCGCCGGTATCCCGATCTGCTCGTCCACCGCCTGCTGAAGTTCCACCTCCATAAGGACGGGCAACCGTCGGGCGATGGCTACACGAAGCCGCCGCCCGCGACGGAGCAGCTCACCGAGCTCGCGCACAACGCCAGCATGCAGGAGCGCCGCGCGATGGAGGCGGAGCGCGAGGCGGTCGCGATGTACCGCGCGTACCTGATGCGCGAGCAAGTCGGCGAGGAGTTCGAGGGCACCGTGTCCGCGGTGACCTCGTTCGGCGCGTTCGTCGAGATCGACACGCCGTACGTCGAGGGCCTGATCAAGCTCGAATCGCTCGGCGACGAGCCGTTCAGCTACGACGAGGTGCACATGCGCCTCTCGGGTCGCAAGACCGGCCGATCGATCGAGCTCGGCGACAAGGTGAAGGTCCAGATCAACAACGTGAGCGTCGTGCGCCGCCGCATCGACTTCACGTTGATGGCGACAGCGAAGTCCAACCGCGATCGTCCGCAGCTCACGCCGAACCCGCGCGCTGGCATCGCCAAGCAGAAGAAGGCGGGCCGCGAGGTCGATCGCGCGCAGCGCGGGCGCGCCGGTCGCGACGACGAACGCCGCGGCGCCAAGCCCACGGGCAAGGGCGGCAAGCTCATGCTCGGTGTCTCGCATCGCGGTGTCGCCGTGCGCGGCAGTGGCGACGACGATGCACCGCGCGGTCGGGGCAAGCCGGTCAAGGGCAAGAAGCGCCGCTGACTACCGGGCGGCGAGCGCTTCGAGCAGCTTGCGGCGCGTCACGGGCTTCGCGACGAGCGCGCGGACGCCGAGGTCGCGCGCGCGGCGGCGGTGCTCGGGGTTTGCGCGCGAGGTGATGATCACGATCGGTGTGGACTTGAACCGCTCCTCCTTGCGGAGGCGCGTGATCAGATCGAACCCGTCGACGTTCGGCATCTCGAGGTCCGTCACGATGAGGTCGTAGCGCAGGCCCTTCGTCATCTGCAGCGCACGCGCGCCGTCCTCGGCGACGTCGACGATCCAGCCCTCGCGGCCGAGCATCGAGGTCATCGCCTCGCGGATCGCGCGCGAATCGTCGACGACGAGCGCGCGGCCCGCGAGCACGACGGGCGCCGACCCGGCATCGACCGCGGCCTCCGGCGCGTCGGGGTGCGCGCGGCGTACGAGCTGCGCCGGATCGAGGATCAGCTGCACCTTGCCGGAGCCGCTGATCGTCGCGCCTGCGTACAGCGTGAGCGGGGCGAGCAGGGGACCGAGAGGCTTGATGATGATCTCGCGCGGTCCGATGATCTTGTCGACGGTGCAGACGAGCCGCTTCCCCGCGAACGACACGACGATGCCGGGCCGGCGCTCGGTGGCCGACGCGTGGCCGATGATCTGGTCGAGGCGCAGGACTGGCAGTACCTCGTGGCGCACCGACGCGGTGGTCGCGAGTGCGTCGACCATTGTGGTGTCGACCACGTGGACGTTCGGGATCGCGTAGACCTGACCGCCGATCTTGAACAGCATCGCCTGTGCGAGCGCGGTCGATAGCGGCAGGCGCAGCGAAAACGTCGTGCCGCGCCCCGGCATCGAGGAGACCTTCACCTCGCCGCCGAGCTTGGACACGGTCTCGCGCACGAGGCCGACGCCGATGCCGCGACCCGCGAGCTCGTCGGCGTCGCCGCGGATCGACACGCCGGTCCCGAGGAGCGCATCGAGGATCTCGTGTTCGTTTGCGAGCTGCGCACGCGTGGGCGACCACCGCCCCGTCGCGACGAGTCGTTCGCGCAGCGCGTTCGTATCGATGCCGCGACCGTCGTCGGAGATCTCGAGCACCAGGAGGTTACCGTCCTGGCGCGCGCGGATGGTGATCGTCGCGGTGCGCGGTTTGCCGCGTGTGACGCGCTCGTCGGGCGGCTCGACGCCGTGCGCGACCGCGTTGCGGAGGAGCTGCGTGATCGGATCGAGCAGCTGCTCGGCGACGGCCTTGTCGAACTCGGTCTCTTCTCCGAGTGTCTTCAGCTCGACGATCACGCCGGTCGCACGGCGCAGCGCGCGCAGCGTGCGTGCCGCGTGTGTCATGAGATCACGCGCGCTGCTCATGCGGATGCGCGTCAGGCCGCGCTGGAGCTCTCCGATGGTGCGCCGTAGAGCTTCGATCTCGTCGAGCAGCGCCGCGGTGGTTTGCGAGAGCAGGGCGGCCTGGCCCGCGAGCTCGCCCTCGGCGTGCGCGAGCGTCTGCCTGTTCGGCATCCCGCTCGTGTCGAGCGCGTCGTGAAGGCTCTGGCGCGTTCGCGCGAGATCGCGGGCCAGGGTCCGCAGGAGCTGGACGCGACGTTCGATGCGCGTGCGATCGAACAGCAGCTCGCCGGCGCTCGACATCAGATCGTCGATGCGCTCGGGCTCGATGCGGAGCAGCGCCTTCGGCTCCGGCGCGGGCGCGATCTCGGTCGGCATCTCGAGGATCTGCTCGGGGGGCGGCTCCACGAACGGTGGCGGCAACGAGGTCGGGCGGCGGTTCGGCCGGGCGATGAGGTCGATCTGGTCGCGCAGAATCGCCTCCGTGGCCTCGCTGCCGGGCTCGCCGGCGTGTTCCATGTACGCGCGCAGCCCGTCGGTGACCTCGACGAGCTGATCCGCCGTGGTGTCCGTCCACGGATTCGGCTCGCGCGTGAACATCGCGAGCGCACTCTCGAGGCGGTGCGAGAGGTCCACCATCGCGCCGAGACCGACGGTGCCGGCCGCGCCCTTGAGGGTGTGGGTCACGCGCATCATCTCGGTCAGCGCGTCGGCGGTCGGGCGCGAGGATCCGCCGGCAAGCACGCGCGTGGTCACTTGCTCGAGCGCGTCCTGCGCCTCCGCGCGGAACAGCTGGCGAAGCATCGCCAACTCGTCGGGATCGAAGTCGAGCTCGCCCTCGCTCACGCAGTGACTGCCTTGTTCGCTTCGTTCACACAGCTCCGGTCGGTAGAGCCCCGGCTGGTTCGTTCGCCGCCGCCGTGATCAGCTCCTGCGCGCGACGGACGAGGGTCGCGGGATCGAGCAACGTGAGCGGCCGGCCGCCGGCGTCGACAAGGACTCCATCGTCGGCCTCGTGCAGCGACGCGACGTGGTCGACCTGATCGACGCGCAGCGCGCACACGACGCCCTCGGTCTCGATGACGAGCCCGCCATCCCCCTGCCGCGCCGGTGACCCCGCCGGGAGGTCGAGCAACGCGCCCACGTCCAGCACCGGCAGGATCTGCCCGTGCAGGTTGCAGACACCGCCGAGCGCCGCGGGCGCTGTGGGCACGCCGGTGACGAAGCCCAGGCTCACGACCTCGCGCACCCAACGTAGCTCGAGCGCGTAGCGCGCCCCGCCGGCCGCGAAAATGATGACGTTGCGGAGCTCCGCCACGTGCGGAGCATATCCGCGATCGCCCGCTCGCGTGGCGCCGTCGTCGGACTACGACGCGGCCTTGGACTCGAGCACGAGCTCGGGACGCGCCCGATGCTCGACGACCTCGCGCGTGACGACGCACTCCTTGACGCCGGTCAGCGACGGGATCTCGTACATCACGTCGAGCATCACTTCCTCCACGATCGCGCGGAGGCCACGGGCACCCGAGTTGCGGCGCGACGCTTCGTGCGCGATGGCCGTCAGCGCATCCGGGCGAAAGCTCAGCTTCACGCCCTCGAGCTCGAGGAGGCGCTGGTACTGCTTCGCGATCGCGTTCTTCGGCTTCCAGAGCACCTCGGTGAGCGCCTCGACGTCGAGCGCGTCGCACGAGACGATCACCGGCAGGCGCCCCATGAACTCGGGGATCATCCCGAACTTGATCAGATCCTCGGTGCGCGCTTGCCGGCGCAGCTCGTCCTTATCGTCCTCGGCGGTCGACATCTGCGCGCCGAAGCCAAGGCCACGCTGGCCCGTGCGCCGGCGGACGATGTCCTCGAGCCCGTTGAAGGCACCGCAGCAGATAAACAGGATGTCCGTCGTGTCGATCTGGATCAGCTCTTGCTGCGGGCGATTGCGCGCGCCGTCCGGGGTGATCGTCGCGGTCTTGCCCTCGAGGATCTTCAGGAGCGCCTGCTGCACGCCCTCGCCGGAGACGTCGCGCGTCGGCGACGGAGAGCCACCCTTCCGTGCGATCTTGTCGATCTCGTCGATGCAGATGATGCCGCGAGCCGTCTTCTCGACGTCGCCACCGGCTGCGCGGAACAGGGCCTTCACGACACTCTCGACGTCTTCGCCGACATAGCCGGCTTCGGTCAGGGTGGTCGCGTCGGCGACGGCAAACGGGACATCGAGCTTCTTCGCGAGCGTCTGGGCGAGCAGCGTCTTGCCCGAGCCCGTGGGCCCGATCAGCAGGATGTTGCCCTTCTGGAGCTCGACATCGGACGCCTTACCTCGCATCCCGATTCGTTTGTAGTGGTTGTAGACGCCTACGGACATGGCCCGTTTCGCATCCTTCTGACCGATCACGTAGCGATCCAGCTCTTCGACGATCGCGCGTGGTGGCGGGTACTTCGGGCGTTCCGACGCTTCTTCCTTCGCCAGGATGTCGTTGCACAGAGTCACGCACTGGTCGCAGATAAACACCCGCGGACCCGAGATGAGCTTTCGCACCTCGCGCCGCTGCTTACCGCAGAAGGAGCAGTGGAACTCTTCCATCCAGCTCCAATTCTTACATCTTCCCTGGCCGCGGCAATAGCACCCCGATCACAACTCGATCGTGGCACGGGGGAGGGCCGGCACGATCGGGTAGGACCGTAAAGTACACAATAGGCCCGAAACGGCGCTCAAGGATTGACGCGGGAGCGATGCGAAGGGGATCACTGGTGCGTGCGCGTCATCGTGATCTGTGCGGACCCCGAGCAGGCCTCCGAGAATGGCTCGGTCGCGTCGGTCCTCACCGACCTCGGATGCCGCGTCACGCTCGGGCGCTTCGATCTCGGGGGCCTCGACCTGGACGCGATCGCGATGCGTCCCTCGAACGTGGTGGTCGTCGAGGCCGCCGACGACATCGTGCGTGCGCAGAAGACGATCAAGCGGCTCCGCGACGACGGGCCGCTCGTCGAGACCCCGATCCTCGTCGCAGTCACCGTCGCGCGCTTGCCGGCGCTCGACTTCTCGATCGGGTTCGACGACTTCGTGCTGATGCCGATCGTTCCCGCCGAGCTCTATGCCCGCATGCGTCAACTCGACTGGCGCACGGCGACCTTCGGCTCGGACGAGGTCCTCAAGATCGACGACCTGGTCATCGACATCGCGGGCTACGAGGCGCGTATCGCGGGGCGCCGCCTGGAGCTCACGCACCAGGAGTTCGAGCTGCTTCGCTACCTCGCCCAGCATCGTGGACGGGTGTTCACGCGTGAGGCGCTCCTGGAGCGGGCGTGGGGCTACCGCTATGCGGGCGGGACGCGAACCGTCGACATCCACGTCCGCCGGGTCCGGGCCAAGCTGGGCGAACAAGGTTCTCTGATCGAGACCGTCCGCAACGTCGGGTACAAGATGCGGGGTTGAGATACGATGGTGACAGTGGCGGGGCGAGCCTCGATCGTCGGTGCTGCCGTGACGCACGTGGGGAACGTGCGCGAGCACAACGAGGACGCGCATTACTTCGACGCGGATCTCGGCGTGTTCCTCGTCTGCGACGGCATGGGTGGGCACGCCGCGGGTGAGGTCGCGAGCGCGATCGCGATCAAGACCATCCGCGAGAAGTGGGCCGACGAGGAGATGCAGGAGGTCGCCGACGTCTGGCTCGCGCGCGGTACCGCGATCGCCAAGAAGCAGCTCCTCGACTGGTTACGCGACGGCGTCCTCGCGGCGCACGGAGCGATCATCGCAGAGGCCGAGCGTGACACGAGCAAGAGCGGCATGGGCACGACGCTCGTCGGCGCGATGGTCGTGGGCACCGAGCTCGTGTTCGCGCACGCCGGCGACTCGCGCGCTTACATCGTGCGCGATGGCATCGCGATGCAGCTCACGGAGGACCACACGCTGCTCCAGCGCCTACTCACAGCGGGCATCGATGTCGACGTGTCGGGCGATGGCGCGCGGTTCCGCAGCATGTTGACGAATGCGCTCGGCATCGGGCAGGAGTGCAAGGTTGCGACGTTCGTCGTGCCGCTCGCTGACGGCGATCGGTTCCTCCTGTGCAGCGACGGGATCAGCGAATACGTGCAGGAGAACGAGGTCGGCGAGGTGCTCACGAAGCAGCCGAGTCCGGCGCGTGCGGCGCAGAAGCTTGTCAATCTCGCGCTCGAGCGCGGCGGCGGTGACAACGCCACGGCCGTCGTCGTACGCGTGCTCGAGGCCGGCGAAGATCCGGTGCCTGCCGAGCAGCGTCGGCGCGACGACTTGTCGATCAGCCTGTGCGAGCTGTGGACCGAGAAGGTCTCGCCGCAACAACGGCTGCGCGCGCTGCGCATCGCGATCTGGCGCGATCATGCACCGTCCGCGCAGCTCCCCGCGCACACGCTCGGAGATCGCGTCGCGTGGATCATCGTCGAGGGCGAGGTCGCGTGGGAGGGCGAGCCGTGCGGGCCCGGCGCGCTGATCTACCCGGAGTCGCTGATCGCGGGTAGCGCGCAGCCGGACCGCGCGGATATCGCCGTGGCACGCAACGACGTCCGCGCGATCGCGATCCGGAGCGATGACTGGCGCGAGCTCACCGAGGAGGACGCCGAGTTGGGCGAGGCGCTGCTCGAGAGTCTCGTGGCGATCATCGCGGAGCGACAGAAGTCGCGCTCGCAGCCGACGATGAAGCGCGACGTCGACATGGCGAGCGCGCGCGCGACCACCCACGACAGCTCGGCGGCGGCGCTTGCTGCGACACTGCCGCCTGGGACCAAGGCGCCGGTGCTCGATCCCGTCGTGCCGGATCCTGCTCCCAAGCGCGTCGTTCGTCCGCTCGGCTCGTCGGGGGTATCGGAGGTCGGCGACACCGCCGAGCGACCTGCGGTGGACCTCGCTGCGGTTCGCGCGAGCATGCCGCGCCAGCCAGCGCGTCCGCCGACGGATCCGGAGATCGAGGTGCAGCTCGAGATGGAAGCCGACCTACCGCCGGTCGGTGCCGTCGGGTTCTCGGGCGACGACGAAGGGCCGACGCACGTCATCGAACCGGCGCTCGAGGCATCCGGCAGCGTTCGCAAGAGCGACTGAGCTACGGGCGCTGGTAGTCGGTCAGCTCCAACACGATGTCGCCGAGCTCGGTCGCTGCGACGACCTTGATCGGCACGCGGTCGCCATCGTCGGACAGCCACACCTTGAACGTGCGAGCAGCCTTCTGCGCCTCGAGCTGCATGTTCGGGCGCGCGCGGTACGACTTGCCGCTGTAGACCACCGCGCGGCGATTTCCGAGCGGGCCGCCAATGGTCTCCTCGCCTTCGTGCACCACGTCGATGCGCCACAGGCGTCGTCCGCCGATGACGTACACGGTGCGCTCGTCGCCCTTCTTCGCCTTCCAGCCACGGAGCTGCGCCATCGCCGTGTGCGCGTCGAAGACCGTGGTGTTGCCGAAGTTCAGGATGAGGTGCTTGGGCTGCGGATCGCTCGCGCGCTGATACGTGACGTCGGCGCGCGAGCCCTGGAAGCGCGCCGTCGCGGTCAGTCGTTTGTCGCCGTTGACGATGATCGCGTCGAGCGAGATCGGCATTCCCGTCGCGACGTCGATCACCGTGGTCGCCTCGTCGCTGATCTTTTTTATGAGTGCAGCGGCGCCGGCGGTCGCCGCGCGGGATCTCACGACAACGACCTCCTTGCCGTCGACGATCCCGATCTCGCCCACGGCGAGCTGCGCCTCGCCGGCGAGCATGCCCGCGAGGTGGACCTCGAACGCCATCGTCTCACCGGGGTTCAGGCCGAGCGCCGGCTCCTCGACGACCGCGACGGTGGCCGGCTGCACCGGATCCTGCGCGGTCATCGCCTCTGCACCCGCACAACCGACGAGACATGCCAGTAAGAGTGCGCGCCCCATGCTCCATGGTTGAGCCAATCGGCGCCGTCTGGCAAGCAGTGATAGCGTCACCGCGTGGAACGGGTCACGCCGCACGGCACGACGGGCATCACCCTCGGGGATCCTGCCGGCATCGGTCCCGAAATCGTCGCCGCAACGCTCGCTGCAGCGCCGATTGAATGGCGCGAGCGCATCATCGTCTATGGCGATCGAGAGCCGCTCGAACGCGGTGCGCGCGCCATCGGCGTGACGCTTCCCGACGTCGCGATCCTCGGCGACGGAACCGGCGCCACCGTCGAGCCGGGCCACCCCTCGGAGTGTGGCGGTGCCGCGCAGGTCGGCTACCTCGAAGCTGCGGTCGCGGCCGCAAAGCGCGGCGAGCTGTCCGCGATCGCGACAGCGCCGATCTCGAAGACGTGGGCCAAGCGCGCGGGATTCGCGTTTCCCGGCCACACCGAGATGCTCGCAGAGCGGTTCGGTGCGGATCACGTCGTCATGTTGTTCGCGGGGCCGCGCATGAAGGTGGCTCTCGCGACGATTCACGTGCCGCTCGCCGACGTTGCGCGCACGCTCTCCACCCAGGGCTTGCGCAAGACGATCGAGCTCCTCGCGCAATCGTGCACGCGCGACTTCGGCATCGCCGCGCCGCGCATCGGTGTCGTCGGCTTGAACCCGCATGCGGGCGAGGGCGGTCTGCTGGGTCACGAGGACGGAGCGATCATCGCGCCCGCGCTCGTCGAGGCGTTGCCGCCCGCGCGACTGTTCGGTCCCCTGATTCCCGACGTCGCGTTTCGTGATGCGCTCGACGGGAAGTACGACGCGCTTGTCGCGATGTATCACGACCAGGGGCTCATCCCCGTGAAGCTCGTCGACTTCGAAGAAGCCGTGAACGTCACGCTCGGCCTGCCGATCGTACGTACGTCACCGGATCACGGCACGGCCTACGACATCGCAGGCAAAGGCATCGCGCGCACCGTCTCGATGCAGCGAGCGCTGTCGCTCGCGATCGAAATGGCCGCACGGCGCGCTCGCTAGACCGGCGCCACGCGGGAGTCTTGCAGTCGTGTTTGGCTCACATGTTCGACGAAATCCGCGACGCTCTAGAACCGCCCGTCGCTGCCGATGATCGGTGTCCACCCGATCGTGATGCTGCTCTCGTCGCGCGTATGCTCGAACATCGACGGGGTCGGCACCTCGCGAGGGGACAGCGCGATCGGGATCCGCTGTCCGCACCCTTCGACCACCAGCTCTCGCGCACCGATGTTCAGTTCGCCGACTATTCGCTATCCGCAGGTCCTGACGGCGGCGCTGCGTGCGCGTCGCAGCGTCACGCGGTACCTTCTCGGCGATGTCGTCGCAGCGAAACGTGCTCGGTCTTCCGCTCGAGTCGTGCTCCGAGAATCCTGTGACCGGATGGTTTCGCACCGGGTGCTGCGAAACCGACGAGAACGACACGGGGCGCCACGTGGTGTGCGTGCAGATGACGGCCGAGTTCCTCGCGTTCTCCAAGTCGCGCGGCAACGATCTGTCGACGCCGCGGCCGGGCTTCGTGGGGCTACGCCCTGGAGATCGCTGGTGCGTTTGCGCGGCGCGGTGGCAGGAGGCGTACCTCGCAGGTGTCGCGCCGCCGGTGTTTCTCGCGGGGACACACGAGCAAGCGACCGACGTCTGCGATCGTGAAGAACTGCTGCGCTATGCGATCGACGCTCACAATCTGAACTGACCGCGGATGGTACGGGTGTAGTCTCGACGCATGGTGGCTCGCCTCGCGTCCCGATCGTCAGTCATCTGCTCGATTGCGATCGGCGCCGCCGGGGCGATCGCCCTCGTGGTCGTGCTTGTCGCGAGCTCGGAGCCGCCGCAGACACCGACACCGACAAAGACATCGGTCCCGTCGATCGGGCGTTGCAACACCAAGCCCGTCGCGAGCCGCGTGCCTGCCGACTGCATGGCCTGGGTGCCACTTCACGTCGCGAGGCCGACACGCGTGTGTTCGGACGACGAGCAGGTCCAGATCCTCGGCGCGTACCTGCAGCTCGACATGCGCGACCTGCAGCCATACCTGGCCGCCACCAGCATCCGGACAACCCCGATCGGGTGTCGTGCGAACCTTCCGGCGATCGCCAGGGTGTTCGTGAGGGCGAGCCTCCAGGCGATGGGGGCGCAAGACTTTCCAGCGGCCGAGCAGTTCGTGAGCCTTGCCACCCTCTACGGCGACCCCTCCCCGGCCACCACCACGGAGGTTCGTAAGGCGTTGGACCGCGAGCGCAGGAAGATCTGCAAGGCCCGTCACGACTCCCGCATTGCCCAGTAGGTGCATTCGGCGGGCTGGCGCGTAATACTCTCATCATGCTCTCGCGCCTGGCGTCCCGTGGTTCCTTTGGCTGGCTGTTCGCAACGGGGCTCGTCGCGGGCATCGCCTCCGCGGTGGTGCTCCAGGTGACCACCCCCGCGCCGGTCGCGAAACGTACGCACACGTGCGCCATGAAGAAGCCGCAGGTGCGGCCCGCGTGTTCGCCCAAGGACGAGCTGATCCGCGCGACCGCGGTGATCCACTTCTTCGACAACGAGGTCGAATACGCGACGGCCGACGACCCGATGAGCGCGAAGGCAGTGGCGCTGCTCGAGCTGCCGATGGCGTGCACCAGCGCCAACAGCCACTACAGCTACCCGGCGCTTTCGCGGCACATCGAGAGCGCGGCGATCGTCGCCCACGAGCGCGGTGACACGCGCACCGCGATGCGCCTCGTCGACGTCGGTCGCGCCTATCGCGTCGACGGTCGCATGCTCGACACCTTGACGTCGACGATCCTGGAGTAGCTCAGTACAGCGCTTTGAGCGCGTCGGCGTCGGAGATGATGACCTTGCGACCCTCCGTCGCGATCAGTCGCTTTCGCTTGAACGTCGAGAGCGTGAGAGAGACCGTCTCGCGGGTGGAGCCGATGAGGTTCGCGAGCTCTTGGTGCGTGATCTTCAGCGCGACGAGTGTTCCGCGCGCGTCGTCGACGCCGTACTCGGATGCGAGCTTGACGAGCAGCTCGGCGAGCTTGCTCGAGACATCGCGAAACACGAGTGCTTCGACTTTGTTCTCGAGCTCGCGGCGTCGCACGATCATGAGCCGCGTCATTGCGAGACCGAGAGCCGGGTGCGAGTGGATCAGCTCCTCGAAGTGAACGCGATCGATCTCGGACAACAGCGCGTTCTCGACGGCCTCGGCCATCTCGGTGCGTGGGCCGCCGTCGAGCAGGCACGAGTCACCGAACAGCTCCGCGGGACCGTGATACGCGAGCGTGAGCGACTTGCCGTCGCGCGTGACCTTGCTGACCTTGATGCGTCCGCCATGCACGAAGAACAGCGAGCGGCCCGGATCGCCGGGCAGGTACACGACGTCGCGGCGGCGCGCTTCACGCAGCTCCACGCGCTCGGCCATCCGCGCGATCGCATCCGGGCCGAGGTCCGCCAGCAGCGGCACCTTTCGGAGGTACCAGAGAACTCGCTTCGGGTCGGGCACGGCAAAAATGTATCATCGCTTCCATTGGAGTTGCCCGGTGTCGTCGGCATTACCAATGAACGGGATCGTTCGAGGGGAGCTAAACCTCGATATCTGCGTCGGTTTGCTCGCCTGCCGTAGCGATGCGAACAGTCGCGTCCCGCCACGTAGGGGACCTCGCCATTCGGTCCGCGATGGGTGCGACGAGCAGATCCTCCAGTGTGCGGCGAAGTGGCCGCGCGCCGAGTTTCGGATCGTGACCGAGTTGCGCAAGTCGCGCACGTGCTGCCGGCGTCATCTCGAGACGAAGGTTGCGCGCGACGAGACCCGGACGCTTGCGCAGCTTGTCGAGCTCGAGCTCGACGATGCGCTCGAGCGCGCTGAACGAGAGCGGCTGGAACGTGAGGACCGAGTCGATGCGACCGAGGAGCTCGGGGCGAAAGAAGCCGCGCAGCGCTGCAGTCGGATCCGGCGGCGCGTCCGGCCGCGACGAGAAGCCCGCGGGCGTCGGATCGTTCGCGCCGAGGTTCGTGGTCATGACAATCACGGCCATCCGGAAGTCGACGAGGCGACCGAGCGCGTCGGTCAGGCGGCCTTCGCCGACAACGCCGAGGAGTAGATCAAACGCGGCAGAGTCGGCCTTCTCGATCTCGTCGAACAGGACCACGGAGAGCGGCTGGCGGCGAATGCGATCTGCGAGGGACGTGCCGGCGGGCGAGGGCGTGATCAGGCGCGCGATCGCGCCACCGGTGACGAGCTCGCTCATGTCGACGCGCACCAGGCGATCCGCGTCGCCGAACAGGTAGCGCGCGAGCTGCTTCGCGAGCTCGGTCTTGCCGACGCCGGTGGGCCCCGCGAACAACAGCGTGCCGACGGGGCGTTGCGGATCGTCGAGGCCGGCCTTGAGTCGCGCGATCACGCGCGCCGCGACGGTGCACGCGTGATCCTGGCCGACGACGCCCTTCATCAGATGCACCGCGATCGCCGCGGTGTCGAGGGCGCGCTCGGGCGCGAGTAGATCGACGGGCAAGCCCGACCACGCACCGAACGCTTCGGTCAGCTCGCCGACGTCGAGCTGCTTCGCTTCCTCGCGCGCCTTGAGCTTCTCGACGCGTGTCGAGAGGTAGTCGAGGAACGACAGCGCCTTGCCCGGAAACGCGGTGTCGCGGCGGAACGCGCCGAGGAGCTCGACGAGGCGGCGCGCGGCATCGTGCGTGAGCGCCGTCGGCGGCTTCGTTCGTTGCGCGTACGGCTCGAGCAGCGCGATCGTCTGCGCGCCCGTGGCTTCGGGTACGCGGATCACGGTGAGCGCGTCGACGAACGCAGGCGCCTTCTGGCGCGCGCGTACGAGCTCGACCTCGTCGCACTCGGCGATCAACGACAGTTCCTTCGCGATCACCGCGGGCGCGAGCAGCTCGGCGATCGATGCGCCGTCCGACATCGGCGCCATGATGTCGACGAGGCGGTCGACGTACAGGACGTCGTTGCCGTTCGACATCTCGTCGACGAGGTGGAGCACCCGCTGCTGCCACATCCCGAGGTAGATCATGCCGGCGACGATGCGATCCGCGCTCGTCGCCCACAGCGCGCGTCGTGTCGCGTTCTTGCCGCGGCCTCGATCGAGGAGCGCGCGCGCGAAGCGGCGCACCAGGGTGGACTTGCCCGATCCGCGCGGGCCGACGAGCAACACGCTCGGCATCTTGTCCGGAAAAAGAAGGAGATGTTGCTCGTTCGTGTCGAAGATCGGATCGACGCCGACGGTGGGACGCAGCCGGTGCTTGTCGGCGAGCGCGACCCAATCCTCGGCGACCGCCTCGAGCGTCGGCGACGCGACACGCTGCGCTTCGGCGCGCGACTTCTGCTTCGCGGCGGCGTCGACGGGCGTCCACGTGCGGATCTCCTCGTCGACCTCGCGGCGCACGTCGTAGAGCGATGCCGCCGCATCGCCGATCAGCCCTGCGAAGACGAGCGAGCGGATCGTGTCCGGCACCGCCGCGAGATCTTCGGCGACAAACGTCCAGTCGAAGCGCGGGACGATCACGCGGTAGAGGTCGCCGCCCTCGAGCTTGGCCGCCGCGTAGCCGAGCCGGATCGGTACCGTCGACGCCGCGATGACGTAGCCGCGCGGATCGGGGCGACCGGGGTGAATGTCGACGTCGATGCGCCGCAGCTCGAGGTCGTCGCTCCACTCGTAGCGCTCGGACGCTTGATCGTCGACGAGGAGCGCGGCGTGGGGAGCGAGCCGCGCGAGCGCGTCGTCGACCGTACGTGCCATCGCTGCGGGCGGTGGCTTGTCGAACAACACGCGAAAGCGCCGGAGCATCACGGCGCTGACGAGTCCGCCGTGGTGATGCGTGATGAACACGCGGAACGACGGGCGCTTCACGGGGTCCCCCTTCGCCGCCGGCTCCATGCGAGGTGCCACGCCCGCCGGATCGCGGCCGCGAGCGAGCGGTGGTTGCCGCGATCGACCCAGCCCGTCGCGAAGTCCTCGAGCTCGACGTTGTACGATTCGCCGACGCGGAGCGGCGCGCGATACGTCACCGTTCGGGTGACCGGCAACAGCGCATCGGGGTTCGGCGGAAGCGGGCCGCCCTGCTCGAGGACGCGCTCGAGCTCCGAGCGTCTGGCGGCGTGTTCGCGCAGGACGTCCTCCGCGCTGCCGCGGATCCCGCTGCGCAGCTCCACGCGGACTACGTCCGGCTCGGCGGCGGCCGCGCGCACCATCCATGTGCCGTGTTCGCCCTCGAGCGCGCTGCGAACGAACAGCCCGCGGAGCTGGACACACGCGTCGCTCGCGAGCTTCAGCTTGCGATGGAGATCGGTCAGCGGCTTCGTGCTGTCGGTGTTCACCGTGTTCAGGCCGTCTTTGTCGAGGGACGCAGCGCTCTCGATCCAGGCGGGCTGCGCGATCGTCTGGACGGCGACGTGAAGGCCAGCGGCGTCGGCCGTTGCGCCGATGCGCGAGAACACGAGCGTGACCGCGTGTTCGTCGGGATCGAGAAGCTTGTCGATCGCGCGCTCGATGAGGAGCGCCTCCGCGATGCCCGCGATCAGCGTGTCGCGCGATGCGGGTGGCCGCGTCACCTTCGGGTTCGATCGCATACGCACGCGGATGACACGGCCCGCGCCGTGCGACTGGTTCTGGATACGCTCGTGGTACATCGGCTCGTCCTCGTCGCGATCGACGGGATCCGGTGCGTGTATGGGCTCGCGCATGCCGAACAGCTCCGCGAGCGCCTGCAACCGCTGTTCGAGCTCGTCGACGTAGTAGCGCAGCTCCCCGCCGGCGGTCTCCTTCGCGCGCGCGATCGCCGGCGACGTGCGTACCCGATCGATCGCCGCGACCGCCACCGCGATCGCGGGCTCGAGTGCTGCGGTTGCGAGGTCGAGCGCTCCCTCGAGCGCGTACGGCCCCGGCAAAGGGTCGCGTTCGCGGAGCGGCTCGAGCGTGGCCGCGATCTGTCCCTCGCTCTCGGCGAGCCGCACGATGCGCAGCCGCGCAGCCTGTGCGGACGCCAGCAGGTCCGTAAGCGCGCCGCCGATCTTTTCCTCGAGCCAGCGCTTCACGGTGCGCGCGCCGTAGCGCGTGTCGAACGCGTCCGCGACGGCGCGCTTGCGCACGGCCGCGCCCGCGTAGACGAACGTGTTGCGCTCGCGTAACCCGCGCCGCGCGAGCAGCTTCGCGAGCTCCTTGTCGACGACCCGCGCCGCGACGTCGAGCGTCAGCGGCTCGAACGGCACGACCTGGTCGATGCGGTTGAACAGCTCGACGGGGAAGAACTCGCGAACGGCCTTGGCGACATCTGCGAGCACGCGATCGCGCATCTCGCCGAAGCCGATCGGCGCGGAGTTCCGGCTGCCGAGGTTGGACGTCATGATGACGACCGCGCTCGCAAAGCTCGCGACCTCGCCGTTCGCGTCGGTGAGGCGACCCTCGTCGAACAGCTGCAGCAAGAGGTGCAACGCCTGCGAGTGCGCCTTCTCGATCTCGTCGAGGAGCACGACGCAGAATGGCTGCGCGCGCACGCGCGACGTGAGCAGTCCATCAGGACTCCAGCGATCGCCGATCAAGCGCGCGACGGCGTCGGGACCCGATAGCTCGCCCATGTCGATGCGCACGAGCCGGTCCGTGGAGCCGTAGAGGTACTCCGCGATCGCCGTCGCGAGCTCCGTCTTACCGGTGCCGGTCGGGCCGGTGAACAGCATCACGTTGATCGGGCGGTGCGGATCCGCAAGCCCCGACCGCATGCGCAACACGACATCGGTCGCCGCCTTGGTCGCGACGCGCTGGCCGATCACGCGCGCCGCGAACGCCGCCTCGATCTCGTCGGGGTCGAGCGTCTCGTCGAGCGACAGAAGCTTCTCGGACAGGCCGGTCGTGCGTGCGAGGTAGGCGAGGACATCGCGCGGCGTGACCATGTCGTCGCCCTTGTGGGTCTCGACGACGCGGCGCACGAGCTCGACCGCCACACCGGGCCGCGCGCGCCACGGGAACAACGCGCTGCCGAGCTCGAGCGCGGTGCGCGGGACGAACGGATGCGTATCGACGTTCTGGTTCTCCGTCTCGAGCTCGCGCAGCTCCGAGAGGAGGAGCACCGCCGTCTCCTGCGGCGACGCGGCCGGAACGACGACGGTCGCGAGCGCCTCGGCGAGACCGGGGGCGTCACGTTCGAGGCGTGCGAACTGCTCGTGCGTCATCTCGGCGAGGATCGCGAGATCGCCGCGCCGCACCGGCCCGCGAAAGAAGTCCGCGAAGCTGCGCTCACTCTGCCGCGACTGACCGAGCCGGCCAAACAGGTGCAGATCCTCGATCCACAGGATGCCATCGTGCTTGCGCGCCTCGTCGAGGATCGACAGACAGCGCTCCTCCCACTGCCCGAGGTACGACATGCCGGCGATGACGCGCTTGCCCGACAGGCGCCATACATGAGACACGCGGTCGAGGTTCTTGTGGATCGGGAAGCCATCTTCGTCGAGGCGGTCGGCGATCCACTGACGGATCAACATCGTCTTGCCGCTGCCGGGCGGCCCGATCACCGCGGTCGATCGCGGACGCTTTCCACCGAGTAGATACGAGAGTCGCTCGCGATACGGAGAACGCGGGACGCCGAGCCGAACCTCGTCGCCGCTCGCGTGGCGCGTCTCGTCGATTCCGAGGTCGTGTAGCACGCGCTCGGTGCGCGCGGCAGACGCGGTGGCGCGCGTGTCCTTCTTGCGCGATGGCAACAGGTCGAGCAGCGAGTTCGGCTCGGCGGAGAACGCGATCGGGACGAGGCGATCCTTGCCGTCGGTCCCCATTTCCTCGAGGTCGTCCTCGTGCGCGTCCGCGAAGTGATGGCGCAAGAACGTCGGCACGATCGCTTCGAGGTCGTCGCGAATCGCCACGGTGAACCAGTGCTCGCGATAGAGCGGGTGATAGACGACGAGCGTCTGCCGGTCGTCGCCGGTCCAGCGCGGCTCGACGATGAACGGGACCTGGCCGTGCAGCTTGCCGTTCTCGAGCTTCACGTCGACGGAGATGCGCACGAGCTCGGTGCCGAGCGGGAGCTGGAACAGATCCTGTTGATCGGGACGCGCGCGGCGCAGCGCCTCGCGCAGTCGCTCGACGAGCTTCTCGCGCAGCTTCACCTCGCCCGTGCCCGACACGAACACGGGGAAGCCGAGCGGCGTGAGCGCGGTCCACTCCTCTTCCCCTTCGCGCTTCTTCTGGTACGCGCCGACGCGGAAGTCGATCTTCACGGCGTCTCCTTCAGCTTCTTACGCGCGGCTTCGAGCGCCTGGAGCGGTCGCTCCCAGACCCACAGGGTGTCGTGATCCGACTCGAACTGGAGGACGTACGCTGCGCGCTCGGCGAGGCGCGCGGGCAGCTCCTCCCATGGGATGTCGAGATCGACGCCGTAGTGGAGCGAGTGCCCCTTGCTTTGAGCAGTAACCTCGAACGCGGGCGACCCGCGCGGTGGGCGGTCACTCGGCGCGCACGGCAGCGTGTTCCATTCGTCGTCGAGGATCTCCGCGCGTGGCTCGAGGAGGTCGACCCAGACGTGCGCTGCTTCACCGGCGACGCCGTGGATGCGGTGCAGCCCCTTCTCGAGACCGAACAAGAGATCCGCGCCCTGACCCGCGATACGCACGAGCACGGCGGTTTGTGCGCGGTTTGGCGTGAAGTCTTCCTCGATCCATTCGCGATCGCGCGCGGGACCCCAGTGCCATTTCCAGTTGGGGGGCTTCTCGTTGTGGAAGTGGATCCAGATCGGCCAGCCGTGCGCCTCGGCGGCGGCGGCGAGCATCTTCACGTACGCGGTCACCGCCATGCGCGCGTCCGGCGAATGCACGAGCAGTGTCGCGCCGGGGCGGATCGGCTTGAGCGCGGTGCGCAACCAGAACCAGTCGCGACGGAACTGCTGGCGCTGGAGGACCGCGCCGTCGATGAGATCGACGGCGTCGATGTCGCGTGCCAGCGCTTCGAGGCAGAGATCCTCGGCGACGCGCAGGTCGGCGCGGCCCTTCGCGCACGTCTCCATGAGACCCGACAGCCGAGCGTGCTGCTGCGAGTGACGGGCGATGTCCGCGCCGCTGAGCTTGTGGCGACCGTCCTTTCGCTCGCTCGCCGTCGCGAGCGTCGCGGCGATCTCTCCGATGCGGTCACGCACGTTCTTCACGGCGTCGATCGCCATGTCGCGATCCGTCGAGCGGCGCATCTCGCCGAGCGCGAGCGCGGAGCGCACGAGGCGCTTTCCGGTGGCGGCGCTCCGGCGATAGAGCCCCACGACGAGGTCGTTCGCCGAGCTTGCGGCCGAACTTGCGCCGACCTCGCCGATGCGCGAGCCCTCCGGACGCGCGACGGGCGGCTCGTCGGCGGCGCGGACAGTCAACGTACCGCCATGCCCGTCGGCGCCGGCCTTCGCGAGGAGGCGCGCGGCCGGTGCGAGCATCGCGGTGTCGACGTAGCGGCGCAGCGCGCGTGCCCCGAGCTCCTGCGAGAAGCCTCGCTCGGCGATCACCTCGAGGGCGCGCGGCGAGATGTCGAGGAGCACGCCGGGTTGCGTGAGGCCGCGGCGCTCCGCGAGGCGATCGATCGCGATGCGCGCGATCTTCGAGACCTCGTCCTGCGTGAGCGGGTGGAACACGACGATCTGATCGAGGCGGTTGACGAGCTCGGGACGGAAGGCGGCATACACGGCATCGCGGAACCTGCGATCCTCGCGTTCTGCTCTCTCTGCGTCGGTGCGATCGCGGCCGAGACCGAGCGAGCCCTTCGCGCCGCGGGTGCCGAGGTTCGACGTCAGCACGATGATCGCGTTGTGGAAGAACGTGGTGCGACCGCGCGCGTCGGTGAGGCGCGCTTCGCCGAGAACCTGAAGAAGGAGATCGAACACCGACGGGTGCGCCTTCTCGATCTCGTCGAGCAGTACGACGCCGAACGGTTGGCTGCACACCGCTGCGGTGAGCCGGCCATCACTGCCGTCACCTCCGAACAGCCGCTCGGCGGCCCACGGATCCGTGTATTCGCTCATGTCGAGCCGCACCATGCGGTTCGCGTCGCCGAACAGATACGCCGCGACGGAGCGCGCGAGCTCGGTCTTGCCGGTGCCCGTTGGACCGACGAAGAGCAGCGTCGCGAGCGGCTTGTCAGCGGGCTGGAGACGCGCCTTCGCGACGCTGATCGCCTCGGCGACGCGGCGCACGGCGGCGTCCTGGCCGATCATTCGCTTGCGGAGCGCGGCGATGACCTCGGTCTGCGCGAGCGGCTTGTCGTCGGCGAGCAGCGCGACGGGGACGCCCGTCGACCACGAGAACGCGGCGTACAGCTCGCTCCCGCCGAGCAACTTACCGTGACCGCGCTCGTCACGATCCTGATCGTGCGCGACGCGCAGCTCCTCGAGGAGACGGACCGCCTTGCCGGGGAACGCGCGATAGGGCAGGTAGCGGCGCGCGAGCTCCACGGCGAGCGGGATCGCGTCGGCGGCGACCTGCGGGCGATGCCGCTGCGTCTTCACCCAGTAGTGCGCCCACGCGCGACACGCGGCGACCGTCGTGTCGGGATCCGTCGGCGGAACGGTGAGGCGCAACATCGCGCTGATCAGCGAGACGTCGCGGCGCTCCGCACGATCGAGCGCGACCGGCGTGAGCTCGCCGATCACGCGAATGCGCCCGTCGACGACATGGCGGCGGATCGCCGCGCCGAGCTCGATGCCGCCCTCTGCGGGGCGGTCCGCGAACAGAGCGCCGAAGTCGTCGAAGTAGAGGATCGCGTCGAGGATCTCCGCGGCGGCGATCACGGCCGACACGCGCTCTTGCCACTCCCCGAGCCCACTCGCGCCGGCGACGAGCTCGGCCGCCGACGTCGCCCACATCATGCGCTGCGCGTTCTTCGTGGACCACGCGAGCGCGAGCGCAGACTTGCCGGCGGCCTCATCGCCGACGAGAAGAACGCTGCGGCGCACCGGACCGTCGAGTAACCGATGTAGATCGGCGAGCAGCTCGTCGCGCCCGACGACGGGCGGTGCGGGATCGAGGGGAGTGATGCGGCGCCCCGCACCGTCGAGCGTCGCGATTGCCTGGCGCCGGCGCTCCTGCTCGGCGAGCGCCTTGCGACCTTGCGCTTCGGACAAGGGTGTCGTCGACAGCTCGACTTCGAGCGGTTCGAGCTGCGTCGGCGCCCACGACATGAGGCGCTTCCAGCCGTCGAGCTCGAGAGCGAGCGCGGCCGGCAACACGCTGACCTCGTCGGAGACGCGCTGCGCGAGATCCTGCTTCGGCGTGACGAAGCACGCGTGGCCGAGGATCGGGACGAACACCCAGTGGCCCGCAATGCCCCCGCCCGCATTGGCGGGGCGTGGCTCCGGCACGACGACAACGGTGACGGTCACGGTGATCGGGCGTCCGAGCCTGCCGGGCAGCGCCTTGCGCGGGATCTCGACGTCGACCTCCTCGAGGCGCACGCCGTCGGGCACCAGCAAGCGCGCGACGGTGGTCGGGCGGGCCTCGTCGGGGAGCTCGGACAGCGCGAGCTGCAGCTCCTGTGTGGTGCGATCTTCGGGACCGTACGACATCACGTGCGGCGCGGTGACGGGCGCGAGCTCCGAGAGATCCGTCGCGAGCGAACGGCGCAGGACGAGCGTCGTGAATTCGAGCTTCGAGTCACTCATGGGCGGCCTCGGATGGCGATCGCGAGCCCGCTCGCGGTGAGTACGAGCGCGACACCGGCGCCTGCGTACGTGTCATAGGCGAGCCACGGGACCACGTCCTGCGCGACGAGGATCGCGAGCGTGTTGTTGAGGAGGTGCGCGAGGATCGTCGGTATGCACGATCGCGACGCGAGCGCGAGGGAGCCATACACGAGCCCGAGGAGGAATGTCGGCACCGCCTGGATCGGCGACAGGTGGAACGCGCTGAACATCGCCGCGGACACCACGATGGCGACCGCGGGGACGAAGCGCGTCGCGAGGCCGCGCGCGAAGACGCCGCGGAACAGGACCTCCTCGCAGATCGAGGGGACGAGCGCGATCGCGAACAGCGACAGCCCGAGCGGAGGGTCGACGGCAACCTCCTCGAGGCGAGCGATGCCATCCTGCGAAAGGTCGATCCAATCGGCAATGGCGCCGTGGACGACGAGGTTCAGGATCCACTGCGACGAGCCGATCAGCAGCGCGGCCACGATGAACCGAGTATCCGGTCGGCGAAGCCCGAGCAGGCCTCGGTGACCGCGTGCGATCGCGACCGGGATCAGCAGGAGCACGGCCTCGTAGCCGATGATGGTCACGATCATGCCCACGCCGGCGGACGCGAGGACGACCGCGGCGACGAGGTAACCGCCGAAGGAGGCGAGCAGGACCGCGGTCGCCCGACCGGCCGAGAACACGGTACCGGCCGCGACCTCCGACGCGTGATACAAGCTGTTCGTGCGAGGCCCTGTCGGAATCGTCATCGGACTGATCGTCGGTGCCGGGGGAATGTATCTCGCGCTGCGTCCACCGTGGGGCGGCGGGGCCACTACTGCACAGGCGCCGATCGACGCGGGTGTCGTGTCCGTTGCGCCCGGCGATGCAGGGCCCGCGGGCAAGAAGAAGAAGAAACGACGCCCGCGCGACCCGGGGACAACGGCTGCGGGCGACCTGCCGACCATCGACGGCACGTTCGGCGAGGACTCGGGCGAGTACTACGAGGAGACGGAGCCGCTCGCGCAATTGTCTGCGGCCGATCGCGCGCTCGAGTGGCGCGGCGACGACGTCTCGCTGCCACCGACGAAGATCGACATGAGCGGCGGCAAGGAGTCGCGTCCTCTCGACGACGGCGAGATCAACGCCGCGATCGGGTCGCAGTCGGGGGGCGTCCGGTCGTGCGTGGTCAACAGTGCGACGAACACGGATCTGTCGGCGACGATCATGGTGAAGATGGTGGTCGGCGCCGACGGGCGGGTCCTGAAGTCGCGGATCCAGGCGCCCCGGTACCTGTTCGAGAAGGGCCTCCTGACCTGCGTGCAGCGGTCGCTCGGCAAGATGAAGTTCCCCGCGACGGGCGCGCCGACGCAGGTCTCCCTTCCCGTCACGCTCGGGTGATCTGCCCACATGTAGTCGCCTGTTCGCTCCCCGACGCGTGACGGGCCGTTGCCCATTTGCTGATCCGAGATTCTCGCACCGCCCGGTAGAGGCCGACTCGCAGGCGAATGTCTCCGTCGAGCTCTGCTTTGCGACGCAGATCTTCTAGTACCCGCGCCGACACGGGCTGGCGGCACCGCAGGCGCCGGCGGGTGCAGTGAAAATCCGCCAGCGAACCGAGAACCGAGGACGTGCAGAGGATCCGGTGTTAGTTAGAGCCGATCTTGAAATGAAGCCCCTGACAGAATAGTGAACAGTGAACCGAGAACCGAGAATTGAGATTTTCAGGATCCGGTGTTAGTTGCTCAGGGACGCGTTGTAGTAGCTGTCCTCGGGGCTCGCGAGATAGATCTCGTACGTCGCGAGGTTCAGCGTGCTGGGGAGCGTGAAGTCCTGGCGGAACGCGCCGGTCTTGTCGCTGACGGTGCGCCCGAGTGGGATGGGGCCGGCGCCTCCACGACCCGCGGGCGCGAGGAACACGTCGATCGGGTGATCGGCGACGGGCTTACCGTCGGCGGTGACGCGACCCTCGATATGAACCATGTCTCCGCGGAACGCCGACGAATCGGCCGTGGTGACCTCGAGTTTTGGCGTGAGCTTCTTCGGATCCTGCGAGACCGTGGGGAGCGTCGGATCAGGCGTGATGCGATCGGGGCCGGTCGCCCGCGCGGGATCGCCCGCGCTCCCGGTGCCCCCGCCGCTGTTGGGGTTGGTGCCATCGAACGAGCTCGACGGCGGTGCCTCATCGAGGGGGCGCTTCTTGTCGGCGAGCTGCTGTTGGGTGAGGCCACGGATGTCGCCCTCGAGCTGGGTGTAGCTCTGCGAGTACTCGGGCGGCTTCGTGAACGGATCGTCAGCCGCGGGCCGGTGGACCGTCTTGTCCTCGGCGCCGGTGACTTCGAGGCGCAGGGCGGCGCCACCGAGATCGATACGCTGCCAGCGCCGCTCGGGGAACCACACCTCGACAAAGGCATGCGCCTCGTTCTGCACGTAGCGCGTCGGGATCCCGAGGACGTTCATCGTGATCATGAACGCGAACGCGCGATGGCGGCACACACCGGCCTGCGAGTCGCACAGATCTTCGTAGATGTTGCCGGTCGAATTCGGGAGCTTCTTGGCCTCGAACGCTCGGAAGTATCCGACGAGCTTGTTGAACGCGTGCGAGAGATCCATATCGGCGTCTACGCCGAACTTGTCGAGCATGCGCATAGCAGACTTGCGGACCGCCTCCGGGAGCACCGGCTTCAGCTCGGGTGGCGTCATCGTCGCGATCATGCGCGGCGTGTACTTCGCTCCGCGCGGAAGCTGCGGTGCGAAGTAACCCGTGTCCGCGTCGACGAGGAACTGCAGGTCGTAGACGCCCGACGCGCTCGACTCGTTGGTGCGGACGTAGAAATTGTCTGCGCCGTCCTTCTCGAACACGAGCGGGATGTTTGGCTTCACGCGGTACCACAGCACGCGCATGTCGGGCGCGACGCTCGGCAACGGGACGTCTGCGCCGGGCGAGAGCTGGACCTTGACCGAACCCCAGAAGCGATCGCGTCCCTTCGCGGTCACGCCACCGATGGGGACCTCGGTCATCGCGGGGCGCGCGATGCGCAGCGTGAAGTCGTCGCCCGCGCTGTCCAGCGACGACATGCGCTTGAACGGGATCACGTCGGGGTTGAAGACGCTGACGTAGTGGAGTGTGCCGTCGGGGCCCGTGTTGTCGTCGGGCTTCATCGTGGTCGCGCGGTCGGCAGAGAACTGGCTCGTTCCGAGGACCGGATCGTTCTTCGACTTCGCGGCGGACTTCTCCGTCGGGCGCGGGATGACCTTGTCGCCCGCCGTGAACGCCGCAGGAGGTGCGCCGGCGGAGCCGGTCGTCGCGCCGATCAGCGGGGAGACCTTGTCGCCGTTGGGCGCCGGGAGGTCCTCGTGGACCACAGGGATCTTGCGCGACGACGACCGGGTCTGCGCGATCGCGAGGCCTGCGATCGCCCCGCCCGCGACGAGGGTGAGCAACGCGAGGCGGGTGCCCGAACGCATGCGTCGAGCATGACACGGCGGCGGCCCCTTGGTAGCGGCCTCGCTCCCCGATCCGGGCGCCCTCGCTCGACGCGTGACCCGTGCGTCGGTGCTCGACGCGTGTTCTAGTCGTCGACCCACGCAGGCCGGACGGCGCTCGCCGGTACCCGCATCGCGGGTCGCTTTGCCACTATGCTCGGGCCGTGCGAGGGGCCGCCGTAGCGACGTCGGCGCCGGGCCTGCGGCTCGGCGGCGCCGTCCTGCGCCCCGAGGAACGTGCGCTGCTCGGGACCGGTGGCGTCGTGTTCGCGCTCGCGAGCGCTGGTGCGGCCATGTCGGCCGCGGCCGCCGACGCGATGTTCCTCTCGGAGATCGGGCCATCGCACCTCGGCGAGGCGGTCGCCGCGTCGAGCGCGCTGCTCGCGGTCGTGCTCGCCGTCGTCGGCGGGCTGGCCGATCGCCTCGAACGGCGGCGGGTCCTCGCGACCCTCGCGACGATCTCCGCGATCGTGATCGCCGGCCTCGCTGCGTTGTCGGCGATCGCGCCGAGCCCGACTGCAGTGCTCACGCTCGTCGGGGGCAAGCAGCTCGCCGCCGCGACCGATCTCGCGTTCTGGGTGGTGATCGCCGAGCGCCTCGACGCGCGGCGCAGCCAGCGCTTGCTGCCGATCATCGCGGCGATGGGAGGGGCGGGCGCCGCGATCGGCGCGGTGCTTGTCGTGCCGATCGCGTCCGAGCTCGGCGCGCGGGGCGTGCTCGTCACGAGCGCGATCCTCCTCGCACTCGCTGCGCTCGGTGCCGCGCGTTTGCCGCAGACGCGCCGTGTGAAAACCGCCGCTGCGCACGTTGGCGCGCTCCTCACGCGATCGTGGCGCGACGGCGCGCGCGCTGTGCGCCGGCATCCACTCGCGCGGCACCTCGCGATCGTCGTGTTCGCCGGCGGCGTGTTCGCGTCGCTCGTGTATTTCGCGCTCGGGGTCGAGGTCGCGCATCGCGGCGGCTCCACGGCCGAGCTCGCCGCGATCCTCGGCGGCGTACGCGGCGGCGCACAGATCGTGACGCTGATCGTCCAGCTCGCGCTCACGCCGTTCCTGCTTGCCCGGCTCGGGACGGGCCGCGCGATGCTCGTCGCGCCGCTCGTCGCGCTCGCATCCGGTCTCGGGCTCGTGATCGCGCCGATCCTCGCGGTCGCGATCGCCGCGCAAGCGTCCGCGCGCGTCCTCGACGCGTCCGTCGAGACGCCCGCCGAGAGGCTCGCCCAGACGCTGTTGCCCGTCGCGATGCGCGGGCGCGTCGCCGGCTTCCTCGACGGCACGGCGAAGCGCGCGGGTGCGGTGATCGGTGGGCTCGTTGCCGCGATCCTCGCGGGCTCGCCGGCCATCTTCTATGCGATCACCGCGATCGCTGCGGCGCTGTGGCTGATCGCCTCCGCGCGGATCGCGCGCGCTCTTCCCTCGCTCGCCGTCGAGCAGATCACGCACGTCTCGGACGCGGATGCCGCCGTCGACGATCGCGCGTTGCAGGCGCTCGTGCGCGAGCTCGACGGTCCCCGGCCCGAGCGTGCGGCCGAAGTGATCGCGCGCCTGCACGAGCGCGGGCGCGTCGACGCGATCGCACCGCTCGTGAAAGTGGCCACCCAGCGCGGCGGCGTCGCCGTGTGGCGCGCGCTCGTGCAGGTGCTCGAGGTTCCCGCCGAGGTGTACGGGGAGGCGCTCTCTGGTGCCGTCGTCGACGCGGCGAAGGGCATCGAAAGCGCCGATCGCGACGCGGGGGTCATTTCGGGATCCGATGCGTACGCCGACGCGCGGCGCGAGGGATTCGATGCTCGCCCCGATGCGCCAGCACGTACTCGCTTCGATGCACCGCGCGCGGAGGCTCCACAGGAACCGGGATCCGATGCCGCTGCCGAGCGCGAGCTCGATGGTCGCCTGCAGGGTGTGCGCGCTCCTCGTGCGTTTCCGTTTGGTTCGGCGCGTGGCTCGTCCGAGTCCACGATTGCCCTGCAGCGCGAGCTAGCTATTCGTGCGCTCGGGCTCGCGCGCGGGGCGTCCCCGGATGCGCACGTGGCGCTGACGTCGCTCGTCGCGTCGCGAAACGCGGCCATCGCGCTGTCGGCCGAGCTCGCGATCCTCCGGCTCACCCGGGCGAAAGCCGATGCCGACGGCGCGGGCGACCTCCTCACCATTCTCGGAGACGCCGTGCGCGACAGCGGTGTCAACTCGCGCGTCGCGATCGACGAGCTCTGCGTCGAGACCGCGCGCGCACTCGCCCAGCTCCCTGTCGACGAAGATCGCGTGCTCGAGGTCGCGCGCCACCTCTCGCGCGCCTTGCGCCGCAAGCGTGGCGACGGCGCGAGCCGGCAGGCAGGCTTCACGGCACTCGCGCGTGTCGTCGCGTGGGCGCGCGATCGGCGCGACGCGGAGCTCGCGCTCTTGCGCGCCGATCTACTCGAGCTCGTGCGCGAGCGCGTCGAGACCGCCGCGTCGCCGGTCGCGCCCGAGCACGCGCTCACGTCGCTCTTGCGCGTGCCCGACTCGAGTGGCGACGAGCCGCCCGAGATCGCGGCCGCGCTGCGTCTCTACGGCAACCTGCTCGAAGGCGCGGACGCCGTCGAGCCCGAGGATCTTCGCCGCGTCGCACGCGCGCTCGGAGAGCCCGACGACGAGGTGCGCGCCGCCGCCGAGGAAGCGCTCACCGCGCTCGGCCCCGCCGCCGCCGGCGAGTTGATCGCCACCGCCGCGTGGGGGCGCCGTCGCGCACGCGATCGCGCGGCCGCGCTCCTCGCGGAGCTGCCGGTGACCGCCGGCGCACTCGATCGCCTCGTCGACGCAGAGCTCGACGCGCTCGATGCGACGCATGCCGCGATCGCCGTGCTCGATCAGCCGGGCGACGAGCTGCTGGCGCGCCGGCTCGACGAGCGCCTGCGCGAGATCGCTCACACGGTGCTCCTCCTCGTCGCCGCGCGCCGCCGTTCGCGCGCGATCGCCGACGCTGCGAAAGCGTGGCGTCACGCTCGCGGCGCGCACGAACGCGCGCGCACGCTCGCCGTGATCGACGCCGCCCTCCCGCGCGCGCTCGTCAGTCGCCTCGTCGAAGCCGTCGACGATCTGACGCCCGCCGATCGCGCCGCGCACCTCGCGAACGCCGACATCGCGTGTCCCTCGCGCGACGAGGTCATCCGCGCCGAGCTCGCGGGCCGCGACCGGCTCGCTCGCGGTCTCGTCCTGCACCTGCTCGGCGCCGCCGGCCGCAACGCGCACCGGGATCAGATCACGAACGCCGCGCGCGTCGAGGCGCTCGCCGCGACCCCGGCGGACCTGTTACGCCGCGTGACCGAAGCACTCTCGACCGAGTCCGAGCCCGAGCCCATCGCACAACGAGCGACCGAAGGAGACGATATGCCGAGTCGTGTAGAGACCCTGATCGCGTTGGGCAAGGTGCCACTTCTCGCGTCGCTGTCGACGCGCCAGCTCGCCGATGTCGCGGAGCGAGCGCGGTGGTCCACCATTCGCGAGGGCAGCGTCGTCGTCACTGCAGGCGACGCGATCGACGCGCTGATCCTCGTCGACGACGGCGAGCTCGTCCTCGGCGATCGCTTGATCGGCAACGGCGATGTGGTCGACGAGCTCGCGCCGTTCGCGCCGGCGCCGATCGCGAGCGACCTTCGCGCCCGTCGGGCGTCTCGCCTCGTCCGCCTCGAGCGCATCGACTTCGAGGAGCTCGTAGACGACGTCCCGGGCCTCGCGGCCGCCGTGTGCCGCGGTCTCGGCGAGCGCGCGCGCAGGGCCGAAGACCACGGGTACCGCTCGCCGCTCAGCACGCAGCGGTAGCAAAGCCCGCGGCTCACTCGCGAGGCGCGGCGAGGTCGCGACCGCAGGCCTGCATGTCCTCGGCGGTCTTCGCGGTCAGGAAGCAATCCCGCTGCGCCTTGGTCCAGCCGTCGCGCGTGCACGCCTCGGCGACGCGGCGCACGATGCGATCGCGCTCCTGCGTCAGCGCGGCCTTTTGCGCTGGGTCGGTCGCGGTCTCGATAATCGACGCGGCGACCTTCACGCCGACGTCGTTACACGGCGCCGACGTCTCGACCGCGTCGGGGGGGGCGACCGGGGCGGCCGCGTCGACGACCGCGGCGCCACCTGCATCGGCGACCGCGCCGACACCTGCATCGACGACGAGCACGGGCTCGGGCGGCGGTGGTGTGTTCGGTGTGGGAGGTGGCGGCAGATCCGTCGGTGTCGTCGGTGGAGGAGGCGACTTCTTGGGCGGCGGTTGCAGGTCGCACGCACCGAGCGCTATCGCGAGCAGGAGCAGACTTCGCACGGGCGTACTGTACTCCTAGCCGCCCACGTACGGCCGCGCCTGGACGATCCACACCTTTTCGCCCTCGAGCACCCACTCGACATCGAGCGGTAGGCCGTGGTCGAACACGGTGATCACCTGCTGGACTTGCGTCGCGAGGGACTTCGCGCGCGCCTCGGTGAGGATCACGCCCTCGCCGGGCGGCACGGGTACCGCGACGATGCCGCCGTTCGCGTCGAACGTCAGCATCACCGGATCGTCGGAGCGGGAGATGATCTTCGTGCCGTCGTTTCCGGGGTCGAAGATGATCTGCTCGGGGACCTTCTGGCCCTCGACGACGCGCATGCCGAGGCCGAACTTCGCATTGATCGTGTAGCTGCGGTCGTCGGAGACGTCCCACAGGTTCTTTGTCACGAGGACGCCCGCGGCGCTCGCGTTGACGCCGACTTGCACGAGCACGGAGCCGAAGACCTGGCGGTGATCGATGCCGAATGCTTCGCGCTCGTCGACCGCGCGCAGCGTCCACACGGAGGCCCACACCTTGCGCAGCGCCTCGCCGAGTGCCTGCTTGCCGCGGACGTTCGGCACGGTGTCGTAGAGGCCCGCGCCGTTGAAGCCGGGCAGGTCCTCCGCGTTCGTCGAGCTGCGCACGAACACGCCCTTGCCGCCGAGGTCGAGACGCACGCGCTTGTAGATCGCGTCGAGCGAGGTCTGGTCGATCGGCGCCTTCGCGATCCTGCCGCGCAGCGCCTCGAGCGCGGTCTTTCGCCACGTGGCGTCGGTCTTGAACTTCGGATCGCGCAGGAGCGCGTCGACGTCCTTGTCGAGGCCGTTCGCGGTCAAGTGCTGCACGTAGTAGTAGAAGCCGACGCCGAAGCCGATCGGCACGTTCACGCCGCGCAGGTTCGCCGTCACGATCTCGCCGAGGTTCGATGTCTTCGTGCCGTAGGTGGTCGCGTCCTTCGCGCGGATGCGCGTGAGCATCGCGAGCCGCGGCTCCGTCGTGTTCGCCTTCGGAAGCTTGACGGTCCTCGACTCCGTCTTGCGCATCTCGTGCTCTTTGACCTCCTCCGCAGTCGCTTCGCGCAGCACGATCGTGGTGTCCGTGACCTCGTAGTAGACCGTCTTGCCGTCGAGCTTGCCGAACTTGTCGCGCGCCTTCTTGTCGCCCGCGTTCGGAATCTTCCACGAGGTCGCGCGCAGGTTCACGTGGGAGAGCGGCGTCGAGAACTGAGTCGCGAGGATGCCCGCGACGGGCGTGATATCCGGATACGACTCCTGCAGCAGCACGATGTCGTGGCGATCGAACGTCAGCGACTCGAACGGCGTGCCGACCGGTACGACACGCAGCTTGCCGACGGTGCGGCCCCTGTTGAACGCCTGGAAGTCGGCGGCCTTGTAGACCTCGTCACTCGTGATGATCGGGACGCCCTTCTTCTTCGCGTCGCTCGCGACCTTGAGCTGCGCGGGCGAGTCGGGGCGGAATGGCAGACCCTTCTGGAAGAACGACGTCTCGAGGCGCTTGCGCGTGCGGACCACGTCGTCCGCGCCGATCTTGTCGCCCTCCCAGAACGCGAACGACCACTTGTCGATCTTCACGTGCCGCGTGATGTAGCCGAGGATGAACTTCGGCTTCACGCGCTCGTAGTTCTTGTTGTACTCGCGGATATTCTCGGCCGTCCACGCCTTCTTCAGGAGCACGCCGAGGACGAAGTCCGCGTGGATGTTGAACAGGTTGACGTCGATGAAATAGATGTCGTTCGTCTTCAGGTCGATGATGAACTTGCCGAACTCGTCGGACGACACCGCCTTCGAGTAGTTCTTCCAATCGCCCGCGGTCTTGATCTCGCGGACCCACGCGCGCTGCTCGTTGGCGAACGCGCGCGCGGGAAGGATCAGCAACGCCAGCACCACCAGGACGGTCCTCATGACCATCGACATTACAACAACGCATTCAATGCGCTAACCCCCGCGGGTATAGTCCCGTCGTGGTCTCGGGGGCGAAGTCGTCGCAACGCGCCGTCACGTTGGCGGTCGTCGTCGCGGCGCTCGGGTACTTCGTCGACATCTACGACCTGATCCTGTTCGGCACGGTCCGCAAGGCGAGCCTCGTCGAGCTCGGCTACGCCGGCGACGATCTGACCGACAAGGGCCTGCTCCTGTTCAACATGCAGATGGGCGGGCTGATCCTCGGTGGGATCCTGTGGGGCGTCCTGGGCGACAAGCGCGGTCGGCTGTCCGTGCTGTTCGGATCGATCATCACGTATTCGCTCGCAAACCTCGCGAACGGCATGGTCACGAACATCGAGCAATACGCGGTGTGCCGCGCGATCGCCGGCATCGGATTGGCGGGCGAGCTCGGCGCGGGCATCACGCTCGTCAGCGAGCTGATGGACAAGCAGCGCCGCGGCGTCGCGACCGCGATCGTTGCGGGCGTCGGCATCTGCGGCGGCGTCGCGGCCGGCATCGTCGGAGGCGGCGTCCCCGCGCTGTGGGAGGGCGCGTATTGGCGAACCGCGTACTACATCGGCGGCGGCATGGGCCTCGCGTTACTCGCGCTTCGCATCGGTGTCACCGAGTCCGGAATGTTCGCGAAGGTCTCGGCCTCCCGCGTCTCGCGCGGGAACTTCTTCCAGCTGTTCACCGGTGGGCGCTTCAAGCGCTATCTCGCCCTGATCGCCGTCGGCGTTCCCGTCTGGTACGTCATCGGCATCCTCATCACGTTCGGCGATCGCGTCGGCGGATCGCTCGGGTTACATCCCGAGCCGCGGCCGGCGACGGCGCTGATGTTCGCGTACGCGGGCTGCGCCGCCGGCGATCTCGGATCTGGCTTGTTCAGTCAATGGCTCGGCTCGCGCCGTCGCGCGCTCGCGTGGTTCATCGGCGGTACGGCCGCGGGGGTCGTCCTATACTTCACCGTGGGCCCGACCTCGAGCGTCGCGTTCTACGCGTGCTGCACCGTCATTGGCTTCTTCGCCGGCTACTGGGCCGTGTTCGTCACCACGGCCGCCGAACAGTTCGGCACGAACCTGCGCGCCACGGTCGCGACGACCACGCCGAACTTCGTGCGCGGCTCGGCGGTGCTGCTCGCGATCGGCTTCGGCGCGCTCCAGGATCCGCTCGGCCCGGCGGGCGCCGCGGCCGCCGTCGGCGTCGTCTCGATCGGCGTCGCGATCGCCGGTTTGCTCGCGCTGCGCGAGACGTTCGGCGTCGATCTCGACTACACGGAGGACGCGTGATGCGCGCACTCGTCGTCGCCGCGCTCGCGCTGGTCGCGTGCTCGTCGGATGCCACGTCGACCACAACACCCCCGAAGAAGCCGGGAACGCTGACCGAGGCCGATCGCCGCGTGGCGATCGGCGACGTCTCGGCGCTGTCGCCGCATCTGCAGCGTGCGTTCGATCCGATCGATCACGAGCCGATGCGCCGGCCGGGCATGAACGACTGGCTCGACGCGCATCCGGAGCCGGGCCAGACCTTCGCGCAACACCGCGACGCGAAGTTCCCGCCGCCCGACGACGCGCGCAACGTCCTCTACCTCCTCCCGCTCGGCGAGTTCCCGGCCGACGCGCCATCGCTCGCGACGCTCTCGCGCCTCGTGCGCGCCTACTACGGGCTCGAGGTGCGCGTGTTGCCGGCGGTCCCGCTCGCCGATGTCGTGGCTACGCGGCGCGGCACCGATCGCTACGGCGATCCCGCGCAGATGAAGTCACCCGAGGTGCTGCGCTGGCTCGTGCCGCGTGTTCCAACCGACGGCTTCGCGCTCCTCGCGCTGACGATGATGGATCTCTATCCGTCCGACGATTGGAACTACGTGTTCGGTCAGGCGTCGTTCCGCGATCGCGTCGGTGTGCAGAGCTTCGCGCGCCAGGACCCGGCGTTCTATGATCAGGCACGTCCGGACGACTGGAAGCAGCTCGTGCTGCGCCGCGCCGCGTGGACGATCATCCACGAGATCGGTCACACGTTCGGCCTGCATCACTGCATCTACTTCGAGTGCATCTTCGCCGGGGCGAACCACCAGACAGAAGCCGACAGCCGCCCGCTGCACGCGTGCCCCGTGTGCACGCGCAAGCTCCACCGCGCGCTCGGCTTCGATCCCGCGACGCGCGAGGACCGGCTCGCCGACGTGTTCGACACGCTCGGATTCACCGACGAGGCCGCGTGGTCCAAGCGCCGCGCGACATGGATCCGCACTGGAGAGCGATGATCGCGCGTGCACCCGTGTCCCGACTCGTGGTGGCGATGTTCTTCGCCGCGGCCTGTTCGTCGGACTCGCGCGCGCCCGACCCGCCACCCATAGTCAACAAGGTCATCACCGATGCCGATCGTCGCGACGCGCTCGGCGATGTCACCGCGCTCGCGCCGGAGCTGCAACGCACCTTCGATCTAGCCGGCTTCGAGCCGATCCGTACGCCACATGCAAACGACTGGCTCGACGTCGCTTTCGAGCCGGGCCAGACCTTCGCGCAGCATCGCGCCGGGAACTACAACGTCGCCGACGCCAGGCGCCGCGTGATCTGCCTCGTGCCGCTCGGCGAGCTCGCGCAGGACATGCCGCGCCTCGGGGACCTCGCGACGATCGCGAACGCGTTCTACGGGCTCGACGTGCACATCCTCCCGGCGGTACCTCTCGACAAAGTCGAGGCCAGGCGCACATCGACGATCGTGGCCCCGCGCGGTCCCGTCGTGCAGCTCTACGTGCCCGACCTGCTTCGCTGGCTCGGGACGCAGCTCCCCGCCGACGCGCACGCGCTACTCGCGATCACGATGATGGACCTCGCGCCCGAGAAGTCCTCCTTCGTGTTCGGCATGGCGTCATTTCGCGAGCGCGTGGCCGTGCAGAGCTTCGCGCGCATCGATCCCGCGTTCTATGACGTCGCGCGCAAACCCGACTACCGGCGCCTCGTTCTCGACCGCGCCGCGTGGACGATGATCCACGAGCTCGGCCACACCTTTGGCCTCCAGCACCGTGTCTACTTCACGTGCGTCTTCGCGGGCACGCAGAGTCACGTCGAGATGGATCGACATCCGCTGCACGCGTCCGATCTGCACTCGCAAGCTCCATGCAGTGCTCGGCTTCGATCCCGCCGTACGCGAAGACGGGCTGGCGAAGGTCTACGACGCGCTCGATCTAGACGACGAAGCCGCGTGGTCGAGAGCGCGCTCGACGTGGATCCGGACGCCCGCTGACCCTCACGCCGACGGACCTTAGTTCCATCGAGTGGCTCGCGCTGTCGGCTCGCGCCGACGTGCCTACTTGGGCAGTGTGATGTTCGGGATGCGCCCTTCGGCGAGGTATCCATCCCCGTTCGGGATGTACCCGTTCGTGCTCGTCGTGTTCGCGCCCGTGTAACGGAAGATGAACTGATCACCGGGCTCGAACTCGATCGCCGGCGCGTCCATGTCGATGTCACACGCCTGCGCCGTGAACACGCCGTCGGGGAGCGGATCGAAGTGCCGAACGATCGTCGCGAGCGTCGTGTCGACGCCGTCGCGACGATGCACGAGGTCGAACGTCACGTCGACAGCGCGAATGATGATGCCATCGCACACGAGCTTGTACGTCCCGGCGGCGACGTCGGCCTTCAGCGAATATTCAGCTTCCTGGGATCCACCGGACCCCACGCCTGGGGCTCAATAGGGTGACGGCTGGCGATCGGAGAGCTTCACCTCGGTCTCGCGCCCGTCGAGTGCGAGCCAGAGCACGTCCGGGTTTCCATCGTCGGGATTGGGGCAACCGGCGAGCAGGACGACGAGCAGGGCAGGGTGCTTCACTTGGGCTTCTCCTGGGGGGCCGTGAACACGGCGATGAAGTGCGTCGGGACTGGCGTCGACTCGGTGAGTAGCACGAGCCCCGCCTTCTGCCCCGCAGCCATCGACTTCGCACGGTGGTGGATCCGGTTGGAGATCACGATCCGTCCGCTCGGCTTGAGCGCTTGCTGCGCAGCCTGTAGCCACGCGACCGCGTCCTGGAAGAAGTGATCGACCTCGGCGAGCAGGATCGCGTCGTATGCGCCTGCCTCGAGCCCGGGCGTCTCCGCGCCGACGACGCGCCGCTCGACCACGTCGGCGAGCCCTGTTGTTTCGAGGCGCGCGTGCAACAGCTCGAGCACGGCGCCGTCGATATCGGTCGCTACCACCGTGCCGTTCGGTGCCACGGCGCGTGCGAGATGCACGGTCAAAAGTCCCGTACCGGCACCGACGTCCGCCACGCGCGATCCGGGCTTGATACCGAGCGCCTCGACAACCTTCTCGGGTCGTCGCTCCGCATCGAACCGCGCTTGCTCGCGCGCCGTGTTGTCGTCGGGGGGCTTGCTCGCGGAGCCCGACGAGCCGGTGCCGTTCTCGGAGGCGCCGTTCTTGCTGCTGCACCCGGTGAGGAGCGCCAAGCTCAGCCCGAAAATGACAGCGGCGCGAGACACGCGGCTAATCTAGCACGCACATCTCGCGCCTCTCACGCCAGTCCCGAAGGAAGCGTGAAGCCTCGGATCAAATCTCCTTCGGGCGACCGAACTTGCCGGAGATCGTGAGGCCGTTGGCGAACGCGCCGATCGCACGCTCGTCGCGCTTGGCGAGCGCGTAGGCGATGGAGGCCATCGCGTACCGTGCCGTGTTCGCGCCGTTGTACGCCACCGGAGCGCCGTTCGCGTCGAAGCCTTCCGCCGTGTTGTTGGCGCGGACCTGACCGAAGTTGCCGCTCATGAGGTGACCCGCACTCCACACGTACACTCGGTTCGTGTTCGCCGTGGAGCCATCCGGCCAGCCGCCACGGTTGAGCCAGCTCTTCGTGGTGTCGCCGTGGACGGTGATGACGGTGTCCTGGTTCAGCGCCGTCATCGTGACGTCGTCGATCGTGTTCGTGAGGTCCAACATGAGACCGTCGAACACACCCTTGAGCATCGCCGGAACCGTGTTGACGTCGCCGCCGTCGAACGCGCCGTGCGGATCGTCGCGCATCGCCGGGAGCACGATCGAGTTGGTGAGGCCCATCTTGAACGCCTTCACCGCGACGATGAGTGTGCGGCCGATCGCTGCGACGTTCGCGCGCGTTCCACCGCCGATTCCGTACCGCGTCAGATCTTCGGGGGTGACTGCGAGCTGGGCCGACAGGTTGGTACCGAGGAACTTCGCAGCGCCTTGCGCCGTGAGGTATGCCGTCTTCGTCGTCGAGCGGTTCGCGGCGCGATTGAGCTGGATGAGCGCGTCGAAGTGCGCCTTGTACAGCTGCGCATCCGTCGTCGTCGCGAGCAGACCGCCTGCACGCGATGCCGCCGAGTTGAACAACCCGACAATGCCGTCGGCATTGTTCACGTTCGCGGGGCGTGCAGCACCCGGCGCCGTTCCGACCTCGACGTCACCGAGAGTGACGAACGGGATGACGGACGGGTTACCAGACTGCAGTGCGCTTGCGACCGAGAAGATGTTCGAACCGTTGAGGCCCGTGACCGAGCCCGGCTGGTTCGTGTGCGTCTCGTTCGCGCCGCACGTGAACAGCGTCACCTGGCGATCCGGCGTGAGCGTCGCCCACGGCGTATCGGGTCCGATGACGAGGCGCTTGTCGGTGCCCGCCACCTCGGTGGCCATTCCCGGCTTGTGCCACGAGAAGTTGTTGTTGTTCGCGAGCGCGACCTCGGCCTGCGGCCAGAGGAGTCCGAACCACGCAAGACCGCCGTTGCCGGCGACGAGGTGGATCGAGCGACACACCGGGTTGGCCGCGGCGGCATGCGCGACGTCACGACCCGCGGTGCCTTCGAGGATTTCGAAGATCTTGCTACGAGAGACGCCGAGCGCCGCGCCGGCGGCGACCGACCACTTGATGAGCGCGCGGCGCGTCAGCTGCCGCTCGTCTTCACGCTTGGAGAGGGGATGCTTCGCCATAGTGGTGGGTCTCCGTCAGTTGCAGGTGTGGGCCGCGGCGAGAAGCACCGCGACGGCTAGGCGTCGACCAATGTCCACCGTCGTTGCGCCGGTGACACTGGCATTGCAGATGTCGATGTGAGCTTGGGTGGCGGGGGTGCCGATCATGCAGGTGATGCCGCTCGCCTGGCAGACGTTGCCGGCATCAAACAGTACCGCAGGCGTACCGCCGACCTGGCAACGCGTGAGCGTCGGAATCGCCGTGATGACCTCGGGCGCCGCAGCTGCGAAGATGTCGAACATGCGCGAGGCACCCGACGTGGTGATGGCGATGTTCTCGCGGATACGGTTCTCGAAGTTCGCTCCGCCGAGGGCCGAGAACCCGTCGGTGTAGAGCCGACCCGCCGAGAGCGCGGTGTTGTTCGCGGTGTTCACGCCGAGCGAACGGAGCATGTTGCCCAAGTTCGCGTACGTGATCTTCGCGCACGAGTGAACGTGGGAGGTGTAGCGCGGCGGCCCTTCCTTGGAGAGGCGGTCGACGAGCTCCCATGGCGAGATGCCATCGTTCATGTGATCGAAGGTGTTCTCTTCATCACCAGATGACGTGCCACCCGACGGCGGCGGGTTCGCAGTGGAACCGTCCTCCAGCTCGTTCTGGACGCATGCGCCAGCGAGCGCGAGGGAGGATGCGAGAAGGATGTAATTGAGGTTTTTCATGGTGATCCTCCTCCTAGAACTTCACGAAGTCGTCGGCGGTGTAGACCGAGTAGATGAGGTCTTTGAGCTTGAACCCGTTCGCCGTGAAGGCGTCGAGCTGCGTCTGGATGGTCTCGACCGGAACTTCCATGAGCGTGTCGACGATGTCGGTCTTGCCAAGCGCCCAGTTCCACACGCGAGCAACACCGCACTTCGCGATGCTCGGGTCCGTGGCCATCGCAGCGCCGTACTCGACGAGCGTCGCGGTGGGCTTGCCGAAGCGCCACGCCGTGGTCTCACCCGCGGGCAAGTAGTCGGTCAGCTGCGCTAGTGGCGCACCATCGAGCGGGGTGGGAACGGCGATCGCGTTCTGATAGACGCCATCCTCGTCGAAGTTTGCGAACAGAGGGGCCGAGTGGTTGAGCGTCTGGTGGCAGTTCGCACAGACGACGGCCGACACGTCCTGGAAGTCGATACGACCGGTCGACAGACCGGAGATGCTCGCGAACGGCCACACGCCGTTGTACGGAGCCGCACCACCGACGTTCTGAGGCGCGCCGACTTCCGACGGGAACTTGGTGCAGTCGAAAGCCTCCTGCACCCAGCGAACGCGACGGAACGCGAGGTTTCCGAAGTAGAGCTTCATGGCGCCCGGGTTGGCGATCACGCCGACCTGGGGGCCCGTGCCCGTGCAGGGCGCGGGCGTGAACACGCCGGTCGCTTCGTCGAAGGTCGGGCAGTTGTTCGTCGACGCCGTGAAGAGCTCCATATACGAGCGGTTCTCGGCCGACAGCTGCGCGGCGAACGCCGGTGCGGTGTCGAACTCGGCGGTGCCACCCATCTTGAAGGTGTCGCGCCAGAAGTGGAACATCTGACGCGCGAACGTCGGACGCTCGAGGTACGCACGGACAAGCGTCTCGTACGCGGCCTTCTTGCCCGGGTCGTCCGCTGGGCTGCTGACCGAGCTCGTCTCGTCCATCGTGGGGAGGTCGCCCGTGAGGCGAAGCGCCGCGATGCGGAGCGCCGCGGGATAATCCACGACGCGCTGCCCGAGTAGGACGTCCCACTCGTCGACGGGGTTGGAGCCGGAGCCGCTCCCCGTCGGATCGTCGTCACCACCGCCGGTGCCGGGGTCACCCGGCTGACCGACGCAGGCAACCAAGGTGGTTGCTGCGAATAGGAGGGCTGAGATGTTCTTCATGGTTCTCCTCACGGTGCTGCTTGCTCTGCGGTGATCCAAATTCCAAGGTTGTTCATGAACGCGGCGTGGTCAGCTGCGTTCAGCTGAAAGGGGTGGTTTGCGTTGCCGGGCGCGGGTGCGAGGTAGATGCCGCTCTGCGCCGGCGTCGTCAGGTTGACGCGCGTCTTGATCTGATTGCAGGCGAGCAGGATCGTCGCGTCGTCAGCGGCGTTCATGCCCGTCATGTCGACCGCGGACCTTGCGTTCGCATTGTTGCCGTTGTGGCAGTTGCCACAGCGCTGTTGGAGAACGGCCTGCGCGTTCGTCTTGAACGACGCGAGGTCTTTACAGCCACCGGCGGTGCCCGTGCCACCGTTGCCGGGGCCCAGCTCCATCTTGTACGGCGTGATGACGCGGAAGTGCACCTCGAGCATATTCTCCAGCGGGAACCCGACAAACGAGGCCGTACCGCCGTCGATCACTTGTTCTGTCGCCATCTCGAGGTTCATCTTCAGGCTGAAGTAGCGGTCGATCGGGTCCGCGATCGGCTCCACTGCGGGCTCGTTCTCCGGCGGGGGCGGCGGGCGCGAGACGAACAGCGGGTGCTCGATGTACGCACCCATCGAACCACCGACGAGCTTGAGCTGGTTGATGTAGAGCTGCGACGGGAACTGGATCGCCGTAAACGTGATCGCGGCACCTGGGAGGCCGAGGTTCGTGAGGTCGAGCGTGTTAACGGGGCAGCTCGGAAGCGGCGTGCCCGAGGGGCAGATCATCGGCATGATGGCGGGCGTGGCGAGGAGCATCGCGCCACCTTCTTCACCCGGCTGCGGGCGCGCATCCTGCTCGGCCCGGACCCACTCGAGCAGGTCCGACGACTCGGTCGGGGTCAGCTCGGGGCCACTGTGAAAACCCTTCGTGAGAAGGCGCGACGATGGCGGCGTCTCGAGGTTCACGACCGATGGCGTGAAGGTGACGAGCTTCTCCCGGATCGCATACGTGTCCACGGTCAGATCCGCACCATTGCTGTTGAGGAAGTCGATCAACGGCATCGTGGTGTGGCAGCCCGCGCACTGGAGCTCCAGGACCGGCCACGCCTTCTCATCCCAGAGACGGCGGGCGTTCGCTTCGTCCTTCTCGAGATCGGTCGGGAGGACCGTATCGTCGATCAGGCCGGTGCAGCCCACCGCCATCAGGAGCGCCGCGGCGGCCACCGTGAGGCGGACGAGATCGAGGCGCCGGATCAAGGTCTCGAGCATCGTCCTGCGGGAGGGGAGTCCCGCGGTCGGCTTGCTGGAGCGAACAACGAACATGGTTTTCGTCCTTAGAGCAGCTTGTATGCCGTGGTGGACAGTCCGATCCCGTTTCGTAGAACCATTGCATTCCAGGTATTTCGGACGCGAAAATCCGGATATCCTACATCGTGCATGAGTTTGCACACCCCACCCCCCCAGGAGGTTGGGTCGACGGTCTCCAGCGGCCAAGTGGCTGTAACGGCGCAGTTGTTGTGCCATGTCAGACTCGCCCTCGCGCAAGTCAGCAGAAGCCGGTCGCGGAAACCGAGACCTCACTCCTGGCAACTCCACTATCCACCGAGATTGGTAAGGCGTCATACGTCGAGCACCACTGTCCACATCGAGGACCGAAGCCCCAGTTTCGGTGCTCCGCCAGACTCATTATTCGCCAGCGCGTGAGGCCTCATCAACATGGAGAACGCACGTTGTCGATCGTTCAGCGACGATGTGATCGCTTCTTCCAACGATGATCGTGCGCGAACCGCACGATCACATCGCGTCCCATCACGTCGTGGTCACCGGTCGGATCAGTTCGCGCGACGAGGTCGCGCGAGCACGATCAACGAAGGCCGAGCTTCTTCTGTAGCGCTCCCGCGGTTAGCGACGAACCATCGTGACTCCATCCCGGGGGACGGAGGATGTAGCCGAGCTTCGCTCGTAGTGTTGGTGCACGCGAAACGTCGCGCGCGATCGCACCGAATTCGTGGAAGCTGATCCGGAGCGGATTGAACGTGTCGATGTTCTTCGTCAGCCCGTAGTCGACGCGCTTTCGTTCGGGCTCGAACGTGCCGAACCACTTGTCCCAGAGGATGAGGATGCCAGCGTGGTTCTTGTCGAGATACTCGACGTTCGCGCCGTGATGCACGCGATGGTGCGACGGCGTGTTGAAGACCGCTTCGAGCGGACCGAGCTTCGGGATCGCCTCGGTGTGGAGCCAGAACTGGTAGAGGAGGCTCCAGGCCTGCGCGGTGAGGATCATCACCGGTGGAAACCCGACGAGCGCGAGCGGTGCCCAGAAGATCGGACCGGTGATCGGCGTCAACACTGCCTGGCGGAGCGCCGTCGACAGGTTGTAGTGCCGGCTCGAGTGGTGATTGACGTGCACCGCCCAGAGCGCGCGCACCTCGTGGTGGCTGCGGTGGAACCAGTAGTAACAGAAGTCCTCGGCGACGAAGAGGACGAGCCACGACCAGGCACCGATCGAGGCGACGATGTCGACGAAGCGATACTCGTAGAGGAGCGCGTAGAACGGGATCGAGAGGAACTTCGCTCCCGCGGCGACGGCGACGTTGATCACGCCCATCGCTAGCGACGCGAACGTGTCCTTCGTCTCGTAGCCACGGATCTCGGCTTTCGTGCGTCGAGACCAGGTGAGCTCGATCAAGATGAGCGCGATGAATGCGGGAATCGAATAGAGAACGAGGTTCGACACCTGAGCCCCTTTCGCAGGCTATCACGCCGCGCGAGACTGCCGGCCATGGCTCACGGTGGCGACCTGATCGCTGAAGTCCTCGCGCGGCACGGCGCCACGCACCTGTTCACGCTATGCGGCGGACACATCTCGCCCATCCTTACGGGCGCGCAGAACAAAGGGATCAGGGTCATCGATGTTCGCGACGAAGCGAACGCGGTGTTTGCGGCGGACGCGGTCGCTCGCATGACCGGAACGATCGGCGTCGCTGCGGTCACGGCGGGACCGGGCGTGACGAACATGGCGACGCCGATCAAGAACGCGCAGATGGCGCAGTCGCCGTTGATCGTCTTCGGCGGCTCGACGGCGACGCTGCTCAAGGGCCGCGGCGCTCTCCAGGATATCGATCAGCTCTCGATCATGAAGTCGATGACGAAGTGGGCGACCATGGTGAAGACGGTGCCGGCACTCGCGCCGACCGTCGAGCGCGCGTGTCAGATCGCGATGGACGGCGTGCCGGGCCCGGTGTTCGTCGAGGTACCCGTCGATCTCCTCTATCCCGAGGAGGTCGTGCGCATGTGGTACGAGAAGGAGACGGGGATGGGAAAGGCGAAGGGCATCGGCGCGAAGGCGCTCGAGCTCTACGTGAAGGGCCACCTCTATCGTCAGTTCCGTGCGCCGACGTTGCCCGAGGTGCACCTGCCGAAGATGCCGCACCTTGGCGGTGGTGGTGACAGTGCGATCGAGAAGGCCGCGGCGGCGCTCAAGGGCGCGAAGCAGCCGGCCATCGTGGTCGGAAGCCAGACGATGGTCAACGTGAAGGATCCAGGCCGCCTCGCACGCGCGATCGGGATGCTCGGCGCACCGGTGTTCCTCGCTGGCACCGCGCGCGGCCTCCTCGGCCGCACGCACGAGTTGCAACTGCGCCACAACCGCGGCGCGGCGCTCAAGGAGGCCGACGTCGTCATCGTGTGCGGCTTCCCGTTCGACTTCCGTCTCGGCTACGGCCGCGGCATCAACAAGAAGGCGACGCTCGTCGCGGCGAACCTCTCGAGCTACGAGCTGAAGAAGAACCGCCGGCCCGACATCGCGATCGAGATGCACGCGGGCGAGTTCCTCGTCGCGCTCGCAGACCGCGTGAGCTCCGCCGGCGAATCCTGGCGCGGATGGCTCGAGCAGCTCCGTCAGAAGGAAACCGCGCGCGACAATGAAATCCAGAAGAAGGCGCAGCCACAGGGCGAGCTCGTCGATCCGCTGCACTTCTTCCTGCGCATGGAAGAAGCGATGGCCGACGACGCGGTGCTCGTCGTCGACGGCGGTGACTTCGTCGCGACCGCGAGCTATATCGTGCGCCCGCGCGCGCCGCTGTCGTGGCTCGATCCCGGCGTGTTCGGCACGCTCGGCGTCGGCGGTGGCTACGCTCTCGGCGCGTCGCTCGTGCGGCCGGGGCGCGAGGTATGGCTGATCTGGGGAGACGGCTCGAGCGCGTACACGCTCGCCGAGTTCGACAGCTTCGTACGCCACGGCGTCGCGCCGATCGCGGTGATCGGCAACGACGCGTCGTGGGCGCAGATCGCACGCGAGCAGGTCGAGATCCTCGGCACCACGCTCGGCTGCGATCTTCGGCGCACCGACTATCACAAGGTCGCCGAGGGCTACGGTGGCGTCGGCCTCGTGCTCACGGATCCGACCCGGGTCGACGCCACGCTCGCCGAGGCGAAGGCAATCGCGAAGTCCGGCCGCCCTGTCTGCATCAACGTGCATCTCCGCAAGACCGACTTCCGCAAAGGCTCGATCTCGATCTGAGGATCCTGGTGTCGAACCAGCGCCTTGCCGAGCAGTGCCAGACCTTGTGGCGGTCCCGAAATAGGTTGACCGAGGCCTCGGGCAATCGAGTAGGTTCCCGCGCATGAGGTGGCTCGTCGGCCTGACGCTTGTTCTCTCCGCGTGCGCGAACTCCAGTGACGGCGGTGGCGGCGGTGGAGGTGGAGCTGGAGGAGGAGGAGGAGGAGGAGGTGGTGGTGGTGATCCGACGCCCGACGCACCGCCGCCGGCGCCGAAGCGCGCGCGCTTCGCCGTGCTCGGCGACGCGGGGAAGGGCAACACGGCCCAGCGCGCGGTCGCGGTCGCGATGCGCGACGTGTGCGCGCAGAAGGGCTGCGACTTCGTCTTGATGCTCGGCGACAACATCTACGACGCCGGCGTCGACTCGGTCACCGATACGCAGTGGCAGACGAAGTTCGAAATGCCCTACGCCGACATCGATCTCCCGTTCTACGCGGCGCTCGGCAACCACGACAATGGCGGCTCGCTCCTCGGCTTCGAGGCGGGCGGCATCGGCAACGAGTTCAACAAGGGCAAGATCGAGGTCGACTACACGCAGCACTCGACGAAGTGGACGATGCCCGCGACGCACTACACGTTCACGCAGGCGCACGTCGGGTTCGTCGTCCTCGATACCAACGCGATCATCTGGAGCGACACCACGTACGGCAACCAGGCGAACTGGATGCCGACGGCGATGATGGAGATGCAGGGCAAAGACTGGGTGTTCTTCGCCGGGCACCACCCGTACCTCTCGAATGGCACCCACGGCAACGCCGGCGCATACGACGCGCCCGAGCTCGGTGGCATCATTCTCCCGAACCCGCTGCCGATCCAGAACGGCGCGAGCGTGAAGACGTTCTTCGACGCGCATGTCTGCGGCACGGCGGACATCTACTTCGCGGGCCACGATCACAGCCGGCAGTGGATCAACGAGCCGACCGAGTGCGGCGGCACCGGGATGATCGTGAGCGGCGCGGGCGCGTCGTCGACGGAGATCCAGAACCGCGGGAACACGACGTTCTACGAGGACGCCAGCGAGCCCGGCTTCATGTACGTCGACATCGATGGCAACTCGTTCACCGGTACGTTCTACGACGCGCAGGGGAACGTGGATTTCACCCGCACGTTCACGAAGTAGCGCTGTCGCGGGCGGCCGCTAGTCTCGGACTGCACTGACCGACTGCAGCAACTGGACCCGATTGGCTGTTTGCGCTTGATGCCATGCGACCCAGCCGAGCCCATCCTGTTCGCGCGAGAATTCGATCTTGGTCGTGAACTCGAAGCTCTGTTGTTGATCATCGCACCGCACAGCGAGTTGCGGGTCGGTGTTGAGATCGCGAACTGCGTTCTCGAACTTCTTGCACGGCTTTCCGAATGCACGCAGTTTGTACGACGCGATCGTGATGGTGGCCGGCGTTCCGTCGACATAGGAAATCGCGGCCGATGTCGCCCTTGTTGCATCGCCAGACGCCGGGGCATGAGCAAGTCATCGAGCTGACCAACTCGGAGGATCGGCCACGAGCAAGAGCGTTTGGATCGGTGTGATCGCAAGCGCGTCAGCCATCGCGCGCACCGACCACGACTGATCACCAACACTTCGCTGCGTCGCGGCATGCTGTAGGGGTGAACCGATCGCCGGAGGCCGTGCTCGACGACCTGGAGGGCCTGCGTGCGCTCGCGCGCTCGCTCGTCCACGGCGATAGCGAGGCTGATGATCTGATCCAGGACGCGGCGATCGCGGCGATCACCAGTCCGCCCGACGCAGATCGCCCGGCGCGACCGTGGCTCGCAACCGTGCTTCGCAATCGCTGGCGCATGAACCGGCGCACCGACGCGCGACGCCGCGCGCGCGAACACGCTGTCGCACCCGAGGAGCTCGACGACGCTGCCGGGGCGGCGGAGCGCATCGATCGCGCGCGTATCCTCGAGAGGCTCGCCGCCGCGCTCGTCGCGCTCGACGAGCCGTTCCGCACGACCGTGATCCGTCGCTACCTCGACGGTGAATCCGCCGCCGAGATCGCGCGCGCTCAAGGTGTGCCGCCGGGGACGGTGCGCTGGCGGCTCAAGACCGGGCTCGATCGTCTTCGTGCCGAGCTCGACAAGTCGCAACCGAAGTGGAAGCGCGCACTCGTCCCGTTCGTCGCCGTCAAAGGAGCTGCCGTCGTGAAGGCAAAGACATCCGTTGCGATCCTGATCGCGTTCATCGCACTGCTCGGCACCGTGGTCTTCGTGATCATGAAGGGGCGTGGCAACGACGACGCGAAGCCTTCCGCCGTCGCAGCCGGCACGGGGACCGGCAGTGCGACCGCGAAACCCGCGAAGCCATCGACCACCTCGCCGACGACCGCCGCGACGACGCAGGCGCCGATCCACGATCCGCTACCGGGGCAGGGACGCGCGAAGCTCGCGGAGCGCGTGGCGCCGGGAGGTGTGGTCGCGGGGCGCGTGATCAACTGGTCGACGGGCGACGGGGTCGCGAACGCGGAGCTCACGTTCACGGGCGATGCGGGCGCGCAGACCGTGCGCAGCGACGGGCGTGGCGCGTTCGAGCTCGCTCCACCAAACCCCGGCCGCTTCGTGCTCACCGCGGTCGTCGCCGACGCGTTCCTCCCGTACGCACCCGAGCTCTCGCACTCGAGCGTGCAGGTGCAGCTCGCGAAGGATCGCTCCGTCGAGGGCATCACGGTGTTCCTGTTCCCCGCGCTCGACTACAACGGCAAGGTCGTCGAGCCGAACGGCGCGCCGGTCTCCGGTGCGAAGGTCCGCCTGCTCGGCACCCCGAGCGGCGAGCAGACGATCGAGAAGCTCGCGACCGAGTGGACCACTGCCAAAGACGGCACGTTCACGTTCAATGCCGCCGACTTCGCGGTGTTCGAGGCCTCCCACAGATCCCGTCGCGGGTGGGCCCGGCTCGACGGGGACGTCGCGATCACGAAAAACCTCACGATCACGCTCGGCGATGCACCGCCCCGCGACGCGAAGATCACGGGCAAGGTCGTCGACCCCGACGGCGCTCCGATCGCCGACGCGCTCGTCCGCGCCGAGCCGGACGATGGCCCGCCGGCGCCGAGCTCACAGCTCGCGAACACCGGACCTGCGCCCCGTGCGACGTCGTTCGCGACGTCCGGCCCCGATGGCACGTTCGTGCTCGACGGACTCGATCGCGATCTGTATGTCGTCGCCGCGGATTCGGACGGTCACCCACAGCTCGTCGTCGAGGGGGTGCGCGGCGGCGCGAAGAACGTCGTCCTGAAG
>JBJXGN010000143.1:0-4035 GCA_046160585.1 Kofleriaceae bacterium
GGGTCCAATCGAGGAGCTTCATGCGCGTCGCCGTCCCACTTGCCATCGCCGTCGCGTCGCTCGCCTTCGCGAGTCATGTACGCGCAGAACGACGCGACTGCGAGGTCATGTTCGTGCGCGCCCCCGACGATGTGAGGCTCGTGATCGAGAGTTGGCTGAAGGCCGAGCCGCGTTGCAGAGGAACGATCGAGCTTCGTGTCGTCGAGACCGAGACGGGGAGTCTGTACTTGATCGCGCAGCGCGCGGACGGTCGCATCCACGAGCGCGAGGTTCCGGATGCACAGAGCGCCGGCGTGCTCGTCGCGAGCTGGGTCGCCGATGATTGGACGAGCTCGCCTCCCGAGACCGAGGAAGAGGGCGCCACGGCCCCGACGGTTGCGCCGGTCACGGTGAACCCGTTCGACGGCGCGCCCGGGGCGACGGAGGTCGCCGATTCCTTGCCGCCATCCCGCGCGACGCGCGCCACGGGCCGCTGGTTCTCGGTCGCGCCGATGATCCTGGCGGAGGGCCACGGCGGGGTCGGTATGCGCTTCGAGATGGACCTCGCCGGTGGGCGTTCGAGCAAGTGGACGCTCGGGATCGCTGCGGTCGGCGTCTCGTCGTCGATGGCGTTGTTCACGACCAACAACGCCGGGACTCTCGATGCCATGGACGTGCGCGCGCTCGCGGTCGCGGCGCGAACGTGGCGACTGGGAGCCCGATGGAACGTGCGTTGGTCCGTCGGGCTCGGCCCGATGTACACGGACGGCACCGCGGTGCTCTGGGCCAGGGACTGGACGTCGATGGGCCACGTGTACGTGTCCGCCGAGGGCGTCAGCCTCGCGTACGAGTCGTCGTTGACCCTCGCGCGCGAGCTGTTCGATCATCGCTGGGCGGTGACGGCTGGCCCCGCGGTGACGAGGATCTCGCAGACCCTCGATGGCTACCAGGAAGCCATCGAGCGCCACAAGCTAGAGCTCGCGTTCATGCTCGGCGCGAGGTACCGCCTATGAGGGCACTCGCGGTCACGCTCGCATGCGCCGCGATCCCCTCGGTCGCTCGCGCCGATCGTTGCGAGGTGACGTACATGACCGCCCCCGAGGGGATCCGCGAGGTGATCGATCGCTGGGTCGCCGCAGAGCCGAACTGCCGCGGGACGATCGCACTTCGCGTGATCCCGACGAAGGACGGCCTGTATCTGTTCGCAGAGCGGCCCGACGGTACGGTGCACGAACGACTCGTCCCGGATCTGACGGCTGCAGGCGTGCTCGTCACGAGCTGGGTCGCGGATCCATGGAGGATCGAGCGTCCCCGTAAGAAGAAGCGCACGAAGCGTCGCGAGACCGACGCGTCAGCGTCGAGTGGAGCGCCTGCGCAGAGCCGACCGCGGGCCGAGATGGGTGCAGTCGGCGCCCAACCGCGCGTCGATACGGTCGTCGATGTCGCGCCACGGTCGCCGCGCAAGCGCTGGGTCTCGCTCGGCGGAACGATCGTCTCGGATGCGCAAGGTGCGAACCTCGGGTTCCGGCTCGAAGCGGACGTGCTCATGTTCGGAGGTTGGAAGCTCGGCATCGCTGCGCAGAAGGTGCAGGACACGGTGCACGTCCACACGAACGGCGGCACGGTGCAGGGGCAGATCGACGACTGGTCGGTGGGCGCGCTCATCTCGCGCACGGTGCGTTGGCGCGGCTGGGAGCTACGCGGCTCGGCGGGCGCGTTCCTTTTGGGTTCGCGTCTCCAGGCCGAGGACTTCTACGAGACCGCCGCGGCGCCGATCTACACCTACGAGATCGAGCCGTCGGCCGCCTTCGAGGCGTCGGCGACGATCGCGCGTGACATCGGCGATCGCTGGGGCATCGGCCTTACCGCCGCCGCGATGTACATCTCCCAGGACTGGCACGGCAACGACAACATGGTCTGGTACGAGCGGAGCCTTACCAAGCGCAAACAGGCGCAGCCGGTGATCGTCGCCAGTCTGCGACGGAGAATCTGATCGCGTGAAGCCAGAGAAGGGCCAGCTGATCCGCCTCCACCCGGAGGTGAGCGTCGAAGAGGTCTCCGACGAGGGCTTGGTCGCGGCGTGCGCGATCGCTGATCGTGCAGCGCGTTCCCTCCTGTTCGAGCGTCACGTCCACTCGGTGCACCGCTTCATCAGCCGCTTGCGCGGCAGCGACTACGACGCCATCGACGATCTCGTCCAGCAGACCTTCCTGTCCGCGTTCCAGTGCGCCGGCAACTTCCGCGGCGGCAACGTGCGCGGCTGGCTGTACGGCATCGCCACAAACCTCGTCCGCAACTACGCGCGCAAGGAGATCCGCCGCAAGAGCGCGCTCAAGATCGTCGCCGATGTCGTGCCGACGTCGCGCGGCCCCGGTGATCCCGCAACGATCGCGCGCCTGCCGAACGCGATCGCGGAGCTGCCGCACGATCTGCGCGCGGCGCTCGTGCTCGTCGATCTCGAGGGCCAAAAAGGCAGCGACGCGGCGACCACGCTCGGCGTTCCCGTCGGCACGTTGTGGCGCCGCGTGTTCCACGCGCGGAGGGCGCTTCGCGAAGCACTCGGAGGCGAGCCATGAGTGCCGCGTGCTGTCCCGGGATCGAGCGGCTCGCCGCATTGGCGTCCGGCGAACCCGACGCACACGGCGAGCACGAGGAGCTCCTCGCACACCTCGACGAGTGCCTCGACTGCCAGGAGCTGCTCGACGAGCAGTCGACGATGCGAAACCTCGCCGGTCGGATGGCGGCGCCGCGCCTGTCCACCGCGCAGCGCGAGGCGATCGGTGCCGAGGTGATGGCACGCGCGGATCACATGCCGATGCGACGCCGCCGGATGGTCCCGCTCGTCAACAGAGGCCTCGCGGGCCTCGCACTGGCCGCAGGGATCGCGATCGCCTTCGGTGTCGGCGCATTTGGTCGCTCGAGCGAGGCGGTCGAGGTCGCGACGATCCACGCGCCCGAGCCGACGCGCGAGGCGATGCCATCGCCCGCGCCGACGGTCGTCGAGATCGCCGACACGAAGGATGACACCGTCCCGCCGCGCCCGACCACGGTCGTCGCCGAGCGCTCGACGCGCGCCAAGCTCGACGGCACGGCGGACTACTCGCGCAAGCTCACCGACGATCGCGAGATCGTGAAGCTCGCGAGCGGCGAGCTCACCGTCGATACGAACCACTCTGCCGCGCGCGCGGTGCAGGTCGTCACGGGCGACACCACGATCGCGTTCAAGCGCGCGCGCGTGAAGGTGATCGCAACGAGGGGCGCGATCGCGCAGGTCAGCGTGTTCGCGGGCACCGCAGAGCTCACGGTCAACGGGACGACGCAGGTCATCGAGGCCGGCATGGTCTGGGAGCGTCCCACATCACCCGCCGATTCGTCGTCGGCGTTCCAGGAGGGCTGGACCGCGCTGCGCGAGGGCCGCAACGCCGAAGCAATCGTGGCGTTCGATCGCGCAGTCGATCCGATGGTCGCCGAGGACGCGCTCTACTGGGGCGCGATCGCATCCGAGCGCGTCGGCGATCTCGCGGGCGCGAAGCAACGCTACGAGCTGCTCGTCGAGAAGTTCCCGAAGTCCCCGCGCGCTAAGCAGGCCAAGAAGGCGCTGTCCCGTCTCGCGGACCTACCCGCGAGCGAGTAGCTCCTGAGACCGACCGGGAGAGACCTGCGCGGGAGAGACCGGAACGGGGTTTGTTCGGCTGGGAGAGACCGGAACGGGGTTTGTTCGGCTGGCGTGGTTGCGCAATGTGCGCGCGGGGCGCCACAGGCTGCAAATGTCGACGCACGAAGAGCGACCGAAGTGGAAGCCCGTGCGGATCCGGAATGCAGCAGCGCCGCACGGAGCTGAGAGCGCATCCGAGCGGTGGGGCGGGTCTGAAATCGCGAGCGTGTGGCTTTGTCAGGCTGGCGGCGAAAGTGACGCGACGGGGACCGCGGCGAACTTGGCAAGCCAGTACGTGCCGGGTGGGAACGTCGCGTCGCGATGGGCGAGCCAGCGTTGTCGCGCGGCCCGGTACGCTGCAAGGAACGCACGGTAGTCGAGCAGCGCACTGACGCGCGCGA
>JBJXGN010000144.1:0-4271 GCA_046160585.1 Kofleriaceae bacterium
CCGCCCTGCGCGCGCGAATCGGGGAAAAAATCACCTGACTCCGTATCAAGCGGGCGGCGTCCTCGCGCCGACCACGGCCGTGTTCTTCTGCGCGCCGTACTCGCGGCCCGTCAGTTTCTGGAGCGCCGCGCGCGCGGCGGCGGAGACGCGAGTGTCCGGATCCTCCACGAGCTCGACCAGCGCCTGAACACTGCTGCGATCGTCGAGCTCCGAGAGCGCGATGCACGCCTGCACGCGCAAGCAGGGCTCGCGTCGTTCGAGCAAGGGCTCGATCCAGCGCGCGACCTGCGGTCGGTCGATGCGGACGAGCCCGAGCTCGCGCAGTCCCTGGACGACGACCGTCGGATCGTTGGCCGCGAGCTTGGGCAGGATGCTGTGCGGCGCGAGGGCAAGGGTGCGCTCCTGCTCCGCGAACCAGCGCATCCACGTGCTCTTCTTGCCCTCGAGCTCCACGCCCGACGCGCGCCGAAGCGACCAGAGCGCGATCGAGCGTGCGCCGATGTCTTCGCTCTCGAGCAGATCAATGCACAAGGTCATGGTCGGACGGTCGCGCAGCTCGCCCAGCGCCTGCAGCGTGAGCTGGCGCAGGTTCGCATTGGGCTGGTCGAGGCGCGCGCGCAGGCTCTCGCACATCCGCTCGTCGAGCGCCGTGTCGTAGCTGCGACCGATGCGCGGAATCTGGCCGATCGAGAGCGTCGCGAGATCACCCTGGTCGGTTTCGAGGATCGAGGCGATGGTGCGCAGCGCGGCGGGATCCCCGAGTTCTCCGCTCGCCTCCACGATCGCGCGCCGGCGCGGCTCGCTCGCCTCGCGCCAGTAGCGCTCGGACACCTCGAAGGCGTCGGGCGAGCGGCGAAGTAGGAGTTGGAACACCTTGCGCCAATCGCGGTGTTCGAGATCGGGGAGGTCGCGCCCGCCAGCCGTCCTCCAGTCGCGGAGGAAGCGCTCGAGTTCCTTGGCGCCTCCAACGGCGCCGAGCGCGAGAGCACTCGGCCTTGCTTCGGCCACCGTCGTGGCGTTCGCGAGCCGCTGTTCCGCGGCGCGGGTGACCTGTCCCCGGTCGGACGCGCCGAGCGCGCCAAGGACGAGTTCGCGCTGCGGGTCGCTCAGCACCTGTCGTCCGTCTTTCGGATCGGACTTCGGCACGCGCCCGGCTTCCAGCAGATCGAGGAGTGCTTCCACCGAGAGCGCGCCCTTTTGGGTCATGCGCTGGATGAGCTCGACGCGGCCAGGACTGTCCTCGCGACGCGAAAGGCGTAGTGCCGCGGCGATGTGCAGGATCTCGGCGTTGCGGGCGGGATCGGCCGAGATCGGGAGCTCCGGTTCCTCGACCGCGGGCGCGGCCTCATCGCCTTCCTCCGCGGCGAAGGCGTCGGGCACCCAAGCTGCGCGCGAGGCGCTGGCCGCCTGCGTCATGGGGACGAGCATCGCGCCGAACGCGATGCTCGCCATGGTCGTGAACCAAGCAGGGGAGGGCATGGCTCGATGTCCTTTCAAATCAGTTCGGGTAATTGCCGCCAGACGTGCCACCGGTCGTGCCGCCCGTGTGTTCCGAACCGCTGCTCGCCGCCATCTCCTGCGTGTGCGAGTAAGGCATCGTGCGCCACGAGAGAATCTCCCACGTCGGAGTCGCCGACTCCGACATGACGTTCAGCGACTCGTCGAAGTGCAGGAAGCTGTTGCTGCGCAGGTCGACACTGCGCGCGACGAGGGAACCGAACAGCTCGAAGTTGCTGTTGATCTGGATGCGCGCATCGGGTGCGAGAATCGTCCCGTAGAGCTTCGTGTTCGACATCAGGTCGACCTCGTCGACCGTCACGTTGGTCTCGGGATTGAAGACGTTGTCCGAGAGCAGGTTCACGGCGAGGTCGTGCGGGCTGTAAGTGGTCGAGCGCATCACCGCGTTCTGGCGCATGACGAAGTCCTCGAGCACGTAGAACGTCACGGGACCTCCCGTAGGATTGATGATCACGTTCGAGTTCGAGTTCAGCGTGAAGTTCGTACAGACGATCGTCGCGGGCCCCGTGATCGTCCACGTCCTGTTGTTGTTGATCGTCAGGTTGCCGTAGCGGCGCGATCCCGACGGGAGCGTCGAGTTCGAGCTCACGGTCAGGTTGCCGAGCGAAGTCAGCGAGGGCACCGTGATCGTCGGAATGACCTGCGAAGTCGAGGCCGGTGCCGTCGAGCCAGTGCACGTCGCGTTGCCCATGACCGTCGTCGTCTGGCCGGGTCCCGCCGGAGCGTCGCCCCAGACCTTTGCGTTTTGCTCGATGGTGATCGGGCCGTTCGACCCGATGTCGCCGTCCATTCGCGCGTACATGTTCGTACCCGACCCGTTCACCGCCTGCGATGCGTACGTGCCGTCCTGCGAGTTGTAACTGTCGACGTGCGCGTTCGACTCGAGGTGGAAGTACTCGCGGCCGAATGCGCCGTAGCGGTAGCTCGCACTCGGCACCTCGCGCATCACGAGCTCCATGCGCGCGCCGGCACGATCGTCGACGCCGGTCGCGGTGAGCTGGATGAGGTCTCCGGCGAGATCGGCGCGCTGAACGTGGTACTTCGAACCTTCCCACTCGATCGGCTCCGTCGTAGAGCCGAGGATGCCCGACGCTCCGCGCTGCACGTCGAAGACGGCCGCCGAAAGCCCTGCCTGGCAGACGTAGCGCGCATGGATGTCCTCGTGCGCTCCCGTCCGCTCACGTTTTCCCGAAAGACTGACGGTGAGCACACTGACCGAGACCGTGGCGAGCACCGCGGAAACGAGCACCATGGCGACCAGCGCGCCCCCGCGCTCCGACGCCTTCCCGAGTTGTTTCTGCTGACGAACGAGCATGTTCTGCCTCCTGCCGATCAATTCCGAACGCGGAACGAAGTTTCCAATGCAGCCGTGACCACCGAGCCATCGGGCCCGGGGACCGCGACCGCGACACGCACCGCGAGCAGGTTGCCCGTACGGTGCAAGTTGAACCCGCGCTCGTCCGTGACGCCGTTGCCGTTGTCGTCGAGGACGTTCGCCGTTTCTCCCGGGTAGAGCTCCACGATCTCGTCGCTGAGGATCGTGGTGCGCTGATCAGCCGTGCCGACGTCGATCGTGAGCAGGAGGGCGCGCTCGTCAACGAGCCCATCTCCGTCGTCGTCGACCCCGTTGTCGAGCTCACCCGCGTCGAGTTGCAAGTCGAGCCGGCGCGGGGTCCCCCACTGCACGACTCCACCGACGACGCCCGTCGAGAGCTGGTAGGTGAGCGTGTCCGTGCCGAGGTTCGTGCTCTGGCTCGGCGTCGCGCCGTCACCGCCGAAGGGCTGCAGATCGCGGACGAGGCGATCGAGCAGGCGCGCGGCCTTCAGGTTGGCCTCGGTCTGGGCCGTGCTGACCTTGGCGGCAGACTCGCCGCGTCCTTGCACCATCGCGATCGTCCCCAGGATCGAGCCGAGGATCACGATGCTGAGCGAGACTTCGACGAGCGTGAAGCCCGCGCGACGCCGGTCGTTCGAGCGGAACATCAGTAATCCCCCAGCATCGTGCGCAGCTCGACGACGCAGTTGCCCGACACGCCACGCCACCGTACGCGGACGAGCACGGGCAGGATGCGGTAGTTGCCGGCGTGGTTGAGCGTGTCGATGACATTGTCACCGTTCAGGTCGCGCGGCATGCCGAGCGGCACGTTGACGATGTCCTCGCGCAAGTTCCCCGGGAATCCGGGCCGGATCGGGAATTCGATCTCGCCCGCCATGCCGTCGGCGTCGTCCTCCCGCGCGCGGAGCCCAAGAACGGCGAAGTTGGCGCCCTGTGCCGTGCCCGTTCCGCCCGGATCGTCCGTGTCGAGCGCGTTGTAGCGCCAGAACGCTTCCGCGAAGACGTTGGCCTCGATTTCCTCGATCATGCGACGCGCCGCCTGCGTCGCGATCGTCTTCTCGCGCGTCGTCTGCGCGCTCTTGGCCGAGGCCGTGATCGCCTGCGAGAAACCGAGCACGCTGACCATGAGGATGGTCAGCGCACATAGCACCTCGATGAGGGTGAGACCGGTCTTCGCGCGCCGCGTTCGGAACGCGCGCGACGGAGCCGTCGAGACGCCAGTCGAAGTGAGCATCGAGTCCTGCCTGCTTGGCGCGCCCCTGCCAGGAGCGCGTCCGAGACGCGATCGACCGGCCGCGCCACGCAAATTGAGACTTCCTTCTATTCTGCGGCAAATGAGCTCGAACGTTCGCGACTCTGCATACGGTGTCAGGTGATTTTTTCCCCGATTCGCACGCGCTGAGCGGCCGCGGTGCGG
>JBJXGN010000145.1:0-26267 GCA_046160585.1 Kofleriaceae bacterium
GTCCGCGGTCCCGATTCTGATCCCGCAGGATCCAGATGTCTCGCGCCGCACGACGCCATCGCGCACGGTCACGAATCAGGCGATGGCCTCCGCGCCGCGCGCCAACGCGACGAAGCGAGACAACCGCACGGTCCCGGTCGCCACCCGCGAGCTCGCGGAGCTGATCGCGAAGTCCTCGTCGCCACGCGCGCACACCCGCGGCGAAGTGTCGCGCCCCGAGCCACGGAGCCGCGAGCGCCAGATGACGGACCCGTTTCTCGAGGTGCAGGCGACAAAGATGCGGCCGCCGGCCCTCGACCTCGAGGAGATCCGCGAGCTGATCGAGGTCGGCACGATCCTCCTCGAGCGTTCGGTCGACCACTTCAGCTACCTGGGGCTCTCGTTCGACGCCCCCACCGAGGAGGTTCGCGACGCGTACTTGGAGTTCGCTCGCTACCTGCGCCCGGAGAAGCTCGCGGAGCTCGGCCTCGTCGGCCAGGAGGCCGAGGATGCGAACGCGGTGTTCGCGCAGGTGATCATCGCATACACGGTCCTCACCGATCCCCATCGGCGGCGCGAATACATGGCGATGCTGGAATCGACTCGGGCTCGCGCACGGCGTTGAGAAAGGGTAGGGTCGGCCCGTGTCTGGCCCCATCCCCAAGAACTACGCGTTCGAGACCATGCTGATCGCGATCGCGATCATCGTCGCGATGATCTTCTTCTTGCAGTCAAAGTGGAGCCACTGACTCCGAGCAGCGGGGACTAGCCCGCCGAGGCGAGGACGGCTTCGAGCCGTTCGAGGAACTTCACGCTCTCGGCAACGTTCGATGACGTCGGGGCATAGCGCTCGAGCTGGATCACGAGCTGGTCCGTGGCCGGGTGACGACCGCGCAGGCGCTGCGCGGCCTGGTACGCGCGATCGAGCTCGTCGTTCGCGGTCTTGGGCGAGATGTCGACGAGCTGCCGCGCATTCGCGAGCGCCTCTCGCATCGCCTCGATCGTGCGCTGGTCGTGGACGAGCAAGACCTCGCGTTGATTGACCGATCCGAGCGAGTCGAGATACTTCACGAGCCCTTCGCTGGTGAGGCGCGCGACGGAGAGCGGTTGCTCCGCAAGCGTGCGCTCGAACTCGACCATCTGCCACCGATCGGCGGCACGCATCGCGCGGCACACGACGGAGCCGACGAACGTGCGCATCACCGCCTTGACCGCCGCGAGCGCGGGGCCGTGCTTCAGCGTGTCCGCGTTCTGGAGCGAGTCGTTGTAGGGAGCGAGCGTCGTGGCGAGCTCGGCGAGGCCGCGGCGCACGAGCAGCGCACGACCGAGCGACGTCAGGTAGCCGGGAACGACCGAGGCCGGGTTCACGTCGGGGAGGAACGCGGTGTACACGGCGGTGACGAGCGCGTGGACGCCCTCGGAGGACGAGGATGCGAGGTCGTCGAGGATACCGAGCACGTGGCTTATCTCGTTCGCCTCGAGCGCGACCACCATGCGCTCGTACGCCTCGTTGTGCTGGGAGCGCAGGCCGTATTCGATCGAGATCATCTTCTCGACGACCTTGGCCCAGCGCTCCGTGTCGCCCTCCTGTTTGGACGCCTCGGTGACGGCGGCGTCGATGCCCTCGAGCAGGTCACCGAGCTCGTTGGCGCCGAGATCGAGCTTGTCCTGCTCGAGCGGCGCGCCGCCCTCGAGGTCACCGAAGTCGAACGGGTTGGACGGCTCCTCGTCGGGTGCGGGCTTGGTCGTCTGCTCGGCCTCGATGCGGCGGCAGGTCGCGAGGAGCTCGAGCAGGCCGCGGAACGTCTCGGTCCACAGGGCGCCCAGGCTCTGCGCGTTGGCCGCCTTGTCGCTTGGCGCATGACGGCTCGCGACGAAGCGCTCGTACAGAGACTCGTCGAGTGCCTTGAGATGATCGAGTGCCGTGAGGGCGAGGCGAACCAGCTCGTCTGCGTGGTTCTGAATCCTCGGCGTACCGATCGCGTGTTGCAGCCGTGGGTCCACCGACCCGGCATTTTCACATGCGGACTCCCGGCGGGGCTAGTTCTCCCTCAACTGTGGGAAACTCCGGGCAGTGACGGCACCGATCATCATCTTGGGTTGCGGCTTTCTGGGGAGCCACATCGCGCGGGCGGGCCTGGCCGCCGGGCGCACGGTTCGCGTTCTGGCACGGGGAACGGGCCGCATGCAGCCGCTCGGCGCCGCCGGGGCCGAGGTGAAGTTCCTCGACGTCGGCGTGATGTCGAAGATCCCGCAGAGTCTCGGCGGGCTCCACGGCGCGATGGTCGTGTATTCGGTCCCGCCGATCACGACGCTGCGCCCGGGCCAGGCGATCCGCGCGGCGATGCAGGCCGCCTACGGCATCGGCGCCTCGAGCTTTATCTATCTGTCGTCGAGTGGCCTCTACGGCGACAAGCCCGACGACGACGTGTGGATCGACGAGGACACCCCCCTCGCGGTCGACCACGGCATGCAGAATGTTCGCTCCGACGAAGAGGAGCTCGAGCGGCACGGTTTCGACACGCTGCGCGCGATCACGCTACGGCTCGCGCCGGTGTACGGCAAAGGCAAAGGCATCCGGCCACGCCTGCGCGAGGGCAAGTTCAAGATGCTCGACGAGGGCGAACACGCGACCTCTCGCATTTACATCGACGACTTCGTGCGCGTCGTGTTCGCCGCTGAGGAGAAAGCACAGAACAAGTCGATGTACCTCGTCGCCGACGACGAACCGACGACGCAGCTCGAGTACGCGACGTGGTTGTGCAATCGGTTGAACCTGCCGATGCCGGGCAAGCGCGCGTTGTACGAGCCGGGAAAACCGGCGACGAATCATCGCAACCGCAAGTTCCGCAATACGCGCATGAAGACCGAGCTCGGGATCGAGCTCCTGTACCCGACGTTTCGCGAGGGCGAAGCGGCGATCGATACGTGGGAGGCGACGGCGTGAACGGCCGGCGCCATCCGCGTCGCGGTGACGCGCCCCTGTTTCTCCTCGTGACGGTCCTCCTGTCGTGCGCGACCGGCGTCGGTGTCTACCTCTACTTGAAGGATCACTATGCGCACCTGAAGGTCGCGCGAGCGGAGGCCCCGCGTCCGGCGCCTGCGCCCCCGCCGGTCGCGGTCCAACCCGCAGCGATCCCACCCGAGCCACCCGCGCCGGTGCCGGTCATTCTTGAACCACCCCCGGTTGTCGAGCCGCCGGCCGATCCCGATACGCTGACCACCGAGCAGGTGCGGACGACGGTGGACGCAGCGCGGCAACGGTTCGCCGACTGCGCCGTCGTCGGGGAGCTGACGCTGGTGTTGCGGATCCGGCCGAGCGGTCGCGTCGAACAGGTCGGTGTCGTCGGGACGGACAGTGACGAAATGCGTACGTGTGTGACCGATGCGGCGAAGCGCATCCGCTTCCCGAAGTCGACCAAGGGCCTCACGATGCGCTATTCGCTCGCTGGCGAGTGACGTACTATGCCCGCGTGCGTACCTCGCTGTTGCTCGTGTTGGTCGTCGCCGCGTGCGGTGACGATGGATCGACCATGCTCCTCGCCGACGCGATGCCGGACGCGCCGCCGATCGATTCGCCCCCAGCGTGCGGCGCACCGAGCATGATGTGCGGCGCGTCGTGCCTCGACGTCTCCGCCGACGAGGATAACTGCGGGTCGTGCGACAACACCTGCGCCGGCGGCGAGGCGTGCACCGCGAGTGCATGCGACTGCCCCGACGACTTCGTGCCCGCCACGCTGACGGCCGGCGGGTTCGATCAGATCATGGCCGTCGGGCAGGGGATCACGATCGCGATCAATCCGAACCTCGGCACGGGGATCAACCCGTTCCTCGTCGGCTACGACGCGCAGACTCCGATCGACATGGACATCGATCTGTCGATGGTCCCGCTCGGCGAGGTGCCGTTCGTGGGTGCGGGGTACGGCTTCGATCTCGGTACGATGACAATCGACGCGTCGTACGTGGCGACGGCAGGCACGCTTCGAATCACCGAGCAATGTGCGACGCACGTCGAGGGCACCCTGACGGCCGCGACGTTCCAGGGCATCTCGGGCGGCTTTACGAACCCGGCGGTCGATCCGGAGGGCTGCACGTTCACCGTCGCGACCGTGACGTTCGCGATCGGCGAGACTCCTTGCCCCTAAGTCGAGCTAGCGGTACGGCGACTGCGACGTCGCCTCCGCGCTCAAGAGCTGCTCGATCAATGCGACCGCGGCCTGCAGGCGGCGCTCGTTGGCGAGATCGCGCAGCGACACCGTGAGCTTCGCGCCGAACGACAGCGCGGCGAGGTCAGAGTCCTCGACGAGCCTCGCGATGCGTTCGAACGGAAGGTTCGGCGTACCGCGTAGCCGGTAGCGGCGCGGGCCGATCACGTGCGTGGCGTGCGTCCCGGCGTCGACCTCGACAAGCACCCACTGCGCCTTGTGGCGATCGCCGAACGCGCTGACCTCGGTGCGTAGCGATCGATAGCCGGAGTCCCACTCGGCGCCATCGCGGGTCTCCGGCTTCATCTCCCACGTGAGCCCGACAAGTAGCGTGCCGACGCGGCTGTTGATCTGACCGTTCAGCGGCCACGTGGCGCCGCCGCGTCCCGACGCGCTCTCGAGGCACGACTGCCACTTGTCGACGAGCGCCGCATGATCGGTCGCGAACGCCTGGTGAATCGCGACGTGACGCGCGATCGCGCCGTCGTCATCGGCACTGTTCTTGCCCTTCGTTTGTAGGCGCCCGTTGCGCGCGTACACCTTGATCGGCTTCTGACCCTTCTCGCGTCGCGCGATCGCCGCTCGCGTCGTGGGCCCGACGATCAGCCGCAACAGGCCCGGCGTGTCGCAGAACACGAAGTGATCGGTATCGAACGCCGACTCCCCGACGGACATGTCGCGCCAGAACCCGTGCTCCATCCCTTCCTCGGAGATGAACAAGAGGACCTTCTCCGGCACGCGGAACTCGGCCTCGCCCACGACGGTCCAGCTGCCGCCCCACCACAGACGTTCGCCGGTGAACGCGACGCCTTCGCACTCGCCGGTGAGCGATGCCCCGGCGACCTTCCACCGTCCTGTCTTCGCCGCGTTGATGAAGTCGAGCCTCACCGAGCGATATTATTCGGTTTTGGTGACATCTGCGCACACGCGGAAGAGATGCGCGAGCGGATCTCGACGAGTGTTATGGTCGGCCCCATGAGCATGAGGGCGCTCGTAGCTATCGGTTTGCTCGCTGCATGCGGTGGCTCCCAGGAGGGCGAGCATGGCGACTTGTTGTCGATCACGGTCGAACCCGCGAACGAGATGATCGAGTGGACCGGCGGGACCGAGACGCGAGACTACACGGCGATCGGTCGCTGGGAAGACGGCCATGTCGGCCCGATCTCGAGCGCGGTCTTCACACTCGACAACGAGGGCGCGCGCCTCGGTCAATTCACCGACGCGACGTTCAGCGTGAGTGGACAGGCGGCGGGCAAGGGCGGCGTGATCGCGACCGCCGGTGATGTCTCCGGCTCGACGAGCGTGATCGTCACGATGCACCCCGTGAATCTCGGCCCTGGTGTCGCGCCCGGATCGGAAGCGAACTTCCCGGACTCGTCGCCCCCAGGCTCGATGTCGCAATCACTCGTGTACCCGCTCGATCGCGCGGTCATGCCGACGAGCGTGAAGTCCCCGATGGTGATGTGGGAAGGCCCGTCGGTCGGCGGCGGAGGCGACCTCTATCGCATCCGTATTGTCGCCGGCTTCTTGACGATCGACACGATCCTCGCGGACACGCCCGGCTTCAACTATCTCCCGTCCGCCGCGGACTGGCAGGTCGTGAAGAACAGCGTCCAAGCGGGTGCCGTAACGATGAGCATCGATCACTGGGACGCCACGAACGGCGCGCACGGTGGTGCGCCCATCGAGGTGAAGCTCGTCGCCGCCGACGTCGTCGGCGCGATCTACTACTGGAACCTCGGCGCCGGCGAGATGGAGCGCATCGACGTCAACGGGCGCGCCAAGGCGATCCCCGCACCGCCCGAGTACACGCCGGAACCCGGTAATCGCTGCGTCGCGTGCCACACGGTGAGCCGCGACGGCCGCTACCTGTCGGGCTCGCTATGGGGTGGCGCGCGCGAGGGTGGCGTGTTCGACATGAGTAATGCCGCCGTTCGTAACTCGACGCCCGCCGCACCCGCCCCGACGATCGGACCGCTGCAGATCGGCACGACGTACACCCAGCTATTCTCGACGTTCAACCCCGACGCGACGCGACTCATGATCAACACACCGGGCGCCGCGCTCGTCATGATCGATCCGTTCACGAGCCAACCCGTCGCGACGACCGGCACGCCGCTCCCCTCCGCGCAGACTTCGCATCCCGCGTGGTCTCCGGACGGGACGATGGTCGCGTTCATCTCGAACTGCACGAACCAGCAAGGCAACCCCGCCGGTGGCGTCGACTACTACAACGGCAACCTCTCGATCCTGCCGGTGACCGGTGCCGATCAGTTCGGTCCCGCGTCGCCGATCGCGCTCGCGGGCGCGCAGGGCGGTGGTCTCACGGCGCCGTCGTGGCCGTCGTTCTCGCCCGACTCGAACTACATCGCCTATGGCGCGGGGACGTATTCGCGCGGCGATCTCAACGGCACCGAATATCCCGGCGCGCTGTTCGTGATCGGCAAGGCCGGCGGCGCACCGACGAGGCTCGACGCCGCGTGTGGCGGCGCACTGCGTTGCTACCTGCCGAACTTCAGCCCGTTCGACTCCGGCGATCACTTCTGGCTGATCTTCTATTCGTTCAAGGACTACGGAAACGCGCAGTCGGGAACCAAGGGCACGCGCCGCCGCCAGATGTGGATCACGGCGATCGACAAGAACAAGCTCGGTACGGGACAGGATCCGAGCTCGGTGCCCTACTGGCTCCCCGATCAGGACGTGCGGACGATAAACATGAGCGCGTTCTGGTCGCTACCGCCGCCGATCCAGTAGCCCGCGAAGTGACTGCGAAGTGACTGCGAAGTGACTGCGATCGTGCGACTCGCAGCGTCCGGCGTCCGTCCGGACGGCCAAGGCATGTCCGCCGCAGGCGAACAACGTGGTGACTCGAAGCGCTCGCTGGGCTATAGCCGGTGCGCGATGCGGTTCGTTCTCGGCGCGATGCTCGTGGCAGCGTGCGGGACTCCCTCCCGCTCGCTGCCGGACGCTCTGGAACACGGCGATCTCGATGCACCATTCCCGACCGACGGTGGCGGTGGTGACGACGGCGGTGGTGGCGGCACTGGCGATGGCGGTGCCACCGACGGCGGCGTCGGTGATGGCGGCACGAGCGATAGCGCAACGATGCCACTGCCCGACGCGATGATCCCGACCGGGCCGATCGACGGTGGGCCGTGTTTGTCGGGCGCCGCGGGGCAGACCGCGTATCGCGTGCGCTGGGCGGGCGGCAGCAGCGGCGCGAGCAGCACCGCGTATCCCGTGTACGAAGTGAACGGGTTGCCGGACGAATCGCGTGACAAGGTCGGCGCGTACGGCTACTCGATCGGCTACGTGCCGCGCTTCGAGGACGTGTTCCTCGCGCAGGGCGGCCTCGTGCTCGACAGCAGCAACTTCGTCGACATCGAACTGTCGACGGTCGGGCTCGCGAGCATTCAATCGATCACGCTGTCGGTGTACGGCCGCAGCTTCAACACGACGACGTCGGGCAGCTTCCAGTGGCAGACGTTCGAAGATGTCGGCGCGGCGCCGACGAACCTCGTGTCGAACTCCGCGCCGTACGAGTGGTACAGCGCAGACGCGACCGGGATGATGTCGGCCGGCAACGGCGGCGTGCTCTTGCGAATCAAAGCGGGGCCGAGCTCGGGCGTGCTCGTCGTGAATCGCATCGAGATCTGCATGCAGGCGATGTAGTCGCGCGCTACCGTCGCGACGTGGCAAAGCCGCAGGTCCAAGTCCTCACTGCGAAGACACTCTACTCGGGGCGCAAGGCGCGCATCACCGTCGAGATCACGGCGAACAAGGCGACGAAGACCGACGGCATCTACGCGCGGCTGTTCGGCGAGCAAGGCTGGACCGTCGGCGGCGGCAAGCAGACGATCAGCGCGAAGACGAAGTGGCCCGAGGTGCTCGAGTTCGAGCTGTCGGGACCGACGACGCTCGCCGCGGGTGTGATGACGCCGTTCATCATCGACGTCACGTTGCCGCCGGGCATGGCGCCGTCGCACGACATCGATCCTGCGTTCGCGCGCACCGAGGTGCGGATCCACGTGTCGATCCCGTGGCGCCTCGACGGGCGTTATCGCTACCTCTTGCCCGTGAGCGTCCCACCACCGGACAGGGTGGAGCGAACGCCGTATGCGGTACGGTCGAATCAATCGTCGAGTGCGGCAGACAAGCCGCGCATCGAGCTGTCGCTCGCGTCCACTCGGCTCGTCGCGGGCGAGACGCTTGTCGGCACGTGCGCCGTCTATCACATGGACGACTCGAAGGAGCGCGAGGTCGAGTTGTCGCTCGTTCCGCTGTTCAAGCTCAACAGCAGCATGCGCGATCGCGAGCGACGCGGATATCCGTTGACGACGAAGCTGATGTTGCCCGCCGGTAGCGCGGGCTCGGGTGTGCCGTTCCGGTTGTCGCTGCCGCGCACGATGACGCCGAGCTTCTCGTCGATCACGCACGCTCTCGAGTGGTGGCTCGTCGCGCGCACGGGTTCGTTCTTCGGCGGCCGCGTGGATCTATCGGTGCCGCTCGAGATCGTCGACGCGAGCGCTGCGGCGACGACGGCGAAGCTCACGGAGGCACCGCGGCTCGGCGACGAGCGCATCGCGACGCTGTTCGCGTCGTTTGCGGCGAAGTACGGCTGGAAAGGCGGAGACCCCGACGCCGACGCCGACGATTCACCGTCTCACCCCAAGGGTGCTGGCTCGTCCAGCAGCTCGGGCCAGTTCTCGATCGAGCGCGAGGTCGGCGACGCGTTGATCCGGATCGCGTACGACTATCGTGGCGAGGAGGGCACGTTCATGATCGCGCGAGTCGAGCATCGGCCGCTGGGCCTCGCGCTGAACGTGTCGCCGAGCTCGACGATGCGACACGTGTTCTGGAAGGACATCGAGGTCGATATCTCGACGTGGGATCGCGCGCACCACGTCGTGGCGCGATTCGCCGACCAGGCGGTGCCGTTCTTGAAGGAGGTGGTTCCGGTGCTCATGAAGGCGCGCTGGCTCGGAACGATGCTGCGCTGGAGCGACACGGAGATGGTCTGGCAGGTGCCGGTGACGACCGTCGGCCTCAACGACCTCGCGACGATGGACGCGGACCTCACGAACATCGCAGCCTCGATCGAGGGCGCGCAGGGCAAGATCGCTCCGCCGTCGAACATAACTGTCGATCTCGGCGCGTGGCGTGGGCTCGCGACTCGGTGCAAGGGACACCTCGCGCTCGGCGACATGTCGATCAGCGGCACCTACGACGGCGTCGCCGTCGCGATCACGCCGCAGTGGCACGAGGGCACGATGACCACGGTGCGCGTCGCGTACGGAGATCCGGCTCTCGCGGGCCAGGAGCTTTGTGCAGTGGATCTGTCGCTCGCGAAGCCCGCGCACGAGGTGCTCGGTCGCGACGTCGCCGAGGCGCTCGTCGAGTCGCTGACGCGCTGGCCGAGCGACATCGTCAATCTGCGTGTGAACGACGGTGTCGCCGGCGCGACCCTGGTGGTCGCCGGTTCGCCGCCCGACCTCGACGCCGGGCGGGTGAGGGAGCTCGTCGAGATGCTCCGCAACGTGCTCGCGGCCCTGTCGCCGGGCAGCGGCCCGTATCGCTGATATCATCGGCTCGATGACGCTCGATACCGCCCTTACGTCGTCTCGTCTCCGCGAGCTCCTCACGTCGATCCACCCGGGTGCGGTCTCGCCGGCGGACGCGGAGGCGATTATCGAGCTCGCGCAGCTGGTGGTGGACGCCGACGGGCGCGAGGACGCCGACGAGATCAAGACGTTCTTCGAGTTGGGAAAGGCCGTGTTCACGATGGCCGGGATGTCCACGACGCCGACCCCGACGTTCCTCGGCTTCGACGACGACGGCGAGCGCATGCGCGAGCTGGCGGGGAAGCTCGTCACCAAAGAAGGCCAGGAGCTCGCGTTCGCCTGCGCACACCTTTTGTCGATCAGCGACGTGGACATCGCCCCCGAGGAGGACGCGTTCATCGCGGCGTTGCGGTTCACGCTGTCGATCACGACCGAGCGGGGCGACGAGATCGCAGCTCAGCTGAATGCCGCCATTACGCCATCGTCCGACAACTCCGCTGACACGTAGAGAGTGGCATGATCGCGTCATGGACTTCGTGTTCATGCTCACGCGACAGGATCAGACGGTCGAGGACTGCCTCGCCGTGATGGACGACATCGCCCCGGTCGGGCTCACACACGTCGGCTTCAAGGACGTCGGTGTCACGCCGGACGTGCTGCGCGCGTTGCACGACAAGATCAAGGCGACGGGTGCGACGAGCTACATGGAGGTCGTGTCGACCACGCCGGAGGCAGCGCTGCGATCGGCGCACGTGGCCGCTGACCTCGGTGTCGACCGCCTGCTCGGTGGCACGCAGGTCGACGAGGTGCTCGCGATCCTCGCGGGCACGAAGGTCAAGTACCTACCGTTTCCTGGGAGGCCACACGATCATCCGACCAAGCTCGGTGGCTCGCCGCAGCAGATCAACGACGACACTAAGCGATCGCGAGCCAAGGGTTGCGCGGGCGTGGACCTCCTCGCGTACCGCGCGACCGAAGCGGATCCGATCGAGCTCGTGAAGGCTGCGCGCGCCGCGAGCGACGGTATCTTGCTCGTCGCCGGTGGCGTGAAGTCGCCCGCGCAGATCCGCGCTCTCCGTGACGCCGGGGCGGACTCGTTCACCGTCGGCTCCGCAGTTCTCGATGGATCGTTCGCACCGCGCATGGGCTCGCTACGCTCGCAGCTGCAAGCGGTGCTCGATGCCTGCAAGTAGCGGCGACCCGATCGCGCTCCTGCTCGCGGGGCGCTATCCCGATCCCGAGGCCGGCGAGCTCCTCGCCGCGGACACGCTCGACGTCGTGATCGCCGACTCGCTCGACGGTCGCGAGGTGGAGCTCCTGAAGGTGCATCCATTCGGCGAGCGTGTGGCCGTCGTCTCCGACCGCACCACACACGCAGCGATGGGCGCGCGCGTCGAGCGAGCACTCGCGAGCGCGTTCACGGTGCAGTCCGTGATCCTCCCGGCGCCGCACGCCGACGCGGCGACCGTCGCGCAGCTCGACGCCGCGATCGACCCGGCCACGCACGCGATCGTCGCCGTCGGATCGGGCACCTTGAACGACCTCGCGAAGATGGTCGCCGCCAAACGCCGCGTGTCGCAGTTCGTGTTCGCGACCGCGCCGTCGATGAACGGCTACACCTCGGTGTCGGCATCGATCATCAGCGACGGAATGAAGCGCTCGCATCGGACGGGGACGCCCGCAGGTGTCTACTTCGATCTGTCCGTCATCGCCGCAGCGCCGGCGCCGCTGATCCGCGCGGGACTCGGCGACTCGGTCGCCCGCTCGACGGCCCAGGCGGATTGGCTTCTCTCGCACCTGCTGCTCGATCGCCCGTATCGTGAGGCGCCGTTCACGCTCCTCGCCGGCGACGAGCAGCAGCTGCTCGCCGATCCGGCCGCGCTGGTCGCTGGCGACGCACAGGCGCTACGCGCGCTCGTCCGCACGCTCGTGCTCTCGGGGTTCGGCATGACCCTCTGCGGAGGGAGCTATCCCGCGAGCCAGGGCGAACACCTGCTCGGTCACTACCTCGAGATGATCCATCCGCTCGACGTCTTGCACGGCGAACAGATCGGGGTGTGCTCGATCGCGATGGCGGATCTGCAGGAGCGCTTGCTCGCCTGGGCGCGACCACCCGTGTTGCGCGCGAGCACGCTCACGCGCGAGGAGCTGCAACGCGCGTACGGCGACGCGGCGGGCGCAGCGTGCTGGAGCGAATACGAGCGCAAGCGCGTCGACGCTGCACGCGCGGACGAGCTCAACGCACGCCTGTCCGTCCAGTGGGATGCGATCCGCAGCCGCATCTCGTCGATCTCCGTCGGTCCGGAGCGGATCCGGGCGGCGCTCGCGGCGGCGGGCGCGGCGACATCACCCTCGGCGCTCGGTTACTCCGACGCCGAGATGGTGCGCGCGGTCACGCACGCGCGCGTGCTGCGCGATCGCTACACGTTCCTCGATCTCGCGGCCGACTCGTCCTAACTCTGGGGCTAGCGGCGCGCGCGAGAGAACGCGATCGATCCGGCGACGAGGCCGAGGAGCGCGGCGGGTATCCAGAACACCGTGTAGTAGCCGGCCGTACGTAGAGCGTCCGCGGGAACGCAGTGCAGTGTCATCGCGGTGTGCGCGAGCAGACCCAGGCCACCGGCGGCGAGGATCGCGATACCCGCGGAGCGGCGCGCGACGACGAGCGCGCTGCCGATCGCGAGGACGGGCGCGAGCACGAGCGCCGACCACACCGTCGACGGCGCGACCGGCTGACCGAGCGCGTACAAGAGGAGCATGGGCGCGGCGCCTAGGTTCGCGATGGCGGCCCAGCGCGCGGTCGCGATCAAACGATCGCGCGACGCCCACACCGCGTGCTGCGCACGGCGCGTGAAGTGCGCGCTGACGGCGGGGCGCAGCAGCTGCGAGAGGATGACCGCGGCGCCGATGACGCCGATCGCGGCGAGCCACGCGGACTCGTCGCGCCACGCGCGCATGTTGTACGAGTTGAGCAGTCCGCCGAGGCCCGCGCTGGCCGCAAACGCGATCGCGCCCCAGCGCGCCCAGAACGCGCCCGCGATGAGGCCGGCGCCGACGGCCGCGCCGAGGAGGGCGATCACGGCGGCGTAACGTGCGTCCGGCATCGAGTCCCACACGAAGGGCCACTTACCGATCGCACGCGTCGCGGTGAACGCGGCGAGCACGAGCATCAAGCAACCCGCGATCGCGGCGTGCGCGCGTGCAGCCATCGGTGCGATCACGACGCCCGCGATCGCCGCGACGATGGCGAGGCTCGACGCGACATACACCACCGGGCGGACCTCGCTCCACTGGCCCCACCACAGGTACGCGAGCCAACCGAGGGATACGACGAGGATCGCGAGGGGCACTACGCGTTGGCGCATGGGCTCTTCAACGCACGATCCCGCCGAAAGATTCCAGCGGTGTAGGACACGCGCGTACCCGCGCTGCGTCAGCGAGCGCGCATGCGGTTGTTCCGCGGCAGATGCTCGACCTCCGCGAGGCCGAGTACCTCGAGCACCGGCGGGACGTACACGCCGAAGCGACCGCGGAATCCCTTGCGTAGCCCGTACCAGCCCTTCACCGGGTTCTTCGCGTCACGGCCCCACGCTTCGACCGTGTCGGCGGCCGCGGGCTTCTGCTCGTCCGCACCACCGAGCGGCATCCAGTCCGCCCGCTTCGTCAGCATCGCGTGCAGATCATCGATGCAGCGAAGCTGGTAGCGCAGCTCGGTCGAGCCGACCTTGCAGACAAGCGCCGGCGGATTGGCAGTGTCATCGCGATACGCCTCGAACGGCGAGGTTCCCGGCGGGGTGGTGAGCTTCCACGGCTTCTCCTTGGTGCCATCTCCACTCGCCTTCACCGAAGTCGCTGCCGTTGCCTTCGGTGTCTTTGTGTCGCTCGCCTTCACCGGAGTCGGTGCCGCTGCTTTCTTCGTCTTCGTCGCCGTCGCTGGCTTCTTCGTGGCCATGTGCATCGGTAACATGCAGCCGTTGCTGATGGAACGAACGGCTGCCGCGAGATCGCGGCCTAGGGTTCCCGACGAACGAGTCCACCATGCGTGGTAGCTCTAGCCGCAGATATCCACCAACCGTGGGTATACCTACCTCGGAGCCGGTCGACTCCCGAGTCATGGCTTCGACCACCCAGGCGCAGGCGCTTCGAGCGCTCGGTCAGCTGATCCGTGTGCGGCGAGTCTCGGCGGGACTCACGCAGGCAGCACTGGGGCGCAAGGCAGGCATCGTCGGCAAGTACGTGAGCGAGATCGAGCGTGGCAACCGCGACATCCCGTTCAGCACGCTCCGTCGGGTCGTGGAGGATGGCCTCGGCCTGTCCTTGGATGTTCGCTTCGAGGCGAAGGGCGCCCATCGCGCTTCTCCGCTTCCGCCGATCCCTCCCGAGCTTCGCGAGGTCGCCGAGCTACCGGCCGAGTCCAGGAAGGCGGTCCTCGCGGTGATCCGCGGGCTACTCGCGCTCGTGCGCGACTAGCCAAGGGCGATCCGTGCCGTGCGCTTGTTCGCGAGCTCGTGAGGCTGCTGCTGACCTGCCAGGGCTTGCCACCGCTACATAGTTCGCAACCGACTCTCAACAGTCGGGTAGGTAGGGAGAGGCACTGTCGCCGGATGCGCAACTCCGTTTGGTTGGTGGTCGTGGCGACGAGCCTCTTCGCGCTCGGCGAGTCGGTGGCGTACGCGTCGTCGTGCAGCGGCGATTCGGACTCCTCGAGCGGCTCCTCTAGTTTCGACGATTCGTCGAGCGACTCGTCGCCGGAGCCCGCGCCGCCGTGTGAAGGACCGTGCGCCGACTACGCCGTGTGGCGCGCGAGGAACGCACCCGTGCTGACGCTCGACGTCGGCGTGGCGACACGATCGTTCGCGAGCCCACTCGGTGCGCAGACCGGCAGCGTGACGCACGACATGCAGTCGTTCTCCTATCGAGTCGTCGGGCCAGCGGGGCAGCCCTCGGCGCCCCTCGAGAACGCAGTCGTCGGGCAGCTTCGCGTCGGTGCACCGCTGCGGCATGGCTTCTACCTCGCGGGCGAGTTGGAGATCGGCGCGCTCACGAGCCCGACGGTGGCGGCCGAGATGACCTCGTCCGGAGAGCTCGGCACGCCGACTCTCACTGCAACCTCGACGACGGTCGCCGGTGGCGTCGGTGTCATCGGCTTCGAAGCGCGGCTCGGTCGCGTCGATCTCGGCGTCGAGGTAGCCGGCGGCGGGCGGGCGTTGTTCCACAACTACGACTCGACCTACCTCGCGTGCGAGACGACCTCGACGATCGCCGCCGGGTCGGCGGTCCTCGAGGGGCGGGCGCGGGCGAAGTTCTGGATCTCGCCGTACGTGACGCTATCGGCAGTCGCGGGCAAAAGCGCGCTCGATGAAGGCATGATGGGTGGATTCACCGTCGGCTTCACGAACCACGCTTTCGGCATCCGTTGATGGCGTGAGATGAGGACGTGATCGTGCCGTGACGTGCCGTATCGGCATCGCGGATCGGCATCTGACCTAGCGCGGGCAACCCGCGCACGCGCAGCCACGTCTCATGTTCGTGCGTCTCGCCGCGCGCGTCGCGCTCGTTCATATCGCGCTTGGTGCGGCCGCGTCCGCGGACGACGTACCAACCGATGGCGCCGCTCCGATCGACATGGACGACGACCTTGTGGTGCGCGAATCGCGCTCCTTGTTTCACGACCCGGGCAAGCCCCTCCTCGAGCTCGACATCACGCCGCGGCCGAACCTCGTCGGGCTCGGTGTCGTCGAGGATTCGAATCGCACCGCGATCTCCCTCGGCACGCGCGCGACGCTCGTGCTCACGGGTGCGTCGTGGACGGGCTACGCGGACGCGGTGCCGATCGATGGCAACGAGAACGACCTCGTGCGCGGGAGTCGCGCGGCGATCGGACTTCGGTACGACCTCGGCTGGGCGCAGATCGACGCAGAGGTGTCGCAGAACACGATGTCGTCGAGCCTCGGGTCCGGGCGCTATCGCGACGCGACGCTGATGATCAGCAAGTCACACGCGTTCTCTCGCTCGGTCACCGGCTGGATCGGTCTGTCGTTCGGGCACCGGCGGTGGGAGGGAACGCCGCCCGCCGGCGAGGCACCGAGCTCGTGGGCTCTCATGTTGATGCTCGGGCTGACGTTCTGACGATCGGGGCTGGACGACGTTTGCGGACGCGATGGAACGGAGGATCCGGATCCCGGATGTATGGTGCGTTGATGACGTCGCCGTGGAACCTCGCCGGATCGACCGCGTTGATCACGGGTGCGAGTCGAGGGATCGGTCGCGCGATCGCCGAGGAGCTGCGCGAGCTGGGCGCGCGTTGCGTGCTCGTCGCGCGCGAGCGAGCCGCGCTCGACGAGGCGGTCCGCGAGTTGCCCGGTTCGATCGGTGTCGCGGCCGACGTGACGACGCGCGAAGGGCGTGCGTCGATCGTAGACGCGGTGCGCGAGCTCGGCGCGCTGCACGTGATCGTTCACAACGCGGGCTCGAACGTGCGCGGTCCGCTCGTGTCGTACGACGACGCCACGATCGAGCGATTGCTCGCATTGAACCTGACGTCCGTGCTCCTGCTCTCGCGCGATCTGCATCCCGCGCTGGTCGCGGCGAACGGCGCGAGCGTGATCCACATTGGCTCCGTCGCCGGGCACGTCGCGTTGCCGACGGGCGTCGCGTACGCGGCCGCGAAGGCGGGGCTCGCGCAGGCGGCGCGCACGCTCGCGCTCGAGTGGGCGCGCGATCGCATCCGCGTGAACACGGTGTCGCCCTGGTACACGCGCACGCCGCTCGTCGAGCCGGTGCTCGGCGATCCGGAGAAGCTCGCGCGGATCCTGGCGGCGACGCCACTCGGGCGCATCGCGGAGCCGCGGGAGATCGCGACCGCCGTGGCGTTCCTCGCGATGCGCGCGTCGAGCTACGTCACGGGGCAGACGCTCGCCGTCGACGGTGGAATGACGATCCAGGGCCTCGCGCCGGCGTGACGCCGGTCAGACGCGCGTGCGGCCGAGGCCGGTGCGCTCGACCGCGAGTGCGACCTCGAGGAGGCGCGTCTCCTGACCCTTGTTCGCGACGAACATGATCGAGAGTGGGCGACCGCGATCGTCCTCGCCGCACGGCACGGCGATCGCGGGGAGGTCGCACAGGTTCGCGAGCGGCGTGTATGCGCCGAGCGAGCGGAGCAGGAACACGTTGGTCTTGCCCGACATGATCTCGCTCGTCAGCGCCGGAGGCGGGATCGCGGTCGTCGGCATCGCGAGGATCGGGTTGCGAGCAAGCGCGCGATCGGCGGCCTCTCGAAGTGCGGCGCGCTGCGCTTCGAGGCGCGCGACGTCCGCGGGCGAAAACGCGCCGCCGAGCGCGAGGCTCGTGCGTCCAGCGCCGGTGATCGTGCGCTCGCGCATCGGCCCGGTCGACAGCTCGTACGCGCCGGTCATTCCGCCGAGGAAGGTCGCGCTGTCGAGGCCCGGGATCGTGATGCGCTCGATCTCGATCGACAGCGCTTCGAGCACGCGATGAAACGCCGAGGTCACCGAACGTGCGGCGCGCAGTCCGATCACCGGTACGCCGACGCGCGATGGAACCCACGGTGCGATCGGAGCGACGTCCTCGCCGACCATGACCTGCCACATCAGCGCGCAATCCTCGACGGTGCGCGTGATCGGACCGACCGCGTCGAGGGTGCGTACCGGGCTGCGGATGCCCTTGCGCTCGATGCGCGTGCGCGTCGGCTTGAGCCCGACGAGGCCGCAGAACGCAGCGGGGATGCGAATGCTGCCGAGGCCGTCGCCGCCGACGCCCCATCGTGCGAGGCCGCTCGCGACGGCGACCGCGGTGCCGGTGCTCGATCCGCCGGGCACGTAGCCGGGCGCGCGCGGGTTGCGCGGCATCGCGTAGTGCATGAGCGATCCGAGGCCGTCCATGCCGAGCTCGGTCATCTTGGCCTTGCCGATGATGCGACCGCCAGCAGCGATGATGCGCGCGACGTGCGGCGCGTCCTCGGTCGCGACCTCGCCGCCATCTGCGCATCCGACGCCGGTGCGCATGCCGGCGACGTCGACCTGGTCCTTCACGACGACATCGCCCACGAGCACCTTGCCTGGACCTGGCTCGCGCGGCGTCACGTCGGTGACGAGAGCGCTCGCGTCCTCGCGCTCGATCGATGGCTGGCGATCCGCGAAGCGATTCGGCTGCACGAGCGGGATCGGCGTGCGAGCGAGGAGGGTCAATGCGCGGCCGGGGCGCCCCTTCTGGAGGAGATCGACGATCAAGCTCATGCCTCGATCTTCACCGTCTTCGCCGACAACACCAGCGTCTCGTCGACGATGTCGCAACGTATCGATAGGCGCGGTGTCGGGTCTGGGTCGGGTACTCGCATCTTCACGAGGCGATTTGTCGACGGTGTAGATGCGTGCGCGCTCGGCCTGCCGAGGGCTGGCTCGCATTCACGACCTCTCGTTCACGGCGACGACCCCGACCTCGTCGACGACTTCGCGGACGAATACGCGCGCCCGATCCCGACCAGGAGCAGGCCCGCGAGTACGACCGCGAGCGGAACCAAGAGCCAGCCTCGGCGTCGCCATACGGCGTCGCGCACGCGCGGCCACGTCCACTCGCGCGTCTTCTGCGCGGCGACGATCTTCTCGGCGTGACGCTGCGCCTGCTCGTCGTCGAAGCGGCGCGCGCGAGCGAAGTCGGGCTGCTCGCAGTTCGCACCGATCTCGAAGCCGGCGGCACCGTTGCGGGCGTACATCGCCTGGAGCGCATCGGTGCGCGCGCGATCGCGGCTCGCGTACTTCGCGGCCCAGCACAGCGTCGCGGCGTACGCCTGGCTGCGGGGTGGGACGAGCCCGGCCGCCTCTTCGGCGAGCTTCGATGCGACGTAGCGATACGAGAACCGCTGATCGACCTCGGGCGCGCTCTCGATCACGCGCGCGGCTTCGAGCGGCGTGACGAGCGCGGCGTCCGCGCGGCTCGGCAGCAAGCAGTCCATGCCGTCCTCGGGCCAGTGCCATCCCTCCTCGTCCCGGACCGCGAACCGCGTATACCCGTGGACCGGCGAGGGCAGACACAGCGTGTCACCCATGTCGCCATGGTAGATGCGCCAGTCCGGACCGACCTCGGTGCCGGCGATCTCCATGCCGTACCGCCGCAGCGTGAGCGACGCGTAGAACAGATGTTCGGCGCGCTCGATGCCCGTGGTCGCAGCCGCGCGTTTCATTTCGGCGACGAACGTTCCGGCGGGATCCGGATCGTTCTCGGTGGTCTCGTCCCCGTCGACGTCGTGGACCGCGACGGGGCGCCTGGTGCCGAACGCATCCAGCGCGTCGTCGTAGCGATGCACGCGGAGCAGGCGCCGTGCATAGATGTCGACGAGGAGCGTGCCCCAGCAGTAGGCACGCTCTTGCTCTGTGCTCGAGCTCCACGCGCTGCACGCATCGCTCGAGGACGTGCCGTCGGGCAGCACGGGTGTCGCGGCGCGCTGCGGGCGCGTTCGCTGCACTGCCGCGAGCAGCTCGTCCATCGACATCGCGCGCTCGGCGACGTACGACGCCTCGACCATGTGATTGCCCTTGCCGAACCACTCCGCGGCCTCGGTGAAGCGGTCGCTCGACAGCGCGAGCAGTCCGAGCTCGGCGCGCACGAGCGAGCTCGGATCTGCATCGAGCGTGTAGCTCGCGATCTCCGCCGCCGAGGTATTGCCGTTGAGGCCCGCGCGCTCGACCTCGCGCAGCAGCGCCTCGGCCTTCGCACGATCACCGTCGCGCAGCGCGAGCTTCGCCTTTACCCACGTCGCGATCGGCGCGCGCGACAGACTCGCGAACGCCGCCGCTGCCTTCCACTCACCCGCGCGATAGCTCGCCGCCGCCATGTACGCGGCACCGCGCGTACCTCGCGTGACCGCGTGCGCGAGCTCTTTCTTCCACAGCGCCCGCTCCTCGTCGGACAGCTCGTGACCTCGCGTGTAGAAGTAGAGCGCGATCAGCGACGCGCCGACATCGTCGCGATACAGGTCCGCGCGGTCGCGCGCGTCGAGTCCGCGGACGACCATCAGCAGCGACGTAGCACCGTTCGGATCCCCGAGCCCGGCCTGCTGCGCGTACAGGCGAATGCTCGCGGTAGAGGCCGCGATCGTGTCCGCCGACGCCTCGTCGGTCGAATCCCAACGGGACCAGCGCGCCATCGCGAACGCCTCCTCGCCGAGGCTCGAGCGCGCGAGGTCCTGATCGTCGGCGAAGCCCGCACGCACGAGCTCGCGCACCTGCCGGAACGAAGCGATCGCGCGCCGATCCCACAGCGCCATCCGCGCGCGTCCGAGCGAATACGCGGCGGCCACCGAGAAGCGCGGGCGCTCGCTCGCCGGCAGCGCGAGCACGGTCTCGAAGCCGCGCGCGGCGCCCTCGCGGTCGCCAGAGTGAAACTTCGCCGCGGCCGTGGCGTACAGCGCGAGCTCGAGCGCACCCGGAGCGACGAGCTTCGCGGGCCGCGAGAACAGCTCGCGATCGTTCGCCGACACGGGCACGAGCTTGCCGGCCTCCTCGGCGAACGAGCCGTCCCACATCGTCGCGAGCGCGTCGGCGCGCCGGATCAGCATGTTCGTCGGGAAGTCCGGCCCACACGCGTCGACGCGTCGCTCGGGCCCGAGCGTGACGCCGGCGGCGATGACGACCGCGAGGCTCGCGACGACTGCTCGGCGCCCCACCGCACAGGTTCGTGACGGTCTATTCGACAAGCGTGATGTCCTTTCCATGGATCCACCCGATGGCGATCCGTTCGCCGCGCGCGAGTGCGCGTCGCGGTGCCTCCCAGCGGCCGGGCCCGGCGGGGCGATAGCCGGCGACCATGTCGGCGGCGACGATCTCGCCGGCGACATGCACCACCGGTAGCTCGCCATGTTCGTCAGCATCGTTCGACGCGAACACGTCGTAGCGCTGACCGCCGCGTGCCACGAGCTCGATCCGCGCACTGCGACCACCGTCGAGCTGCGCCGCCCCACGGGGCGGGCTCGCGTGCTCCTTGCGCGTCGTGCCACGGACCAGCCGTGCGAAGGTGGCGCGCGACCACGTCTGTTCGTCGCCGTCGACAGGCAGACGAAACCACACGATGCCGTCGACCATGGAGTTCGTGAGCCGGCGGACGAAGCGCGCGACATCGTCGGGATCGACGCTCATGACGACATCGCGAACCACCGCGCTGTAGGTCGGGAGCGCGACACGCACGTCAGTCCGATCGGATGTCGCGGCTTGCGCGACCTCGAGCGCGCGCACGAACCGCGAGAGATCGCGCCACGCGGCGTTCGCATCGAAGATCATCGGTGCTCGCACGGCGTGGACCTGAACGACCATCTCGTCGACGTTCGAAGCCACCTCGGCGAGCGCAGCACTCGACGCCCATGTGGGCAGCGCGGTGATCGAGAAGCGATACGGCGCAGGCGGTATCCGGTCGGAAGCACGCACGCTGTCGTGCGCACGGAAGGCCGCCCCTCGTTCTCGGGCGAGCCACCGCGCGTACTCGGGAAGCCGTGCAGTCGCACAGTCGTGATCGATCTCGATGCCTGCGACGCGTACGCCCGCGGCGCGCAGCTCGTCAGCACGCACGACGATCGGCGCGAGGGAGAGGCGGTCGATGGGGCGTGCGCCCTCGATCCGGACGACTAACGTGACCGGCACCCGCGCGGCAGTCAGGGACGGCGCGTCGACCGCCACAGTCTCCATCGACGTCGCGTTGTTCGCGGTCGCCGTCGTGCTGACCTCCGCGATCAGAACACGGAGCCCATCGATGCCCGCAGGAGGGGACGCCACCGCGTCACGGACGCTCGGAGTCCAGTGGCGCTGCCACACATACGCAGCCTGCGGAGGTGGCGCGCTCGCGATCGGTGGTTCCGACGACGGTGTGCTCGAGCACGCCGTCGCCACGGAGATCAGGATCGCGACGCCCCTCGACATCCACGAGGCAACGCACGCTCGACACACGGTATTTCGAGGCACGGAAGAATTGTTTCGAGCCACGCGTTCGCGGCCCAGTCGTTCGTGCTTCCGCGGAAACGTCGACCGACGACATCACTCGTCGACCGCTTCGGTGCCGGAGTCGATCTGGAATGCGCGTGGCCGCGGTCTTCGTTGCGAACGCGCTCGCCGCGGCACCGGCGGCCACGTCAGGTCATCACGCCGAGTCGCGACCGCGAGAACGAGTCCTTCAGCAGAAGCGGTAACCGTTCGTACCAAGGCGTGGCCCCACTGCTCGCGTGTCCCTGACGACTGCACCCCCACCGATCGACATCTCTCGATGGAGACACGGGTTTACTCGTGCGCGAATCGCACGCGTGGACATTACGTGCACATGTCGGAATGTAGTTTCGGTCGGGCGTCGCAACGCTCTACGGTGCAGTCATGAGGTTCGCTCTCGCCCTCGCGATCGTCGTCGGAGCGGGATGCTACGGAACGCTCGAGTCGGGAACGCTCGAGGGCACGGACGAGCCGGGCACAGACGCGACGGTTCCGGCCAGCGAGCCACTTGCGGGCTGCGCGATGGCGTGCCACGGGACCCAAACGAGTAACGCGCCGCCACGCGATCTGGCCGGCAACACGGACAAGACGGCGCCCGGCGTTGGTGCACATCAGGCCCACTTGCAGCCGTCCGCCTGGCGCCAGGCGATGGCGTGCACGTCGTGCCACCTCGTGCCGGCGAGCGTCGACGCTCCGGGGCATCTCGATGGCGACAACGTGGCCGAGATCCGCTTTGACGGCATGAACCCGACCGGAGCCCATGCCGCGGGCTCGTGCTCGACGATGTACTGCCACGGAAACGGTCGCGGTGAGAACGGCACGATCGCATGGCTCGCGCCGGGACCCTTGGCGTGCACCGGGTGCCACGCCACGAACGGCACCGGCATGTCAGGCGATCATCTCCGGCACATCGGCCAGGAGAACATGCAATGCAGCGAGTGCCACGGCGCAGTGGTCAACGCGAACATGGGCATCGTCGGCGCAAATCTCCACGTCAACGGAGTGAACGAAGTGAGAATGGCGCAGGGGACCTACGACCCGGCGACGCGGCAATGCTCGGCCACCGGGTGCCACGGCGTCGAGACCTGGTGATCGGCGCCGAGACCTGGTGATCGGCGCGACGAACGATCACGAGCTCACGGCAGAAAGCGCGCGACGAACAGGTCGCTGCCGCCGGGGCCGGCGACATCCCCCATGACGAGTAGGCGACCTTGGCGGTCGAGCTGCGCGTAGCGGATGCCCTCGGGGCCCGGGCCCGCATCGATCGGCACCGTCTTCACGATCGCGCCAACCTCGTCGAGAACGAACAGCGCGGACGCTGCTTCGCCGCCGACACTCGCTGTTCCACCGACCACGAGTCGCCCGTCGGGCAGAGGTACGAGCGCGCGCACGTTCTCGTCGGGCGCCTGGCCGAGACGGATCAGGCCACCGCCGAACCCGACATCGACCGCACCGGTGGGGAGGAACCGCGCGAGCGCAAAGTCGTCGTCATCGGGTCCAGCGGTGAGACCGCCGACGACGATCCGGCTCTGCGCATCGAGAGCGAGCGTGAAGAAGCGATCATTGCCCATACCGAAGTCAATCTCGACGATGCCACCGCTGCCGAACGCCAAATCGAGCGAGCCGTCCTGCAAGAGACGCACGACGACACCGTCGAATGCGCGCGTAGTGCCAGCGTACGTCTGGCCGACGATGTAGCTCTTGCCGTCGGGCGTGATCAACGCGAGGGCACCGAACTCGTCCGCACCATTGATGTCGATGTCGACGGCGCCGTTCCCGTCGAACCCCAAATCCGCGGCGCCGCTCGGCAACAGGCGCGCAGCGTTGAGGTTGAACCCGTTCGGGGCGTACACCGCCTGCCCGCCGGTCACGAGCCGGCCCTGCGCGTCGACGTGGATGCCGTTGAGCGCTGCAGCGTTGGTCGAGCCGACGTCGACGCGCACGACACCGACGCCATTGCCGAACGCTGGGTCTGGTGTGCCATCGGGGAGTAGGCGCGCCACGATCGCACTGCGCTGGTTTGGGATCCCGTTGATCTCCCCTTCGCCGACGACAACGATGCGGCCTTGTGCATCGATCGCGACACCGTTGGCGTCTTCCACGAGGCCGCTGTCGATCTCGACGATGCCCCCCACCCCGAACCCCGGGTCGAGGCCACCGTCCTCGCGCAGTCGCGCGACGAGGAAGTCGGTGTCGTTGCTATCGCCACCACGGCCGACCAGGACGATGTGACCGTCTTCGGTGACGGCGAGGCCCTGAAACGCAAAAGTTGCGTTCGCCACACCACCGACCTCGAGCGTGACCGTGCCGTCCTCTCCGAAGCTACGGTCGGGGCACAACCCACAGTCGGCTGCGGCGTCGCTCGGCTCCTGCGCCTTGTCGAAGTCGAGGCGACCGCAGGCTGCCCCGGCGACCATCACGAGGAAACAGCCTGCACGCACGCGCCGAATGATAGCAGGACCCTCGAACGCCCCGTGATCGCCGCGACGAGCGATCGCGAACAGGGGACTCGTGATGGCGACTCCTGACGACGACTCGTGACGGCGACGAGAAAACGGTGGTCGAGGCGATGCCGACTCGGCGGATGCCTCGACGGCTTGCGGTGGCACACGCGGTGCTCCAGCATAGCCCCGTGACCTCACTGGATGTCGACGCGCTCGTCCTTCGCCACCATGGTGACGGCACGCGCCTGGTCCAGATCCTTCGGGAGGTGATGGAGACGACCGGACATGTCTCGCCACCTGTCATCACGGCGCTGGCGCGTGCATTGGGTCTGCCGCGCGCGCACGTGGAAGGTGTGGTCGGCTTCTATTCGTTCTTCGACGCGGAGCCGCGCGGGCGCTATCGGGTGTTCTTCAGCGACAACATCACCGACGAGATGGCCGGAAGTCACGAGCTCCGGCAGCGCATGCTCGACGCGTTCCGGATCGAGCTCGGCGAGGTCAGCCGTGACGACCTGGTGTCGATCCGAAACACGAGCTGTACCGGTCTCTGTGATCAGGGCCCAGCGCTGCTCGTGAACGATCGCGCCATCGCGAGGCTCACGCCAGCGCGTATCGGAGCGATCTGCTCGCTGATCCGCGGTGGCACGCCGATGGACCAGTGGCCCGAGAACCTGTTCGCCGTTCATTCCCACGTGCACCGCGAGGATCGCCTGCTGTCCACGCCCCTCGTGCCAGGCGAAGGCCTCGACGCGGCGATCACGCGGGGACCCTCCGCCACCATCGGCGAGATCCTGCAGTCCGGGCTCCGAGGCCGCGGCGGCGCGGGCTTCTCCACGGGCAGGAAGTGGGCCGCATGCGCGAGTGCGACCGGCCCCGAGCGCTACATCGTCTGCAACGCGGACGAGGGCGAGCCCGGTACGTTCAAGGACCGCGAGCTCCTCATGCACCACACCGAGAAGGTGCTGGAGGGGATGACCGTCGCCGCGTTCGCGGTCGGCGCTCAGGTGGGGCTCATCTACCTACGCGCCGAGTACCCGTTCTTGATCGCACCGCTGCTCGAGCGCATCGCGGAGCGACGCCGGACAGGGCTCCTCGGCAAGGACGTCCGCGGCGTGCACGGCTTCGACTTCGAGATCGAGCTTCATGTCGGCGCGGGCGCGTACATCTGCGGAGAGGAGTCCGCACTCATCGAATCCCTCGAGGGCAAGCGCGGCATCCCGCGCAACCGCCCACCGTATCCGGTCACCCACGGCTACAAGCAGAAGCCGACCGTGGTGAACAACGTCGAGACCCTCGCGTTGGCCGCACTCGTGGCCCTACACGGCGCTGACTTCATGCGCAGCGTGGGCACGCCGAAGTCGTCCGGAACGAAGGTCCACAGTGTCTCTGGTGATGTCGCGCAACCCGGCATCTACGAGTACCCGTTCGGCGTGACCGTCCACGAGATCCTGCAGGCGGCAGGCGCGAGCGACACGCAGGCCGTCATGGTCGGAGGCCCCTCCGGGGTCTTGCTGTCCTCGCGCGAGCTCTCGCGGCGCATCTCTTTCGAAGACGTTCCCAGCGCGGGCGCGTTCATGGTCTTCGACGGAACGCGCGACATGCTCGACGTGGTCGACAACTTCACCCGCTTCTTCGCCCACGAGAGCTGCGGCTTCTGTACGCCGTGCCGGGTGGGCACCACGCTCAACGCGCAGATGATCCGGCGAATCACGTCGGGGACCGGCTCTCGGCGCGACGTGAAAGACCTCGCGCGCGTCTCGCAGATCATGAAGGACGCGAGCCACTGCGGTCTCGGCGTGACCGCGGGCAACCCCATCACCATGGCGCTCGCGAAGTTCCGCCCTTCGTTCGACAAACGCCTCCGGTCGCTCGAGGTCCTACCCACGTTCGATCTCGAGGAGTCGCTCGCGCCGGCACGCGAGGCGACCGCACGCGACGACGAGGACGCTCACTTCGACGAGGAACACCCATGAGACATCCTGTGTCAACCTTTTGCGCTTCACGCGGCCTCCTGGTCGATGAGGCGAAGGGTGAACTGGCGAGCGGCGCGATGCTTGGTCGGGTCGTACGGAGTGTGCTGCTGCCAGCATGTCC
>JBJXGN010000146.1:0-11534 GCA_046160585.1 Kofleriaceae bacterium
TGTCGGGTTGCTCGGGATCGACATGCAGGACGAGCCAGGGACCTATGAACTGGCCGTCGAAGTGAAGCAGGGCGAACAGGCGAAGCAGTTGAGCTTCAATGTTCTGGTAGCGAAAGAGAACTTTCACGTCGAGCATCTGACGTTGCCGAAAGAAAAGGTCGACCTGGACGAGAAGGGCGCAGCGCGTTGGAAAGCCGAGCAGGACCAAGTCAAGCAGGCGCTCGCAGAGAACTCACGCCTGAAGCTCTGGCACAGTAACTTCGTGGAGCCGGTGAATGGCAAACGTACCGGCATCTTCGGCAGTGTGCGGATTATGAACGGCAAGCCGCGCAATCCGCACAATGGAGAGGATATCGGCGCGCCGCTGGGAGCCGATGTCGCAGCCTCAAACGACGGGATTGTCCGTATCACCGTGGATCATATTTTCTCCGGCAAGGGCGTCTTCGTCGATCACGGTCTTGGGTTTTATACGATGTATTTTCACCGGTCTGAAGTCTTGGTCAAAGACGGAGACTTGGTCACAGCGGGGCAAGTCATCGGTAAAGTGGGAGCGACCGGCCGCGCCACACGCAAGAAGGAGAACCGCGAGCAAGACCATCGATCGAGCAACCATGTGTGGAGCTAATCACTGGCAGTTGGCAGGCACCACATCACGCGCGCCGTTATGGCCTACCAGTCGACGGTATGACCGAATCCCGACGAGCCCGTAGACGCAGGTTCAGGGCGACGTGAAGGTGATCCGCACATTGGAGGCGTAGCCACAGGTAGGCTTGACGACGAAGCCCGCGGCGATGTCCTGCGCGGTGATCGTGATGATGCAGTTGCCGATCGTCTCGTACACGCCGAGCCCATCGGAGTCACGGATGTTGACGATGAGTCCCTGCGCGACCAGCTCGCTCTCGAGGTAGTTGCCGAACGAGTGATTCCAGTTGGGCGTCTCGGTATTGTCGATCGTCGCGGTCAGCCCATCGAGGAAGGTGTCGTTGGCGAGCGAGAGTCCCGCGTACAACTTCTCCGCGGGCGGTACGGCGCTGTTCGGGTACGACCGCCTGTCGTCGAACACGTATTCGACCGGCTTTGGCGGCATGGCATTCGCGTCGCTGCACCTCCGCCTCGGCCTGGGCGCGTTCCTGCGTCCGCTGATCGGCGGCGGCGTGCTCGTCGGTAGCCTGTCGACGGAGACGACGCCGGGCATGACGTCGAGCGCGAGCCAAGTCTCGGGCCTCGTGCGCATCGGCATTCCGTTCGCATACTTCCCGAGCCGCCGCATCGTGTTGCAAGCGGGGCCGGAAGTCGTGGTCACCGTCGGAAGCACGACCCCGGACGCCGGCGACTCCGAGTCGTTTGTCACGATCACCGGCGGCTTCGGCGTCAGCGCGGGGTACGCATCCTAGTGAGAACCACACGCGACCGCGTTCGCAGTGGGCGCGCGGAGGGCGAACGTCAGGGACACGGAACCGGGCCGAGGCGCGACGTGGTCAGCCCGGCGACCGAGTAGTGCTGGAAGCTCTGCGCGAAGGCAAGGTCGCGCGATGTGTTGTTGATGCCGTATCCCGCCGGAGTCTCGGCGACGGTTTGCCATTTGTACGCCCCTGGGCCGCCGTTTGCCGCGAGGATCATGTTGCGGTGGCCGGTGCGAGTCGCCCACACGTAGAACATGCGGTCCAAGAAGATCGCGCCGTTGGTCTCACCGACCAGCACGTCACCGACGCCGAACAGCGGCGTGATGTAGCTCTGGCTTCCGCGACCTGCGCGGCGAGCGAGCAGCCAGTTGAGACGGCCCAGGCTCGCGTTCCCGATGAACTGTTCGGAGAGCCAGATGTCGCGCGCACCTCCGGTCGAGCCCGCAGCGCAGTAGCTCGCCTTCGACGGATAGAGCTCGAGCGAGATGATCGCGTTTGCATCGAGCAGCGCGTTGATGCCGTCCTGGAGCACTGGATAGTTGCCGAACGAGAGGAACGCGCCCCAGCGACCAGCCCATTGTGGGTACCGGGTCCGCATCTCGTTTGCGAGCGCGATGAAGTACGCCTGCGACGCCGCATCGTGCAGTTCTTCGACCATCACGAACGTGGGCGCCGTTGCGGGATCGACGAGGAGGCGGTTGATGTCTGCGGCCGTCGGCTGCGGGTTCGATCGATAGCTGACATAGGCCACCCAGCGATCGCGTGAGACTCCGGTGGCCGGCGCTTGACCGACGAACGTCACGTTCGGATACGACGCCGACAGTCCGAGGATCGAGTCCCAGTACGTCGGGCTCGAGTTGTAGACGAAATGGAAGCTCGAAGGCTGGGGCGGCGGATAGCTCGGGCGATGGCAGCACACAGGGCAATCCGAGCTTGCGAGCGGCGGCAGACCTTCGCACAGCGTCGAGCTCGTCCCGACGCACGTGTTGCCACCGGCGGCGCCGCAGCTCGGCAGGCCGGATCCGGTTCCGCTGCCCGATCCAGATCCGCTGCCCGATCCAGATCCGCTGCCCGATCCAGCTCCGCTGCCCGATCCAGATCCGCCGCCCGATCCAGATCCGTTGCCCGATCCCGATCCGCTGCCCGATCCAGATCCGTTCCCCGGATCCTCGCCGGACCCTGATCCAGAGCCTGACTCTCCCGCATCGGCGCCTGTGTCGACGACCGTTGGTTCTTGGCCGAAGCAACCTGCGAGTAGGACCACGCATGCACAAAGGATTCGCATGCCCACCGAAATTGCACACGACGAGCCAGCGCTAACGCATCTCGATCACTTGGTGCTAGGTCGCTCGTGTGGAGAGTGTTTGCGCGAACGCGAATGGGCACCAGGCAACGGGTGGCACGACACGGTGCCTTGCTAGCGGTGGGGCCCAGCTGCGTGGGGCCCAAACCGAGGAGATTCGTATGCAGTCCAACGTTCGCCCTGGGGGTGCGAGGCGATCGACAGCAGACTCGCGTGCGGCCCTGTTCGATCGTCAAGAGAGATGGCGACATCCGTTCGAGGGCCACTGGGTGGCTGCGCCGGTTAGTATGAAGGTGTGCGGGTACTCGCCTCGATCGTGTGCTGCGCCTGCGGCCGCGTCGGTTTCGACGCGAGCGTGGACAGTGGCAGCACCGACAGCGGCAACACCGACACGCCGGTGGTGGAGCGCGCGGTCCTGCTCGCCAATTCGATCAACAGCGTCACAAATCTATACCGACTCGATCTCGACACCGCGACCACCATCGAGTTGGGGCCGCTCGGACCGATCGCGGTCACCGGGCTGACGTGGACAGACGCGGGCGAGCTTTGGGGCGTGAGGTTCGACGGCGAGCTCATCCACATCACTGTCGCGCCGTTTGGCGCGACAGTGCTTGGCGTGGTTCCCAGCATGCTGATCGGTGTCGAGAACACACCCAGCGGTCTGCTCGGGGTCGCAGAGGTGACCAACGAGGCCTCCTTGATCACGCCGGATCCGCCGTTCACGTCTGCACCTCTCGGGATCGTGCAGACGCCCGGCGGAGCAGCGCTCGCGATCGCTGGTGGGGGCTTTGCCCGTGACGAGACGACGACCTATATGTGGACCAACGGGACCGACGCCGGACTATTCGCAATACAAGGAGGGGTGGCGACGCGTCTCCTAACGCCATCGAGGAGCGACTTTCTGACCGGCATCACGTTCGTCGGAGACGAGCTGTTCGCGGTGTCGCGAACCACGAACGAGCTGTTGGTCATCGACCGGGGAAACGGCGCATTCACGCAAACGATGACGCTCGACCTGATGATCGGCAGCAGTGCTCTCGCGCCCGTCGCGCCTTGACGCAGAGGCGCACGATCGAACTGTAGAGACTCGTCGGCAGAAAGCAGGTTCCCGGCAACTCGACTTGCCGGCCCGGACACGGAGTTACGGCACGTCGAGTCGTCGAAGTCCGCGCGTTGCCCGTGAACGGTTGTGGCCCGGCGCTTGCCAGGCGAGGGCAGCATGCGACGCACGATGTTCGCGCTCTTTGTCGTCGGCGGCTGCGTGAACCAACCCAGCGAGCCTCCGGATCCAGGTGGCGGTGGCAAGGCCGACGCGCCGTGCGCGAACGATCCCACCGGAGTGCTCGCCACGCAGCAGGTCTGGCCGAGCTCGATCGTCGTCGACCAAACCCGGGTGTACTGGGCCACCACCGACGGAACGATCGCGGCGACTCATCGCTGCCATGGCGGCGCCGTCGACGTGTTGGCGATCGGCCAAGCCTCGCCGCGCGGGATCGCCGTCGACGACGCGAACCTCTACTGGGTCAACTACGCGAGTGGCGGGGACGGCGCAGTCATGGCGATGGCCAAGACCAGCGGCACGATCGCTTCGCTCGCGACCGTGCGTGGACCGATCGGCCTCGCGCTCGCCAACACCGACGCGTACGTGCTCGCCCTCGACGGTGTGTATAGAGTGCCGCTCGTCGGCGGTGCCGCAGTGCTCGTCGCACCGGTGACCTGCCCGCACGGTAGCCTCGCAGTCGCGGGCGACGATGTCCTGTGGAGCGAGGACTGCGTGATGTTCGGCGCGCCGCGCATCGTGCGGTTCGCGGCCGGCGTCGCGAGTACGTTCGTTGCCGACGAGGCCCCGCAGGAGCTCGCGGTCGACGACGGACACGCGTACTGGACGACATGGGCGATCGACGGACCTCGCGTTCGCACGATCGCGCTCTCCGGTGGCGCGCCGACAACGATCGCCACGCTGTCGGGGTACGCGAACTCGATCGCCGCCGACGCGAACCACGTCTACATCGGTGGCGAGAAGCCCGGCGGCGATCGCGCGGTTCTCGTCGTCCCGCGCGACGGTAGCGTCCCGGCAGCGGTCGTCGCGACCGCGACGAACGCGATCTCGTCCGTCTGTGCGTACGACGGAGTCGTCTATTTCGCGAGCCAGGGACAGGCCGGCACGATCCACGCCGCACTGACTCCATGATCGGTCGCGACGATCGCGCACGTTCGTGGCCCAGTCGCGTGGGCCACGCAAGCCCTCGTCAGAACGTCAGCCGCATCCCGAGCTCCACCGCGCGTGGCGCTTGCTGGAGCGGAGCGATCAGAACCGTATTGCCGCCCGTGTTGCCGTAGTTCTTGTTGAGCCGTGGCGTCGCGTTCGTCTCCCGACCCGTCGCCGTGTTGATGGTCTTTACGTGTGCGAGGTCGTCGGCATTGCCACCGATCACCGGGTTGGCCGAGTCGAACGTGTAGTTCTCGTCGGTGTTGAGCTGCTGCTGCGAGTCGAGCAGGTTGAACACATTGACGAACGCCTCGAGCCGGATCCCCTTTCGGAGCGGATATGCGTACGCGAGGCGCGTGTCCAGCTGCGTGGTGAACGGCGAGCGTGGCGAGGTCCCTCGGCCGAGGAGGTACGACTCGCCGGTTCCGTAGATCGGGTGTGCCCCGAGCACGTTGTGCGGGATCCCCGACAGCGCGCGAAAGCTAGCTCCAACAACGAACGCCCCACCGCGGCCGAAGTCGAACGCGCGGAACGCGTCGAGCTTGACGTTGTGCGGCCGATCGAGCCCCAGCGGGCCGTACCGGTTCGCCATCAGGTCCGGCAGATCATAGAGAGAGGTGATGTTCGGATCGTTCTGACCGGTCTCCGTCGAGAACAGCCCCGGGTAGTTGCCCTTCGAGCGCGAGTAGGTATAGCTCGCGATCAGGAGCCACTGCTTCGTCGGACGTTGTGTCGCCGTGAGCTGGAGCGCCGCGTAGTCGCGCACTGGCTTTTCGAGGCGTTTCACGGCGCGCAGGCTCGTTGCTCGACCGAGGAGCAGCGCGGCGCGCGCGGCATCTTGATCGTCCCCGCTGGTCATCAGTTGCGCGGCCTCCGTCTCCAGCGTTTCCGCCTCGCCGTCGAAGTTGAAGCCCGGGTTCGTGATCAGGTACGTGTTCCCTCCGTCGACGGAGATGTCCTCGATCACGACCGGTAGATTGCGATAGATGAGGTTCGCGCCCAGCTTGAGGTCTGCCCGGATCTCGTACTCGGCGCCGACGACGAACTCCTCCGTATACTGGCCGCGAAGGCCCGGCGAGACGTATTCGGTTCCTCCCCCGAGCAGCGCGGTGTCGCCGCGATCGCCGCACTCATCGAGGCTCATCGCGCGCTCGGTCCCCGAGATGCTTGGTGAGTGGTCGACATCGCAGTTGGCGTCGTACCCGCCGGCGCTCTGTGGGGTCCGGCTCACGTTCACGTCGGTGAGGCCAATGATCTCGCCGCCGAACGCACGTACGTTGAGATCCATCGGCACGTTCTCGTAGAAGCGCCCCCAGTGCCCGAACAGCTTCGACTTGCCGTCGCGTGTGGGATCGTAGATGAGACCGACGCGTGGTGCCCACAAGTGGTCCAGCGCATACGCGTCGCGCGGGATCACCTCACCCTCCGGTGACTGTTTTCCCTGCAGGTGCTTCGCGGCGCGACCGATCTGCTGTTCCCAGCGCAGTCCGACGTTCAACGTGAGGTTCGGCTGGATCTGCCAGCTGTCCTGCGCGAACGCGGCGATGTTGCGGTTCGTCGTCGACGCGACGAGCCCTTCGCCGCGCTCACACACGCCCTGGTCGTTTGCACAGAGCACTTGTCCTGGCTCGAGCGGTGCATCCGGATCGGCACCCGCGATGAATTGGAAGTACTCCTCGGCCTGCCACAACGTGTCGTCGGTGCGGCGCCAGCGCACGCCTCCCGAATACCGGCTGTTGTTGTCAAACCGCGCGAGCTCGGCATCGATGCCCACCTTGAGCACGTGCGTACCGAGCGCCCGAACACGATGCGTGAGTGCGGCGGCGATCGAGCTGCGGGACTTGGTCTGATTCTCCAGCAGATCGATCCCCTGCTCGGCGTACCCGAACACCGGACAGTTCTGGATCTCTGGATACGGATCGGCGGCGCCACCGTCCTCACATCCCGCGATCGAGCTCGCGCCCTCGAGGTTCGCGAAGTCGTAGAGCGAACGGTCGTACTGGTAGAACATGTACGGCACGTTCTGGTCGTCGGATAGCGGCGCCTGGCGCTGAAACCCGTGGTGATATCCGGCGACCGCATCGATCTGCGTCTTGCCGCCGCCGAACTTCGACGTCCATCGTGCCGATCCGTCGTAGGCACCGTCGCTGTATCGCCAGCGCGCCATCTGAGGATTGCCGGTGAGCTGATAGAGATCGGTCGCGCGACGAGGGTTACCAAAGCCACTCACCTGGAACTGGTGGTTCTGATCGATCGCGCCCGAGAGTTTCGCGGTGAAGTAGTACTGCTGGAAACGCGCTGGCACGTCTCGCTTCGAGACGAGCTCGTGTTTCGTGATGCCGGTCTCCTCGTCGACGTCGGGGAGTCCATCCATGCCTCGACCGTCGGTACCATCCACCTGTCGCTGGACGAGGCGCGTGGTCGTCTCCGACGTGAACGCGGGGTTGAATCCGACGTGGAACCAAAGTTTCTCGCGAACGATCGGCCCGCCGAGCTCGGCGCCGAGGTCGTATCGATAGTCGAGGTTCGTCTTGCTATCGATGGACCCACCCTCGCGTTGGATGACGTTGGCCTCCGAGATCAACGCGCCCGGCTGTACGTAGGCGAACACGGAGCCGTGAAACTCGTCGGAGCCCTGTTTCGTCACGACGTTGACGATGCCGCCCGTCGCCCGCCCGAACTCCGCGTTGTAGCCGCCGGTGATGACCTCCGTCTCCTGGACGAACTCGTTCGGGAGATTCGACGCGATTCCGCCGAACCCCGTGTCGGTCGTGTTGATCCCCTCGACGATGTAGACGTTCTCGGCCGACGTTGCCCCCGCGAACGACACGCCGTAATTGTCGCCTTGTGCACCGGCCGCCTGGCCCACGACGCCTCCGAACGTGCGCGCAGTGGGCAGGTTGCGCGTGTAGTCGTCGGTCAGCGTCAGCCCGGTCTTCGTCGAGCCCTGGTCGATGATCGGCGCGGTCCCCGTGAGCACGATCGTCTCGCCCTTCGCCGAGCGAGAGTCGATGCTCAGGTTGACGACGGCGTCCTTGCCGACTTGGATGAGGATGTTGCGGCGCGTGTACGTGTCATCGGCGTAGTACACGGTGAGCTCGTACATCCCCGGCGGAAGCGACGTGAGGAAGTACTGCCCATCGTCCTCGGTGACCGCGACCTGCTCGCCGAGTAGCGAGCGAGATGTCGCGACGATGGTGGCACCGACGACGCCTTCGTCCGTTGCCTTGTCACGGACAACACCACGCAGGTTCCCGATGGTCGCGCTGGTCTGCGCACTCGCTTCCTCGACCATGACGGCCACGTCGATCGCAAGTACAGCCATCACCACGACTCGCATCACCGAGGAGGTCATGACTGATCATTCAGCACGCCTCGATCACGGTTGTGTAGTTGCGACTCGAATGCGACGCAGCATTTGTCCCAGCGTTCGTCGCAGCGATGCTCGTTCTTCTCGGTGCGACGCGATCGCGACACCACCGCCGGTCGCGATCGAGACCCGAATCGAGTTGCCAACCCGGCGCACGACGAGGACCGGCTCAGGGAAACCAGCTCGTCGTGGACAGGCGCGAGTACCAAAGGGTGGAGGTCTTGTCCGCACCCTTGCCTGGCTTGTTCTCGACGAGGTGGACGTCGTCCGCTTTGAAGTCGGTGGGCTTGTAGCAGATCTCGGGATTCTCGACGTCATTCGGTGCGGCGCACGGCCTGCTCCACGCGTTCACTCCCCAGCCATGCCACGTCACACCATCGTCGTTATTGGCGGCGAGCCAGGTGTTGAGCGCGTGCCCTTGCTCGTACGCCTCCGGCTCGCCGAGGTCGTAGCCGAGGTAGTGCAGCGAGCGCCAATACACCGCGCGCGCGTTCGAGAGCTTGGTCGCGAGTGTCGACATGAACGTGTCGAGCTCGACGAGCAACGCCGCGTAGGCCGAATCGACACCCGGATACGTCTCCGAGAACACCAGGCCCGGCTCGAGCGACGCGGTCGCCAAGACCACGTCGACGTCGGACAGCGTGTAGCCGCGCATCGAGAGCTGCGTGTCACAGGCATCCCAGGTGTCCGTCGTGACGGTGAGGTCGTTCCACGACGGCAGTCCCTTGCCGTTGACCGCGCAGTTCACGATCACCACACCACCGATGGAAGGATCGGCGCGGGATGGATACGTCGAGGGAGCGTTCTCGACCTTGAGCTTGAGTGCGCGGCAGTCGTGGATCATGAAGCTCGGTCCGATGCACGCGACGACGACGGTGCTTGCTGGATCGATGTACGAGGTCTCGCCGGTCGCGCTCAGCTCGAGCGAGAGGTCGGTCTGATAGAACCCACCGACTCCCGAGGTCGCGCCGAGGGCGACCAACGTAGATCCGTTCGTGCCCATGACGGATGCACCGTGCTCGCCGTGGGGTGAGACGCTCGGCGCAGCGCACGCCGAAAGCGCGAACACCGCCAGCCATGACTTTGGTGCGATCCTGAGCTCGATCATCGGGACTCCTTGTTGGCTTGCCCCAACACCACTGACCAACAGTCGCCGTGCAAGTCCTGGCGGCGCTTGAGAGTGGTGTGGAAGAGCAACCCTCGTGCAGCTCCCGAACCAGGTCGCTATCAACGCATGCGAGAGACCTCTGTGTTCGAGGGCAACAGTGATGCGCGCAAGGATTCGCAGAACGCTGGCTTCGATAGTGCGCGCTACCTGCGAGTTCGCAACGTGGTGCGCCTCCCCGAGCCATGCGCGCTGGACATTGTGACGAACCGTAGCTCCTCACGCCTCGTGATCGGCGGTGACACGCTCGCACGGCGATGAGACGATGGACACGTGCGATACGTGATGTTGCTCGCGATTGCATGCACTGCTGCGTGTGTGCGAACGGCCACCACGCTCTGCCAAGATGGAGAGACGCTGTGCCCAGAAGGCACCGTATGCGCACCGTTCGGGGAGCGCACCTTGTGCGTGTCACCAGAACAGATCGCGGCTTGCGACGAACGCTCGGAGCGTGATCGCTGCGAGGCGCCCCAGGATGGGCGCTGTTACGCGATCGACCGCGGGCTCGTGTGCGTGACGCCTGGGTGCGGCAACGGCTTTGTCGATTTCGAAGAACGGGAGCAGTGCGACGACTTCAACACCACGAGCTTGGATGGGTGCTCCGCGGACTGTCTGTCGAACGAAACGTGTGGCAACGGGATCGTCGATCGGCGGAGCGGGACGGACACGGCGCTGGACGAGGAATGCGACGACGGAGGACTCTCGTCGAGCGACGGATGCTCGAGCTCGTGCACCACGGAGTCGCCGCGTTGGCGTGCTGCCTCGGCTCACGACTTGCGCGAGCCAAATCCAACTTCCCCGGGCTTCGCGTTCGACGCTCGTCGAGCGCGCATCGTCGGGTTCGGTGGGACGGCGTTGGCTCCACTCGGCAGCGATCCATCCCTCGACGAAACGATCGAGTGGAACGACGGGTGGGTGAAGTTGGATCCGCGGACCTCGCCCAGTCGGAGAGGAGGGGCTGCGCTCGCCTACGATTCGCGCGATGGCGTGACCGTTCTGTTCGGCGGAAGGCGCGATAGCGGATTTCTCGCCGACACGTGGGTGTGGTCGGGAACGGCGTGGACCGCGGTGGAGGCCGCAGGTCCTCCCGCACGTGCGGAGGCTGTCATGGCCTACGACCCGGTTGCGGATCGAACGATCTTGTTCGGCGGGATCAGCGACCAAAACCTCGCCGACACGTGGCAGCTGCGCGACGGCGCCTGGACGCAGCTCGCGGAGACTCTCGGGCTCGCAACACAGACCGTCAGCGCGGCGATGATGTTCGATCCGGTCGCGCGCGCGATCGTCCTCGTCCAGGACACGAACCACTACCAGCTCGACGGCTCGACATGGACTCTGCTTGGAACCGTGCCGGCAGATCCGGCTCTTCCCCGTTGGCTTGTCTTCGATGCGGTCTCGAAGCAGCGACTCCTGATCGGCGCAGTTCCAGGGGAGCTAAATCCGAGTCTGCACACGTGGGCGTGGGAGGGCGGTGGCTGGAATCCACTCCCTCGGGTGGCACCCCGAATAGGGTTTACAGCCGCCGTGGTCGCCGACGCTGTACGGGGAGGCGTTCACATCCTGCGGCCCGATCGGATCGATACGTGGGCGCCCGACGGTACGCTGAGCACGACGTCATCGGTGCAGGATCCTCCGCCCGGTGTCTTCGCCCAAACCGCGGTCAACGATCTGGTGCGGAACCAGGTCGTCGTGTTCGGCGGCAATGCAGGCACTCGGAACGCACCCGTGCCGACCTCTACGACCCACATCTACGATGGTGCGCGTTGGCGTCAGCTCTCTCCCATCGCGACCGCGCCGCCCGCGCGCTGGAAGCACGCGATGGCGTACGATCCCGTGCGCGAGCGCGTGGTGGTGTTTGGTGGTGAATCCACCAACCCTTTTGGCGATACGTGGGAATGGGACGGCGTGGCATGGACACGACTGGCGACGACGGGGCCGTCGCCACGCAGCGATGCGGCGATGGCGTTTAGCGCTCCGCTGGGCCGGATCATTCTCTTTGGTGGGCGCGTAGCTTCGACGGCCTTCGACGATACCTGGGGATGGGATGGGACGACCTGGACCCGGATCGACTCGCCCTCTTCACC
>JBJXGN010000147.1:0-5242 GCA_046160585.1 Kofleriaceae bacterium
GGCGACATCGGATCGCGAGCACAGCAAGGTCCACACCAGCAGCGAGAGCCGCGACACCATTGAAGAGCCGACCACGAATCGTCCGTATGCCGGACAGCGTGTCCGGCATCCGGCCGGACACCGGACAACGTCGTGGGCCGCCAACTCGCAGCACCGCCAACGGTGGTAGCTGCACGCGGCGTTCGACTTCCCCCGTATTGGTCTACGCTTCTACGCTACGCGTACGCTACGCGGGTCTGTCTACGCTACGCGGATCTACGCGCTTCGCGCCGTTCGACTTACCCCGTATTGGTCGGTCTACCTACACGCGACGCGCTTCGTGCCGTTCACGCGCTTCGCGCCGTTCGACTTACCCCGTTTTGGTCTACCTCGCGACTTACCCCGTATTGGTCTTAATTACCTACCTCGCGGCGCGTTACGGCGCGTCCCGGCGCGTTCGACTTATTTCGTGTTGGTCTATGGCTGACTTACCCCGTGTTGGTCTACGGCTCCGCGTTCGACTTACCCCGTGTTGGTCTACGGCATCGCATCCGCGACGACAGGCGACTCCTTACTCGAGCGTCGCGTTGATGTTGGTCAGCGCGAGCCAGTTCTCGACGATCGTTCGCGCACCGCTCGTTCGCGGCGTTGGCACCGTGATGCGGTGTTGCCACGTACCATCTCCGACGACATCGAAGCGCCCCCACGACCGAACAGCCCCGAGCGGTTCCATCTCGCGAAGCAGGCCGCGCGCAGCGCCGTCGTAGCGTCCGCGCGCGTGGTCATCGTCACCCGTGATGACTAGCGTCGTGCCTGCGGGAGGCTCCGTCGCGATATCGACGATCCGAGCGATCGCATCGGCATCAGTGGTCGCATTGCCGATGGACGCGACGGCCGTGCGTGCCTCTGCAAACAGTGTCATGGACGCGCGCTTGCCGAGTCGCGCGACATCGCGTGTCGGCGGCGACGGTGCTGCGAGGAAGAAATCGGCGCCGGTGGTCGGCGGGATGTGAAAGCCCACGTGGGCCCCCAACGACAGACGCGAGAGCCAGCGCAACCACGCGGGCAACACGTCACGCGATGCGGTGCGCAGCTCGCGATCCGTGACGAGGGGAATCGCGAGCAAGAGTGCCCACCCGAAGCTACCGAACCAACCGAGTCCGTTGTGACCCAGAGCGCGCGTTCGCACGAACTGGCGCACGTGGGGCCACGCGGCTTGAAAGACCGCGTCGCGATCATGATCGCGCAGCTGTGTTGCGATGGCCCCGGCGTCTCGCGGACCTGCGCGCATGCGCCGCGCGAGATCGTCGTCGCCGTTCACCACTGTGATATCGACGAGCACGCCGTCGAGGGTTCCGTGCACGCGTGGCGGCGTTGTCGGGATCGGTATGAGCCCGAGCGCGGTTGCGAGTCGAGGCGCGTCGTCGTTCGAGACGAGGATGTCGACATCGCTCGCGTGCACGGGGGCGTAGACGCTCGATCCGTAGGCCTCGACGACTGCGCGCGGATGCGCGACGGCGCGCACGCGTGCGAGCACACGCGCCGCGGGGGACTCCGTCACCGCCGCCATGCGAGCATCACCAGCTCTCGCAGTCGAGCTGGGTCGCTCGCCGACGTCTTGCACATGAATCCGCTCTTGTGAGCGAAGTGCACGTCGGCTTGGCCCTCGACGCGCGCGAAGTCCAGGCTCGGGTGATCCTCGTAGCGACCGATGCCGAAGCCGCCACCACGGCGATCGGGATAGATGATGGCAGCGATCACGGTGTCGAGCTTCTGCACGCGGATGTAACTACCGAGCATCGCACTCGGCTCGTCGGGTTCGCCGTCGGTGCGTGGGAGGAATAGAGCCTCGATGATGTCGGTGCCGGCCGGGATGGTCCACCGCTCGACGCGCCGAGCGGTGAAGTCGAGACGCTCGCGCGCGAGGCGCAAGAAATCGAGGAGGTCGATGCCGACCATCTTCATGAATGCGTAGAGCTGATCGGTGGGCTCGAGTCGCGTGGTCTGCGCGAAGCGACGCAGGAGGGTCATATCGATCGGCGAGTTGAGCTGCGAGATCGCGCGGCGCGGGACGCCGAGCCATTCGCCGGTCTTCTTGGGCCCGCGCGAATCGAACCACTCGGCGGTCTCGAGCCAATCACAGAACTGCAGCGCATCTTGGTAGAGCCCGAGGTGATCGAGCACCAAGCTGAGCGCGCAGGTAGGCGGGTGCTCTCGAGGAAAGTGGTGATGGTCGAAGTTGGAGCGCGCAGGATCGTGGCTGCCGCCGATATCGACGATGGCCACGAGCGGATCGTCGAGCTCGTCAGGTGTCGGGTCGCGTCGAACGATCGGACAGTTGTGAATCGCTGCGAGGACGCAGACGGCGAGAAGGTCGTCTTTGTGGGAACTGCCTGGATGCGTAACGATCGTGTGCACGGTGGGTCGTGCACCGTAGCAGCTACTCGCGCGTATCTGCACGTGCGCGGATGGACCCGAACACCGATCGATGTGTGCAACGTCTGCCCGGACGATGGGAGCGCTGCCAGCCCCAGACCGTCGAGGACTATTCGTACCCGTAGTTGTCGGTCGCCTCGGGAAGACCGGCAAGCACCGCCAGCGCGATCGCGAGTCCGGCGACCAGCCCGGCAGCAACCAAGGCCACGATCGCAGCTCGTCGCGGCGGCCAGCCCCTCGACACCCGGAGCGCGATCGCACTCGCGACGGGAGCCGAGAGAGCCACCAGTGCGATCGGCAGCGACAACGATGCGTACAGGTGCCCGATCGCGACGAGGCCCCATCCCGTAGCGCTGATCGCGAGCGATGCGGGGCCGATCGACGTGGGACGGACGATCGTGACCAGCCACAGGCCGCCGACGCCGGCGGCGGCAGCGCCACCGACTTGGCCGACCGAGGCCGTCCCCGACGCAGTTACGACGGCTGCAGCGGTGATGATCGAGATCAATGCGATGGTGACGCCTACACGCGCGGTGGCCGTGCGAACCGTCATGTCAAGGGCACCCGCGTGCGCGGCCAGCGTTCCAACGCCGGATGCAAGGGCGAGAACTGCGTGACCACCGCCGAATCGCACACCGAGCAACGGGCGAATGACGAGATAGGCAATCACCAAGCTGGCACAACCCGCGACCGCCCACCATCGACGCCGGTTCGCGCCGGAACCTCCTACACTCACAGCCACCACGCCGACGGCGGCGAGGTGCGGAAGCCAGTCACCGATATCGTGCGGCACGAGCCTTGGCGGGCCGACGATCGCCCAGCTCCCAACGACGACGGCCGCAAACACCGCGCTAGCCACAACCATTCGTTGCCATCCCAAGCTCGCCGAGCCGCGCCGGCTCAGGATGGCCATCGCGCATCCAATCGCGCCGGGAACGACGACGATCCACAGCAGCGTGCGGAGTAGAAAGGACACTACTTCTTGGAGCCTTCGACGGCGATCGTCAGCGTGATGTCGTCACCCGCGGGGCCGACCATCTTGTCCATCCCGAAGTCGGTGCGCTTGATAGTCAGGTCTCCGGTAAAGCCGGCGAGGAACTGCTTGTCATCCATCATGTGCTTGCCGGCCCCGACCAACTCGAACGTGGCGGTGACCGGCTTCTTGACTCCGTGAAGGTCGAGGTCGCCCGTGACTTCGAAGCGCCCGTCGGCAACCTTGACCGCGGTCGAGGCGAACGTGATGGTCGGAAACTGAGCTGCGTTGAGGAAGTCGGGGCTCTTCAGGTGATCATCACGCTTCTTGTCGGCGGTATACACGCTGTCCGCGGCAACTTTGATCTCGACCTTCGTCTTCGCCAGGTCGCCGTCGAGGGTGAACGAGCCCTCGACTTTGTTGAACCGACCGATCGTGTGCGAGACGTTCATGTGTTTGATCTTGAACGTCACGACTGAGTGGATCGGGTCGAGCGCGTAGGTGCCAGCGATCGGGCCGAGGGTTGGATCGCCGCTCGCCGGTGCCGGCGCCGTCTTGTCGACGGGGGCCGGATCCGTCTTGGGCGGCTCCTTCGGTGGCTCCTTGCGAGCCTCCTCCTTCTTGCAAGCAGCCCCAAACAGGGCGAGGGCGAGGATCAACGGCGTGGAGGGAATCAGTTTCGTCATGTGCGGGGACTGTCCCAGGTGTCGCCAACTTCGCAAGCATCCGGGCGTGCAGCTCCACGCAACGGTGTGTCCAAGAAACCGGCAGCGTCTGAACCCGAGTTTGCAGTTCCGCGGAGGTTGGCCCGTAACGTCGGCATGAGCGTGCACCGATCGCCCGTTCAGGACACACGCGGCGGATCACCGGTGGCGCGACTCGCCCGTAACGTCGGCACGAGTGGCACCGATCGCTCGTCCAGGACGCGCGCGTCAGGGACGCACGCGGCGGATCACTGGTCCCGCGATTCGCCCGTAACGTCGGCACGAGCGGCACCGATCGCTCGTCCAGGACGCACGCGTCCAGGGACGCAGGCGGCGGATCGGCGGTCGCCGATTCGCTCGTAACGTCGGCGCGATCGGCACCGATCGTCCAGGACGCACGCGGCGGATCACCGGTCGCGCGATCATGCGAACTGCGTGGTCGGGGCGCCGCCGATCGTCAGGGCCTATGCGAACGACAGCGCTCCATCAAACCTTGGCCGACGGATCACGTGCGTTGCCGTCTCGCGCCCGTATCGGCGCGCGCATAGCCGCATCGCTGTGCTATCGAAGCCCCAGTGCCGTGGCGCGCGAGGATCGCCACGCGTCGAGCTCTGCCATTGTCACGCGGTCGGCATGGTGCAGCGTCCAGTTGAGGCACGCGACGAGATCGTCGGCCTCTTCGAGCCCGATGCCGAGGCGGATCAACCGATCAATGCCCGCGCGCTCGACGACATCGGCCGGCGTGAAGTACTCGCTGACGGTGCGGTGGTGGTTGACCTTGGTCGCGAGCCCGTCGAACGACAGGGCGTAGCGGAGCACGCCACACGACACGAGGACATCCGCGATGTGGCGGTGTGCCTTCTCGTCGGCGCCGCTCACCCGAAACGAGACGATCGATCCGTGACGGACATAGTCACGGGCGATGACGGCCGCATCGGGGTGATCCGGCCGCGACGGATGGAACACGCGCTCGATCCGCGGGTGGCTCGCCAGGAACGCCGCCACTCGCGTGGCCGTCTCGCACCGCCGCGCGTGCGCTCGTGACGCGAGCGATGAGGTCCCCCCGTGCGAGGTCCCGCCGTGCGAGGTCCCGTCGTGTGAGGTCCCGTCGTGGGAGGTCCCGGCGTGGGAGGTCCCCCCGTGCGAGGGC
>JBJXGN010000148.1:0-83150 GCA_046160585.1 Kofleriaceae bacterium
ACCCCCCCCGGTGGCGCCGCGCCGGCCCTCGCCGGGCTGATCCGCGAAGCGCTCGACGCGTTGATCCCCGACGACGTCGCGCGCTGGGTCGATGTCGCGAAGCAAGCGCGCCTCGACTGGAAACACGAGCGCGTGCCGATGGCGCAGCGCAGGCCGCGCCTCCTGCAAGTGCTCGTCGAGCTGTATCGCTCGCGTGACACGCACGTGCGGTTCGATTTCTCGTCGACTGATAGCGGTCCCGTCCGGACCGAGGAAGGACCGTCGTGAGCGGATTCGTCTCCCTGGTCGGTGCGGGTCCCGGCGATCCCGAGCTCCTCACGCTGCGCTCGCTCGACCGGCTACAGCGCGCGGACCTCGTGCTCAACGACGCGCTCGTGCCGGAGGTCGTCACGGAGCTCGCGCCGAAAGCGAAGCGCTTCTACGTCGGCAAGCGCGCCGGGCGCCACTCGATCGACCAGGAAGGCATCCACAAGCTGATGGTCATCTCGGCGCGGCGCGGACGGCGGGTCGTTCGCCTCAAGGCAGGAGACCCGTTCGTCCTCGGGCGCGGAGGCGAGGAAGCGCTCGCTCTCGAGGCGGCGCACGTCGCGTACGAGATCGTGCCCGGCGTCTCGAGCGCGATCGCCGCTCCGGCGCTCGCGGGGATCCCGGTCACGCACCGCGGGCTCGCGGCAGGATTCGCCGTGATCTCGGGCCACGCGCGCGACGCGTACGCGCCGATCCTCGACGGGATCGCCCCCGGCTCGCTCACGCTCGTGGTGCTGATGGGCGTACGCACACGCGCCGCGATCGCCGCACATCTCGTGCAGCGCGGATGGAGCGCGAGCACGCCCGCCGCGATCATTCACGGCGCGAGTCAGCCCGACGCGATCACGTGGACGGGAACCCTCGACACGATCGGCGCGGCGTCATTCGAGACAGAGCTCCCCGCGGTGATCGTCATCGGCGAGGTCGTCAGGTTGAGCACGCAGATCCGGTCGCACGCGATCACACAGATCGCGGCCTTAGAGAAGTCGAATGAGCTATCCGAGCTTGCGAGGATATAGATGAGCGCTATCGAAGTGTCAGCCTCCGCCAATGGCCGCCTGGGATTCGCGCGTCGTGAAGACGTAGATCTGTTCGTCGCGAAGCTCGAAGCCTTCGAGCGCGGCGAGTTGAACGGCGACGAGTGGCGCACGTTCCGCTTGCTGAACGGCGTCTACGGTCAGCGCCAGGACGGCTTCCAGATGGTGCGCGCGAAGCTCCCCGGCGGCTTCGTGACACCCGCGCAGCTGAACGCGCTCGCAGTGATCGCAGAGAAACACGCGAACGGGAAGGCGCACGTCACCACGCGCCAGAACGTGCAGTTCCACTTCGTGCCGACGGCCGACGCCGAGACGGTCCTTGGCCTCCTCGCGGACAGCGGCATCACGACCAAAGAAGCCTGTGGTCCGAGCGTGCGCAACTGGACGTGCTGTCCGTTCGCCGGCGTCGCGAAGGACGAGCCGTTCGATCCGTCGCCCTACGTCGAGGCGCTCGCGCGTCACCTGTTGCGCGGGCCGTATTCGTCGAGCCTGCCGCGCAAGCTGAAGCCGTCGCTCGGTGGATGCTGCGGTACCGACTGTTCGCTGGTGTTCATCAACGACCTCGGGTTCCTCGCCACACGCCGCGGCGACGAGCTCGGGTTTCGGGTGCTCGCCGGCGGCGGCCTGTCCACGCTGCGCCGCAGCGCGATCACCGTCGAGGAGTTCATCCCGCGCGAGGAGTTGCTCGAGGCGGCCGACGCGGTCGTGCGCGTGTTCCATCGCATCGGCAACCGCCACAACAAGGCGAAGGCACGCCTCAAGTGGGCCATCGACAAGATCGGCGCCGACGCATTCCTCGCCGAGTACCGCACCGAGCGCGAAACGATCCGCGCCGAAGGCGGCGTTCGCTTCGAGCTGCCCGCGCAGCCCGCCCCGCCCGCGCGCCGCCCGCTGCTCGCGCAGGTCACCGATCGCGAACCCGGCTTCGACGCGTGGGCCGAGCACAACGTACGCGCGCAGAAGCAGACCGGCTTCTCCGCCGTCGTGATCCGTCTCGTCCTCGGCGACATCCAGCCCGAGCAGCTCCGCGCGCTCGCGCAGATCGTCGTGCAGTTCGGCGAGGGCGAGCTGCGCACGACCAACGAACAGAACCTCGTGCTGCGCTACGTGCCCGACGCGCGCCTCTCGGCACTGCATCGCGAGCTCGTACGCACGGGCCTCGCACTCGGCGGCGCGAACACGATATCGGACGTGACGAGCTGCCCGGGCTCGTCGAGCTGCAAGCTCGCGGTCACCAACTCGCGCGGCCTCGGCGGTCACCTCACGGATCACCTCGAGGCGCTCCTCGAGCGGCGTCCGGATCTGCGCGTCGCCGCGAAGGGTCTCGACGTGAAGATCAGCGGCTGCCCACACGGCTGCGGCCAGCACTACATCGCGGGCATCGGCTTCCAGGGTGGCGTGCGCAAGGTCGGGGGTCGCCCTGCGCCGCAGTACCTCGTGTACGCGGGCGGCGGCATCACCTCGTCGAAAGCGGAGTTCGGTCGCCTCGTCGGCAAGGTGCCCGCGCGCCGCGCCGGTGTGACGCTCGAGCGCTTGCTCGACTTCTACGTCGCCGAAGGCGGCACGGGACCCGCGTTCTTCGCGAGCATCCCGATCGATCGCCTGCGCGCGCTGATCTCGGACCTCGAGAAGCTCTCCGAGGCCGAGGCGACCGACGAGGACTTCGTCGATGTCGGCGAGCATGCCGCGTTCGTGGTCAACACGGGCGAAGGCGAGTGCGCCGTCTAAGGCCGAGTATGCTCGCTCGGTGATCGAGGTCTCCTACTCGAAACGCCGCTGACCGTAAGCGTGCGCCGGTCGTGGTGGTTCAGCGAATCGATGCACCTCTTGGACTACGGAGCATCGGCGCAGCAGCGAAAGCCGGTCGAGTAGTCGTGATGGTTCATGTCGTGCGCGGTCGTCGCGTACAGACAGCCGTTGCCGTTGATCATCGTGTCGACGTAGAAGCCGCCGCGAAACGTGCCCGCCGGATCTGACGTCCACTCGTGCAGGTTGCCCATCATGTCGAAGATACCGTCGGCGCTGACGCAGCCCGCGTGTGCGCCCGTCGGTGACAGCCCGTCGGGCAGCTGGTTCAGACAGGGCGAATCGATGTGCGAGAAGATCCAGCTCGCACCGGTGCCGTAGAGCTGCGCCGCCGGGTGCATCGAACGCGCATCGTTGCAGACGCCTGCCATCCGCGTGTTGCCGTAGGGGTACGTCGAGTTCGCGGTGCCGCGGCACGCGCGCAGCCATTCGGTGTTCGTGCACAGCCGCTTGCCGGAGCGCGCGCACGCGGCGGCCGCTTGCGTGCCCGAGATGTGTCCCTGCGGGATAGCGCCGCGCACCGACACCGCGCGCGCGTTCGACTGCGCATCGGGCGACACGTATGGCGACACCGAGATCGGGCCCGCGAAGCCATCGATGACGAGGGACGCCTCGAAGCGATCGATACAGAACGTGTCGACGCGTGTCATTCCGGCCGGGCAGCCCGCGTCGCCCGGCTCCTCCTCGAACGCGCACTCGTTCGGACGCGGCGCCGCGTTCGGGTCGCACCCGATGCCGTCCGCGAGCTTCGGCGTGCAGCACTGGATGTTCGCGCCGCCCGCGCACAACCCCGGCGTGGAGTCGCGCACGCCGGTGCAGCCCGCGGTGTCGATGCACTGCCCCGGAACGATGCCGGCCATACACGCTGGACCGGTGGGACCCGCGTCTCCCGGATCCGCGAGGCACGCCGTGGTCCCGTCGGGCTGCGCGCCGTCATCGATCACGCCGTCGATCGGTGCGTCGCCCGCGTCGATCGCGGCGGCCCCGTCGCCGCACGCGGCGAGCGCGACGACCATCGCGAGGCGCATCAGCGTGACGTCTTGACGTTCGGGCGCGTCGCGTTGAACACGATGCCAAACAGGCCCGCCGCGGCGAGGATCACACCGGCGACCATCGCGCCCGTGAACGGAGGCTCGTACCGGCAGCGCGGCGTCATCACCGAGACCATACACGGCTCTTCCTTGGTGAGCACCTCGCCCGCGATCACGCCTCCTCCTCCCAGGATGAGAACCGTGTCGCCGAGGTAGGCCCACCGCTTCGCGCTCTTGTTGTAGCCGAAGCATCCCGAGACAAGCGCCATCGTGGTGACCAGCGCGACAAGCCTGGTTGTGATTCCCATCCCACGACCAGGGTACACGAGGTGCACACCCTGGCGCGAGCCGCGAGCAACTCCGTTGCGGAGAAACCTCCTCGGCGGGATTCCTCATTCGTCCGGTTTTCGCGATCCTCTCGGGGTAGTGCCAGCACAGCGGTCACCGCTCCTGCCGATTTTTTTGATCGTCCTCGTGGACGTTCTCGGCTTCACGGTCGTGATCCCGCTGCTCGGGCTCTACGCGGAAAAGTTCGGCGCGACACCGCTCGTCGCGACGCTGATCGTCTCGTGTTACGCGGCCTCGTCGCTCATCTCGACGCCGATCATCGGCAAGCTCTCCGACCAACACGGGCGCCGCCCACTGCTCCTGATCTCACAGGCGGGTACGTGCGCGGGCTTCTTGATCCTCGCCACGTCGACATCGCTGTGGATGGTGTTCGCCGGCCGAATCCTCGACGGCCTCACCGCAGGCAACCTGTCGCTCGCGCAGGCATACATCTCCGATCACACGAAGCCCGAGAACCGCGCGAAGGCGTTCGCCGTGATCGGGATCGCGTTCGGCATCGGCTTCATGTTCGGCCCGCTCCTCGGCGGCTTCCTCGGTCAATACGGGATGCATTACCCGTTCATCGCCGCGGCGGGTCTCTCGGCACTTTCGATCTTCTGCACGTACATGCTGCTCCCCAAGGAGGAGCAGAAGCCCGAGACCAAGACGGAGATCGCCGGTCCCGGTGGTCGCCGGCCGGGTGCGTTCGACCTCGCGACGTACACCGAGTACTTCGGCCGCCCCGCCCTGCGCTCGCTGTACATCCAGTTCTTCTTGTTCATCTTCGCGTTCTCCGCGTTCATCTCCGGCTTCGCTCTCTATGCGGAGCGGCGCTTCGTCACGAGCGCCGGAACGGCGTGGACAGCAACGGAGGTCGGCTACTTGTTCGCGTACTCCGGCTTCATCGGGATCATCTGGCAAGGCGGCGCGATCGGGCGCCTCGTGAAGAAGTTCGGAGAGGTCAAGCTGACCGTCGCGGGGTTCGTCGCGTCGATCATCGCCTACGTCGTGATCGCGCTGATCCCGAACGACAGGATCATGCCGATCGCCCTGATCACGATCGTCTCGTCGTTTGGCCACGGCGTGTTGCGTCCGGTGCTGACGAGTCGCATCACGCAGGTGGTCGGCCGCCACGAGCAGGGCACCGCGATCGGAATCTCCGGATCGCTGTCCTCGCTCGCGATGATGATGGCGCCACCGACGGGCGGGTTCCTCCTCGACCACGGGTGGCTGTTCGGCTGGCCGATGGTCCCCGCCGTGATGTCGTTGTTGGGACTGTTCGTCGCGATCGCGATGCGCGCCCGTCCGGACGTTCCCGCGTCGTGATCGACCAGGTCCGCGGACGCGAACGCTCGACCCACCTGCTATTTCGGGCGCGCTGATTCCAGCTCGACGCCCCGGGCGCGCAGCTCGGCCGCGTAGATCGAGTCGCGAGCCAGCGAGCGCGAGAACGCCGTCGCGATCGCCGTCGCGAGCACGAGCGGCAGCACCACCGCGTAGTCACCCGATAGCTCGAAGCACAGGATCGCCGCCATGAACGGAGCGTGCGTCGCTGCGGCGATACCGGCCGCCATGCCGACGAGCGCATAGCCGCCCGGCGGCCCCACGTCGAGGCCGAGTGCACCGAGGCCCGCGCCGACGAGGTACCCCGCACATCCACCGACGAGCAACGTCGGCGTGAACACACCACCGGGACTCCCCGACGCGACGGACGATGTCGTCGCGAGACACTTCGCGACGAGAAGCAGCGCGATCACCTTCACGCCCGTCTCGCCATCGAGGATCGACTGGAGCGGCTCGTAGCCGTTGCCTGCGACCTGTGGGACGAACACGATGATCACGCCCGCACCGAGCCCGCCGAGCGCCTGCCGCCACGGCGCACGCAACCACGGCCGGCGAAACACGCGCTCGCCGAGCATCACGAGCCTCGTGAAGCCGAACGCGAACGCCGCCGCCACGAGCGCCGCGGCTGCGAACGCCGCGAGCTCGCCCGCACTCGTCACCACGAACGTCTGTTGCCCGTAGATCGGCCCGGCCCCCACCGCGGCTCGCGTGAGTGCAGTCGCGATCACCGTCGCGATCAGCGCGGGGACCACCGTCTCGATCACGATGATGCCGGTCACGACCTCGACGACAAACGCGATCGCCGCGAGGGGGGTGTTGTACGCCGCCGCGAACCCCGCTGCAGTCCCCGCCGCGATCAGCACGCGCTGCTGCGCGGGCGAGATGTCGAACCATCCACCGACCGACGAGCCGGCCGCACCGCCGAACGCGATCAGCGGGCCCTCGCGTCCGAGCGATCCGCCGCTGACGATCGCGGCCCACGACGCGAGCGACTTCACGAGGGTGGTCGACAGCGACAGGCGCACGCGCCCCGTCACGACGGCCTCCATCACATCACCGACGCCACCGCCCGCGCGGTTCGCGATCGCGAGCGCGAGGACGCCGGCGAGGAACGCGCCCGCGATGGGAATGCCGAGTCGCCACCACCACTCCGCGCCCGTCATCGCTACGACGACGTTGGGCGCCGCGGCCACGGCGTCGAATACGAGCTCGAGCGACGCGCGAAACGCGATCGCGAACCCCGCCGCGACGATCGCCACGATCACGAGCGCTCCCGCGAACCGAGGCGTCCAGCGCGGTCGCTCGGCCGTATCCGTACGCGCGTCGCGCTCGCTCACGCGCCGAGCATACGCGGGCGAACGGCTTCGGCTCGCACGACAGGCTTCATTCTCGGCGAGGTCGGCCTCTAGATAACCCCAGAGCTCGGTTGTGTCGGAGCGTTCAGGGCTTGACCTCGAACTTCCACTTGCCGCCCTCGGTCCCCAGGCCCGACGCGTTGCTCGGCGTGGTGTAGCCGAAGCGCAGATCACCGCGCGCCTCGTAGATGCCCTTCGGCGCCGAACAGGTGATCGCGGCGGTGAGGTTCTGCCCGTCGGTCTTGAGCTGATCGCCCTTCAGCTCCTTCGCGTCGCACTTGAAGTCGGGCGGAACGGTGAGCTTGAACTCCTTCGGCGTCGTCGCGGAGTACGAGAGCCAGGTCGCGAGCTTGATCGAGATCGACAGCGTGAACTTGTCGCCAGGCTTCGTGTCCTTGGGCGAGTCCGACACGGTCGCCGTGTACTCCTTGATCGCGCCGATCAAGTCGGCGACCTTCTTGTCGCGCGCATCGAGCTCGCCGGGTGAGCCGTCCGTCGAGACGAGCGCGACCTTTCCGTAGACATCGACGACGATCGATGCGGGTCCGGTGACGCCGAGCTGCTTCATCAGCTTCGTCGTGCCCTTTCCAAAGCCGACGGTGCCCTGTCCGACGCCTTCGCTCTCGCGGATCGGATCGAGCTTCTTCGCCTGCGCCTTACTGCCAGCGATATGCGCGACGACATAGACCCGACCGCCTTCCTTGAGGGTGACGACGCGCGCGAGATCGTCCACGCACGTCTTCACTTTTGGTCCGCAGAACCAGTGCACGAGCACCTTGCCCGCCGCGTCCTTCGGGTTTGGCACGTCGTACAGCCAATCCTCTTTGCCCCATAGGGGAGTCCCGGTGACGGTCAGCTGTTCGCCGGCGGTCGGCAGGGTCGCCGGTGCTGGTGGTGGCGCCTTTGCCTTTTGGGCGGCGGCCAACGTGGCCGAGGACCCGACGATCGCGACAGCACAGAGGAGTCGATTCATGGGGGAAGAGTAGCGCGAGGGAATCCGGGCCGGTTGTCACGCGGTCGGGTCTCGTGCGTCACTGCAGGACGGTGCAACGTTGCTACCTATTCATCGCGGCGACCCTCACCGCGTGCTCCGGCGCACCACCATCACCGACGGTGCAAATTGCCCCGCCCGTCGACGCGCCACCGGACATCGTGCACGACATCGCGCCGGATGCAGCCGTCACGATCTCGCGCGGCGGGGCCTGTAGCGAGTCGCTTGCATGTGCACCCGGGCTCGAGTGTCTCGGGGCATCCCTGTATGTGCCGGGCGGCTACTGCGCGTCGACGTGCGCGAAAAAAAACCAGACATGCGACGGTGCGTGTGCGCCCATGACCCGGTACGGCGCGGTGTGCTTGCAGGGTTGCACGACCGACGCAGACTGTCGCGCGCAGGAGGGTTACGTGTGCGACGCGACGTGGCGCGCATGCGTGACGCCGAACTCGCTCGCGATCGCGCTCCGGTCGTGCCCGGCTCCCGCGCCGAAAGCGATCCCCGCGCGCGACAGGTCGTTCGGTGCGCCGGTGACGCTCGACGCGCGATCACCGATCGCGGTCGTCGGACCGGCCGGCGTGTTCGCATTGCCCGCGAGCGACAGGCGTCGCGCGCCATCGCTCGCACGCGATCGCAAAGGGATCCTCTACGCGACGTGGCTGGATCCGGCGCGTGACAATCCAGAGGTGCTGCTCTCCCGCTCGCGCGACGGTGGAACCACGTGGAGCGAGCCCGACCGCGTCGACGATCCGGCCGACTGCATCGCGTACGACACGAGGCGCGGCGATTGCCTCGCCGAGCCGACGGTCGTCATCGGACCAAATCCCGAGATCAAGGGCGACGAGGTGGTGTACGTGCTGTACGGGGCGGCCGACGGTCTGCGTGTTCGCTCGTCGCGTGACGAGGGAGCGACGTTTCGCGCCGCGGTGACCGCGCTCCCCGGAACGATCGCAAGCGCGGAGGTCAGCGCAGATGGCGCGCTGCACGTGATCGCGATCGAGAGCCTGTCCGGCATCGGCGTGTTTGGATCTGCGAATCACCAGATCAATTATTCGGTCTCGCGCGACGTGGGCCGCACGTTCGCGAGGCCGATCCGGCTCGATCGCCGCGACGAGCTCTTGCCCGTGTACTTCGCGCGACCGCAGATCGCGATCGATACGCGCCGCCGTTCGATCTACGCGCTGTATGTCCGTGGTGGGCGCGATGGTATCTGGGACCTGATGCTGCTGGCGTCGAAGGACGCCGGCGCGACATGGAAGCGCACGCGCATCGGCGACGAACCCGCGTGTGCGATCCACATGGTCCCGCAGCTCGCGCTCGACCCTGCGCGCGGCACGCTTCACGTCGCCTGGTACGACAATCGCGGCGGTGGTCGCTTCGCGCACGCGACGTGTACACCGGGCGCGCAGAAGTGCACGCAACACGGCGCGATCAACGACGCTCCGTTCGCCATGTCCGCGGAGCGGCTGACACCCGCGTCGATCGAGGAGCGCGCGACGCTGATCGTCGATGACAAGCGCCGCACGTTGCACGCCGTGTGGGCCGAAGTGACCACCGGCGGGATGCGCGTACAGCACGCCTCCGCGAAGCTACGCTGATCGGCCGTGATCAGCTCGTCGCGCTGAGGTAGATCGCCGCGAACACCGCGACCATCGCTTCACCTGCGATGAAGCCGGAGCCGAGGGGGATCATGTACGTCTCCGAGCTTTTCTTGTTCACCTTTTCCCAGATCCATCCGGCGAGGCCGCCGAGGAACATGGTGAACACGACGAGGAACGGCACGAGGATGCCGATGCCGATGCCCGTCGGCGACGGCACCCACTTCTTGATCTTCTTGTTCGACTCGAGGACGGTGAACACGACGCCGAGCACGCTGAACAACAGCAGCATGTAGAGCGCGCTCGTCGGCAACGCCCCGGGCCCCTTCTCGAGGATCTGCGCGAACCCGGCCCACTTCTGCGAGATCGGCGACGACAGCTGCGCGGCCACGAGCTGGCCCGTCGAGGGATCGATCTCCATACCGGTGCGACCGCCTTCGACGAGGTGATACGTATTGACGAGGAGCGGGTAGACGATCGACACGGCGGCGGCGCCGACGGGGATCGCGAGCAGCTGCATGATCGTCAACAGGCGCGGCTTGGTGCCGACCATGTGGCCGCACTTGTAGTCCTGCATGATCGCTTCCGACGACGTCGCGATGGTGCCGGTGGTTCCCGACGCGACCATGTTCGCCGCGACGTTGCCCGGCGCGATCGCCGCGAACACGCCCTGCATCATGTTCGACAGCGCGCTGATCGGTCCCCAGTTCGTCTCGCCAAGAACGCGCAGACCGACGAGCATCAGCGGCAGCGACAATAGGATCGCGCACAACGTCATCCACACAGGCATCCCGAGGAAGTGGTACTGGATGATCACGAGGCCAATGCCGCTGACGAGGAGGCCCGGCACGACGAGGCGAAGCGGGAACTCCGAGCCGCCGATCTTCGCGGACTTGAGGCTCTTGAACGTGGTCACGAGCAAGCGCCAGCGCAGCGCGAGCGCGGTCAGGCCACCGGCGACGAGCATGCCGGTCGCCGGCCACATGACCCAGAACAGGATCTGTCGACCGCTCGGCTTGGGGATGCTGTTGCCCGCGGCGTCGAGGATCTGACCGTGCTTGACGAGGAAGTACGGGGCGATGACCCAGGCGAGGAGCGCGCCGATCAACATGCTCACGTTGATGCGCAAGCCGACGAGCATTCCCGAGCCGATGCTGAGCAGGCTGTACTGCACGCCCACGTTCATGTGCGCGAGCACGATTCCCGTGATCACCGTGTTTGTCGCGACCACCGTCTGCGGACCGATGTCGGGGAACATCGCGAACCAGTTTGGCGGCAGCTGGTCCGCGGTGACCTTGACGATCTTCGTCTCGCCGATCGTCTGCCACGGTGCCATCCATCCCTCGGGGAGGACTCCGTGGACGAGCTTCGCGTCCTCGCGGAGGATCATCACGAGCGCCGACGCGCCGACGCCGATCATCACGGCGTAAAACGCGCGCAACGCGTTGCGCCGGATGTCCTCGGGCGCGTCGCGCGGCGGATCGAGCACGGTGATCGTCTCGCCCGTCGACAAGCCATCGACGTACGGCAGCTTCTCGTCGACGACGAAGTGTCGGCGCAGCGGCACCGCGAGCAACACGCCGAATGTGCACGCCGTGGTCAGCCACAGGAACGAGACGTGGCCCGGCAGCACCATGCCGTATTTGCCCTTCGTGTTCTCGCTGAGGAGCTCGAACGCGCCGAGAAGCACGCACATGAACGCCGTCTGTGCGGCGCTGGTCCCCGCCGCCTCGGCGAGGTTGTTCTGCCACCGGTTGTAGTGACGACCGGTGAGGATCATGTCGATGAGCTTCAGAAACAGGAACCCGAAAAACGCCGCGACGACGGACACGTTCGGCCCGAAGCCGAGCTTCAGCACCATGTACGGGTACGCGGAGCCCATCAGGACGGCGACCAGCGCTCCGGACACCATCACCTGCCACGTGATCCGACCGTTCACTTCAGGGGCCGATGTCGCCTCGGGCGGGTCCGTATCTTCGTGACTCACCGCCGGGGACATAACACGAGCGTGGTAACGTCGAAACCTATGACTGTCCAACTGCAGTTGGGGACTGCGCAGACAACGCTCGATGGGATGGGGCGCGTGTTCGCGGGGCGTGATCCGCAGGCGTGTCAGCTCGCGTTCATGGACCCGACCCTGTCGCGCCGCCACGCCGAGATCTACGTCGAGAACGGCCAGACCTTTATCCGCGATCTCGGATCCGCGAACGGCACGTGGGTCGACGGCCAGCAGCTCGGTCACCAACCCGTGCCCCTTCGCGCGGGCTCGCAGGTGTGGCTCGGCCACGTGCAGCTCGGCTGCGAGTTCGCGATCGACGGTTCGAAGACCGCGATGGCCACCTCGATCCCGCCCGAGCTCAAGGCGTTGATCGAGGCCCGCAAGATGCAGCAAGCGCAGCAACTCGGCGCATCTCAGCCGATGCCCGTCGTCGCATCACCCGCGCCGCAGCCGCCGCAGGCGCTCGGACAACCGCAAGCAATGGCGATGGGCGGCGCCTCGGGGCCGCTTCCCACCGAGTTTGCCTATCGCAAGCAGGGCTCGAACGACAACGGCGTCCTACTCCTCGCACTGCGTCAGGACACGTTCTTCAACGGTAACGAGATCGAGGGCTTCGTCGAGTTCACGGCGACCGATACCGAGACTGTCGCGTCGATCTTCGTCGAGCTCGTCGAGCTCGTCCGCGGCGGTCCGATCGAGGGCCACGTCTGGGATCGCTTCATCGTCCGCCAGGGCCCGTGGCGCGCCAAAAACGGCGACGTGTTGCCCCTGCCGTTCAAGCTGCGCGTGCCGCCCGGCACGACCATGACCGGCCCCGACGTGTACTGGCAGATCCGCGGCGAGGTCGACATCAACTGGGCGTCGGACATCTCCGCGAAGATCGACATCTCGATGCGCAACCAGGACATGGATCGCATCCGCGATGGCCTCGGCGCGATGGACTACCGGCTCGACAACATGACCTCGGTCGCCAAAGGCCAGCGCTTCGAAGCAGACTTCCACCCGCCCGCGAACCTCGCGAAGCAATGGGGTGTCAACGACGTGCGCCTCGAGCTCGAGTACCTCGGCGCGAACTTGAAGATCCGGATGAAGATCGACAAGAAGGGCCTCAAGCGCGACCCGCAAGTCGACCACGTGATCGAGATCGCGCGGATGCGCAAAGCGTCGCAGCCGGAGATCAACGCGACGCTGAAGCAGATGCTCGATACATTGATGTCTGGCTAGCGCCCACGTGGGCGCTTACGTCGGCGAGGAAACGTGACAACCGGAGCTCTCGCAGAGCTGCGCGTGCGTTGGGCACCCATTTCGTGACGACCATCGCGGCTGCGGTCAGGCTGCTCGAGTTCGCCGGCGTTGCGTTCACGACCCGCGAGGAAGCAGTCCGACCGGCAGCTGCACGTTCGCTGCTGCATCGATAGGCTCGATCGTACGGCCACGACCACGATCGTCCGTGATCTCAAGACCGGCAAGCCGTCGGGGCGACAGGCGCGCAACACCGTGGCGTACTGGCTCTGCGTGCTCGAGAGCTCGGCGAGGCGCCGCTCCATCAGATCGCCGACCGCCTTCGCGAACTGCTCGGCATCGTCGGGCTTCACGGCCCCGGCGTCGAGGACCTCCTCTTCGAGCGAGAACAGCCAGCGATCGCTCAAGCCCTCGTCCCACTCCTTCGTCTTCAATCCCTCGATCGCGCGCCGATAGACGGTCTGCAGCTTGTACAGCGGCGTCTCCGTCTCGGAGATCTGCACGAGGGGTGTCGCGAATCCACGCTCTCGAGCTCGGTGCTCGAGCCAGCGCGCGAAGTACGTCTTTCCCGCACCGTAGTCGCCTCGAACGGCCTTGAAGCGATCGCGACCAGCGGCCACCGCGTCGAGCTCTTCGTCGATCGCCTCTTCGAATCGTTCGAGTCCGGTTGCAATAGCTCGAGCCCTCACGCCGGCACCCGCGCGAAGCGCATCGATGAGCGGACTGACGGGGAGCTCAGGCCTTTGTCTACGGTCTCCGGTGCCCGCCGGTCTAGACCGACACACGTCGAACTGCTTCGACGGCCGCCTGTAAGATCTCGACAGTTAGAAGAAAGCAAAAACTCCCAGCAACCGCGAACCCCATGTCGGGCGTCGCGTTCGCGGTGTCCGGTGACGTCGGCGATGCGATCGACAAGGCAGGTGCGATCGCCGCGCCCCTGATCGGTCACGTAAACGACGGGAAGATCGATCACGCGATCGAGAAGCTCACCAAGCTCGAAAAGCAAGTGAAGACCACCGATGCGCAGATGCTGATGGCGGAGCTGACGGGGACGCGAGCGGACGTCGAGGGCGCGAAGGCGGGCGTGCAGGAAAGTGGCGGCAAGCTTCAAGCCGAACTCAGCCATCGCCGCATCGCGTACAACACGCTGGCACTCACGACCGCAGACCACCTTCCCTGTCCCGAGTCGAGCCGAAAGAAGATTGCTGGAATCCTCGCCGCGATTCCTCTCGTCGAGATCGTCGTCTCCAAGGCACGCGGACTCAACCAAGCGTGCACGCCGCCTCTCTACTCCGAGATGGCCGGTCGCGGCCTGGGAATGGCGAAGGCCAACGGTCTTCCGGTCGCGGACAGGTTCCTTCGCGCGTGCGGCGAGCTCGCACACGTGAAGCTCTATGCGAGCTCGATCGAGGGCGACTGGACGCAGCGCCTCAGTGCCCTCATCAGCGTCAAGCAACAGATCCTGGGTCAACGGCCGGGCGACGAATGACGCCGTTGTTTGGGATCGTATGCGGCCAAACATCAGCTTTCTTCGTAAGGTCGAGCTCGGTGCGTGGACCAGAGAGCGGCACCCAGAACACCGTCTTCGCCGTGGTGAACTTGGAGATCATCCCGATGCAGTCCTTCGGGTCGGCCACTGCTGGCTTTCCCTCCTGTATGTCGACACAAGGGACCGGTGAAACCTCGAGATCACTGACCTTCGGCCAGGCTCCGCGATCCGCCGTCGTGACGATCAGCTCCTGAGTTCCTTCTTTACGAAGCTCGAGCTCGTTCTCGGCTAGAGGAGGGAGCGGGAACTCGATCGGAACGATGGACACGAGGTGTCGCGCAGCGTTGTCCGCGAAATATTTCGGCAGGACGAAGTCGCATTCGTCGGGCCCTCGACGTCCGACGTCCATGCGTATGGCTTTTCCCATAGCGCCCGGCTCGATGTAGCACGGGACGCGCTCGGTCTTGAACGTCGGTTGGACGACCTCGGGCTCGGGCTCCGGTGGGGGCGCACTCTTCTTCTCGCTGCCGCATGCAACTACGCCCAACGAGACCATCGTGAACAGAAAGCTACGCATAAGGCGTAGTGAGCTTACCTTTGCACTTGACAAAGAACGCCGAGATCGCTACGAGATAGCTGCTCGCCCGCGCTTTCATCGCAACCAGCGGCGGGAACCGCAGACAGGCCGCGTTCATGACGCTTGCAGCTCTCGATGAGTCACGATTCCATGGTGAAGTGGTTGGTTGCTTTCTTGGTGCTTACTGCCTGTACGACGAAGGACAACCCGGCCTTCTGCGACGAGAACTCCGATTGCCGGAACGGCTTCGTCTGCAACCCGACTACGAACGGCTGCGAACAGCAGGCCGCGGACGATGCAGGTATCGATGTGCTCTCGGAAGACGCACCGATCGACGCGCAGGGCGAGCTCGCCTTCACTGTCATCTATGGCGATCAGTGGTGGATCACCGCCGAGTCGTATCACCGCGGTTGGTTCCTGCTTCTCGCCAACGGCACGATGGCCCCTGACGTCTCGACTCTCCAGGTAGTCTCGGTCAACGATACTCATCCTGTCGCGCTGTTCCGGGTCACGGCGAACCAGTACGCAGGACTCGTTGGTCAAGGAAATGTTGCCGGAGATACGACCGGTGATGGCTCCGCGCTGTTCAACGCGGCGATCACAGAGTCGCGCGAACGAACCACCGAACAGTACCTGACGATGCAGGTGCTCGACGCTCCGTACGGAGAGGCATACGACTATCAGGCGCAGGTAGAACTATCCGTGAGTGGAATCCGGTTCTCACTCGACCTTCAGATCCATCATCCGAGCGAAATCGTGTACCACGAGCCAATGGTCGTGGTTCGAAAGCCAATCTACAAGTAGTCATCGGTCGTGGTGCTGCCCGCGCCGCGAATGACAGCGTCGCTACTCGTCGCCGTTGGACGGCTTCGCGGTGCCAGCGGCCCGCAGCGCGGCTACCCTACTGCCAAAGTACTTCACCATGGCCCTTTCGAGGCCCGGAGTCTGGGTACCGCCTGAGCGAGCATGAAGGGCGTCGATCACGTGTGCACGGCTCCACTTCTGTCCACCGTGGCTCCGCTTGACCAAGTAGTCGTCGATCCCGACGGAACGAAGTGCGTTTCGTAGGGACCCGAACTCGCGCGTCACGGCTCTCATGTTCACGAGCGTGGCGAGGCCCTTTGCTCGGAGATCGGCACCGGAACGCGCCGCTTCACGCAGAGCGAGGATGATCGCCTCCCGCGTGTGCTTCGTAGGATTGCGCAACGTGCTGTACTCCACGCCGCAACTCGCAAGTGCGCTGCGCCAGCTCCCGAACCGACGACGCGCCGCCGAGTAGAGCGGGAACGGTACCCGGCTCGCTTCGAGGGATTGGCCGGAGCGCTTTCGTTCTTTGATCTGCGCGACGATTCGGTCTTCAGTCCACGTCGACTTCCTCACCTGCACGCGCTCCACCGCTTCGATCCCGGAGAACTCGCGCGCACGGTGCAATCCGCCGAATAGCTTCTGAGCGGTCCTGACGAGCGCGCCGTGTCCGGACGAGATCAGGTCACCATAGCGAAGAGAGTGGCCTTCAGCGTGGAGGCGATTCAGCTGTTCACGGATACGTTCTCGTGTCCAATACGCTCGACCGCGATTTGGCGGTGCCGTGCCGGCCCTCGGGCCCGTCTTCCTCGCACGCTTGACAAAGGGGGCTTCGCGAACGCCCGCTGCAACACGAGCGGCTTCGATTCCCACAAAGTGCAATGACACCGACCGACGTAGTGCTCGGTCATGTCGTTCGAGCGATGCGAGCGTGACGAAGCCATGCGCGGCGGCGTGTGATTGGAGGCCGGCGATCACCTGCCGTCGCGTTAGTCGTTGCGCTCGCCTCATCTCGACGATCTTCAGGGCGTATGTGTGCCCGTCAGCGTTGCGACACCGAGGTTGTTCGCCTTGATCATCGTCGACGCGCTCGCGAGCGTCGTGCTCATCGTGGCTCCCGGCAACGACGCTGTAGGCAGCGCATACACCGCGAACTCGTAGGTGTGCATCACGTTCGGGCAGGGCCCGAGATACCCACGCGTGGCGTTGTTGTACCCCAGTGTTTGGTGGGCACCGGGCACGTCGGTCGGCGCATAGACCTTCTCGACGTCAGCGGGCAACCCCGTGTTGGTGGCGGGAATGTCGTAGATGACGGAGTGCAAGAACGGTTGTGCCGAGTTGAAGATATCGGTGAACACGACGGCGAAGCTCATCGTTCCCGCTGGTGGATCGGTCCAGTCGAGCGCCGGCGACAGATTCATCCCACCCTGCGACATGCAAACGTGCGTCAGCGGAATCACTCCGCCGTTGCTGATCGTCGGGCTCGTCAACGTGAAGGTCCTTGCCGGGGCGTCGAGCGCGGGGCCGTCGGTTGACATCATGGATCCATCGTCGGCCGAGCTGCTGTCGACGGGGGGAGACGCACCATCATCTCCACACGCGAAAAGGCTCGTTGCGATGACGCAGGTCGCGAACGTGTTCATGGGGTGCAGCATATCTGTTCGAGACATCCCGGTTCGATATAGAACGCACATCGCGGCCTTTCTAAGTGGGGTCGATTATCATGGGCCAATGTCGCTCGTTCGTGCCGTCGGCGTTGGAATCATGTTGCTCGGAGCGTGTGGAGACGACGGCACTGCGAAGGTGGATGCAGGGGTGGATGCCACGAGCGATGCAGCGGAGGACGCATCGACGGTGCAGCTGGTGTTGACGAGCACCGCGTACGTCGACGGAGCCGCGATACCGCTGGCTCACGTGTGCACGGAGCGAAACGGGATGAACCAGTCGCCTCCGCTCGCGTGGACAAACGTCCCCGAGGGAACGATGAGCTTCGCGATCGTCTTCACGAATCTGAACAACGGTTTGATCCATTCGGCGATCTACGACATCCCCGGAACGCTCACGTCGATCCCGGGAAACGTCGAGCGGATGTACGCACCTCCATCCATTCCAGGCGCGCACCAGGTGCGGTCTTGGACGAACAGTTACGGCTACGAAGGTGCTTGTCCGATCCAGCCATCGATGTACGAGCAGAAGATCTACGCGCTTTCGACGATGATCGTGCCGAACTCCACGATGGCCACCACCCGACAGGAGCTGATCGTGGAGCTCGATGCCAACAATCTCGGGACCGCGACGCTCGTCGGATCCGCGATGTGACAACGAGCTGCAGCTCGACAAGCACGACCAACCAAGGTGCAGCTGATTCGGCGAGCGCTGGCTACTGCCCGAGCTCGAACTGGTGTACGAGCTTCGGGACGTCGAGGAACACCTGCTGGTTCACGCGCTCGAACTTCAGCACCTGATATCCGTCGACGTTAAGGACCTCTTGTAGCTTTGCAACGAGCCCGTAGATGCGCGAGGTGAACTCGCCGAGCTGTGCCGTGAACGCGGCCGAGGACGCGACGCCCTTGCGCGCGCGCAAGAACTCGACGGCGCGGATCACCAGCGCGTGAGTCGCGGCATCCGTCGCCCGCGCGAGGAGAACCTCCGACGTTGCGAGCGCCGACTCCGGGACCTTCGCGACGGGCTCGACCGCCGTCGCCAGAGGAGGCATGAACGCCGGCATGACGGTCTGCGTCTCGGGCTGCTTCTTCGGCTTCTTCGCCGGCGTCTTCTGTCGATCGGCTGCGTCGATCTCCGGGCTCGCCCCATCCCCCACGTCGTAGAACCACCAGCTTGGTGTTGACGCGGGCCGAACGGCTTGGCCCGCATCCGCGTCCGCGCATCCGATCAATACGCACGGAGCGACGACCTCCGCGAGGCTCGCCGCCGTGCCGGATCCCGTTCCACCGCCGTGCCGGTGCGCGTCGTCAGCGATCATCGCGATCCCGTACGCACCTTTGGGCTCGCCAGCGCGGTCCGTCGGGCGACACCGCGCGCCCGCGTTCACGCGTCCGCGACGGCGACGAGGTTCTTCTATTGCTGGTGATGCGTCGGGATGTCGGGCACGCATCGATGCCGCGTCGGCGAGAACACCTAACCGTTAGTTCTTCTTGCGTCGCTCTTCGTCCTCACGCTTGCGGCGCTCCTCCTCTTGACGTTGCCGCTCCTCTAGCTGCTTGCGGCGTTCCTCGTCGCGGCGGCGATCATCTTCCTGGCGCTTGCGCTGCTCTTCTTCGCGCTTGCGGTTGTCCTCTTCGGTGCGCTTGCGGCGCTCGTCCTCCTGGCGCCGCTGGTCGTCCTGGCGCTTGCGATCGTCCTCCTCGCGCTTCTTCTGCTCTTCCTGCCGGCGACGATTGTCCTCTTCGGCGCGCTTGCGCATGTCCTCCTCGCGCTTGCGGTTCTCCTCCTCTTGGCGCTTGCGCAGCTCTTCCTGGCGCTGCTTCTGCTCGTCCTGGCTGCGCTTCTCCTCTTCCGCGCGCTTTCGCTCCGCATCGCGGCGACGATCCTCCTCGAGCTTGCGGCGCTCGTCGTCGGCGCGCTTGCGTTGCTCCTCGTCGCGCTTCTTGTCCTCTTCGGCCTTCTTGCGGCGATCCTCGTCGAGGCGCTTGCGCTCCTCGTCATCCTTCTTGCGGCGCTCTTCGTCCTCGCGCTTGCGCTTCTCTTCGTCCTGACGGAGGCGCTGCTCCTCGGCCCGCTTGCGCTGCTCCTCTTCGCGCTTCTTGTCCTCGTCGAACTTCTTGCGGCGATCCTCGTCGAGACGCTTGCGCTCCTCGTCCTCCTTCTTGCGCTTCTCTTCGTCCTCCTTCTTGCGCTTCTCTTCGTCCTGACGGAGGCGCTGCTGCTCGTCGCGCTTGCGCTGTTCCTCTTGTCGGATGCGCTCGTCGGCCTCGCGCTTCTTGCGCTCGTCTTCCTGACGGCGACGATCGTCCTCCTGTCGCTTGCGCTGCTCGTCTTCGCGCTTGCGCTGCTCCTCGAACTTCGCACGCTCTTCCTTCTCGCGGCGCTGGCGCTCCTCCTCGGCCCGCTTGCGGTCCTCGTCGTCCTTCTTGCGCTGCTCGTCGAACTTGCGACGCGCTTCTTCGTCGAGCCGCTTGCGCTGCTCGTCTTCGCGACGGCGCTTTTCTTCGTCCTCGCGCTTCTTCTTCTCGTCGTCCTCGCGGCGCTTCTTGAGCTCCTCTTCGCGCTTGCGGTCCTCGTCCTCGCGGCGCTTGCGCAGCTCCTCGTCGCGCTTCTTCGCTTCCTCGCGAACGCGGCGCTCGTCGTCTGCGCGGCGCTTCTCGAGCTCCTCTTGCTGCTTCTTGAACGCTTCCTTGCGATCGCGCTCCTCTAGCTCCCGACGCTTCTGCTGCTCCTCGCGCGCCTTTCGCTCGCGCTCCTCGAACGCGCGCTTGTCCGCCTCGTACTTGCGGCGATCCTCCTCGGCGCGGCGGCGCTCGCGCTCGTCGTCGGCGCGCTTCGCCTCCTCTTGCAGTCGCTTGTTGCGCTCCTCGAACCGGCGCTGCTCCTCTTCGCGCTTGCGGCGTTCTTCGTCGTGCCGGCGCTGCTCGTCGGCGGCGCGACGACGGTCCTCTTCCTCGCGACGCTCGCGAGCCTCGCGCTCGCGCGCGACCTGCTCCTCGCGGCGCTGGCGCTCGCGATACTCGCGACGCCGCTCGTCGGCGCGCCGCTCTGCCTCGCGCTCCTGATCGCGATCCCACCGCCCGACCTGCCGCACCTCGATGCGATCGCGTCGCGTGTTCACGCGGTTCTTGCGCATCCAGTCCTCGTCGGGACCAGCGACCCAGCTGAACTTCTTGTGTCGATAGAAGCGATGGATGCGCTGCGTCCCGCGGATGTACGCGCCCCAGTCCGCGCGCACGAAGTGCCGCCGGAGATCACCGCTCGTGAGCTGCAATGCCGGCACGAACCGCCACTGCTCGTCGGGCACCCACGTGTCCTCGGAGAATCCCATCGGCGCCCAACCCACCCAGCCGTCGCCGACACGCCACTGCACCCACGCCGGGCCCCACTTCGTGTCGGGCGCCCAGACCCAGCGATTCACCCAGACCCATCGACCGTAGTGATCGGTGTAGTTGCCGAACTCGTCGTTCGACATCCACGTCCAGCCGTAGTCCGTGTGTTGCCAGCGACCGTTCGTGTAGGGCTGAAAGCCCTGCTGCGCCGGGACGAAGACCCAGCCGTATGTTTTGTCGTCGTACCAGGTGCCGTGCGGCGCCAGCACCTCGTAGAAGTAGTCGACGTCGTTGACCGCCGAGCCATCGAAGTTGACCGTCACGTCGACATACGTCGGACCGATCGGCTCGTCGTAGGTCGGCTCCACCGGCGGCTCGTACCGCGGGGGCGGCTCGTACCGCGGCGGCATTGGCTGCGGCTCCGACGGCGGTGCGTCGTTGCGGTTCGGATCGTAGGGACCGCTGGGGTTGTTCGGGTCGTACGCGCTCCCCTGCTGCGGATACTGCTGGTACTGCCCACCGTATTGCTGCGGCGGCGGGTTCTGTATCGTGCAGCCTGCGAGAAGAAGAAGGCTTAGCCACTGCTTGATGCGCACCATGACCCGGGGACCTTTCGACGGAGGTCGGTGTGACGAACGCCACCACTCCGCATTCAACGGAGCATAAGCGGAACGCCGTCCCGGATCCGGACGGTTCACATGTAGAAACGTCGCGTCCCCGCTCAGGTCCCGGCTTTCGCGAGCTTCTTCCCGATCGCCTCGAGGCGCTCGTGCAGCGAGTGCGCCTGGGTCTTGTGCTGGATCTGCGTGTCGAGCGTTCCGACCGCGCCCGCCACGCAGGTCAGCTCGTCGATCAGCTCGCGCAGGTAGCAGCCTCGACGAGCGCCGAGTCAGACGTCGACATCGGCGGACTCTACCGGATCACTTCACCCTCGTGAGTGTCACGGTGCGCCGCTCTCCGTCGGACTTGCTGTAAACCGACTCGACGACGGTCTGGTAGCCTTTCTTCTCGATCGTGAGCGCGACCCTCGTGAACCCCATCATCTGCACCGCCGTCGGAGTGGTGCCCGCGCGCTTGCCCGCGATCGACACCGTCGCGCCTGCGGGCTGCGAGATGACGGTGATCCGGTGCGTCGGTCGACTGAGCGGGATGTCCACGCTCGCGGGCTTGTCCGCCGCGAGGTTCACCCACTTCGTGCCGGGCGCGTAGCGCGGATGCTTCGCGTCGACGCGCCGGCGCGCACACGCGCCTTGAATCGTGATCGGGGACGGTCCCATCACCTGATCGTCGAGACGCACGATCGATCCCGCGGGCGTCGTCGTCACCGTGAGCTTGCACGGCCCGCTGCCAACCACCGGTGGTGAATTCGGGTCCCCGGTGGCGGCCTCCTCGTCCATCGTCGCGGGGGCCTTTGCCGGGGTCACCGGGGTTGGAGGCGTTGGACTCGTCACGGTCGTCTCGACCGGCGCGGTCACCGCCATCGTGACCTTCTCGCCGCTCGGCTGCTTCTTCTCTGTCGTCGTCGTCTGCGGCGTCGTGGCGGCGGTCGCCGTCTTGTCCTCGCCGCGTGTCGCGATCACGAGTACGAGCAGCACGAGGCTCGCGAACACGGCGACGCCGCCGATGATCATCCAGCGCCGTCGATTCGGCGCGCTCATCGCGAGTAGCGCTGCCGTCGATTCCTGCGGCGGCGCGTGCATCACCGCGTACGGCGGGTTCGTGGTGCCCGAATGCGTCGGATACGGCAGGTGGCCCGTCGGGTACTGTGGATACTGCATCGAGACGATCTGACCCGACGGCAACTGCACGGGAACGATCTGCCCGGCCGGATACGGCGGCTGCGTGGGATTGCGTCCCGTCACCGGCACGGGTGTCAACTCCGGGGGGAACGGCGTTGCGGGTGTCGGCGTGATCACGTACGCCGCCTGCGAGACCTCGTCGCCGGGACGAATCGCCGGCGTCGGTGCGAGGATGCCCGGCGGCGGCGCGACCTCGTCGATGTCGACGAGGGAGTCCTCGTAGCCCGGTGCTCGGAAGAAGTTGCCGGTCTCCTCGTAGAGCGCGCAGTCGACGAAGCCTTCGAGCGACTTGTCGCTCAGGTTCATCAGCGGATTCGCCGGCAGTACGAAGCTCGAGCCCGGCGCACGCGATTCGCTCGCGATGGGGCTCGTCATGTCGTCGCTCGCCGCGATTGCCTCCGGCGCGGATTCGCGCGGGTCGTATTCGGCGCTGGCGGGCTTTGTTTCGATCGCCGACTCCGCCTTCGGAGGTGTATCGACGATCGACGCGACGTCCGGATACGAAGCCGCCTGCGCGTGCGTGTCCTCCGCGGTGAGCGCCGCGTTCGAGAGGTTGATCGTGCTCGTCGAGATCCCGATCGCGGGCGTCGTCGCGTTCACCGCGCGCGGGTGTGGCGTGGGCCGCGACGGCGCGTCGATCGGCGCGCTCGTCGCACTGGTGACCGTCGAGCTCCCGACCGGCGCAGCTGCGACCGGCGCACTCGTGATCGGCGCGCTCGCGGGCACCGTATTCGCGACCGGGGCATTCGCGCTCGGCGCGCTCGAGATCGACGCGCTCGCGGGTGCAGGCCCCGTCGCGGTCGGTTCGTCCGCGCGCGTGACCGGTGCTGTCCCTTCGGCGCGCACGGACTTTGCCTCGATCTTCGCGGGCTCGTCGATCTCGACCTCGACGATGATCGAGGGCGCGTTCGCGCGCGCAGGTTTGACGGCGAACGCGGTGGGATTGATCTTCGGGATCGACGGCACCGACGACGGAATCGGCGGAATGCCGTCGGTCTTGCGCGGTGGGATCGCCGGCGGTTTCGGCTGTGACTTGATCTCGGCGAGCTTCTCCGAGAGCGACTTGGGCTTCTCGGGTTTGGGAGTCTCGACGGGCTTCGGCCGCGCAGCCGCGTCCTCGGGCCGCGCGGTGTCGATCGGCGCCGCCGGTGCTGCGTCGACCCTCACCGCCGGCGGCACGGCGTCGAGCTTTGGTGGCGCGGCCTCGACGGGCTTCGCCTTTTCGGCTGCCTCCGCCGCGATGCGCGCGGCCTGAAGTTGCTTGAACACGGCCAGTGACTCGTTGGTCAACCGCCGTACGCTGAGCCGCACGCCGGGTCGCCCGAATCGATTCGCGGGCGTCGACCACGCTTCGACCACGACACACAGACCGCGCAGCACCGGGGTCTTGTCCTCGAGCTGGATCGAAAACGCGGTCTCGAGACCGACCGGCCTCGTCGCGAGCGTCGCGACGAAGAACGACGACTCGTCACAAAACCGATGAAACGTCGCGACGAACTGCTCGACCGACGTGCAGCGCGTTGCAACGCAAAGCGCCTTCGTCTTCTCCGGCGCCTTCGCCTTCTCTTCGGAAGGATTCACCCAGAATGATTGTAGGCGGCAGCATTGGTGGCCGGCCACGATTTGATCCGGCAACCGTGTGTGAGCCGTGTGCCCACACTTCGCCCCTCGGGCGACGTCAACGAGGCTACTGCACAGCGTCGAGGGCGGGCGCCGCGAGGCGAGGCCCATAGAACCGCATGCTCGCGAGGATCAGCGTCTCCTCGCTACCCGAAACACCCCGCCGCGCCCCGACGTCGATACCCCATTTCAGGTTCGCGAGGCCGATCCCACCGGTGAGGTACGTCGCGTCCAGACCGGAATCGTGGACCCCCCCGATGCGGATCGGGAACCCGTTGTTGCCGGCGCGAAGGAACAGCTCGCCACCCCCACCATACCGGGCGCCCTTGCCATCCGTCTTCCATCGCGAATCGAACGACAGCGCGAGCGTCGGTACCGGACGCGCGAGGACGCCGCCGCCGATCGCGCGCGGGAAGTGCGTCGACTCCTCGCCCCAAAGGTTCTGTCCCGATACGCCGAGGTTGATCATCTCCGTGACGCGGACCGTGGCGCCGAGATCGAACGAGAAGCCCTTGTCCTGCGCTTCGTCGACGCCGTCCATCTGTTCGTTGAATCGGAAGTACTTCGCGGTCGCCCCGATCGAGATCCGCGGCACGAGCGTGCGAGAGAGCGAGAGGCCTGCGATGTGAGACGTCCGCGTTCCGGACATTCCGTTCAGCTCGGGCGAGCTGCCGGCATAGTCGTAGAAGAAGCAGCCCGGCGCGGCGTTCGTGGAGTCGCACGCGGACACGCCGACGATCGACGCGCTATCGGACGCGCGATATCCATAGCCGCCTTCGAACACGAGCTCGCGATTGAGCGGAAGCCCACCCGGATTGAGACTGATCGCACTCGCACCGGTCGCGCCGCCGCGCAACGCCTCGCCGACCGCGATCTCCCGAGGTCCGAGGAGGTCCTGTAGCGAGTCCGCGCGAGCCACACCGGTACCGACCATGGAGGCCAAACAACCGACGAGCACGAGTCGCATGACCCGAGTGTTGGCGCGGATTTGCGACGGGCGCAAGATTTGAGAACACCTGCCGTTCTGGCGCCCCGACCGCGCTGTGATTGCCACCATGGCGCGCGGGATCCTCGTCGGAAATGCTCTCCGCGCCGATCTGTCACTCGTGGTAACGACGGGCCGGGGTGCAGTTCAACACGTACCTATTCGCGGTCTTCTTCGCGGTGGTCCTGGCGATCCACTCCGCGCCCTTGCCGTGGACGCTGCGCAAGGTCGTCCTGCTCCTCGCGAGCTACGTGTTCTACGCGGCGTGGGACCCGCCGTTCGTCGCGCTGCTCTTCGGATCGACGATCGTCGATTGGTTCGTCGCGAAGCGCATGGCAGCGACGATGGCGCCTCGCCGTCGTAAAGCACTGCTACTCGCGAGCCTCGCGTTCAACCTCGGTCTGCTTGGCTACTTCAAGTACGCCGGCTTTTTCGGCATGCGATGGAACGAGACGCCGCTGATCGTCCCGCTCGGCATCTCGTTCTACACGTTCATGACGCTCAGCTACACGATCGACGTGTATCTGGGGCGCGGTCGCCCCGCGCGATCGTTCCTCGACTACGCGCTGTACGTGACGTTCTTCCCGCACCTCGTCGCCGGCCCGATCGTTCGGGCGAACGAGCTCGTGCCGCAGTTCGAGCAGCCGCGTCGTGCGACGGGGGCGATGATGGCGTGGGGCCTCGCGCTCCTCGTGCTCGGGTTGTTCCAGAAGATCGTCGTCGCGGACGGACTCCTCGCACCGGCCGTCGACGCGGTGTACGGCACGACGGCGCAGAGCACGGCGGGTGCATGGGCCGGAACGATCGCGTTCGCGGGTCAGATCTTCTGTGACTTCTCCGGCTACTCGACGTGCGCGATCGGCGTCGCGCTGTGCCTCGGTTTCTCGCTGCCCGACAACTTTCGCTTCCCGTACGCCGCCGTCGGCTTCTCTGACTTCTGGCGCCGCTGGCATGTGTCGCTGTCGAGCTGGCTCCGCGACTACGTGTACATCCCGCTCGGCGGAAATCGCCATGGCGAGATCCGCACGCACGGAAACCTCGTCGTCACGATGTTGATCGGCGGTCTGTGGCACGGGGCCTCGTGGACGTTCGTGGCGTGGGGCGGACTTCACGGCCTCTACCTCGTCGTCGAACGCCTGCTCGTTCGGGTCGTCCCTGCATGGAGCTTCTGGCGAGCACCGATCGTTCGCTTCGCGCTCGCACTCGTCACGTTCGCGCTCGTCTGCCTCGCGTGGGTGTTCTTCCGCGCCGAAACCTTCGACCAGGCGTTCGCGATCTGTCGCGCGATGTTCGGTGCGGGCAGTGGCAGCACGAACGGGTTCGCGCTGTTCGCGATCGTTCCCGTCGCGATTCTTCTCCTCGTGCACTGGGCGATGCGCGACACCACGCTCGAGGCCGTCGTCGAGCGTACGAGCTGGCCCGTCCGTGCCGCGCTGCTCTCGACGATGCTCCTGTCCATCCTCCTCTTCCCCGGGGTCGAACGTGCGTTCATCTACTTCCAGTTCTGATCCGGTTCGCGAGCACTCGCTCGCCCGCCGCATCCCCGGCGGGCGATGGGGGATGACGATGCTCGCGACCGCGATCGTCACGCTGTCGGCCGTGATCGTGCTCGAGGTGTTCGTGCGTGCGCGTGGTTATCAGCCGTCGGTGAAGGACGACGAGTACCTGTGGGCCACCGAACGTGCGCGCGCGTCGGATCGTTCCACGACGACGATGGCGATCCTCGGCTCGTCGCGCATCCTGCTCGCCTTCAGCCCGCCCGCGTTTCGGGACGCGCTGCCGCGCTGGAAGTATGTGCAGCTCGGCGTGCAGGGATCGCGTCCTCTCGGCGCGCTGATCGACCTCGCGATGGACCCCGATTTCCGCGGCGTCGCGCTCGTCGACATTGTCGAGCTGAACTTCAAGCACGCGGGCTACTCCGCGATGAAGCGCGAGCTCGCCGCATTCCATCGAGGCTGGCGCGCCGTTGGCGAGCTCGCCGAGCGCGCGCTATCGACCGAGGTGCAGCGTCGCCTCGCGCTGCTCTCCGCGGGAGGGCTGCGCACGCTGCGGGGGTTGTCGTTGACGGGAACGTGGCCGGCTCCGCCGTACACGACGACCGCCGCCGATCGCACGCGCTACGCGGACTACTCCCTGATCGATATCCGCGCACGCCGCGCGCAACAGCTCGCGCGCATCGAGAGCTGGGACGACGTGCAGTTTCTGGAGGGTTGGCTGGCAGAGCCTCTCGCGCTCGAGATCTTCGTCGCGATGATCCAAGCGCGCGGCGGCAACGTCGTCTTCGTCCGGATGCCGACGTGCGACGAGCGCTGGGCGTACGACGAGAGTGTCGCGCCGAAGCGGGACTACTGGGATCGCTTCGCGGCGGTCACGCGCGCGCACACGATCCACTTCGCCGATCACCCGTCCCTGTCGAGCTTCGAGTGCCCCGACACGTCACACATCGACTCGAGCGACGGGCCGCGCTTCACACGGGCGCTCCTCGACCTCCTCGTCGAGCGCGGGGCGATACGACCCTGATCCGACACGGCCGATTCAAAAGTGCGGCATAGCCGTCCCGCGAGGTGCGTTGTCGGGGCGTGCGGGTCTACGCCCTCCTCGTCATCGCTGCGTGCTCGAATGCGCCAGACTGGTCTCCGCCCAGCACATCGCCGCTCCCGTCGCCAACAACCGCGCAACACGCGGTTGACGATCCGTGGGCGAACACGAGGTTCGTCGACGATCCGTGGGCGGACACGCGCGTCGACCAGGTGCCAAGCGCGTCGAGCCCGCCTCGGTTTGCCATGCCGCTGCTCGACGGCCCCGCCCGATCGGAGCTCGTCGTGGATTCGACGCCGGGCCAGCGCGTCGCCGCGATCTCCGATTCGATCGAGCTGCTCGCGGTGACCGAGGACGGTTCGGCCGCGATCACCTCCGACGTGGGGCACTCCGTGCGACTGTGGCCCACGCTCGACGGAAAGCGCGAGCCGCTCGTTGTGTCGCTCACCGCACCGAGCTCGCTGGCGATCGCCCGCGATGGCGACGCGTTCGTCGTCGGGACGGTCGATGCGATCGGTCAGCTGCAGATCGTGACGCTGACGAACACCGCCGAGGTCACACGGCGACTCGATGTCGCCCTCTCGCGACCCGTCGTGGCGATTCACGCGACCACGTCGGGCTTCGTCGCGCTACGTGACGACCGTGTCGTGACGATCCTCGATCTCGCGGGCGCGGTCCAGGCCGAGCTGGCGAGCGACCCCGGCGAGTACGTCGCGTCGATCGCCGTGCAGGGCGACCGTGCGCTCGCGTTTGTCGAGAGCGAGGATGTCGTACGCGGTCGCTGGATCGATCTCGCGTCCGCGACCTGGGGTTCGTCGACGGTCGCGCTACCGTTCCGGACGGGCGATGGCATCGCACTCTCGCCGGACCTCGAGCGCGTCGCCGGATTGCGCAAGCGTGGCGTGGCGATCGTGGTGGCAACGCTCTCGAGTGGAAAGGTCGTGGCGACCTACGGCGATATCAGCACCGACACGCGCGTGATCGGCTTTCGCGGCCGCTCGCTCGTCATCGGCAGCGTCGAACGCACGTGGCTCGCGGACGACCCCCAGTCCGATCTGTTCAGCATGCCCTTCGCGTTCGCGCGCGGAAAACTGCTGGGAGGCCACGGGAGCTCGATCGCGGTGTACGCATCCGACGCGACCACCTACGTGGGCTACCGCATGTCGCTCGTGACGCAAATGCACGCGACGCAGAGCGGCTTCTCCGCCTCGGACGGTGCCTCTGTTGTCGCCCTCGATCGACAGTTCAGGACGCGCGCGGCATTCGACGTCGCCCACACGTCCCCGCACCTCACACAGATCACACTCGTCGATGGCGAGCACGCGCTCGGGACCTCCTACCAGCAGAATCGCGGGTTGTACCTGATCTCGACGACGCAGAAGACCACGACGCTCGTAGCCACACTCGTCCACACCTTCGAGCTCGAACCTACGACGCGCCTGCTGCGCTACCACCGCGAGGGCTACGACTACCTCGCGCGCTTCGACCCGAAGACCGCAGCGTTCGGGCCTGCGGTCGAGTTTGCGAAAAGCGTCACCCTCGTGCTCCTCGATCCGACACATGCAAACGGCGACGAGGTGGCTGTCATCAGTCCTCGCAGCATCTACTCCTCGCACGACGTGGTGTACGGGCGGCTCGAGGGCGACGTGTTCGTGAAGACGCGCGAGAAGACGATCGAGCCCAGCGAGGCGTGGATCGAGGAGGGCAACGACCTCCGCACGCTCGTCCGCAAGGACCTCATTCGCACGACCAGCCCCGACGGGGCGCATACGGCAACGATGCGTAACGGACGCCTCGAGCTCCGTGAAGGCAAGACCACGCGCTGGCGCGTGCCGAGCTCGGGTGTGCACGGCGTGGTGTGGTCGTCCAACGGCGATCTCGCGGCGTACGGCAATGGAATCGCAAAGATCGATCTGGCGACGGGCGCTCTGCTCGATCGCCAATGTGGCGCGTGGTTCGGGCGCTGGGACGCGCCTCCCACGGGGCATGGGCCCGGCACTCTCTGTGAGGTACCGTGATGAAGAGACCGAAGAGGACAACCAAGCTCGTCGCATGCTCGATGGTTGCGATGGTCGCTGGCGGCGCGATCGCCAATGTCGCGTGGGGAAGTGGCGGATCGGACGACTGGGAGGAAGAACCCACGCCACCACCGCCGTTCGAGCTGACCACGCGTTCGCTCGGTGGAACCAGCGCCGCGTCCGCATCGCCGGCGTACATCGCGAGCTCGCGGATCGTCGCGGTGGACGAAGGAGCGCTCGTCAGCGACGCGGACAGCGGGATGCTGATCCTCACCGACGCCGCCGGAGCGAACCTCGCGCAGCTGGCGATCGGTAGCGATGCTGCACTGCTCGCGTTTGACGACATCGCTCGTCGCGCGTATGTCGCGGATCGCCGCGGCGATCGCATCTTCGTGGTCGACGTCGGTCGCACGACTCTCGCGATCACGGCGACGTGGAAGACGCCGGCCGAGCCGTATGGCGTCGCGCTCGCGCCGAACCGCGCGACGGTCTATGTCTCGACGATCGCCGATCGGACGCTCGTGGCTCTCGACGCCGCGACGGGTCGGGAGACGTGGCGCGCTCCGCTGTCTCCCGAGCCACGCGGCCTCGCGGTGTCGCCGGATGGCACCCGAATCGTCGTCGCGTCGCTGACCAGCGGCGCCGTGGACACGTTCGTCCTCGGCGAGCGATCGCGTCTGCGCCGCGTCGCGCTGCCGACGTCGAAGTCACGACACGCACGTGGAGCATTCGCCGTCGCGTTCGTCGGTGATCACGCGGTCGTGCCGTTCCACCTCGCGCGCCCGAAGGCGGAGCAGCTCGAGACGAGCGATCACTACGGCGGCAGCTTCTCGCCACCCGTGTCGCAGCACGTCGCGTTCCTCGACGCGAACGGACGACAAGCACTCGCACAGACGAACGTCGTCGAGCCGCGCGCGATCGCGTGGAACGCCGCCCGCGACACGATGTACCTCGCCGGTATGGCGTCGGATCACCTCGTCGTCGTCGCCAAGGCTTCGCAGTACAACCCCGATCAAGAGCGCACCGTCGAGCTCCCTCCTCACTGCGGCGCCGACGGCCTCGCGGTGACCCCGCAGGGCCGCGTCCTCGTGTGGTGCTCGTTCAAACGATCGATCGAGCGCTTCGATCCGACGGCAAAGAAGAAGCGGATCGAACGCGGCGTCGAGCTGGTCGCCTCGTCGTCCAGTGAAGAACACCGCGCCGGGCGTGCGCTGTTTCATCAAGCCACATTCCACTCGTCGACGCGCGGCGCGATGTCGTGCGGCACCTGCCACCTCGACGGGCGCGCGGACGGCCTGTCCTGGCAGATCCAGAAAGACGCGCTGCAGACGCCCGTGCTCGGCGGGCGTCTCGCCGGAACAGCGCCGTACAAGTGGGACGGTAAGGCGGCCGATCTTCCCACCAGCGTGCGCGCGACGATCCGGCGCCTAGGTGGTGATGGTTTGTCGAAGCGCGACGTGACGCTGCTCGTCGGCTTCCTCGAGAGCATGCCGGCGCCGCGCACGCCGACGCGCGACCCGGCCGCGATCGCGCGTGGCAAGAACCTGTTCGAGAGTGCCGAGCTCGGTTGCGCGACCTGTCACGACGGCGCCGCGCTCACCGATCGCGAGACCCACGACCTCGCGGGTAGCTTCGATACGCCCGGACTCGGATCCCTCGCCGCGAGCGCACCCTACTTCCACGACGGCAGCGCACCGACCCTCGAGGCTGTCTTGCACGACCGCGGTCGCGTTCATGGCATGTCCGAGGGTGCCAAACGGTTGGCCGGCCGCGATCTGGCGGATGTGATCGCGTTTCTCGAGACCCGATAAACCGACTACTCGATGTCGAGCAGCACGGCGTACGAGTTGTCGTTGTTCTCGGCGGTCTGCGGGTTCGCGATCGTCGCGCCACGCCAGCCCACGATCAGTACCTTGTCACCGCTGACCGCGGCGCCCCAGAACTGATCCGCGCCGTCGTCCGTGCTGCTGAGCTTGTACTTCGCGAGGCCCGTGCCGTACGCGATGTCGCGTGTTCCGTCGGCGGCGAGCACGGCGAACGCCGCGTCCTGTGTCGCGGACGGTGGCTGTCCCGACGCTGCGGTACCGGTAGATCCGATGAGCAACGTCTTACCGTTCGGTAGCGCGATCGCGCTGAAACAATTGCTGCCCTCGTCTTGGATCGACGGGTCCACGTCGAACAGGTTTTTGCCGAGCGTCGCGTTACCCCACGTCATGTCGCGAGCGCCGTCGGACACGTTGAAGCGCATCGAGATCCAGTCGTTCGGTCCCGTCGCGGCTTCGCGGCCATAGCCGCCCGTGACGACCTTGTCGCCGTGGAGCGCGAAATTGTAGACCTCCGTCTGACCGCCCAGCACCGTCGAGTGGAAGATGCCTCCGTCCGCGAAGCCCGTCGCGAGGTCGCCGTTCGCGTCGAGCTTGAACAGCACGGGCTGCGGCGACAACGTGAGCGTGTTGCGCGCGTAGCCGCCCGCGATCACCGAGCCGTCGGCGAGCGCGATCACCCCACGGACCGTCGCGCCCGCGTGAACATTCGGCGTGATCGTGCCGAACGCCGGGAGGAACAGATCGATCGCGCGCTGGCCGGAGTCGCCATCGCCCCAGTCGTTGGCGATCGTTCCCGTCGCGGCGAGCTTCACGACGTAGAAGTCGAGATCGATGCGTGCCTCGGTGTTCCCCGGCTGCTGATTGCCCGGTCCGCGACCCGCACCGGTGACGTAGATCGTGTCCCCCGTGCCGATCGCGAGGCCTCGTGCGGCGTCACGATTGGCACTCGTGAGCGACGTGTTGAAGCTGTGACGCACGAGGCCATTGGTGCCCCACGCCGTCACGACAGCACCATTCGTCGCCGACAGCTTGATGAGGCCGATGTCGGTATCGCTCGCGTCGGCGCCGTTCGCGACCTCCGCGGCCACCGTGGCGGAGACGATGATGTCGCCGTTGGAGAGCGTCGCGATGTCGATGTCGTCGGTGCCACCCCGGAACACGAAGCCCGTGTCGGCCTTGCCGCTGGTGCCGAAGGTCGCGTCGGGGACGCCGCTGGAGCCGAGCTTGAACACGATGATGCGGCGCTCGATGGTCCCGCCGCCGATGTCGGTGTCGAGATATCCGGCCGCATAGAAGCTCCCGTTCGGGCCCGCGGCCGCCGACATGATGACGTCGGGCTGCGTGGCCGAGATCTGAAGCGATTGTGCCGTCGGCGGCGTCCACCCCGGCGGCGAGTCGACGGCCGGCGCGTCGACGGTCGGCGCATCGACTTCGTTGGCGTCGGGGTTGGAGGGGTTGTAGTTGTCGCCACACGCCGTGGCGAAGAGGACGGAGGTGAACAGTGCAAGCGTCTTCATACGTCGATCGTCTCTTTCACTGGGTCAGAACCGTGCCTTGAAGCCAACGGCGACCATGCGAGGTGGGTTTGGTCGCGCTCCGTAGGGACGGCGCGAGATGATCACTTGCTCGTCGAACAGGTTCGAACAAGTGGCGTAAAGCTCTGCTCGCGAGTGCACGTGGACGTGCGTGGCGAGATCGAGAGTGAAGAGCGAGTCAGCGCGTACGGCTTCCTCGATCGCACCCTGCCCGGCGACATCGCGGCTCGCGGTGCGATAGCGCGCGGTCGCGCTCGCATCGACCCGCGGATGGGTGATCCCCGCGGTCACGGCAACCTGGTGCGGCGGGAGATACGGCAGCTTGTCGCCCTCCGCGACATCGCCCCAGCCGGCGAACTCCGACGAGAACGAGTGCTGGAACGCCGAATCGGTGTACGTGTACGCGACGGTGAACGGCAGCGCGAGCTTCTTCGCGATCGGCCACTCGCCGCCGATCTGCGCCTCGGCGCCCCACACGCGTACCTGGCCGCCGTTGTACTCCTCGCCCTCCATCGCCTCCGTGCAACCGCTCGCGAGCGTGCACGAGCCCTTGAGGTTCGAATAGTCACTGAAGAAGCCGATGACGTCGGCGTTCACGCGCGAGTCGCGCCAGCGCGCACCCGCTTCGTAGTTGATGCTGGACTCGGGACGAACGTCGGACGCCGCCGACGGTGCGACCGGCACGAACCCGCGATGCACGCCTGCGATCACGCTCGCCTCGTCAGTGACGTGATACTCGAGGCCACCGCCGGGGATGAAGACGGCGTAGTCGCCCTCGCGCTGCGCCGCGGTCAGCCAGTCTGCAAAGCGATAGTCGAGCAACTCGACGCGCGCGCCGGCGGTCAGCTCGAGCCGCTTGTAGTGCACCGTATCCTCGACGTGCGTCGCGAGCGCGATCGTCTCGGCGCGCGAATCGAGGACGAGTGCACGCACCCGATCGGTGCGCACGAGCGAACCGCCGAGCATGTTGTACGTGTCCTCGTACCGCCGGCGATCGGCGCGATCGAAGTGGATCCGCACGCCCGCGTCGATGTGGTGCTTCAGCGGACCGGTCGTGCGCTCCGCCGCGAATCGCGTCTGGATCCCCTGCGACGTGAACCGGCGATCGTTCGTGCCGAGGATGAGCTGGTCCTCGGTGCTCGACGAGTCGATCTGCCCGGTCAGCACCTGGTAGTAGAGTTGGTTCGCGCCCGCGTCGGGATCGGCGAACAACCCGTAGAAGTCGCGCTGACCGGTGAAGCCATCGACCTTGCCCCACGTGCGGTGGAACTTGTGACGATACGCGATCGTCTCCAGGCGCGTGTGGAGACCGAGATCCACCCGATGCGTCGCGCGCAGGCGCCAATGGTCCCAGTTCATCTGATCGAGCTGCGAAGCGCGATACCGGCGCTGCGGCTGCGCGCCGAAGTCCTCGTCGGTGACGCCGATGTACGTCTCGTTCGACGTCTCGTCGCCGTAGCCCGCGCGTAGCTCGAGCACGTGATAGTCCGTGGCGGTCGGCTCCGACGTGTGGCGGCCGCTCAGCTGCACGTCGTTCTTCGCAAAGCCGGTGTCGCCGCCACCATCGAGCTCCTTGAAGCCCTCGGTTTGAAGCCGCACGTATTCGGCCATCACGCCCCACGTGCCGCGTCGTTCGGCGGCGCGCAGGTGCGCCTTGCCATAGCGATCGCTGCCTCCGGCGATGTCGACGTAGCCGCTGCGCTCGGCGGGAAATGGCTCGCTGATCATGTCGATCGCGCCACCCACCGTCGTCGGTCCGTACTGGATCGCGGACGGGCCCTTGGTCACCTCGATACGCGACATGCGCGTGACGAGCGGGACGTAATACGCCGCGGGGGCCGTGTATGGAGCCGGGCCGCTCAGCACGCCGTCCTCCATCAGCGTGATCTTCGCGCTGCGATCGGCCGCGGCCCCGCGCATGCCGATGTTCGGGCGCAGGCCGTAGCCATCCTCGTCGCGGATGTACACGCCGGCGACGTGTCCGAGCACCTTGTGCAGGTCGTCGTGCTCGTCGCGCTCCAGCTGCTTCTCCGAGACTTCCGCGCGCGCTCCGGGAGGTGCCTTGTCGACGACCTCGATCGTCTCCGGAGCCGCCTCGCTCGTCCCATCGCCTTGTGCATGCGCGACCGACGAAACGAACGAGAGCGCGACCGCGAGCTCAATCGTTGTCGGTTGCCACATCGTCCGGGATCTCGAGCGCCAGCAGCGTCAAAAACTGGCTCTTCAAATCGGCGGTGAACGCCTTTGTCGCGCCGTGGGTGGCAACGATCTGCGAGTAGCCAGTCGACAGGGCGGCGAGGAAGCTATCGGGAATCAGGGCCGCCTTGGCAATCGAGTCGTCGAGGCTCGCGACCATACGGTTCGCGACATCTTCGTGACCGAGCGCGACCAGGAAATCGTCGAAACTGGGGCCGTCATCGTCGGGCGTCGTACCGGTGAACAACCGGCGCGTCGCCGCGAGGTTCGCGCGGATCGCGTACGTCGCTCGGTCCGCGAACCTGGCCTCGACCTCGATCACGCACGGCTCCTGCATCGCGTCGCAGGCGTTCATCGTGATGCCGGCGGGTTGGCCGAGCTTCATGTCCTTGACCATCTTGTCCATGTAGAACAACGAATCCGAGACGATGTTCACGGCGGCGTGCGGGTTCGACATCCCGGTGAGCTCTGCGATGTAGTTGCCGCCGTCCGGCTTCCACGCCGTGTGCAGCGCTCGCGCTTGCTGCGCGACGTCGCTCGCGATCACGTACGCCAGTCGGCAGCGCGCGCGATCCTTGGGCATCGTGTCCCATCCCGCCGGCGGCGAAAGACACGCATGCGCGTCGGAAGGCGGATAGAGCAAGAACTCGACCGCGGTGAGAGACCGCGTGCTGACGAGCTCGGTGGTGACGTCGTAGCTCGACGGGCTCGCCCAGTGCGACGCGATGTCCTTGTTGATCTCGCACGGCGAGAACAACGGCCATGCATAGACGCGATCGCGGATCGTGTTCTGGTTCATCGCCGCGGGTCCGACGAGCACCGCGTCCGCGTATTGCCAGCTATCGATCGCGACGCCGAGCGCCGTGCGTGCTTCGTCGAGCGTGCTGCCGACGGTGCCCGTGTCGAGCGCTTCGCAGTACGCGAGGATCGCGGGTGCGACGCGGGACGCGCTCGCCTCGACATCGGCCTGGATCGGCAACAGCACGTTTGTCGCGAGGTGCGCGAGCATCGCGCGACGATCGAACGCGTCCGTCGGCAACGGCGCATCCGGCTTCGTACCGGGGCTGGTGCACGCGGCCAAGGCACTCGCAAACAGGAGGGCGGTCGCTCGAAACATCTACTGCATCGTTCTCATAATTGAAAACGACTTTCAACTCTGATTTCTGAGATCCTCCAAACCTGCTGTTTTTTAAGGCCGCTCGGCTCGCCCACGCACCTATGGAAGTGGGCGATTGGTCACGGGTGCGGTCGGCGGCCCAGGCAGCACCCAGTCGCGCGGGCCCCAGTCGACCACCGCCAGCAGGTCGATGTGGGGATCGATCAACGCGATCGGGGCGCGCCCGTTGAGCGACACGCGCGTGATCGCGTGCAGCGTGAAGTCGCGATAACCCTTCGCGCGCAGGTCCTCGCCGATGTGCCGCGCGAGCGACAGGATCATGTCGGGCTGGCTCGCCGCCTCGCGCTCCTGCCGCGCCGTCACGTAGTCGTGCGGCGGTACCTCGAGGCGCTTTCCGTTTGAAAAGCGCGCCTCGTACATGAGGCTGCCGTGCTTCTCGCGGATCATCACGTGCCACGCGAAGCGCATCCCGTCCTCGTTCCACAGCACGTCGCCGGGATACACGAGGTGGCGCAACGGCAAAGCGATTTGCACGACGACATGCGCCACGATCAGCGCGCCCGCCCAGCGACGCAGGCGCAGCGGAGGCGCGTCGATCACCGCGTGTTTCGCGCGCACGAAGCGGCGCGGCCACGACGGGACGAAGAAGATCAGCGCGCAACTCGTCATGATCAGCGGGAACATGCCGATGTTGAAGAGGTAGCCCGTGAGCCCGTGGAACACGATCAGCGCTGCGTACGCGACGAGCCGCGTGCGCCGCCACGACAGCCACACGACGATCGTCGTGTCGAACAAGAAGCCCGCCCACGACATCAGCAACGCGACCTGCGGCTCGTCGAAGAACGACCCGACGATCGGGGTCTCGGTGCGCGCGCCGAGCCACAGGTTCAGCGGCTGGCCGTAGCCAAGCCAGTCGCTCTTCGCCTTCGCGAGCCCCGCGAACACGTAGACGATGCCGACCTGAAAGCGCAACAGCCACACGATCCAGGCGGGCACGTCGCTGCGCGCGATCGACGGATCGCGCCGCACGTCGAGTGACCACGCCGTGTTCGCGGGGAGAAATGCGAGCAACGCACCGAGCAGGACCACGAGGTAGTGGTGGTTCAGGTAGTTCGTGACGTCGACGAGCTGCGTGTACGTGAAGCCGAGCGTGAACAGGATGATCGCAGCGCGGTAGCGCCACCCGACGACGATGGCGACAGCGAGTGCGGCGAGCACGCCGTAGTGCACGTACATCCCGGTGACGGACCAAGGGCGCACCCAGCTAAACCCCGGGTACGTGAAGAACCACGACGGCTCCCCATACATCGTCGAGATCCAACCGGTCGTGAACAACCGCAGGATCCCGACGAGCATGACGAGGCCGAAGATGATCCGGAACGCGGCGAGGGACGCGATATCGACCGGCCGCATGGCCGCCGCACGTACTCGGTCTACCTGCGCACTCCCTTCGGGAGTGCTGCGCGCTCGACGTTCGTGGAGCTTGCTGCTCACCGTCATCGATCGACCAATACCCCGAAACGAACAAAGCGCCGACGGGTGTCGACGCTTGGAGCTCACATCATTCGATCGAGCTGACTACCAGCGGTCACCACCGCCGCCGCCGCGACCACCGCGGCCACCACGGCCACCACGACGACCACCGCCGCCATCACCCTCGCCACCACCGCCGTAGCCGCCACCGCCACCGCCACCGTAGTCACCACCACCACCACCACCGCCGCCGTAGCCGCCGCCACCGCCGCCGTAGCCGCCGCGGCCGCCGCCGCCGCCGCCATAGCCGCCACCGCCACCACCACCGCCGGCACGGAAGCCACCGCCACCGCCACCGCCGCCGCGCGGCTGGCGCTGCTCGGCCTCGTTGACGCGGAGCGGGCGACCATCCAGGGTGCGACCGTCCATGCCTTCGATGGCCTTCGCGGCCTCCTCGGGGGTGCCCATGGTCACGAACGCGAAGCCGCGCGAGCGGCCCGTCTCGCGATCAGAAACGAGATGGACGTCGCTGACCGTCCCAAACTCGGTGAATGCGGCGCGAACGCCTTCAGCATTGGTGTTGAACGAGAGATTTCCAACGTACAGACGAGTGTTCATCCTGCTTGCTCGATCCGGCCCACAAAACATGTCAACCCACCCCTGAGGGGCCCTTGCTCGGAAGTGGGTTCGGGAAGAATCAGCCCACTGAGCACCGGGTAGAGCGATCACCGCCTAAATCGAAAGACCGAATCACGACGACAAAACGGGAGACCGCTGGAAACATGGGAACCGTGGCAAGGCCCAAATTACTCTCAGGCCTCGCGGATTGCCACACCGTTTCGTACCGTGCCTCACAAGATCTTGGATCCATTTGGAGATCGGCGTTTGTACATCTCCGAAACTCCCGGTCATTGCCGGTGTCTGTGGCTCTACACGGTTATGCCGCGAGTCGCTTCGTAACCTATGTCCGACGACGAACGAGCGCTCATCCGTCGCCTCCGCGACCGCGACGAGCGTGCGTTTCGCGAGCTGCTCGCGTTGCATCGCGACCGCGTGTTCAACATCACGTACCGCATGCTCGGCAATCGCTCCGAGGCAGAGGACGTGGCGCAGGAAGTCTTCATCACGGTCTTCAAGACGATCGATTCGTTTCGTGAAGAAGCGAAGTTCTCGACGTGGCTGTATCGCGTCGCCGTCAACCACACGAAGAACCGTATCAAGTACCTCGCGCGCCGCCACGATCGCGATCGCGACGAGCTCGACGAAGGCGCGCACAGCCAGCAGCAGGTCAACGGGGCCGTCACGGGCCTGCCGGTCCGCGCCGCGCAACCCGACAAGGCGCTCGCGAGCGCGCCGATGGAGCAGCTGCTCCAGGAAGCGATCGACGCCCTCGACGAGGACCAGCGTGCGGTCGTGATCCTTCGCGACGTCGAAGAGCTGTCCATCGAAGAAATCTGCGAGATCACCGGCCTTCCCGATGGCACCGTGAAGTCACGGCTCCACCGCGCGCGGCTGGTGCTACGCAAGAAGATGCAACGCCATGTCGAGGGATGAATGAGCCACGCAGCACCCGACGTCGACATCGACGACGAGATCATCGTCGCGCTGTCGGACTATTTCGACGGCACGCTCTCGCCCGACAAGAAGCGCGAGGTCGAGAAGAAGATCGAGACGGATCCGACGTGGAAGCGCGCGCACGCCGAGATGCTCGACACGAAGAGCCCGTCTGCGTTGTCGGGCCTGCAGAAGGCGCGCGCGCCGGCGACGTTCGCCGACGATGTGACCGGCACGATCCACAAGCGTTCGGGCGGACGCCTGTTCGGCAAGAAGACGTTCGGCGATCGCGTGCCGTTCATGGCGATCCTCGTGCTCGCGATGATCCTGCTCGTCGTGCTCGCGTACATCCTGTGGACGTCGCAGACAGGTTCGCTGAAGGTCCAGAAGGATCGAGCCGAGACGCAGCCCGGCTCCGCGGTGATCGACAAGCCGTAGCTTATTTTAGTCCGCGACGGTCGGATGAGCGGCCGAGTTGCGCGCCATCGTCAGCGTCGCGCAGAACTTCCGCAACGGCTCGCGGCGCTCGGGCGGGACGTATTCGAGGTTGAGCTGGCGATCCGTCACCTCGAAAAAGCTGCGCTCCGCGGCGAGCAGCGCAGCCTCCGCGTGCTCGATCTCGATCGTCGATACGTCGCGCAGGTTCGCGCGCACGAGCGCCGCTTCGGCCTCGAGCTTGTTCTCGACGAAGAATCCTCCGAGGATGATCTTCGCCTTCACGGCCATCGAGTGGATGTCGTCGTCGGTGCGGTGCGGCAGCGAGAGCACCTCCTTGAGGAGCTCGGGCGCGGCTGGCGATGCACGCTCGTACGCGCGGCGCGTGACGAAGCCGAGATCGAAGATCGCGAGCTGCGGCGCGAACACCATGCCGTACGTACGCGACATGTGCGCGTAGTAAGCGAAGTGCTTTCCGATCTCGCGTAACAGCTCGGGGCGATCGAGCAGCTCGCGACCGAGCCGGCGATACTGATGGAACACGTCGTAGACCGCGCGCAGGTTCTTCGCCTTGATCGCCTCGCGCAGGTAGTTATTGAAGAAGCGAATGCACAGACGCAGCGCCTGCTCGTCGTGGTGCAGCTCGCAGCGCGCGGCGATCACGCGGAGGGCGTCCGAGAACGTCGACACGTTGTCGGTGGCGCCCTGCACCGAGCGGAGAAAGCCGTACTCGAGCTGCTGCAGGCACTTCATCTCGTACCAGGTCTTGGTCTCGTTCAGCATCTCGAGCGCCTCGTCCGACAGCCCGACGAAGTCCGCGCGATCGACCACGAACCACTCGCGGGGCATGCGCGACTTGTGACCGTCGTAGTGATCGAGGAGGAGCTTGATCGCCCACGCGCCCTCGGCGGCGACATCGCGATCGTCGCGATCGAGCGACTTGATGATGATGGTGCCGATCTGACCGATGCGAACGGAGAGCGCGAGCTGCGCCTCGAGCGGGTCACGCCGGCGCGCTGCGACCTGCGCGACAACGCGCATCGCGTCGTCGCGAAGGCGGATCAGCAAGCGCGACGGATCGACGAAGCGAACGACATAGAAGAAGTACGGGATGAGCAGCGCCCACCCGACGAGCGCGAGCAGGATCGCGAGCGTGATCGACCAGAGGGGCGCGAACTCGGGGCCGATCATGTAGTTGACCCACAACACGTGGGCCGCGCCGAACGCCATGAACGTGAGCACCCAGCGGTTGATGCGATCGCGAAGGAACATCTCGATCAGCTTTGGCGTGTGCATGTTCGCCGTCAGCGGGATCGCGAGACCGATGGTCGCGATCAGCATCGCGAGCACGTTGTTGTACGCACGTGCCATCGGCGACAGGATGTCGACGAGCTTCGCGTTGTTGACGCCGGCCCAGCTCGAGGCACCCCATATCGGGTAGCCCGCGTTGCTCCACTCGATGAAGAACTCGACGCCAAACAGCAGCGCAAACGCCACGAATGCGATCGCGAACGACCGCACGAATAGCTTGCGCATGGCTAGTCCGCCTCATCCTCGAGGAACGCGAAGTAGCGCTCGGGCAGGTCGTCGAACTCGAGTGCTCCGCCGCAGCTCGGGCACTTGAAGACCGGCGGTTCGAGCGAGCTCGCGAGGATCGCCGCCGATTGCAGCAAGCGCTCCTCCTGATGATCACAACCGATGCAGTGGAACGGCGCGAAGAACGACGTCACGGTGCCGCGCCCGATCACGTCGTGCACCATCGACGCCTGCAGGATGAACGGCACCGAGCACGCGTGGAACTCGTAGCCCTGGATACGCGCCTGGCGAAGGAACTCGCACCACGCGCGAACGCCGAGCGAGTTCATGTACGTCACCTGCGCCATGTCGAACGTCACGCGTCCCACCATCGACGGCATCAGCTCGTCGAAGCGCGTGGCCTCGGTGAAGTCACCGCGCAGCACCACGCGCGTGCGCTCACCGTCCTTGACCACCTGCCACTGCGTGAGCTTGGCGAGCACGGTCTTCCCCGCCTCGTCGAGCTTGTCGAACGCGACGCCAACAACGGACTTGCCCTCACGCGGCTGCGCCCACACGGCGGTGCCTTTGATGGCGACCGGCGGCTGACCGTCCGGCGTGATCGTGATCATCGCGACCTGGCCTTCCGTGACCGGCTCGCTCACGACGAGCCGGACGCCGTCGACCGATAGGTTCGAGACCGTGGCATCGACGTTCTTGCCGCTGATCGCGACGGTGATGTTGAAGCCCTCGGTCCCCGGGCGCGGCTCGCCGAGCTGGATCGCCACCACGTCGTGAAGCTCGTCGGCGGTCATCGGCGCGATCAAGAGCTCGTCGCATCCACACGCCGACACCTGACGCATCTGATCGCCCGATAGGCGCTTCCCCGCGACGAGGATCACGCGCGTCGACGGCGACTTCGCCTTTATGACCTTGGCCGTCTCGTAGCCATTCTGGCCTTCGCCCTCCGCATCGAGGACGACAAGCGCCGGCTCTTCTTTGGTGAACAACGCGCGCGCTTCGTCATCGGTGGTGGCGACGAACAGCTGGAGGCCCAGGCGCTTGAACGGCGGCGCCGTGAAATGCCTCAGCAGCTCGCTATTGTTCGAAACCAGGACCTTCGGCACGTACGGCCTCATCTTACACCGGCCGCCTCTAGAAGATGGCCCGCAGGATGACGATCAACGCGATCAATGCGACGACGGCGCCGCCGATCGCCGACGCACCGCGCACCACGGTCCCGCGATCGTAGGCCTCGCGCTCCGCGGTCAGCTTCTCGATCTCCGTCGTCCGTGCGGTGATCGCCCCACGGAGACGGTCGATGCGGTGGTACAGCTCGCTGAACGCAGGGTGCTCGATGCGGTTCAGATTGACGAGCGTACCTAACGTCACGAGCCGGCGCGCGATCTCACCCTCGGCCTGCCCGATCTCCCGGGACTTGCGCTTCTGCTCTGCGTCGAGCTCCGCAAGGCGGTGCGTGTGGCCCTCGCGTGCGTCGCTGAGGTTGCGCTTCGCGACGTCGAGCTCGGCCTTGATCGCGTCGAGCTTGGCGGTCGCCTCGTTGATCGGGCGCTCGAGCCCCGACAGGCGGCGATCCACGTCCTGGCGATCCGGCTCGAGCGCAGCCGCCTCCTTGCGCATCTGCTCGGCTCCGCGGCGCAGCTCCGCGCGCGTATCGCCCATCGCGTTGGCGCCCGACTGCTTGTCGTTGTCCTCGGCCGTCTTCAGGTACGCCTTCTGGCGCCGCTCGAGCTCCTTGCGCTTGTCGCGCAACGCTCTGCGCTGTCCTTCGAGCGTCGCGAGCTCCCGGCTCGACTCGTCGACGAGTCGCTCGGCCTCACTCAGTTTCGTGTTCTTCTCGCGCTCGATATCGACGAACCTGCTGTTCTCCTCGGCCTTGCGACCGTCGACGTCCTGATGCTCCTTGCCGAGCACACCGATGCGTTCCTCGGCGGTGTTGATCGCGATGTTCTCTGCGTGGAACACCTTGCTGTCGACGCGCTGCTGCCGCGCCATCTTGCCCAGCGCGCCGAGCACCTGATCGAGTGCGTCGGTATCGGCCTTGATCTCCTCGTTCAGCGTCTTGATCGCGCGGCGTCGCTGATAGCGCGCGCGCACGAACCGCACGGTGTACTTCGCCGCGTTGTAGAGCCCCGGCTCGGGCATCTCCGGAATGGGGAGAACCTTCGGCGGCTGGAACGGACGGTCTGCGTGGAGCTCGGGGTTGTTGATCCTCGTCGCGGGCGGATCGTCCGGGCCGCGCTGCTTCAGCGACACGATGTCGTAGGGCTGCGCCTCCATCATGTTGACGGGTGCCTCGCTGGCCCGATGCGCGTGCGCCGGTGGGGGTGGCAACGCGGGCACGCTCTCGCGCACCGGCGGGGGGCCGATCTCCGCGTGGCTTCCCGCGCGTGCCTGGCGCGCCCCTGGTGACGCCAGCACGCCCGTCCTCGGGATCGGCAGCGGCGCGACCTGCGAGCTTTCATGCGCGCGACTGTCGGCGACGCGGATCGTGGGGTCGCTGCGGTCCAGGTTGTCGGCCGGGATCTGCGGCGACGACTCCGCGGGCAGCGGCGACGACCGCGCTGGCAGCGGCGGCGGATTCGACGGCGAGCGCGCGCGGGTTGACGCGCCGGCGGGCAGTGGCGGCGGGTTCGTCGTCGACCCTGCCCGCGGTGGTAGCGCACCCGACGCGATCGACGGGTTCGCCGGATTCGCCGTCGAGCCTGACCGCATCGGCGGTGGATTCGTTGTCGAGGTCGCGCGCGGTGGGAGCGCACTCGATGTGATCGACGCGTTCGCCGGACCCCCCAGCGGCGGCGGATTCGTCGTCGACCCAGAACGCATCGGCGGCGGATTCGTCGTCGACCCAGAGCGCATCGGCGGCGGATTCGTCGTCGACCCCGCGCGCGGCGCGAAGCCCTGCGTGTTCGTCGGGCTCGGCGCGGCGGCGAAGCCCGCGGCCGTACTCGTCGTCGACGTGAGCGATGGGATCGCGCCGGAACGCTCCTGCGCCGCGCTGCGATCCAGCGGAGGCATCGCGCTCGAGGCCGACGATCGCGGTGCGCTCGGCGACGGCGATCGCGCCGCGGGCGTTCGCGTCGATGTCGCGTCGGGACCACCGAGGACGGTCGGCTCCACGTTGCGCCCGCCATGCCCGATCGGCAGCTCGCCGACGACATGGACGTTCGTCGACGTGCCATCGCCGACGGGATCGGTCTGATACGGCTGTGCGTCGGGCACCGTGACATCGGGCGCGGCCGACGGCGGCGGGTTCGACGGCGGGGCCGAGCGACGCGGCGGTGGTGCCGCGCGCGGCGGTAGCTGTACGCCCGTCGGCGGCGCGTTGCGATCCTTGCGCCGCGGCGGCAGCGGCGGCAAGCGGCGACCACACGCCGCGCAGACGGACTGGTCGTCCGCATTCTCCGCGCTGCAGAAGGGACAGAAGCGCATCTATGGCTTCTGCCCCGCGCGATAGGCGATCTTGCCGTCGACGATCGTGTACGCCGTGCGCGTCTGGAGGAGCGAAGCATCAGGCGCGAGCTTGCGATCGAAGATCGTGATGTCGGCCGCGCGCCCGACCTCGATCGTTCCACGCAGGGCCTCGGCGCCTTCCGCGAACGCGGCCCCCGAGGTGAAGCCCGCGATCGCTTCGTCGAGCGTCAGCTTCTGCGTGGGGTACCAACCGCCGTCCGGCTTGCCATCGGCGTCCTGCCGCGTGACGGCGGCGTAGATGCCGAGGATCGGCGGCACGTCCTCGACGGGGAAGTCGCTGCCGAACGCGACGGGGATCTTCTTGTCGAGCATGGTGCGCCACGCATACGCGCCCGCGATGCGCTTCTTGCCGACGCGCGCCTCCGCCCAACGCATGTCGCTCGTCGCGTGGGTCGGCTGCATCGACGCGATCGCCTTTGCCTCGATCATCTTCGCGATGTCGGCCTCCGCGATCACCTGCACGTGCTCGACGCGCAGGCGCAGATCGCCCGGGTGCTTCTTCGTCGCCGCGATGTAGCCATCGAGCACCGCGCCGATGCCCGCGTCGCCGATCGCGTGGATCGCGACCTGCCACTCGTGGGCGACGGCGACCTCGATCGCGGCTGCGAGCTGCTTGGGCTCGGTGACCCACAGCCCCATGTTCTTCTTGTCGTCGTCGTACGGCTTGTACAGGCGCGCGCCGCGCGAGCCGAGCGCACCGTCGACGAAGAACTTCACGCCGCGCATGCGGAACATGCCGGAGTGCTTCTCGGGCTCCTGCGCGAGCCGGATGAGGCCCTTCGGCGATGGATCGCCGGCGAGGTACGCGTACACGCGCAGCGGCAGCTGACCGTTGGCGGCGAGCTCCTGGTAGACCTTCGCGGTCGCGTCGTCGATGCCCATCTCGTGCACCGCCGTGATGCCGGCTTCGATCGCGACCTTCGCCGCCGTGCGGATCCGGCGCTCGCGGACGTCGCGCGTCGGTGGCGGGACCTTGGCGTCGACGAGATCGATCGCATTGTCGACGAGCACGCCCGTCGGCTCGCCGCGCTTGTCGCGCACGATCTTGCCGCCGGCCGGATCTTTGGTCGCCTTCGTGATGCCCGCCGCTTCGAGCGCCCTCGAGTTCACCCAGATCGCATGACCGTCGACGCGACGAAGCAACACCGGACGGTCGCTCACCGCGGCGTCGAGCGTCGCCTTCGTCGGGAACTGCTGCGGCACCCACCGCGTCTGATCCCAGCCGCGACCGACGAGCCACTCGCTGCCGGGCCGTGACTTCGCCGCCTCCGCGACGACAGCGACGGTCTCGGCTTCGGTCGCCTTGCCCCGCACGGACACCGACTCGAGATCCACGCCGAGGCCGTACAGGTGACAGTGCGCGTCGATGAGGCCAGGGATGACGGTCGCGCCCTTCGCGTCGATCACCATCGTGTTGTTGGCGGCCGAAGCGCTGAGCGAGCTCAGCGTCGTCGGGCTCGCGATTCCGACCCAGGTGATCCGGCCGTGGTCGATCGCGACCGTGTCCATCACCGAGCCGAGCATGGTGCGGACTTCGGCGTTGGTGATGACGATGTCCGGACCGCGGTCAGGGATGAAACCGAGCTTCGGCGCGCCAGGGGCGACTGCGGGTGCCGGTGCGGGCGCAGGCGCGCTGTTCGGCGGAGGTGCGGACGAGCCGCAACTCCAACCGATGCAGGCACTAATCAGTAAGCCCGATCGCGAGATAGATCTGGAAGTCACCGGCTTCGAGACCATACCCAAAATCGACGCCGAGGAGTGGCAACACGATCTGCTGAAGGTAGAAGCGCGTCCCCGCGCCGACCGAGTTCTTGAAGCCGGCCATCGTCGGATGCTGGTCTCGCCGTGCATCGGGCAGGTAGTTGCGATCCGGGTTGCTGGTCGTGAGGAACGTCGTGTAGCCCGAGTCGAAGAACAGAAGGCCACGCGCCGAGAAGCCCTTGAGGCCGAACAGTGGGAACGAGTGCTCCACGTTCACGAGGCCACGAATGTCGCCGCGAAACTGGTTGTTCACGTAGCCGCGCATGGACGTGCCGCCGAGAGAGTACTCCTGCTGGAACGGGAGATGGTGACCGTAATTTCCCGAGAGTCGCAGGAGGAAGTTGTGTCGGTCGAGGACGCGCCAGCCGCGAAAGAACGACGCGCCGAACGAGTAGTAGTCGAAGTCCGAGCCGAGGGACTCGAGCGAGCGCTCGAACGACACCGCGTAGCGCTTGCCGGTCGACACGCCGAGGTAGCTGGCGCGTCGATCGATCGTCAACGCGACTTCTGTCGACACGTCGAGACCATTGGCACCGGGCGCCTCGATGTCGTCGATGCCCGTGCCGATGTCGGCCATCGCGTTCATTGGATCCTTGCCTAGGTACTTGAGCGAGTTGTCGTCACTGAACAGGCTGTCGCTCGGATAGCTGACCTTGGCGGCGCGAAGGCGCCCGTCGATCTTCCATCCGCGGATCGGCTCGACACCGAGGCGCACGCCACCGTTCAAGTAGTTCATCCGCGACTCGCGCACGGGAATCGGGCTCTCGAGCCACTTTCTGGGCGTCGCATATTCGATGACGCGCGCTTGCTTCAGGTAGGTGTCGAACTGCGCGTAGAAGCGCGAGCCGCCGATCGCCGGGATGACCCACGCACCGAGGAAGAACGTGTCGCCGCTCGCGACCTGTGCGTAGACCAGCAGCTTCTGGTTCTTGCCGAACAGGTTGTTCTCGCCAAAGCCGAGGCCGACGCCCTTGTTCGTCGGCTGGTTGTAGAACGCCGGAGCGATGACCCACGAGTGCTTGTCGTGGACCGTGATCGTGATGCGGACGCCGCCCTCGACCTGCGACGAGAACACCTCCGCATCGCGGAACAGGCCGCTCTGCAGGAGGCGTTTCTTGACCATCTCGTTCATGTCGCCAGACCAGTCGTCACCGACATCGATCTGAGCGATCAGCGCGACGGTATCGTCATCCGTCTTCGTGTTTTCCTCGACGAGGATTTCTCGGATCGTGTCCGCTCCAGCGTCGCTGGCAGTGACGCCAACGCCGAAAAGCAACGCTAGACAAAACGGCGCGATCCTCACGCCCGGCAGTATCGCACGTGTTAACAACGACCGCATGAATCCCGCCGAGGTCGCTACCTCTCTCTTGATCGAGCGCACACTCCAGAACAGCCCTGCGTACCGCAAGGTGGACGACACGCTGTACGTCATCAAGCAGGGTTCGGCCTACGTCATGATCAACGTGGTGCCGTGGGGGGATAACCGGGCGATGGTTCGCTGCACGTCGCAGCTCGTGAAGGGCGTCGACGTCGATGGTTCGCTGGCGATGCAGCTGCTCGAGCTCAACCGTCACCTGCGCTTCGGCGCGTTCGCGATCGACCCGACCGAGCACACGGTGCTGTTCACGCACACCATCCTCGGCGGCACGACGCTTGATCCCGAGGAGCTCACGGCGACGCTGCGCGACGTGGCGCTCATCGCCGACGAATACGACGACAAGCTGGTGAAGAAGTACGGCGGGCAGCGCATGGTCGATCTCCTCGAGGAAGCGGCGATGGAGCGACTCATGGACCGGGATCCGAGTAGCTTCCACTTCGACGACTGAACGATCTTAGGAGTAGTCATGGCGTCCCACGACGATCCGACCCTCGGCTTCGGCACGCGCGCGATTCACGCCGGCCAGAGACCTGACCCCGTGACCGGCGCCGTGATGACGCCGGTCTATTACACGTCCACCTACGCGCAGACCGGCCCCGGCGAGCACAAGGGGTTCGAGTACTCGCGCACGCACAACCTCACGCGGTTCGCCCTCGAGGCGAACCTCGCGTCGCTGGAGAACGGAGCCGGCGGCCTGTGCTTCGCGTCCGGGCTCGCCGCCACGTCGACGCTGCTCTCGCTGTTCGACACGGGCACGCACGTCATCGCGTGCGATGACCTGTACGGCGGGACGTTCCGCCAGTTCGACAAGGTGTGGCGTCGCCTCGGCTTCGAGTTCACCTATGTCGATCCATTCGCTGGCGCGGCCGCGGTCGACGCGGCGATCCGCCCGACGACCAAGCTCGTCTGGATCGAGACGCCCACGAACCCGATGCTCAAGCTCGTCGACATCGCGGCGGTCGCGACCGTCGCGAAGGAGAGGGGCATCCTGCTCGCCGTCGACAACACGTTCATGACGCCGTACTTCCAGCGCCCGCTGGATCTCGGCGCCGACGTCGTCGCGCACTCGATGACGAAGTACCTGAACGGTCACTCCGACGTCGTCGGAGGCGCGCTGATCGTCAAGGACAAGGGTCTTCTCGAGAAGCTCGCGTTCCTGCAGAACGCGATCGGTGCCGTCATCTCGCCGATGGACAGCTTCCTCGTGATGCGCGGCACCAAGACGTTGCACGTCCGCATGGAGCGCCACGCGCAGTCCGCGGCCGCGATCGCGAGCTGGCTCGTGACCCATCCGCAGGTCGAGAAGGTCATCTATCCCGGCCTCGAGTCGCATCCGCAGCACGCGCTCGCGCGCACGCAGGCCTCGGGCTTCGGCGGAATGATCAGCTTCGTGCTGAAGGGCGGGCTGGACGAGTCGCGCCGGTTCCTAAAGGCCTGCCAGATCTTCACGGTCGCGGAATCCCTGGGCGGCGTCGAATCGCTGATCGAGCACCCTGCGATCATGACGCACGCGAGCGTTCCGCCGGAGAACCGCAAGAAGCTCGGCATCGACGACGGTTTCATCCGCATTTCCGTCGGCATCGAGGACCTATCGGACCTCCAGGCTGACCTCGAGCGCTCGTTCGCTGCGGCTCGGTAGACCGACACGCCTCGCTGCACGTTCCTTGGGTTCATGCGCTGGCTCCTCCTCATCGCCACGGTCGTCGCTCCCGGTGTGGCGGTTGCCCAGTACAACGTCCCGGCGCAGGCCACCGGTGGTAGCGAGCTCGCGCTCGACGAGGATCGAAGCGACTCACCCATCGCCAAGAGCGACGACGATATCGAGCTCGGGCAGGAGGTCGGCGCGAGTCTCGACTTCGTCACGCGCGACGGCACCTCCGGCGAGCGCGCGTTCAAGTTCACCGACGTCGTCCTGTTCCGGTTGCACACGCTGATCGCCGTGGGAACAGACACCGAGATCTTCGCAGGCGTCGATCTGCTCCCGAAGCAACCGAGCGACACGAACGAGTCGTCGTGGCAGACCGCGATGCTCGGCGTGCGCTACACGCTCAACCGACACATCTCGGTGTATGGGCGCGGTCAGGGCGGCGCCGCCCTCGACCGTGACGGCATGTGGGTCGCGGGCCAGGCCGCGGTGCAGACACGCAAGAACCTCGCGGACCGCGTGCTGTTTTGGGAGAGCGCCGTCGGCGGCGAATATACGCGGCTCCACCCCGAGGAGAACGCATCGATCTGGAACGCGGAGCTCCTGGTGCAGACGGGTCTCGCCATCCGCGAGCGCCGTGGCGTCTTCGCGGGATGGCTCAACTTCGGCTTCCACTTCCCGCTCGCCCACCGAGGCCGGATGGCGGTCGAGGTGCCTGGAGGGACACCGATGACAACGCCGCGGGACATGGATCCGCAGACGCGCGTCGGGGTGTCGTTGGGCGCTCTGATCGGGGTGACCCGAGGGCTCGACCTGTTCATCGAGCTCTCGATCCTGGACCGCGGCGACCTCGCCAACCCCACTACTACCCTACCGATTCTCGAGGGAGGGTTCGACCAGCGCCGGCTCGTGTTCGGCTTCAACCGAAGGTTTGGAAGCCGGCGTCACTGAGGCTGGTATCATTCGCGAGTGAGCCAGGACTGGGTCGGAAAGACCATCGACGGTCGCTACATCGTCGATGGTGTTCTCGGTGCCGGCGGCATGGGCATGGTGTTCCGTGCGCGCCACAAGTTCACGGGCGGCACGCTCGCTGTCAAAGTTCTCAAGCCCGAGCTCGCAGCGGATCCCGAGATCCAGCACCGGTTCCTCGCGGAGGCACGCGCCGCGAACACGATCGGGCACGCGAACATCGTGCAGGTGATCGACGCCGGACGCTCTCCCGACGGCGTGCTCTACCTCGTGATGGAGCTGCTTGTCGGGCGATCACTGCGCGAGCCGATCGCGCGCGGCGAGCTCAAGCCGACCGAGATGCGCTCGATCTTGTCCGAGCTACTCGACGCGCTCTCCGCTGCACACGCGCGCGGGTTCGTGCATCGTGATCTGAAGCCCGAGAACGTCTTCCTCGTCGCGACGCAGAGTGGTCCTGTGGCGAAGCTGCTCGACTTCGGCATCGCGAAGGTGATGGACACGCAGAACGTCGCGTCGGTGCGTACGGCGACGGGCTCGATGCTCGGCACGCCCGCGTACATGTCTCCCGAGCAGATCGCGAATCCTTCGAACGTCGACGCGCGCACGGATCTCTGGGCCGTCGGCGTGATGGTCTACGAGATGCTCACGGGTCGCCTGCCGTTCCCCGGCTCCACGGTCGGCGAGCTGATGGTCGCCGTCGCGACGCAGCCGCCGCGGTCGATCAAACACTTCATGCCGACGGCGTCGCCGCAGCTCGAACAGTTCTTCGCGCGCGCACTGTCACGCGATCCGAGCGCGCGGTTCGCAAGCGCGAACGACATGCGCGCCGCGCTGCACGAGGTGCTCACGTTGCGGCCGAACTCTCCGATCGCCGCCACGCAGAGCGCCGGCATGGTCGGCCTCGGCGCACAGCACGCGCAGCCCGTCGGCGCGCATCAGATGACGCAGGCGACGGGCTACGGTGCCGCGCCCTCCGCACAGACGCAGGCGACGGGCTACGGACCCGGCGGGCCCGCGATGCCGAATCGCTTCAGTGTCGAGAACGTCGGTCGTGCACATTCACCGTCGAGCGCGCCGTCGGCTGGAACGCCGTCTAATGGCTCACCCGGGTACGTGCCCTCGGCTGGCTACGCGACACCGCCGGCCGGCGTGCCATCCGCGCCGCGATCACCCTCGACCGGGACACCGGCCCTGGTCCCGGGATCGAACCAACCGCAACATGCCTCGTCCCCCCACTACGTCCCGGCGATCGGCTACGCGACACCGCCCAGCGGCGTGCCGCACACGGCGGGAACACCGACGTACGCGTCGAAGGGCGGCAGCGGCGAGATCCCCGTCTATCAAGGTGCACCCGTCCGGCCCGCGACGAACAGCGGATCCGGCGTGACACCGGCGTACGCCGGCACGGGCGCGACGCCCGCATATCAGGCACCGCCGGCGGGTACGTATCCACACGGAGCAGCGCCCGCGTTCCCGATGCAGACGAGTCCAGCGCCGCCGTTCCCGACGGGAACGAACACGTCGCCGGGCGCGACGCATCTGACGCATGGCTCGTCCAAGACGCCGCTCGTGATCGGCATCGTCGGAACGGTCGGCATCGTCGCGATCGTTCTCGCGATCGTGCTGACGCGATCGCGCACCGAGGTCCGCGTGATCAAAGAGTCGGGGCCCACGAACCTCGTGACAAACGCGCCCGCGAACCCGCCGACGAACGACGCGCCCGCCAACAACGCGACCACCAACAACGCGACCACCAACAACGCGAAGTCGACTACCAACAACGCGACGACCCCGCGCTCGGTCACGAACAACTCGGTCACGAACAACTCGGTCACGAACAACAAGCAGGGCACAAAGCCCGTCGATCCCTACTCGGCGACACAACCAACGAACGGAAACCGTACATCGCAAAAGCAGTCGACGACGCCGAACAACACGACGTCGGGACCGCCGGGCGACACGATGTCGGTGGCGGAGCGCTGTCAGGCCGGCTGCAACGCGGCACGCTCGTGCGGGATCGCCACGACGACGTGCATCGCCGACTGCAAGGCGAGCGAAGCGATCCGTGCGTGCACCGATCTCGCGCTCGCGAAGAAGTGCGGCGAGGCCGCGATGTGCGGTTTCCGCGCGTTGTGCCCCGGAGTGCAACTCGGAAGTGGCACCTGTCAGGCGGCGATGAACTGTCAGGGCACGGCGTGTGCGCCGAACGACTTTACGTGTGGCTGCCGGTGCGCCGGCGGCATGGCGCCGCGCAACGTTCACGCGCTCATGCGCGTCGACGTCTGCGCGATCAACTGCAACTTCGATCAGACATGCGTCCAGCAGCGCTGCATGGTGTGGATCCAGGCCTGTAACGGCCAATAGTGCCCATCGGCGTGCACGAACCCACGTGACGAAGGCGTCGCGAGGCAACTGCAGTTTGCTCGGTGGCTGATCGACTGGCGGCCATTCGTGTTGCGCCGGGGACGTAAGGCACCGGCACTGCACGAGCGCACGCTGGTCTGGACCTTGCTCGACGCGGCGAGCATGAAGAGTCTGCGCCTGTTCGTCTCGTCGCTGCTGGTGGCTAGTGTGGTTGCTCCCCTCGGTGCCTGCACCGACATGGAGCAGGAGGACGGCGAGGACACGGATGGGGACGGCAAGGCGGACGGCACGGCCTCGGGCGTCTCCGCCGACAACCTCAACGGACTCTGGGACGGAAAGCTCGGCACGAAGAAGGTGAACGACCTCGTGATTCGCTCGTGGTCCGCGGTCGGCATCGAGCTCGAGTATGACGGCAAGACGACCAAGCTGACGCGCTCGGGCAACAAGCTCACCGGCGAAGGCATCACGCTCGACATCAAGCCGAACGATCGCGGCCAGCGCGACGACGCCATTACCGGCAAGCTGAACGGCAAGACGCTCACGCTCAAGCGCGACATCGAGGTCAAGGATCAGCTCACGCTCGAACTGCCCAAGGACCGCCCGTATCGCATGTGGCTGCGCGACCAGCTGACGCCGATGGCGCAGCAGGATCGGGAGTCGTACGTCGTGCTCGACGCCGAGAAGATCAAGGACTGGATGAAGAGCACCGTGCTGTTTCAGGCCGGCTCGTTCCAGCGCAAGTACATGAAGGGCGCGAACCGGACCGCACAGGACCGTGAGTTCTTCGCGATGATCGACAAGATGGACGGCCTCGAGACGACGCCGCGCTTCGCGATCTCCGACCCGGTCTTCACGAAGGCCGTGAAGGACCATCTCAAGGACGAGTCACTCACGGGCCTCGCGCTCGTGAACTTCAACCTCTACTTCACGACCGCCGCGGGCCGCTCGATCGTCCTGCCGTTCGACGACGAGACATTCGCGTACTTCATCACCGATCGTCCGAGCCGCGCGCAGAAGCTCGGCCTCGTCGTGATGGACACGCCGGCGCACGGTCCACTCGCGTCGACGTTCGGCCGCCAGCTGCTCGACCTCGGCGAGATGGCCGCGAACGACAACGTCGACTACACGACCGCAATGATGGAGCTGCTCACGAAGTCGGATCCCAGTGGCGTCGGCGAGCTCGACAAGTGGGGCAAATCCGCGCTCGTCGACTGGTTCGCCGTCATGGCGATCGAGGACTACCGCGGCACGGCGTTTGGCAACCCGAATCTCGGTTGGGGCTACAACATCACGAACACGCAGTTCTACGGACTCGTAGCGCGCGCCCTCGGCGGCCAGGTCATCGTCGGCTCGCAGCTACGGCCCGGCGATCCGTCGTACGCCGACGTCCTCAACAGCGGCAACGACCTGCAGGAGTACCAGGACATGGGCACGCTGAAGAAGCTCGCCACCGACTACCTGCGCGCCGAGCACGCAGCCGTGGTCACCGAGGTCGAAGCATCGCTGAAGGGCATCGTGCCGACCGCCGAGCTCGACTCGCGCGCGAAGGCGGACATCTTCCACCTCGTCTGCGCGAACATGTACGACCGCCAGGGCCGCATGGAGGGCCTCACCGCCGCGAAGGCCGACCGCATCAACCGCGCCGTCGCTGCGCTGATCCGCACCCTCGGCGAGAACGCCGCTGACTTCGAGGCGTACATCCTCACGCGAAACATCACGAAGTCGAGCGAGCCCGCGCCGAAGGCGACCGGCTTCTAAAAAAACACGGGGCCGATGACGTCGACGACAACGGTCACGTCGACGCTTGCGTTCAGGGACAGGCCCTTCGTTCACGTCGGGTCGGCGACGAACGCGCCGTTCTTCCACGTCCACCGCGTCGGTGGCTCGGTCGTCGACAGCGTCGCACCTTGGACATCGATCGGTGCCTCGGCGGTGACAACGCCGAGGCGCAGCGGCAGCCCCTGGCGCAGCGTGTACGCGAACGCGCCGAACACGTGCTGCGCCTCGTCGGCGTGCATCGATCGCATCTCGAACGGAATGATCGCCTCGTCGTGACCGTCGCCGTCGAGATCCGCGAAGTGCGCGGGCGCGAGAACGAGCGAGCCCGCCGTGCCATCGCTGCCGGCACCCTGCTCCGCGCGCATCTCGCCCGCGGCGTCCGCGATGAGGCGGAAGTCGGCGCGTCCGTCCTTCGTCGCGACGATACCGAGCGACGCGAGCTCGTAGCGCTGGTTGCGCCAGTCGATCGTCGTCACGTCGGGTACCACGATCGCGGAGCCACGCGGTTCTCGTCGAGGGATCTCGTTCGATGCTTCGCGGCCGCACGCGGCGATCGCGAACAGCAGCGCGACTCGGCTCACCGCGCCGACGCGAGCTGCTCGACGAGCTGCGCGCCGAAGGTCTCGGGCGCGTCGGGATCGGGGAGGTTCCCGTAGATCGCGCCGATATCGCGCATCGGAACGTCGTCGTTGCCGGCGCCCGTGCCGTAGCGACCGTACGGATCCTTGCGCAGCGAGACCTCGCCGCCGCTCTGACCGATCGATCGGATGAACCCCTTGTGCAGCGCGGTGCCCACGCGCGCCGGGCAGCGGCACGGGTTCATCGGGTTCACGTGCTCGCACCGCGGCGCGAGGTAGTCGCCGACCTTCTTGCGCGCGCGAGAGAGCCGCACCTTGTACGCGCTCTCCGTGATGGCGAGGCTCTTCGCGGCCGCGTCGTCGGGGAGCTTGAGGATGTGACAGACGACAAACGCGGCGCGCTCGCCGGGCGGCAGGCAGTTGATGACCGACGTCATGCAGCCCTGCTTGAGCTCCCAGAGGAGGAAGTCGCGTTGCGGGTCGCTGAGCGAGCGCACGACGTCGGTGCGCGTCGCCTCGTTGCGGAGCGTGTCGTCCAGGATGTCGAAGTTGACCTCGGGCTGGCGCGGCAGCCGATCCTCGAGGAGCTGGTTCGCGATGCCGAGCAGCCAGACCTCGACGTCGGTCGCCGCGGCGGGCTTGGCCGAGATCTGCGCGGTCGCGGCCGTGAAGATGTCCGCCAGGTAGCGCTTGGCCCGATCGTGGTCGAGCGTCAGCCGGAACACGAAGTTGTACAGCCGCCGCCAATGGGGCTCCACCAGCGCCTTCAGCTGGTCCCTATCGAGCGTGGCTGACATCACTGCGGATGGTACCACCAGCGCCGCGCCGACGACACTCGACGGTCGTCCGGTGCTACCGTGCAGTCATCGTGCGATCGGCAGGGAGGGACGCCTACGCATGCGCGCTCCTCGCGATCGCGCTCGTGGCTTGCTACGACGTTCCCCGCCCCGCGTGCGGATTCCAGTGCGGCCCGCCCGCCCTCGCCGGTGGGGAGGGCACGTGCCCGGACGGGTACGTCTGCTTCACGAACGTGGACAACCGGTGCCACCGCGTGTCTCCACCGTTCACCGACGACTGCCCCGGCGACGCCGCGGTGCCCGTCGACCTCAAGCCGCCGCTGCTCGGGTTCCGCTCGCCCGCGCCCGACGACACCAATGTTCCACTCGGCGCGATCGGCTCTATCGAGGTCGGCTTCGACGAGCTGGTGTCCGGGTTCGACTTCCCGAATGTGGTAGTCGAGGAAGGCGCCCTGATCGTCACGACCTCGATCACGCAGCTCGGCGACACGTTCGACAACCTCGTTCACTATCGGATCGACATCCTCTCGTCGCTGGGTGTGCAGCGTCCGTTTGCGTCCGCGACGATGTACACGGTCCGGCTCAGCGACGGGATCACCGACTTCGCGGGCAACGCCTTCCTCGGCGACACGTGGTCGTTCACGACCGAGGCCGATACCACGCCGCCGATGGCGACGCTGCAGACTCCGTCCACGCTCGTCAACGTCGGCGTCGGAACGCTCGTGGTCGTGACGTTCTCGGAGCCGGTGCTTGGCGTGAACACCGCCACACTCACGCTGACCGGGCCGGCGGGACAGATCGGCTCCAACCTGTCGACGAACGGATCCCCGTCGACGTCCGCGACGCTGGATCCGTTCTCGAACCTCCAGCCGGCCACGCAGTACACGATCGCGCTCAGCGCCGCGATCACCGACCTCGCCGGGAACGCGCTCTCGTTCACGCCGATCGCGTTCACCACGGCGGCGGACACGACGCCACCGATGGTCAGCAGCACGAATCCGGCGAACGGGATGACGAACGTCGCCGTGAGCTCCAACCTCGCCGTGGGCTTCAGCGAGACCGTCTCCGGCGTGAACAGCACGACGTTCACGCTGACCGGTCCCTTGGGGCTCGTCACCGCGCAGGTCGCGAGCGCCGGTACGACCGCGACGCTCAACCCGATCCATCAGCTTCTTCCGAACACCACGTATAACGTCGCGCTCACGTCCGCGATCCTGGACCTCGCGAGTAATCCGCTCGTCGCGTTCGCCGGCACATTCACGACCGGCGCCGACGATGTCCCGCCGAGCATCCTCGTACGGTCGCCGCTCATCGGTGCGACGAACGTAGCCGTGAACGCGGTGATCACCGCCGACTTCGACGAGCACGTCACGAACGCAAACGACACGACGATCCAGCTCGTCCCGGCCGTCCCCGCCGTCGTCGGCTACACCGGAGCGCCGACGTTCCGCGCGACGCTCACTCCGTCGGTCCAGCTCGCCGCCAACACGATGTACACCGTGACGATCGCATCGACGCTCGAGGACGCGACCGGCAACATGTTCGGTACGCCGCCCGTCGTGTGGACCTTCATGACCGGCGCCGACACCGTGGTACCAGCCATCGTCTCGACCGCCCCCGCCGACAACGCGATCGATGTTCCACTCGACGCGACGATCAGCGTGACCTTCGACGAGCCGGTCACGAACGTCGACGGCACGACGTTCGTCGTGATGAACGCAGGCACCGGCACCTACGCGTCGTCGAACGGCGATCGCACGTGGACGTTTACGCCCGACACCGCGATGCCCGCGAACACCACCGTCACGATCTTGCTGTCGATGGGAATCGAAGACCCGGCCGGCAACGCGCTGGCGCCGTTCGCGTTCGACTTCACCACCGTGCCGTAGCTACGTCACCTGGAGCTTGGGCGTCTTCGAGACGACCGGCGTCGGCGACGTCGGAGGATCCGACTCGACGAGCCCGACCCGACCCGTAGTCTCGCCGCGCGGATCCGCATACTTCGAGAGCTCGCGGCTGATCTCCGCGCAGAGGTCCGCCTTCTCGCGGTACGGCATGAACGCGCTCTTGAAGCCCGCGATGATGATCTCCTTGATCGTCTGCAGCGACCAGCCGTAGTGTCGGTGACACAGGTGGAGCTCCTTCGTCACCGTGGTGTCTGACATCAAGCGATTGTCCGTGTTGATCGTGACGCGCAGCCCGTAGTCGACGAAGAAGTCGACCGGGTGCGTGTCCCACGAGCTCGCCGCGCGCGTCTGCAAGTTCGACGACGGGCACACCTCGAGCGGGATGCGATGGTCGTTGCAGTAGTTCAGCAGGTCGCCGCTCTCGACGAGCCGCGTACCGTGACCGATGCGATGTGCGCCGCACTTGTGGATCGCTTGGTGGACGCTGTCGGGTCCGAACGACTCGCCCGCGTGTGCGGTGCAATTGATGTTGTTGTCGATGACGAGCTGGAACGCATGGCGGTGCAGCTTCGCCGGGTTGTTGACCTCGCTGCCTGCGAGATCGAAGCCGACCACGCCGCGGTTCTTGAACGCGACGCACAGCTCGGCGATCCGCAGGCTCGACTCGGGACCGAGCGAGCGGATCGCACAGAGAATCAGCCCGTAGCGAACGCCGAGCTCGCGCTTCGCCGCGCGCAGCCCGCGCAGTACCGCCTCGACGACCTGCGCCGGCCGCAGCCCGTCGCGCATGTGCAAGAGCGGCGAGTAGCGCACCTCGATGTAGCGGACGTTTTCGCGATGCGCGTCCTCGGCGAGCTCGTAGGCGGAACGTTCGAGCCCCTCCTCCGTCTGCATCACGGACAGCGTGATGTCGAACGCGCGCAGGTAGTCGTCGAGTGACGCGACATGCTCGCCGGCGTACAGCAGCTTGAACAACTCGCCGCGATCGAAGGTCGGGAGCTTGTTGCCCTGCTTCTTCGCGAGGTCGAGGACGGTGTCGAGGCGCAGCGAGCCGTCGAGGTGGCAGTGCAGATCGGTTTTCGGCAGCCTGTGCAGCAGCTCGATCGGAATCTCGGTGGGAACCTCGGCCATAACGTCGGGCCACTATAACTTCAGTCGACGAAATGTCGTGATCAGATCACTCTGGCTTAGGGCTTCCTCCAGCATTGCCAGTAGCTCTTCGATCTTGCGGATATCGACCGCCCGCATTGCCAGCAGCTCGCGCACATCCTCGAGGTCTCTCGGGCGCGCTGCGAGGATCTTGGTGACGATCAAGTGCTCGGGCGAGATCACCGGGATACGTATCCCGGCCACCATGCACTCCACGAGCTCCTCGAAGAAGATCTGCTCCAGACCAGGCCCCGCGAATACGAGATCCATCGGAATCTTCGACGAGTTGTGCACGACCGGAAGCACTCGCGTGTCCTGAATAAACTGCTTGTCGGAGAAGCGCGGGATGAATCCCCCGCTCCGTAGACCAACGACTAGCTTCTCGACGTCGAGATCACCCAGATCCAACGTGATGTCGACATCGGCGGTCGTCCGCGGGAAGCCGTGGAGGTTCACTGCCACCGCGCCGAAAACGAACCATCGAAGATCACGCTTGGCGGCGAACCGCGCGAACGCGACGAGTGCGTTCAGATTGGGGTCGCGATGTCTTGCTGACTTCTTCGTTCGAGTCGCCTTGGGCCTTGCGTGTCTTGAGGAGCGCTTTCGCGACGCGCTGATGCGTTTCGAGATCGTCATTGCGTTCCTGTTCGCTGGGCCAGGCAGGGTTCAGCGAGAGGCATAGTTGGCGCATCTGTTCGGTCACCCGCAGTGCTTCGGCCAGCCCCCCTCGGTCGAGGCGCTCTCGCCAGTACTGGCGCTTCAGCACGCGCAACAATCCCCAGTCACGCTTCATGAATTCGCGTACGTGAGCGGGATCGAAGCGCACGACCATTTCCGACCCTAGCACACGGCTCAAAGCATCCGCGTCGCCGCGATCACGAAGCACTCGTCGGCTCGGCATGCGAGCGCCCAATACGTTCCCTGGCGCCAGGGCTCGTACGCGAGGCGCGGCGAGTTGCCCTTGCCGAGCTCCTTCCAGTCGTGCCCGACGCTGTAGATGAAGATGTCCACCGCCCCGACCTTGAGGTCCTTGGGCACTTGGACGAGCCGCGTGCGCGAGCTGCCGTCCCGCTCGATCACGCCGCCGTACGCCTCGAACTCGTCGTCCTTCCATCGGCCGAGCAACAGAGACGGCCTCGGCAGCGCGGGCGTCGCACCGATGAAGTCGATCGCGATGTCGAGCTGATCGATGCGGCCTTTCGAGCCAATGCGCGTTCGCAGTCGCTCGATCGCCGCCTTCGCCGCCCGCTGCGTGGAAGGAACGTCGAGACCGCGGATGCGACCGATGTGGAGGCCGCCTGATTCGTCGAGGCAGCTCGCCGGCGTGAGCGTGTAGATCGGCGTGAAGCGCGCGTCGGACACGCCGAGCGGCGCCTCGAGATCCGTCGCACGGAACACGATGTCGCGGAGCCCGAAGTAGTCGGACACCATCTCGCGCTTGTTTTGGTTGCGGAAGTCGTCGCCGAGGAACCACCACGTGTCCTCGATCTGCGGGTACGCGTCGACGGTGAGCACGGTCCCCGGCTTCGACGCGTCGAGCGCCTGCATGCGCGCCAGGCTCGCCTCGTCGAGTCGCGTGTACAGCGGGATGGATCGCGCAGCCGCATAGCCGCTCGCGAACACGGCGAGCACCACGACGGGCGCGAGCCTTCGCGACGTGACGAGCACGGTGTCAGCGACGCCGACGAACGCGGCGACGAGTAGCGCACACGGCAACAGGAACATGCGCGGCCCGAGCTTGGGCGACACGAACAGCGTCGCCGTGATCAGCGCACCCGCGACGAGCGCCCAGCCGAAGCGCCACAGCGGCTGCTTGTGCGCGTCGCGGTCCATGTCGCGCGCGGCGGCGACGAGGAGGATCAGCGTGAGCCCGACGATCGGCGCCGCGGCGATCATGTAGTCCTGCAGGATGTCGAGGTTGCCGGTGATGCCACGCTGCAGGAGGCGGCCGACCAAGCCGACCTTCGTGCCGAGCCCGTCGTAGCGCTCGCCCTGCCCCGGCGCGAAAAAGATCATGGCGAACCCGACGACGACGCCGAGCGCACCCGACAGTGCGAGCTTTGGCATCGCCTCGCTCATCCGGTAGCGCCACGCCGCGTACGCCAGCGTGAAGATGACGAGCGTCGGCCCCGTGTGCTCGTTGCTCGCGCCGGCGAACACGCCGAGTAGCCAATACGGGATACACGCGGCGATGCTGCCCTCGCCGTGTGGGCGCAACCGCAGCACGACGAGGAACCACAGCTGGATCGCTGCGCCGTAGACGTAGTTCGCGCTGTATGCGCGGCAGAACAGGATCATCCCGAGCTTCGGCAGCGCGAACCACATCACGCCGAGCGCGATCGCGAACAACGCGAGGTCGTTGCCGCGCTTCCACGACGGCCAGCGTCCGAGCCCGAGCACGCTCACGGCGAGTGCGAGCGCGAGGTACGCGAGCGGCGTCGCGATGATCGCGAAGTACTCGAGCTTGTATGCGAGGTACGTGAACCACTGGCCGACGCGCGGGTTCGAGTGCGTGTACTGATCGACGCCGTAGTCGACCCAGTTGCCGATCGAAAACGGCGCCCCGTTGGTGTCGCGCGCCACGTTCCACGCATCGAACGCGAACGGCTCGTGCGCCATCACGTAACCGATGTGCCACGCCGTGAACACGACGTAGATCACGAACAGCAGGCGAAGTACGGCGGACGCCACGAGGTCGGGCACCAGGATAGTCCGAAGCGGGTCCGCGAGTGTGGTACATGCCATCGCGATGTCGGGCAACCGACCTGGTGGATGGCAGCGAGCGAGGACGTGGCTCGACGGGGTGATGACTCGCCGCGCGATCCTGTTACTCGGATGGCTCGCGCTGATCGTCTATGCGTACCCGGGCTACATGACCTGGGACTCCGTGCAGCAGCTCCAGGAGGCGCGCCATCCGCCGCTGACGGACTGGCACCCGCCGATGATGGCGCTCCTGTGGCGGTTCACCGATTCGATCATGTCCGGCCCGTTTCCGATGCTCGTGATCCAGACGTCGATCATGCTGCTCGGACTCGACGGCATCCTGCGCCGCGTGCTCGCGCCCCGACGCGCCGCGATCGTCGCTGTCGGCTTGCTGCTGTTCCCGCCGAACCTCGTCGTGATGGCCGTGATCTGGAAGGACTCGCTAATGGCGGGCATCCTCCTCGCGGGCATCGCGGCGTTGCTCTCGCCCGACCGCCGCTGGCGCGTGTTCGGCTGCGTCCTCCTCTCGTTCGCGACGATGCTGCGCTACAACGCACCCGCCGCGACGCTGCCGATCGTGGTGCTGTTGTTCCAGTGGCGCGAAGGCCTCTCGCGCGTTCGCCGCTACGCGCTCGCCGCGGGCGTCTGGCTCGCGATCACCATCGTCGCGTTCGGCACCTCGAAGCTTGCCACCGGCAAGGAGTCTCACGCGTGGCATGGCTCGCTCGCGATCTACGACATCGGCGGGACGCTCGCGCGCGGGCCAACCATGAGCGACGAGGCGTTCCTCGCGGAGCTCGGCGACGTGAAGCCCGTCCCGACGTTTCGCATCCAGAAGAAGCTTCGCTGGCACTACGCGCCGACGTGGTGGGGCCCGCTGCTGCTCGGCGACACCAGGATCTTCGACGCTCCCGAGACCCAGGCCCAGCGCGACGCGATCAGCGCGACGTGGAAGCACCTCGTGACGAAGTTCCCCGGCGCGTACTTCAAACATCGCCGCGCGGTGTTCTTCACGTCGCTCGGCTTCACGGATCTTCCAACGGGCGCCGTGTGGACCGACTTCCACACCGACCTCGAGAGCGAGCTCCTCCACCACCGCGCGACGCGCTCGTCGGTGCAGATCGCGATCGCGGACGTATTGCGCTACTTCGAGAACTCGTTCGTGTTCCGACCGTGGTTCTACGCGATCCTGGCGCTGCTCACACTGCCGCTGTGCCGCCGGTCACGACCCGCGTTCGCCCTCCTCCTCAGTGGAATCTTCTACGAGCTCACCCTGCTCGTGATCGCACCCTCGTCGGACTATCGCTACTCGCACTGGATGATCGTCTGCACAGCAATTGGCATTCTGCTGGCTCTGATCAGCCGGATCCGCCCGCGCGAACCGGCGAAAAGCTCCTGATCGGTGTTTCCCTCGTGCTAGAAGGGGACGATATGGGTCCGGTGCTGTCGATCGTCGCGCCTGCGTACAACGAGGAGAAGAACCTCCCCTCGTTCATCGCCGCGATCGTCCCCGTGCTCGAAGCAGTCGGCGAGACGTTCGAGATCATCTTCGTCAACGACGGCAGCCGCGACGGCACGCTCGGAATGCTCGCGGCCGCCGCGTCGCAGGATCCCCGGATCAAGGTCGTCGGGCTTGCGCGCAACTTCGGCAAGGACATCGCGCTCACCGCCGGTCTCGCACATGCAACGGGACAGGCGGTCATCCCGATCGACTGCGACCTCCAGCACCCCGTCGAGCTCATCCCCGAATTCGTGAAGAAGTGGCGCGAGGGCTACGACATGGTCCTCGGCGTTCGCAACAAGCGCGACGAGGAAGGCTTTGTCCGTCGTTCGCTGTCGCGGATGTACTACCGCTTCATGCGAATGATGACCGACGTCGAGATCCCGCCGAACGCGGGCGACTTCCGGCTCATCGATCGCAAGGTCCTCGACGTCATCAACAAGATGCCGGAGAAGCACCGCTTCATGAAGGGCATCTTCGCGTGGCCCGGATTCAAGGTCACGTCGCTCGAGTTCCAGGCCAACATCCGCGCCAACGACACGCGCTCGTCGTGGAGCTTCTTCAAGCTGTGGCGCTTCGCGCTCGACGGCCTGTTCTCGTTCTCGACGGCGCCGCTGAAGATCTGGACCTACGTCGGCGTGCTGTCCGCGCTCGGCGCGTTTGTCTACCTGGCGATCACGATCGTCCAGAAGATCGCATTCGGCATCGACGTGCCCGGCTACGCGTCGCTGCTCGTGCTGCTGTTGTTCTTCAACGGCCTCACGATGATCTCGAACGGCATCCAGGGCGAATACATTGCGCGCATCTTCGAGGAAGTGAAGGGCCGCCCGCTGTACGTGGTCGGCCAGACCTTCGGCTTCGACGCCGCGACCAAAGCCGAGAAGCCACCCGAGAAGCTCGAGTCGATCCGCCGCATCGGCTGACGGCGGGAGAACGACCTAGGCCGAGGGCTTCGCCGACGACGTCGACGCGGGCGAGCTCGGTGGTGGCACGTGGACCGACGACGCGCGCTCGTCGGCCGTGCTGCGCGGTGCCGGATAGCTGAGGTAGGCGAGCCGCTTGGTCTCGCGACGCACGTGCGAGACCAGGTCGAGGATGAGCCCCGTCGCGACGGAGATCACGCTGATCACTCCGAGGCCGCTGCACAGGATCGCCGTCGGGAAGCGACGGACGAGCCCCGTGTCGTAGTACTCGAGTAGCACGGGGATGCCGAGCGCGATGGCGACCCCCGCGAGCAAGAAGCCGATCAGCCCGAAGAACAGGAGCGGTCGCTCGTTGCGCATCAGGTTCGTGATCGTCATCAGGATGCGCCAGCCGTCGCGGAACGTACGCAGCTTGCTCGTCGATCCGGGCGGGCGCTCCTTGTAGTTCGTGTCGACCTCGGCCACCGCCATGCGCATCTGCATCGCGTGCACGGTGAGCTCGGTCTCGATCTCGAACTCGCGGGAGAACGACGGGAAGCTCTTCACGAAGCGCCGCGAGAACACGCGGTAGCCCGAGAGCATGTCGACGATGTTCGCGCCGAACAGCCAGCGCACGAGTCCCGTGAGCACGGCGTTGCCGAGGCGATGGCCCGCGCGGTACGCCGCCTGGTGCGTCTCGACGCGCCGGCCGACGACCATGTCGAGGTTGTCTTCGACGAGGCGATCGACGAGCTTGCGCGCGACCGACGCGTCGTACGTGTCGTCGCCGTCGACCATCACGTACACATCGGCCTCGATGTCCTGGAACATCCGCCGCACGACGTTGCCCTTGCCGCGGCGGTACTCGCGGCGGACCTCGGCGCCCGCAGCGGTTGCGACGTCGATGGTCTTGTCCGTCGAGTTGTTGTCGTAGACGTAGACCGTCGCCTCCGGGAGCGACGTCCGGAAGTCGGACACGACCTTTGCGATCGCCGCTTCTTCGTTGAAGCAGGGGACGAGGACGGCAATACGAGGCGCGAACATCGGAGTTCGAGGCCATATACCGCATTCCCGGGCGGCCTTGCGAGTTCGTTCCACTTCGTGCTTGCTATCCCCATTCCCGACCAGCCCGCTCCCTCCAAGCTACGGGTGATCGCAGAAACGGCACTCGTCCACACGGCGCTGTTCCTCGCGATCTGGCTGGCCTCCATCCTCGCGTTCGCCGTCGCGTTTGCCACCCGCATCGAGGTGGCGTGGTTCGTCGTCGACGCGATCCTCGTCACGCTCGCGTCCGCGCTGGTCTGGTGGCGCCGCGATCGCCTCGGGTTCTCCGTGCTCGGCGCGCGCAAATGGCTCAAGCTCGCCCTCATCGTCGCGGTCGGCATGGGCAGTGTCCTGTGTTGTTGGGCCGCGATTCGCGACTGGAACATGGTCGCGCTCGACGAGAGCAACTACCTCCTCACGCTTCGCGAGGAGCGGATCATTCCGGACGGCCTCCTGCCCTTCAACATCCGCTGGCTCGTTCCGTTTTTTGCCGGACGCTGGAACATCCTCCCCGTCGCCGACATGGACGCGATCAAAGCGATCAACTTCGGCGCGTTTGTCGTCACGGCCGTCGGCTTGATCCTCCTCCTGATCCGCCTCGGTGTTCGCCCCGGTCTCGCGATCGCCGCACCCGTGTTCCTCCTGTCGTCGTACTTCGGCATCTACGGCGCGAGCAATCGCCTCGTCCTCGATCCAGCGAACTACGCGCTCTACGTACTGCTGTTCCACGCGCTCGTGCGCCGCGAGCACTGGCCGTACTTCTCCATCATCCTGCTCGTCGACGCGTTCAACGCGGAGAAGGCGGTCTACTGGATCCCGGTGTTCGTCTTCGTGCACCTGCTGCACGCGGCCGCGCCGGGAGGGAAGTGGACGAAGGCCGCACTCGTCGACGTCGCCAAGACGTCGGCGATGTGCCTCGCGCCGACGTTGATCTATCTGCTCGTGCTGTGGATCTACCTCGCACCGTCGAGACTCGAGGCGAACCTGTGCTTCGAGAACATCCACCACATGTCGTTCACGAACCTGCGCGGTGCGATCACGGACAACGTGCGCAGCAACAACTTCCAGACGCTCTGGATGCCGTTCGGACCGTTCACGGTGTTCGCGCTGCTCGGCTTCGCGCTCGATGCCAGGCGCTGGATGAAACCGATCGTGCTGCTCGTGCTGCCGATCTTCGTCCAGGCGGTGATCGCGTGTGACACGGACCGCATGCTCGCGTACGCGTTCATCGTGTACCTACCGTTCGGGTACCTCTACCTCCAGCGCATGTCGCGCGAGCTCCCGCGCGCGCTGTGGCTCGCATTCTTCGGGGCGTTCCTCGTCCTCACCGTCGCCGAGCACTACCTGTTTCCCGTCGCGCAGCAGCTGCGCTGGCATCTGCCACTTCACGCGAACGTGATGAAGATGGTGTTATCCGCGCTGGAGATCGCGCTCGTCGCCGGGACGCTGTTCCTGCACTTCACGTTTTTTCGCGCGCCGCGCGACCAGCGTGATCACCGATAGGACGACGCAGATCACGAGCCAGTGCGAGTAGCGATAGTCCGCGCTCGGCGCGAGCACCACGTACGTACTCTCGATCGCGAGTCCGGATAGCAGCAACACGAAGACATCGCGATGGCGCCGCGCGAACCATAGCAGCACGAGCGCGAGCACGACGTACATCCACGGCCGGTACATCGGGATCCACTTCACGCTCCAATGCGCGCCGTTCGTCAGCCAGCGCTGTGTCGACGACGCGGACGTCGCGAGCCCCATGTCCTTCGCGACCTGCGGCCACTTGAGATCTCGCGGCGGAACGATGCCGTAGACCTTGTTGTTCTTCCCGATCGACAGCACCGCCGCTGTCACTGCGAGCCGGTGCTTCACGTACGCCCACGGGTACGTCGTGACGACGTCCTTCCACGCGCGCTCGATCGCGGCGCGCACCTCGGGCGGAGGCGGCGTGTGTCCGCCCGTCGGAAGATCCCATATGGGATCGATCTTCGCCGACGAGATCAGGTGGATGAAGTGTTTCGGCTCGTACGCCGCCTTCAGCCGCTCGTAGAGCCGATCCGTCGTGCGCAGGCTCGTTCCCTCGAGCAGCGTCGCGAGGCGCTCGTCGGAGAACGCCTCGTCCGCCTCGACGAGTGTACCCGCGATGTCGAACACCGCGATCGATGTGTGCCAGTAGTGCATCGGCCGATCCGTCAGCCGCTCGTTCAGCTGGAACGCGGCGAACGTGATCGCGATCCACGCCGCGAGCGAGATCGCGTAGCGCTTCCACCACCGCGCGCCGGGCGACCACTCGAACACGAACAGGATCATCGGGAATGTCGCGGCGAACGCGTTGTAGCGGACCGCCGTCGCGAGGAAGAGCACCGCGAGCGCGCCGAGCCGCAGGCCTTTGCGCGGTGACCACAGAAGGCCGAAACCGAGCGCGAACGCGCCGGCCATGATGCAGTCCTTCCAGATCACCGCCATCGGCAGCGCGATCGGAGGAAACACGAACGCGGCCGCGGCGAGCCACGCGGCGCGCCGCACCGAAAACGTGCGGCGCAGTACGAGGTAGAGCCCCGCGAGCAGCATGGTTGTCTGCAGCGCGAGCATCAGGCACGGGCCTGCGACCACGTGATCGAAGACCTTCCACACGAGGTTGATCACCGGTGGATGCGCGTCCGTGTAGAAGCCGCTGCGGGCCTCGGTCAGGTGATCGATCGAGTCCTGGGTCAGCTGTCCGGGAAACGCGTAGGCGACCAGCACGCCCCACGCGATCGCGAGCGGTACCAGCGGTGGCAGCTCCGCGAGTCGTGCGCGCAAACGCACGAAGATCTCTCGGAGAATCGGCCCTGCCACCGCGCCGGCAATATATGCACAAAAGTCACCGAAGCTGTGTATAAGTGGCGGGCTCCCCGGGTCAGATTTCCAGCATGTGCGGCATCTTCGGCGTCATCTGTGCGAGTGACCCACGGGTCGATCGAGACCTCGCGCGGACGCTCGCCATCTCACTGCTGAAGCACTCGGAGACGCGGGGTCGCGAAGCCGCGGGACTCGCCGTCCATCACGGCAACGGCATCGATGTCCTCAAGCAGGGCGGCTCGGTCACGGACTTCCTGGCGAACCCGAAGTTCAGCCAGATGCTCGACGGCGCGCTCGACAAGTGGGACGCGCGGAAGGGCACCGGCCCCGCGCTCGCCATCGCCGGACACTCGCGCCTCGCAACGAACGGCTCGCAGGGCAACGTCGACAACAACCAGCCCGTGATCACGTACGGCTCGGTCGCGCTGCACAACGGCATCATCGTCAACGACGCCGCGCTCGCGAAGGCGCACCCGGAGATCGTGCGCATCGGCGAGCTCGACAGCGAGACGCTCGCCGCGCTCTTGCGCACGAAGCTGAACAAGGTCGGCGATCTCGTCGCCGCGACGCGCTCCACGTTCCGCGAGCTCGAGGGCTCGGCGTCGATCGCGATGCTGTTCGACAACCTCGACGTGATGCTGCTCGCGACCAACACGGGGTCGCTGTTCCAACTTTCGAACGCCGACGGGACGATCTTCGCGTTCGCGTCGGAGCGGTTCATCCTGCAGCGCGTGCTCGAGGACAAGGCGCTCGCCGCACGGCTCGGCGACGTGCGCCTCGAGCAGGTGCGCGCGGGTCATGCGCTCGCGATCCACCTCGATGGCATGCGCCGTCACGCGTTTTCGCTGACGACCACTGCACCCAAAGGGAGTGACGCGCCGATCGACGACGACTGGGCGCCGAACGGTCACGCCGTCGAGATCGTCGATCACTCGCCGCGCATCGAAGGCCTCAAGCGCTGCACGAAGTGCATCCTCCCGTCGACATATCCGTTCGTGGACTTCGACAAGGACGGCGTCTGTCATTACTGCCGCACGTGGAAGAAGATCGCCGTGAAGGGCGAACAAGCGCTGCTCGATGCGGTCGCGCCGTATCGCCGCAGCGATGGGCAGCCCGACGTGATCCTCGCCTTCAGTGGTGGCCGCGACTCGTCGTACGGCCTGCACTACGTGAAGAAGAACCTCGGGATGAACCCGGTCGCGTTCACGTACGACTGGGGCATGGTCACGGACCTCGCGCGACGCAACCAGGCGCGCGTGTGCGGCAAGCTCGGCGTCGAGCACATCCTCCGCTCGGCGGACATCACGGCGAAGCGGCGCTACGTGCGCAAGAACGTGGAAGCGTGGCTCAAGCGTCCCGAGATCGGGATGGTCACGCTGTTCATGGCGGGCGACAAGGAGTTCTACTCGTACGCTCGCGAGCTACGCAAAGAGACGGGCATCCAGCTCGTCATCTTCTGCACCGGCAATATGATCGAGGACGCGCCCTACAAGACGGGCCTCATGGGCGTCCCCCAGGACGATCACGGCAACGTGTTGACCAAGATGTCGATGCGCAACAAGGCCGGGATGCTCTGGTACCACGCGAAGCAGTACGCGCTGAACCCGCGCTACTTCAACGAGTCGCTGTACGACACGTGGAACGCGTTCTGGCAGACGTTCGTCGTGAAGGACGACTTCCTCTACCTGTACCAGTACCTCGAGTGGCACGAGGACACGATCGTCAACACGATCCGCCGCGAATACGACTGGGAGATCGCGGAAGACACCACGACGACATGGCGTATCGGCGACGGGACGGCGGCGTTCTACAACTACATCTATCAGACGATCGCGGGCTTCACCGAAGACGAGGTGATGCTGGCGAACATGGTGCGCGAGGGACATCTGACGCGTGACCAGGCGATGGCGCGGGCGATCGAGTACAGCAAGCCGCGCTGGCCTTCGATTCGCGAATACGCGCAGCTGATCGGCTTTTCCGCCGAGGAAGCGCTTCAGATCATCAACGCGGCGCCGAAGCTGTACTAGTGGACGCGCAGGGCGTACGGCTCCGGCGCGACGTCGCCTGGAACCTCGTCCCGGTCGCCTTGCTCGCGATCGTCGGGCTCGGCATGAACTTCATGATCGGGCGCTGGTGGGGTGCCGACGCGCTCGGCGCGTTCAACCTCGTCACTCCGGCGTTCTTCGCGTTTGCGGTCCTCGGTGCGGGCGGCATCCAGTTCTCGGTGCTCCGCGCGATCGCCGAGGATCCCGACGACGAAGATCGCGTCGCCACCGTGGTCGTCGGCGCGCTGCTGCCGGCGGTGGTCCTCGCGCTTGCTGCCACGGGCCTCTGTATCGCGCTCGCGGCTCCGATCGGTGCGCTCGTCAAGAACGCCGACGTCGAGACGGGTCTGTGGTGGGTCGCCCCCGGTCTGTTCTGCTTCGCGGTCAACAAGGTCTTGTTCGGCGTGGTCAACGGACTACGTCGCATGCGTGCGTTCGCCGTGTACACGTCGCTGCGCTACGTGCTGATCGCCGTCGGCATCGTACTCGCGCACATCTGGAACGCGCCTGCGGATCACCTCGCCGTGATCTGGACGTTCACCGAGGGAACGCTGCTCGTCGTGCTGCTGTGCGAGCTGTTATCGACGGTGCAGCTCCGCCGCGCGCGGGGCTGGTGGGCGTGGGCGAAGAGACATATCGACTACGGCAGTCGCGGACTGCTCGCGACGCTGTCGTTCGAGATTAATTCGAAGATCGACGTGTGGATGCTCGGCGTCGCCCTGCCCGAGTCACTCGTCGGCATCTATGCACTCGCGTCGACCCTATTCGAGGGCGCGGCGCAGCTCGGCGTCGTCGTGCAGAACAACGTGAACCCGATGATCGCGCGCGACCTCGCTCTCGGAAAGCGCGTCGACGTCGATGGGCTCGTGAAGCGTACCCGGCGTTGGTTCGTGCCCGCGATGATCGCCGCGTGTATCGCATCGATCTTCATCTATCCATTCGCGATCCCAACGCTCGTCGGAGATCCTGCCTTCCACGCAGGCACGACGTCGTTCGCGATCTTGATGGTGGGCCTCGCGCTGACCACGCCGTGGCTACCGTTCAACCAGGTGCTGCTCATGGGATCGCGACCGGGCTGGCACACCGTCTACGTGTGCGCGGTGTTCGGCGTCTCCGTGGCCGGAAACCTCCTCCTCATTCCGCACCTGGCGCTCGAGGGGGCCGCGCTGTCGACCGCGATCGCGACCGTGTTCTCGGCCGCGTTACTTCGCGTCCTCGCTCGCTGGCAGACCGGCGTCCGGCTGTGACCGACAGAACCGCGCCGTGACGACGAGCGCGAGGCCGATCAACGAGCACAGCACCATCCACTGCGAGTAACGCAGGTCCGGTGATGGCGCGAGGAAGTACCACTGCAGCTCGTAGCCGATGCCGCTGAGCAGGATCCCGATGTCGAGCCGCCGTCTCCCGAACGGCAGCAACAGGAAGCACAGCGCGAAGTACCAGATCGGGATGTAGATCGGCGTGAGGCTGATCCAGATCGACGCCGCGATCAGCTTCTCCTGGATCTTGCTCTGCGCGGCATCGTGCTCGATCTGCGCGATCGTCTCCGGCGCTGCGATCACGCTCAGCCACACGTAGACGCGCGAAAACGTCTCGCGTGCGTCGAGGCCGAGTAGCCGGCGAAACGCCTCGTAACGGTAATACAAGTACGCTGCCGGGTGACCGAGGACGATCCGCTCCCACGCGCGTTTGATCGCCGCGCGTTGCTCGTCCGTCGTCGGCATCGCGAAGATCCGGTTCGGCTGGTCCTCGCGCACGAGCTGGAAGTACTGCGCCGGGTCGTAGATCGCGCGGAAGCTCGCGTGCAGGTTGTCGCGGCGAATCAGCGGGACACCCTCGAGCCACTGATGGAGCGCGGGATCGTCGACCTGATCGATCCACTGGAGCGTGCCCGCGATGTCCTCGTACGCGTGCGACCAGTACCAGTAGTACTCGCGCTTCACCGTCATCGCTTCGTTCACCGCGAACGCGGCGCCCGTGAGACCGACCCACACGGCGAGCGCCGCGGCATATCGCTTCACTCCGCGGATGCGGGGCCTCGCCTGGAACAACAGCAGCATCGGGCCAAACGTCGCGGCGAGCGCGTTCCAGCGCATCAGCGTCGCGAAGAACAAGAAGCCCACGGCGAGCCACTGCTTGTTCTGCCGCTCGTCGAGAAGTAGCGCGAAGCCCATCACCGCCGGCCCGGCCATCAGGCAGTCCTTGGCGACCAGCCCGGTCACGCCGGACACGATCGGGAACAAGAAGATCGCGCTCGCGATCACCGCGGCACTCCGCGGCGACACGCGGCGCTTGAACAGCATGTACAGGCCGAGCATCAGCGTGATGCTCTGAAACAGCATCAGCAGCAACGGCCCGGTAATGAACAACTCGCAGATGCGCTGCAACCGCGCGATCGCCGGCGGATGCCCGTCGGTGTAGATACCCGAACGCGCCTGCATGATGTGCTCGTGCGTGTCCCAGCCGACGAAGCCGGGCCAGCAGTAGATCCAGAACAGCACGAGCGACGCGAGGAGGATCTGCTTCGGCGTTCGCGCCGAGATCCAATCGCGCAGGCGTTTCACGGCGCAGGCCGATCAGCCGGCCACGTGGGAGGCGTCGTCATCGGCTTCGTGCCGTCCTTCTTCCACATGTGCGCTTGCCACGCGAGCCAACCCTGCGTCAACGGCAGCGCCGGGCTCGGCTGGATCTTGTCGGAGATCGACGACGCCATCGATCCGAACAACATCATCAGTGTGCACAGCGCACCGATCAGCGCGGGCGGCGTGCGCAACGGGCTTGCCGGGATCCGGCGCGCGATCGACTCGACGATGTAATAGATCGCGAAGCCCGTGATGATCACGAGCAGGTACAGGATCTCGATACTCGTGCGCGGATAGAGCGCGACGAGCTTCGTCGTGAACATGTAGTGCGCGGTCCACATGCGCTGCAGCCATAGGACCGCGAGCATCAGCACCGCGGCGATCACCACGGTGCGCCGGTAGCCGAACATGATCGAGATCCCGAGCCCGACGAACACCGCGAGCGTGAACAGACCGACGCCGCCGAGCTCGCCCGGGGGCGGCCAGACCGTCACGTTGCCGGGCAGATCGCCGCGCCACATCGCGACGTACGCCGGATCGACGTCCGTGTCGAAATACGTGTAGTTGTCCTGGATGAGCGCCATGCCTGACGGGTTCCGGCTCACCACGGAACGGATCTCGGTCACGTAGTTGAAGCAGAGGAGCCCGAACGCGAGGAGCGCCGACGCGCCGAACACGACGGCGTGTTTGCGTCCCGCCTTCGAGCGCCACGGGAACAGCACGAGCGCGGCGATCGCGACACCCGGTGCCGACCAGCGGAACCATCCCGAATACAAAAGGCAGATGACACCGAACGCGGCGCCGAACACCACACCGAGCCGAAGGAGGACGAACCAGTGGTGTTTGTCGGCGCGGCGGAGGATCTGGAGGAACTTGATGATCAGCGGCACGAACAGCGCGAGCGCGAGTGGACCGTACGGCTTGTACGGCTCGAGCACGCACAACACAGCGATGACGCCGATCGCGAGCGCCCATCCGGGACGCAGGAGCAAGCGCCACGCGAGATAACTGAACGGGCCCGCGATCGCGGTGAACAGGATCTGGAAGTCCTTGAGCGCGAAGGACGCCGGCTGATCCGTCAGCACCATGTACTTCGAGAGCAGCCACGGATAGAGCGGTGGATAGAACGACGGTGGATAGTCGTTGACCCACTCGAAGTGGTACCCGTTCGCCCACGCGGCGATCTGGCCGGAGTCACCGTTGTCCGCGTTGAGCGGCCACGGCGTGTTCTTCAGCGCGAGCACGAGCCCACCCGCGACGAAGCCCGTGACGAGTCCGGAGAAGGCCGCGCACGCGATGCGCGACGTGACCTCGAAGTGACGGCCCTGCTTGATCCGCGCGGTGACGACGAGCGCGACGATCAGCGGGATCGCGATCGCCATCAGGCGCAGCTGGAGCGACGCGAGGCCCGAGACCTGTGCGGGTCGTTCGAGCGCGACCACCCAGATGCCCGTGGACCAGCGGAGCATCACGGCCATCGCGCCGAACGCGGCGACGATCTCGAGCGCGATCAGCGTCCATCGCCTGCGCGGCGGATCCGCAGTCTTCTCGGCTACATCGTCGCCCACGTGCGGGCGCAGAGTATCGCAATGACCGCAGCTTTGTGTTATCGCGACACTGCGAATGACCGTCGGTGAGCGAGCCCGTGATGTGTGGCGCCATCTCTCGACGCGACGCCCGCTGACGTACCTGCTCGCAGGGTGGCTCGTGTTCATGCTCGGTGCGTATCCGGGCTACCTGAGCATCGACGGCATCCTCCAGCTCTACACGGTTCGCTCCGGTGACTACTCCGACTACGCGCCGATCATGACCGCGTTGTGGGGCGCGCTCGAATACGTCGCGGCGGGTCCGTTCCCGATGCTCGTGTTGCAGAGCGGGCTGTTCCTGTTCGGGCTGTACGGGATCCTCGCGAAGCTCGTGTCACCGCGCGCGGCAGCCGTCACGGCCGGTGCGGTGATGCTGTTCCCGCCGGTGTTCGCGCCGATGGCGGTGATCTGGCCTGAGTCGCTGATGGCGGGTGCGCTGCTCGCGACGCTCGGTGCGGCGGTCCAGGGAAAGCGCGGCTGGTCGATCGCTGCGGTCGGGTTCGCGATCATCGCGTGCGGGTGCCGCTTCGAGTGCGTGTTCGCACTCACACCCATCGCGTTCCGAGCGATCGACCCGGGCCCTCGCTGGAAACGAGCGGGTGTCGCGATCGGCCTCGTCGCCGGTGTGTTCGCCTCTGCGAAGCTCGCCGACTACGCGCTCACGGTCGTCGAGACGTACACGTGGCAGCAGGAGCTGATGGTGATGGACACCGTCGGCACGCTGCGCCGCGCGAAGGTGCGCGACTCCGGCACGCTCGAGACGGCGCTCGCCGGTCTGCCGATCGCGGATCGCACGAAGCTCGTCGAGCGGATGAAGTCGAGCGTCGATGCGCTCGACTGGTATCCCGTCGCGAACGGCCCGAAGCGCGTGCTCGATCGCATCGACTCCGAGGAGGAATCGGACGCGTTGTCACGCGCGTGGCGCGGTGCGCTCACGGGGCACACGAAGGCGTACCTCGTCCATCGCTGGACGATGATCCGATCGTTGTTCGGTCTCTACGGCAAGTGGACACCGGTCTACGACGAGTTCGGGGACGTCGATCTGCTCGCGCCGCTGCACCACCGCGCGACCGCGTCGGACTGGCAATACGGCATGCAGCAGATCGTCCGCGCGTTCGAATACACGCCGCTGTTCCGCCCGGTGGTCTACTTCGTGCTCGCGCTCGTCGCGCTGTGGTTCGTGCGCAAGCGGCCACTCTTGCGCTCGCTCGCGATCAGCGGGCTCGTGCTGCAAGTCACGATGTTCTTCTTCGCGCCCGCCAACGACTATCGTTACTCTCACTGGCTCGTGACGACGACGTGCATCGTGATCGCCGCGCTCGCGGTTCTCCGGCAGTGGGCAGCCCCGGAAGCCGGCGAGGAGAACGCGTCGTGACCCCACGCGTCTCCGTCGTGATGCCCGTGCTGAACCCGCACCCGGTCTACTTCCGGGAGGCGGTGCAGAGCGTCCTCGATCAAACGTTCACCGATCTCGAGCTCGTCATCGTCGAGGATCCGTCCAAAGTCGACGGCAAGACGTTGATCGCGGATCTCGTCGATCCGCGGATCCGGCACATCCAGAACCCGGCGCGGACGTCGCTCGTCGATCAGCGCAACCGCGGCACCGCCGAAGCGCGTGCCGAGCTCGTTGCGCTCCTCGACGCCGACGACATCATGCTGAGCGATCGCATCGCGAAGCAGGTCGCGTTCCTCGACGAGCACCCTGACGTCGGCGTGCTCGGCAGCCAGCTGTTCATCATCGACGGCGACGGCGCCCAGGTGGGGCTTCGCGCGTACCCCCTCGAGCACGACGAGATCTTTCAGTCGATGGCTCGCTACAACCCGATCGCGCAGCCGAGCGTGATGGTGCGAAAGAAGCTGCTCGTCGAGGCGAACGGCTACCAGTACCGCACGTTCCCGGTCAACGAGGACTACGAGCTGTGGAGCCGCCTCGCGACGAACGGCGTGCGCTTCGCGAACCACCCCGAGCCCCTGCTCCGCTATCGGGTCCATCCGATGGGCACGAAGGCGATGATGCTGCACCACATGTTGCGCGCGACGCTCGACGTGAAGAAGCAGTTCTGGCGCGATCACATGAACGCGCACGCGAAGCTCCGCTTCTACGGGGAGCGCGCGCTGCTGCGCCTACCGGCGAGCTGGGTGCTCAAGCTCTTCATCATGACGCAGTACGTTCCGGGTGACCGACGCTCCTGAACCCAAGCGCACGAGCCCATGGCGGCGCGTCCTGCCGTGGCTCGTCGGGATCGCGATCGTCGTCGTGCTCGCGCTGCGCGTGCCGGCGGCCGCGTTTCAACGCGCGCTCGCCGAGGGGCCGCACGTCGAGCTCGCGCTCGTCGATCTCGGCGTCACGATCGCGATGCTTCTCACCGACACGCTCGCAACGTGGGCCGCGTTGTCGGTCGTCGGCGTGCGCTGGGACATCGCGAAGGTGTTCGCGGTGCGCGGCGCGACGTATGTCTTGTCGCTGATCAACTACGCCGTCGGTCAAGGCGGCATCGGGTACTACCTGCACCGGTCGGGCGTCCCCGGCAAACGCGCGATCGGCGTCACGCTGTTCATGATCGGCACCACGTTCGCGACGCTGCTGCTGCTCAACGCGGTGACGTGGCTCGTCGATCACGAGGGCATCGATCCGAGGGCACTGTGGACCGTGTACGGCCTGACGGGCGCGTTCGTCGTCTACCTCGTCGTGATCCTCGCGCGACCGACGGCGCTCGCAAACAACCAGGTGCTCGCGCCGCTATTCGACGCGCGGCTCCCCGGTTACGCGCTCGCGATCCTCGCGCGCTTGCCGCACGTCATCGTCATCGTGTTCGGCCACTGGATCGCGATGCGCGCGTGGGGCATCCCCGCGCCGCTCGCGCTCGCGGCCTCTGTGCTGCCGGGCCTCGCGTTCGCGGCCGCGTTGCCGATCTCGCCGGCGGGGCTCGGCACGACGCAGGCCGGCCTCGTGCTGTTCTTCAGCGCGTTCGCCGCGGGCGCGACGCAGGAGGCGCGCGAGGCGAACCTGCTCGCGTTTTCGATCGTGCACTTCGTGTACGGCATGATCGGCCAGCTCGCCGTCGGCATCCTGTGCGTGCCGCTCGCGCGCCGTCAGGACGCGGCGTCGCGCGACGGGGCCTGATCCGAGGGCGCGACGCGCTCGACCTCGGCGCGCAGGATCGCGATCTCGCGCGTCAGGTCGGTCACGTTCTTCTGGAGCTCGACGAACTTCGTGTAGTAGTGCAGCAGCACGAACATCACCATCACAATCGTGATGTAGAGGACGAGGTCCGCGCCGCGTCCGACGCCGACGGCATCCGCGACGTCCTGCGTGATGTCCGGGAACACGACGGCGACCGCACCTGCGCCGAGGAGCAGGAACACCGTCATGATGTGGATCGGCAGCCGGTTTCGGCGCAGGAAGATGAACCAGCCGATCGCCGCGAACCCGAGCAGGAGGAGGATGCGGATGATCACGGTTAGGCGCGGCGGAAGAAGTAGTCGAACAGGATGCGGACGGCCTGGATGCCACCCTGGCCCTTGCTCATCGAGTGTGCGGTGTAGCGGATCGTCACCGGGACCTCGACGACACGCAGGCCGCTCGTCTGGATCTTGCGCAGCAGCTCCGACGCGTGCGCCATGCGGTCCTGCGTGATCGTGAGCGCCGGCGCAGCGCTCGCTCGGAACGCACGTAGACCGCAGTGCGAGTCCGTGAGCTCGAGGCCCGACAGCTTGTTCGAGACCTTGGTCGCCGTGCGCAGCATCGCCATGCGGCGCTGCGAGGCACCCTCGACACGACCGAGAAAGCGAGAGCCGAGCGCGATGTCGGCGGTGTCGAGCGCCTCGACGAGGGCCGGCAGATCCGCCGCGTCGTGCTGACCGTCCGCGTCGAACGTGATGATCGCGCGCGCCCCGCGGCGACGCGCGTAGTCGATGCCGGTCTGCAGCGCGGCGCCCTGCCCGCGGTTGATCACGTGCCGCACCACGACGACCCCGGGCATCCGCGCCGCGGTGGCCGTGTCGTCGCGCGAACCATCGTCCACGACGACAACGTTCCAACCACCGTCGACCACGCCCTTCACGACCTCGCGGATCACCTTACCTTCGTTGTAGGCGGCGATCACGACCCAGGTCTGCGCCTTGGGGAGGCTCACGGCCCCTTATAGACATGGTGCGCCCCGACGGGCAAGTACGAGTATCCTCGACGGATGCAGTGGGTCACGGCGATCGGCAGGATCGGGACGGCGCTCGCTCTCGGCCTCGTCGTAGCCTGTGGTGACAACCTGCGCGTCACCGCCGATGCGAGCGTGGATGCTCCGTCGACGGGCCGGTGTACCCCGACGCCGGGAACCGACCTAGGCGTCCAGCTCGTCGCGCAGATGTCGGGGACGATCGTCCTCGTGACCGCGCCGCCCGGTGATCGCGATCGGCTGTTCGCGGTGATCGAGGACGGCCGGATCCTCGTGATCGACCGGGGCCCGACGCTCGACGATCGCGGCAGCGTGCTCGCAGCGCCGTTCCTCGACATCTCGGAGCTCGCCGGGGACCTGCCGTTCCTCGGCTACAACATGTCGGAGCTCGGCCTCCTCGGTCTCGCGTTCCATCCGCAGTACGCGACGAACGGACAGCTCTACATCGCGTACACCGCATATCGCGGCACCGACCCGACGGGGCCGTTCTTCGACGTCGTGATGCGCTACACGGTGAGCGCGACCGATCCAGACCGCGTCGATCCCGCGAGCGCACAGCTCGTACTCTCGATCCCGGACTTCGCCGCGAACCACAACGGCGGCATGCTCGCGTTTGGCCCCGACGGCTACCTCTACGTCGCGACGGGTGACGGCGGCGGCGCGAACGACCCGGATGAGAACGGACAGGACGACTTCTCGCTGCTTGGCAAGATGCTGCGCATCGATGTCGATCGCACCTCGGGCGGCCGCGCGTACGCGATCCCCGATGACAACCCGTTCGCCGACGGCGTCGCGGGCGCACAGGAGGTCTACATGACCGGGCTACGCAACCCGTGGCGGTTTTCGTTCGACGGCGCGGATCTGTGGATCGGCGATGTCGGGCAAGAAGAGATCGAGGAGATCGACTTCGTGCCAGCAACCATAGCCCGCGGCGCGAACCTCGGATGGAAGCCATACGAGGGCTCGACGTGCCTGTGGCCGCCGTGCGAACCGGCGGGGAAGCTGATGCCGGTGATCGAGCGCACGCACGACGAGGGCTGGTGCGCGGTGATCGGCGGCGCCGTCTATCGCGGCGAGTGTTTCCCGGACCTCGTCGGTGACTACATCTTCGCGGACAACTGCTTGTCGTCGGTGTCGCGCGCGCGGCGAACCGGCAGCACGTTTGCGGTCACCGACTACGAGGCGCCGTTTTTCAACCCGGCGAGCATCTACCCTGTCGACGGCGAGCTCTACGGTGGTGATGGCTGGGGCAACGTCTTCCGCATTGTCGTTCGTCCCTTCGCTCGGCGCGCGACGAGCAATACGACGCCGAGCGACACGGCGAGGATCAGCCAGTAGCTGTAGCGCCAGTCCGTCGTCGGAGAGAACACGAACAGGAACGCTTCGTTTGCGAACGCCGACACGAGCCACGCAAACACTTCGCGATCGCGCCAGCAGAACGGCAAGAGCAGCACCGCGAGGACCATGTACAAGATCACGCGCGAGATCGGCGCTCGTCCGACCGCGTGCACGACCTCGCGCAGTACTTCCTGCAGCCCACTCGGCGATGCGTCGTGATGAATGCGGATATGCGTGTACATCGGCGACTGGATATCGACGAACCACGTATAGAACGGCGACTGCTTTACGCTGTCGTCGATCCCGAGCACGCGCGAGAAGATGGCCCAGCGATACGCGAGGTACGCCTCGGGATAGCCGAACACGATCGCCTTCCACGCCTTCGCGTTGCCCGCGCGCTCCGCGTCGGTCTCCGGGATCCGGAAGAACGAATACGCGTTCCACCAGATGTTGTCGACGAAGCTGCCCGCTGGATCGAACTTCTTGGTTCGCGCGTGGAGATCCGTCGTGTGCGCCATCGTCGAGCCGCGTAGCTTCTCGAGCAGCACCGCGTCGGGGATCGGTTCGTCGACGAACCGAAGCGTCGTCGTGATGTCACACAGCTGCAAGCTGTGCGCGTAGATGTGGCGATGCTCGTCCGTGAGGGCGTTGGACACCACGCGTGCGGACATCGTGACCACGATCCACGCGACGATCGCGATGGCGTACCGCTTCACGAAGCCATACTTGTCGCTTACCTTCGCAGCGCCTTCGGCACTGCTACGCGCCCGATGTTGGTCGGGCTTGTTCCAGACAAACAGCAGCACGACGAGCGGCAACGTCATGACGAGCGCGTTGTGGCGCATCGCCGTCCCGAGCGCGATCGCGGCGAGCCCCCACAACCGATGCCCCCGGCGCTCGGAGAGCAACAAGCCCGCGCCGAGGACGATCCACGCCGTCATCTGCGAGTCCTTCCAGATGACGGCGATCACGCTGCCCACCGGCGGAAACCACAGGAACAAGACCGCGGCGATCGCGGCCGTGCGGTCCTTCATGCGCTGCCGGAAGATCAGGAACACGCCCGCAAGGAACACGCTGGACTGCAGGAGCAGCATCCCCGCGGGGCCCGCGATGACCAGCTCCACGATGCGCCAGAGCTGCGCCATCATCGGCGGGTGCCCGTCGCTATAGAAGCCCTCGCGCGACTCCTGGAGCTGGTAGATCGAATCGAAGCTCATGAAGCCGGGCCACGCGTAGAGCAGGAACGCGCCCCAGCCGGCAAGCAGGATCTGCCGTGGCGTCAGGCGCGAAACCACGGCCTTCACGACGGGCAATATACGAAAACCGCCGTGATATAGCTCGCGCAGCCCGTGCGCCTTCTCATCGTCATCCCCGCATACAACGAGCAGGACGCGCTCGCCGGGGTGCTCTCCGAGATCCGGGCGCTGCCGCCCGTCGACGGGGTCGAGCTCTCGACGGTCGTGATCGACGACGGCTCGGCGGACCGCACCTCCGACGTTGCCCGGGAGGGCGGCGCACGTGTCGTCCGCTTGTGCCGCAACCTCGGCATCGGTGGTGCCGTACAGTCGGGCCTGCGTCTCGCGCGCCGCGAAGGCTTCGACTACGCGGTCCAGGTCGACGGTGACGGCCAGCATCCGCCTGCCGAGATCGCGAAGCTCGTCGCGGCCGCGGGCGATGCGGACCTCCTGATCGGAACGCGGTTCTCGTCGGGCGACAAGGCCAACTTCAAGTCCACGCCGCTGCGCCGCCTCGGGAGCTGGTGGCTCCGCGTCCTGCTCCGCATACTCACGCGCCTCCGCGTGAGCGATCCCACGTCGGGCTTTCGCCTCTACGGGCCGCGCGCGCTCGCGCTGTTCGACGAGAACTACCCGTACGACTTCCCGGAGCCCGAGTCGCTTGCAGTCGCACGCAAGGCCGGCCTCGTCGTGCGCGAGACCCAGGTGACGATGCGCACGCGCCAGGGCGGCAGCTCGAGCATCGCGGGGTTCTCGACGATCTATTACATGCTGAAGGTCACGACCGCGGTCGTGCTCACGTACGTGCGAAGCAAGGGGAGAAACGGTGCAACAAGTCGCTGAGAACTACTGGCTGCTCGGCCTCATCTGCCTTGTCATCGGCGCCGTGCTGCTGCGTCTCCTCTTCCGCGAGCGCGTCACGCTGCAAGGCAGCATGTCGTTCTTCGCGTTCCTGACCCTGCTCGGCCTCATGGCCGCGTTCCCGACGGTGACCGGCCGCGTCGCCGCCGCGCTCGGCTTCACGCTGATGTCGAACTTCCTGTTCTGCGTCGCCATCGCGGCGCTGGCGATCCTGCACCTGCGCTCGCTCGTGACGATCAGCAAGCTGCAGCTGCGCTCGGTCTCGCTCACCCAGGAGCTCGCGCTCGTGCAGGAGCGCCTCGATCGCGCCCCGTCAGCGAAAGCGCCCGGCGATGCCGCGCGCGTAGCCTAGCGCTCGATAGATGTTGATGATGGCGCGCTTCTTCACGTTCGCCGAAACGTAGGTCCACGCCGACGCCCCTTTGGCGCTCGCGCCGCGATCCGCGGTCTCCGTCATCTGGACGACAAAGCCCTCGCCGGACTTGCTCGTCTCGTACCAGCGGAAACACGCGATCGCGTCCTCGATGTACACGGGGTCCGTACGCTCCGCGAGCCGAACCCAGAGGTCGTAGTCGAACGCGTATTTGAAGCTGCCGTCGATGAATCCGATGTCGTCGTGAACGTGCCGCCGCCAGAACACGGTCATTTGACTGACGAAGTTCTCGGTCAAGAGGCTCTGGAGCGAGTACCGCTGCGCGCGGTAGTGCTTGTACGCCGAGATCCACTTGCGCACTTCGTTATCGTGCTCGTCGATGATCAAGCAGCGCCCGTGCACCCAGTCCGTGGTTGGATTCTGCCGGAACGCGGTCACGACGCGCTCGAGCGCGCCGGGCAGGAGCACGTCGTCGCTGTTCAGCCACCCGACGATGTCGCCGGTCGCGCGGCGCAGCCCCTTGTTGATCGCGTCGACCTGGCCCTTGTCGCGCTCGCTGATCCATTGCACGCGGTCCCCGTAGCGCTGGAGGACGTCGATCGTGCCATCCGTGCTCCCGCCGTCGAGCACGCGATAGTCGAGCTCGAAGTCACCTCGCTGCGACAGCACGCTGTCGATCGTGCGCTCGATGAAGCGCGCGTGATTGAACGAAGGCGTGACGAGGCTTACGCGCAAGGGACGCACCGCAGCCCACGCTTACTGCATTTCGGGGCCCTGTGCTAGCGTCCGCCGCCCAGGCCCCCGTGTTGCTCTCGTTCGTCATCCCGACGCGCAATCAGGCGCCCTTCATCCGCGAGTGCATCGACTCGTGCCTCGCGCAGAACGTCGCGGACTCCGAGATCCTCGTCCTCGACGG